>NZ_AP025592.1:3681428-4295000 GCF_023169965.1 Anaeromyxobacter paludicola | reverse complement strand
TCGGGTCGGGGGCGCTCGCGCCGCGCCGCGCGGATGCGCGACTGCGTGGCGTACGCGGAGACGGTGCTGTTCGGGGCCCGCCACACGCGAGCCGAGAGCGATCGGCACGGCGAAAGGCTTTTGCTCCCACAGTTCACTGCTGTTTCCTTCAGCGCGCCGGGAGGAAACGGGCGCCACGGCTCCGCTGCTTCCGGTCGCTGAAGCACGCGCGGCTGCGCTCACGCGCCGGGGTGTGCTCCGGGCGCTGAGTTCCGCGCCGGCTGGGCTCGACACGGGCGGTCCGCGCAGACTGGGTGGAGCGCGTGCGCGCCTGCGGGACTCCGCCGCCCGGCGCTGTGCGCCGGTCGTCGTCGGGCAGTCCTCGGCGCGCTCACGAGGCACGACGGGCGCGGCCCCGGCACACGAGGGACTCAGGGCGGCGCTTCGCAAGGCGCCCTCCGCCCACCCCGGCGCTTCGCTCCGCGCCAGTGTCGGCGAGCGGGCATGGGCCGCCAGGGCGATCAGCGCCGCACCAAAGGCCGCCGGGAGCCCTCCCGAGGCGCGCAGCGCAGGCGGGCCGCCCGCCGGCATCGGACCGCGTGACACGATGGAAGCGCCGCTCCCCCGTGCAACGCCACAGCCGGAGCCGCCAACCCTAGCCAGATCGGCACGGCAGCGGGGTCGAGCGCTCTGCGCCCACGGCGCCGCTCGACGAACCGCGACCGGCGGAGCCGCCGGAGCGAGCACCGCAGCGGTGGGCTCCCGGCGGCCCCGCGGCGCGAGCTGAGAGCGTGGTGCAAAGGAGGCGCGCTGCACCGCTGGCCGCCCCTCCCCTGCCCTCCCCGCCCGAGCGGGGAGGGAGTGCCTCGGGGCCTGCCGAGGTGGGAATGCCGCGCGCCTGCGGGAGGGAGTGCCTCGGGGCCTTGCCGGGAGGGAGTGCCGCGTGCCTGCGGGAGGGAGTGCCTCGGGGCCTGCCGGGAGGGAGTGCCTCGTGCCTGCGCAAGGGAGTGGCGCGCTCGGTCAGCGTGCCGCGTTCCTGCGGAACGGTGAGCCGAAGCCTGGGCGTGAGGGGCGAAGGCTCGAGGTGGCGGAAGCGGAAGAAGCCTCGCAGCGCGCGTGCTAGCCGCGCAGCTTGTAGCCCGTCCGCAGCATCCACCAGCTCACGCCGAGCGACACGAGGCAGAGCAGGAGCGCGATCCCCAGCCCCGCCGCGCCGGGGGCGTCGGAGAGGCCCAGCATGCCGTGCCGGACCCCGTCCACGAGGTAGAAGATCGGGTTCAGGAGCGTGAAGCGCCGGAGCCCCGGCGACAGCATCCTCGCGGAGTAGAAGACGCCGCCCAGGAACGTGAGCGGCGTGATGATGAAGGTCGGGAAGAAGTTGATCTGCTCGAACGAGGTCGCCCACACGGCGGTGATGAAGCCGAGCGCGGAGAAGGCGATGGCGATGAGGAGGAGGAGGACCGCCGCCTCGACCGGGTGGGCCATCCCGAAGCCGGTGAAGACCCCCGCCACGCCCCACATCAGCAGCCCGACGAGCAACCCGCGGAGCACCGCCGCGCCCACGAAGCCCGCCAGCACCTCGCCGTACGAGAGCGGCGAGACCAGCAGGTCGGTGATGGTGCCCTGCAGCTTCATCACGAACATCGACGAGGCGCTGTTCAGGTAGGCGTTCGAGATCACGCCCAGCGTCACCAGGCCCGGCACGATGAAGCGGGCGTACGGCACCCCCTCCACCTCCTTGAGCCGGCTGCCGAGGGACCAGCCGAACACCACGAAGTAGAGGGTGGTGGTGATGATCGGCGAGAGGATGGTCTGCCCCGGCACCCGCAGGAACCGGCGCACCTCCTTCGCGAGCAGCGTCCGCAGCCCGAGCCCGATCACGACCGATCGCTCCGGAGCAGGGTGACGAACACGTCCTCGAGCCGCATGCGCTGGGTCTCCACGTCCTCGACCGCGAGCCCCGCGGCGGCCACCGCCGCCACCGCCCGCCCGAAGGACGCGCCGGGCTCGGCGTCGATGGCGAGGATCCTCCCGCCGTCCTCGAGCCGCGCGCCCATGCCGGCGAGCGCGGGCGGGACCGCGGCGAGCGGCGCGGCCAGGGTGGCGCGGAGCGTCTTCTTGGCGTAGCGGCGGAGCACCTCGGCCTTGTCCTCCACGAGCAGCAGCCGCCCCCGGTCGATGATCCCGACCCGGTCGGCCAGCTCCTCCGCCTCCTCGAGGTAGTGGGTCGTGAGCACGATGGTGGTCCCGCGCGACTGCAGGGTGCGGACGTAGCGCCAGAGCTGCTGCCGGAGCTCCACGTCCACCCCGGCGGTCGGCTCGTCGAGGAAGAGCACCTCGGGCGCGTGGACCAGCGCCTTCCCGATGAGGAGGCGCCGCTTCATGCCGCCCGAGAGGGCGCGCGCGTTCACGTGCCGCTTCGCGACCAGGTCGAGCGCGACCAGGATCTCCTCGAGCCGCTCCGGCGCCAGCGTCACGCCGAAGTAGCCGGCCTGGATCCGGAGCGCCTCCTCGACCGTGAAGAACGGGTCGAAGTTGATCTCCTGCGGGACGAGCCCCACGTGGCGGCGGGTGTACCGGTAGTCGGCCACCACGTCGCGGCCGAGCACGCGGACGGTGCCGGCGCTCGCGCGCAGCAGCCCGGCCACGATGCTGATGAGCGTGGTCTTCCCGGCGCCGTTGGGCCCCAGGAGCGCGAAGATCTCGCCCCGGCGCACGTCGAGATCCACGCCCCCGAGCGCGGTGAAGGCGCCGAAGCGCTTCGCGACGCCGCGGATGGAGACGACCGGCTCGTCCATGAGGTTCGGCTACTTGACCGGCGTGGCCTTGAGGGCCGCGCGCCCTTCCTTCAGGTAGACAGAGAAGCGCACGTCGCGGCAGCCGTACTTCTGCTGCAGCTGCTCCTTGTTCTTCTGGAGCTTGGCCTGGAACTTCTCCCAGGTCAGGCCGGCGGTCCCCTCCCCGCTGCGGGTGCGGGCGTCGAGGAAGTGCGAGAAAACGTCGCGCCAGGCCGCCTCCTCGCCGGTCGGGGCGGGCGGCGGGGCGCTCTGCTCGGCGGCGGCGGCCATGCCCTGCAGCATCAGCTCGCGCGTGGGCGTCGTGAGGTTGGTCGCCCCGGTGATGGTGTCGGCGCGCGGCGGCGGGAGCGGCACGGCCTCCGGCGCGGGCTCGACGGGCGCGCTCCACGGGGCGGACGGCGCGCTCGCCTCGTAGGGCGGCGGCGCGGGCGGCTCGTAGGGCGGCGGCGGCTCGAAGGCGGCCGGGCGGTACGGCGCGGGCGCCGGCTCGTAGGGAACCGCGGCCGGGGCCGGCGGCGGCTCGGGCGGCGGCGGCGCGGCGGCGGCGTGGCTCCCGGGCTCGGCGAACAGGCCGGGCTCGGGGCTCTCGGGCGCGAACGGCGCCGCGGCGGGCGCGGGCTCCGGCGGGAGCACCGAGGCGGCGGGCGGCTGCGGCGCCGGCTCCTCCGCGGCCCCCGGGCGCGCGGGAGCGGGCGGCGGCGCGGGCGCGAGCTGCGAAGGCGGCTCCTCGCGGCTGATGGCCTGCATGGCCAGCGCGGCCTGCGAGGCGCGGTTCATGGCCTGGGCGACCGTGCCGAGCGGGCCGGAGACGATGGGGGCCCGCGCGGTGTAGTCGCCCTGCCCCACCTTCTCCGCGGCGGCCAGCAGGTCGCGCGGCATGCGCGGCCCGTCGTGGGCGGTGGCCCCGAGCACGAGGCCGACGAGGAGCAGGAGCGCGAGCGCGACGAGGGCCGCGTACTGGAACGGGACCAGGCCGGAGAGCGCGGGGGCGGTGGGCACGGCCAGGACCACGGCGGCGCCGCTCGCGCCGAGCTTCTCGACCCGCGCCCGCCAGGCCGGCGCCGAGGCCAGCAGGAGCGGGGCGGGGACGCCGGCCACCTGCGCCGGCGCGAGCCGGCCGACGCCGGTGGGCGCCGCGCCGGCCGTCCGCGGCAGGGCGAAGAGCTGCGGCGACTCGGCCGCGGGCAGCGAGCTCACGGTCCGCTTCACGTCGGCGGAGACGAGGAGCTCCGCCCCGCTCTCGGCCCGGAACGCCTTCGCGAAGGCGGCGTCGAGCGGGAGGCCGACGACCAGCGCCGCGCCGGGGCCGGCCGGGAGGGCGACGGCGTACCAGACCCCATCGGCGGTGCGCACGAACCCCTTCTGAGCGGTCCCCGCGGCCGCCTCGACGGCGCGCTGCGCCGGCGGGTCCTTGGGGTCGAGCGGCTTTCCCGCGGCGTCCACGCGCGCGGTCTGCCCCTGGGCGTAGCCGGCGAGGGCGCGGGAGGCGTCGAGCCCGGCGCCCTTCAGCGCGGCCTCGAGGGCGGCCTGCGCGGCCAGGCCGAACCCGGCGCCGTCCGGCGGGGCGGCCTTCACGGCGTCGGCGCGGGCCGCCGCCTCGGCGACCTCGGTGGCCTGCCGGGAGAGGAGCTGGACGCGGGCGTCGAGATGGGCCGCGGCGGCCGAGAGGCGGGCGTCCTGCTCGGCCTGCGCGCGCTCGACGGCGTTGCCGGTCAGGAAGAAGAGGCCGGCCAGCCCGGCACCGACCGCGAGCAGCGTGAGGACCCAGATCTTGAGCCGGTTCATTGAGCCCGTTTATAGCGCAGCCGCGCGCCGATCCGCGAGATCCCGTCCTTGAAACGGCCGGGCTCCGGGAGGAGCGATATCACGAGGTGTCCGTTGCGCTCGAAGTCGTAGAAGAAGCCGGGCTGCGCCACCACGCCGTCCTCCAGCAGCGCGAGGCAGAGCGCCTCCTCGTCCACCGCCTCGCCGAGCCGCAGCACCGCCGACCACCCTCCCCCGCTCCGGAGCAGGTCGAAGGGGGCCCCCTCCGCCTCGGACGCGAGCGCGCGCCGGTTCTGCCCGAGCCGCTCGCGCAGCGGCCCGAGGAAGCGCTCGCGGCGCCCGAGCAGCGCCGGGAGGGCGAGCTGGGCCGGCCCGGAGACCGAGAGCCAGGTGTCGGCCACCACCTCGAGCCGGGCGAGCGCCGGCGCGACCAGCGGCTCGGGGCCGGCGGCCGCGATCCACCCCGCCTTGAGCTGCGGCAGCCCGCACACCTTGGAGAGCCCGGAGAGGTGGAAGGCGAGGCAGCCCCGCGCGCCGGCGGCGCTGGCGCGCGGCGCGAGCGCGGTGTCGGCGAAGACCTCGTCGCCGAGGAGCGCCAGCCCCCGCTCGCCGGCGAGCGCCTCCAGGAACGCGAGGTCGCCGGCGTCGAGCAGCCAGCCCGTCGGGTTGGATGGGCTCACCGCCACCACGGCCCGGGTGCGCGGCCCCACCGCCGCCGCGAGCGCCGCCCGATCGAGGTGCCACTCGCCGTCGTAGCGCAGGGGATAGCGGCGCAGGGCCACCGACTCGAGCCCGGCGAGGAGGTCGAGCAGCGGGTAGCTCGGGGACGGGACCAGCACCTCGTCCCCCGGATCGCAGAGGAGCTTGAAGAGGAGCGCGTAGGCCTCGCTGGTGGACGAGGTGAGCAGGATCCGCTCCGGCGGGACCGCGGCGCCGTGACCGGCGAGGTAGGCCGCCACCGCCTCGCGCGCCGCCGGCAGCCCCTGCGGCGTGGGCTCGTAGTCGGACACCCGCGGGTCGGCGAGCGCCGCGCCGAGCTCGGCGGCGGACCAGCCGAGCCCGCAGCGGGTGGGGTTCGCCTCGGAGAGGTCGAGGAGCGGGCGGCCCGCGGCGCGGAGCGCCTCGAGCCGGCTCGAGAGCCGGTTTCCGGCGAGGTCCCAGGCGGTGCGGCGCGAGAGCATCGGTCCGCTCGCGTACCACGGCGCCGGGGGGCCCGCCAGCCGCCGCTCAGCGCGCCAGCGCCACGGCGAGCTCGCGCAGGAGGGCGGCCCCGTCGCCCTCCCACGCGCTGCCGTGCATGCAGGCGAGCGTCCGCGGCGCGTGCCCGGCGAGCCGCTCCAGGAGCGCGCCCGCGTCCCGGCCGTGCGAGAAGTAGTCGAGCCGGGCGCGCAGGGCCTCGCTCGGGCCGAGCACGTCCTCCCGCGTGAGCGGCGCGCCCCCCTCGCCGCCCTGCGTGAAGAGGTCGCCGCAGAGGAGGGTCCGCGTGGTCTCCTCGTGGAGGTAGCCGCACTCCCAGCCGTGCGGCAGGTGCGGGGTGTCGCGCCAGGTGACGCGGTGGCGCCCGAGGGAGAGGGTCTCGCCGTCGGAGAGCGCGCGCGGGGGCCGGTCCCAGGCGTCGGCGTTGATCATGGCGTTGATCCGCCCGCAGACCGGGGCGGCCGCGGGGGCGGCGGCGAGGAGGTCGTTCACCGCGCCGCACTCGTCCGACTCGAAGTGCGAGAAGGCGAGGTGGCGCAGGCGCTCGACCGGCAGCACCGACGCGATCGCCTCGCGCACCAGCGGGAACATCCGGCGCGGGCCGGTGTGGAAGAGCAAGGGCTCGTCGTCCACGACGAGGTACTGGTTGAAGGAGAAGCCCCCGGGGATGACGGTGGGCGGCACCGGCGTGCTGATCCGGTAGATGCCCTCCGCCACCTCGTCCACCCGCGTCCCCGACTGCGCGTTGGTCACCGGCATCACGCCTCCGTGCGCACGTACTCGAACTCGAGCGGCTTGCCCTCGATCCCCTTCGGCGGCGCCGCGATCCAGGCGGCCATCTCGCCCGGCCGGGTCACCGGGCGCGCCTGCAGGCTCTTCACGTAGGCCCGCTCCTCGGCCGAGGGCAGCCAGGCGGCGGACCGCCGCGCCCACTCGTCCTCGGTGAGCGGCCGCCCGTCGGGATCGAAGCGGTGCCCGGCGAACGCCCCCTGCTGCCGGTGGAAGCGGCGCGACGGGAGCCGCAGCCGGTCCGGGAGCCCCGCCGCGGCGAGGTGCCGGTTCCAGCGCGCCACCGCCCGCTCGCAGTCCTCCACGTAGGCGTCGCGCAGCACCTCGTTCATGGCGTTGCGCAGCGGCACCTCCTCGCGCCGGAGCGCGCCGGCGGCGTCGGGGAGGTCGAGCGGGTAGGCCGCGTCGAGGGCCCGGTGGTCGGCGAAGCGCTCCTCGTGCGCCCGCCCCTTCAGCCCGGCGCCGAAGAACGCGGCCGCGTTGGTGGAGACCTCGCCGCCGAAGAGGTCGAGCGAGAGCGAGAACCAGAGGTTCAGGTACTTCTGCAGCAGCGGCAGCTCGATCCCCCCGCCGCGGCGCGGATCGCCGAGGTCGCGCGTGAGCTCGGCGCTGCGCTTCACCACCCGCGCCACGCCGCTCTCCCCCACGAACATGTGGTGCGCCTCCTCCGTGAGCATGAAGCGGGTGGTGCGCGAGAGCGGATCGAAGCCCGACTCGGCGAGGGCCAGCAGCTGGTACTTGCCGTCCCGGTCGGTGAAGGTGGTGAACATGAAGAAGTCGAGCCAGTCCCGGATGGGCTCGTTGAACGCCCCCAGGATCCGCGGCCGGTCGGCGTCGCCGGAGCGGCGCGCCAGCAGCGCCTCCGCCTCCTCCCGCCCGTCGCGGCCGAAGAAGCGGTGGAGCAGGTAGACCATGGCCCAGAGGTGCCGCCCCTCCTCCACGTTCACCTGGAAGAGGTTGCGCAGGTCGTAGAGCGACGGGCAGGTGTGGCCGAGCATCCGCTGCTGCTCCACCGACGCGGGCTCGGTGTCCCCCTGCGTCACCACCAGGCGCCGCAGCGTGGTCCGGTGCTCGCCCGGCACCTCCTGCCAGGCGGGCTCGCCGAGGAAGTCGCCGAAGCCGATCCGCCGGTCGGGCGGCGAGTCGGCGAGGAAGACGCCCCAGCGGTACTCGGGCATGCGCACGTAGTCGTACACCGCCCAGCCCTCCGGCCGGACCGAGACCGCCGTCCGGAGCCAGACGTCGGCGGCCTGGAAGCCCTCCGGCCCGACCTCCAGCCACCAGCGCAGGAAGTCGGGCTGCCACGCCTCGAGCGCCCGCTGGAGCTTGCGGTCCTCCGCCAGGTTCACGTTGTTGGGGATGGCCTCGTCCGAGAGGTGGGGCATCGGTCAGGTCCTCCGCGGATCGAACTCCGGTCGCTGCCCGGCCTTGCCGTAGAGCGTGAGCGCGCCGCGCTCCCCGGTGGCGCTCGGCCGGGTGAAGATCCAGTTCTGCCAGGCCGAGAGCCGGCCGAAGATCCGCGTCTCCATGGTCTCGGGGCCGACGGCGCGCAGGTTCTGCTCGAGGCCGGTGAGCGCGTCCGGGCTCTGGCTCGCCCGCTCCTCGATCGCGACCCGCACCTCGTCGTCCCAGTCGAGCTCGTCGGGGGCGAAGGTGACGAGGCCGAGGTCGAGGGCGGCGCGGGCCGGGATGGGCCCGGTCATCGCCGCGATCCGGGCGGCCTGGCCCGGCTCGCCGAGGAAGCGGGCCTCGAGCCGGGTGAGGCCGCTCGCGGCCGGGAGCGGCCCGGCGTTCATCGGCCCCGGCCAGAGCGCCGACCGGCCCTGGGGGTCGTCGAGCGCGTACTGCCGGTCGGCGGCCAGGGCGAGCTCGAGGAGCGACCCGGCGAAGGCGGAGCCGGGCTCGACGAGCGCGAAGAAGGTCCGGGCGGTGGCGTCGAGCCGCTTCAGCACCCGCTTCACGTGCGCCAGCACCTCGCGGCCGAGCCAGTGATCCCGGGCGGCGAGGAGCCCCGCGTCGGCGGCGAGCACGCGGGCGGGGTCGCCCTCGGCCCGGAGCAGGACCGTGCCCGCCTCGGGGTGGTGGAAGCGCAGCCGCAGCAGCGCGTCGTCGAGCTCGCGGAAGGCGCGCAGCGCCCAGGCCGCGGCCCCGGCGGCGAGGAGCGCCGGGCCGCCGCGCGGCTCGTCCCCCTCGGGCGCCCGGACCGTCAGGCCCGCCGCCCGGCCGCCCGGCTCGAGCCGCAGCGTGACGAACCGGTACCGGACCTCGCGCTCCGAGACCTCCGGCGCGAGCGGCGGCAGCGGCACGCCGGGGCCGCCCGGCCGATCGCTCGTGGCCGCCAGCTCCGCGGCCGCCTCGGCCACCCGGGCCGCCCAGCGCGAGCGCGGCACGAGCTCGTCCACGAGCCGCCACTCCAGGGCGCGCTTCCCCTTCACCCCCTCGCCGGAGGTGGCGAAGGCGTCGGCGAGGTCGCGCCGGACGCGCCGCTTGTCCACGAGCCGCGTGAGCCCGCCCGTCCCGGGCAGCACCCCGAGCAGCGACACCTCGGGGAGCGAGACCGCGCTCGAGGCGTCGTCCACGAGCAGGATCCGGTCGCAGGCGAGGGCGAGCTCGTAGCCGCCGCCGGCGCAGGTGCCGCCGAGGGCGGCGAGCGAGCGGAGCCCCGAGCAGGCGCTCGCGTCCTCGAGGGCGAGCCGGGTCTCGTTGGTCTCCTTGCAGAAGTTCACCTTGAAGGGGTGCGACGCGCGGCCGAGCATCCCGATGTTGGCGCCGGCGCAGAAGACCCTGTCCTTGAGGCTCTCGACCACCAGCACCTTCACCTCGGGGTGCTCGAAGCGGAGGCGCTGGAGGGCGTCGGCGAGCTCCAGGTCCACGCCGAGGTCGTAGCTGTTGAGCTTGAGCGCGTAGCCGGGCTCGAGGCCGGCGTCCTCGCGCACGTCCATGCCGAGCCGGGCCACCGGACCCTCGAGCGCGAGGCGCCAGTGGCGGTAGCGCGACGGGTCGGTCTCGAAGGAGATGGCCATGGCCCAACGATAAGGACGGCCCCTCGCCGCTCCCTCGCCCGGCGGGGCCGGATCGCGGCCGCGGGCGCGGCGAACCCGTTCAGGCTTTCCCTTGACTCTGGAATCGGGCAGGCGCGAGCATGCTCGTTCGCTTACGTCCCCTCCGGCCCGGAGCCCGAGTCTCGGGGGGCCCGACCTCACCCAGGAGCCGACATGAGAAAGCTGGCCGCTCTCGCCGCTCTCGCGCTCGCGCCGCTCGCCGCGCGCGCCGACGAGGGCATGTGGACCTACAACAACTTCCCTTCTCAGAAGGTGGAGCAGGCCTACGGCTTCCGGCCCTCGCCGGAGTGGCTGAAGCACGCCCAGCTCTCCTCGGCGCGGCTCGCCGGCGGCTGCTCGGCGAGCTTCGTCTCGCCGGACGGCCTGGTGATGACGAACCACCACTGCGCCCACAGCTGCATCGAGCAGCTCTCGACCGGCGAGAAGGACTTCGTGAAGAGCGGCTTCTACGCGAAGACGCTCCAGGACGAGGTGAAGTGCCCCGAGATCGAGGTGAACCAGCTCGTCGAGATCACCGACGTGACGGCCGAGATGAACAAGGCCACCGCCGGGCTCGAGGGGCAGCAGTACTTCGAGGCCCAGAAGGGCGCGATGGCGCGGCTGGAGAAGGCCTGCCAGACCTCCGACGCGCTCCGGTGCGAGGTGGTGACGCTGTACCACGGCGGCGTCTACAACCTTTACAAGTACCGGCGCTTCCAGGACGTCCGGCTCGTCTTCGCGCCCGAGTTCGCCATCGCCTTCTTCGGCGGCGACCCCGACAACTTCATGTTCCCGCGGTACGACCTCGACGTCTCCTTCATCCGCGTCTACGACGGCGGCAAGCCGGCGCAGATGAAGGACTACTTCAAGTGGTCCCCGGCCGGCGTGAAGGAGGGCGACCTCACCTTCGTCTCCGGCCACCCGGGCGGCACGTCGCGCCAGCTCACCATCTCCGAGCTCGAGTACCAGCGCGACGTGGCCCTGCCGGAGCGGCTCTTCAGCCTCTCCGAGCTCCGCGGCCAGCTCACGCAGTACCAGAAGCGCGGCCCCGAGGAGGCCCGCCACTCGAACGCCACCCTCTTCTACGTCGAGAACGGCATCAAGGCGCTCAAGGGGCGCTTCGAGGCCCTCACCGACAAGGCCTTCTTCCAGTCGAAGGTGAAGGACGAGGACGCCCTCAAGGCGAAGCTGGGCCAGGACCCGCAGAAGGCGAAGCAGTTCCTGCCGGCCTTCGACGCGGTCGCCCGCAGCCAGGCCACCCTCAAGGAGATCCGCAAGCCGCTGCGCTACATCGAGCAGGGCGGCGGGTTCCAGGGCGAGCTCTTCCACCACGCCCGGGCGCTGGTCCGCGGCGGCGAGGAGCGCACCAAGCCCAACGAGAAGCGGCTCCGCGAGTTCCGTGAGTCGGCCCTGCCGGCGGTCACCCAAGCGCTCTTCTCGACCGCCCCCATCTACCCCGAGTTCGAGGTCTTCGAGCTCACCTTCTCGCTCACCAAGCTCCGCGAGAACCTGGGCGCCGACGATCCGTTCGTGAAGAAGGTCCTCGGCAAGAAGTCCCCCGAGGAGCTCGCCACCGAGCTCGTGAAGGGCACGAAGCTCGCCGACCCGGCGCTGCGCAAGCATCTCTGGGAGGGCGGCAAGGCGGCGGTGGACGCGTCCAAGGACCCGATGATCGAGTTCGCCCGGTTCGTGGACCCCGATGGCCGCGCCATCCGGAAGAGGTACGAGGACGAGGTGGAGGCGGTGCAGAAGAAGAACGACGAGATCGTCGCCCGCGCCCGCTTCGAGATCGAGGGGACGAGCACCTACCCCGACGCCACCTTCACGCTCCGGCTCTCGTACGGCTCGGTGAAGGGCTACCAGGAGAACGGCAAGTACGTGAAGCCGCTCACCACCATCGGCGGCGCCTTCGACCGGGCGACCGGGCGCGATCCGTTCGCGCTGCCGAAGAGCTGGCTCGACGCGAAGCCGCGGCTCAACCTCGCCACGTCCTTCGACATGGCGACCACCAACGACATCATCGGCGGAAACTCCGGGTCGCCGGTGATCGACCGGAACGGCCAGATCGTCGGCCTCATCTTCGACGGCAACATCCAGTCGCTCGGCGGCGACTACGGCTTCGATCCGGCGGTGAACCGGGCGGTCGCGGTCCACTCGAGCGCGCTCGTCGAGGCGCTCGACAGGATCTACGGGGCCGGCCGGATCGTGAAGGAGCTGAAGGGCCAGAAGTAGCCGTCCGCCCCGACGCGTGAGACGGGAGGGCCCGGTCGCCGCGCGCGGCCGGGCCCTTCGCCGTCTCAGGGCGGCCCGTCGAGGGCCTCGCGCACGCGCTCCGCCAGCTCGTCGGGCGTGAAGGGCTTCGCGAGGAAGCGGCGCCGGGCGCTGCCGGCGAGCCGCCCGCCGCTGTAGCCCGAGACGAAGAGCACCCGCAGCCCGCGCCGCGCCTCACCCACGCGCCGCGCCAGGTCCGGCCCGGAGAGGCGCGGCATGACCACGTCGGTGACCAGCAGGTCGATGGGACCGGCCTCGGCGGCGCGCGCGAGCGCCTCCTCCGGATCGCGGCAGGGCAGGACGCGGTAGCCGCGCGCCTGCAGCCCCCGCCCGTTCACCTGCAGGACGAGCGGGTCGTCCTCCACCAGGAGCACCGTCTCGCCGCCGCCGCGGGCCCCGGGCTCGGCGGGCGGCGGGGCGGAGGCGGCCGGCGGCGTCTCGTGGCAGCGCGGCAGGTAGATGTGGAAGACCGAGCCGACCCCGGGGGCGCTCTCGGCCCGCAGCTGGCCCCCGGCCTGGGCCACCGTCCCGTAGGCCGAGGCGAGGCCGAGGCCGGTCCCCTTCCCCGGCTCGCGGGTGGTGAAGAAGGGCTCGAAGACCCGCTCCAGCACCTCGGGCGCCATGCCGTGGCCGGTGTCGGTCACGAGCACGTGGACGTAGTCTCCGGGGGCGAGGTCGAGCGCCGCCGCGGCGGCGGCGTCGAGCGTGGCGTCGTGCGCCTCCACCGTGAGCTGGCCGCCCCCCGGCATGGCCGCCCGGGCGTTCACCGCCAGGTTGACGATCACCTGCTGGAACTGGGCCGGATCGAGCCGGACCGGCCAGAGCTCGGCGTCGGGCCAGACCACCAGCTCCACGTCCTCGCCGAGCATGCGGCGCAGGAGCTTCTCGGTGGCGACGAGCGACGCGCGCAGGTCCACCACCTGCGGCTCCAGCGGCTGGCGGCGCGCGAAGGCGAGCAGCTGCCGGGTGAGCTGGGCGGCGCGCTGCCCGGCCTCGCGGACGATGGCGATGTCCTCGAGCGCCGGCGCGCCGGCCGGGAGCGACTCGGCCGCGAACTCGGCGGCGGAGAGGATGGAGGTGAGCAGGTTGTTGAAGTCGTGGGCCACCCCGCCGGCGAGCTGGCCCACCGCCTCCATCTTCTGCGAGTGGAGCAGCTGCTCCTCGAGCCGCTTCTCGGCGGTGACGTCGCGGTTCGTGCCGACCACCCGCAGGGGCTCGCCGCGCGCGTCCCGCTCGACCACCTTGGCCCGGCTGCGCACCCAGACCCAGCTGCCGTCCTTCGCCTGCAGGCGGTAGGTGACGTCGAGGTGCGGCCCGTGGGCGAGCTGCTCGCGGGTGGTGCGGAGCAGGTGCTCCCGGTCCTCGGGGTGGGCCCGCCCCACCAGCACCGACCAGTCGGGCTGCAGCTCGTCCGGCTCGAACCCCAGCATCCGCGCCCAGCGGTCGTCCACCACCGCCCGCCCGGCCCGGAGATCCCAGTCCCAGAAGGTGAGATCGCTGCTCCAGAGCGCCAGCGCGAGCCGCTCCCGCGCGGCCACCGACTCGCGCTCGTGCTGCTGCCGCTGCAGCTCGGCGCCGGCGCGCGCCGCGAAGATCTCGAGGAGGGCGCTCGCGGTGGCGAAGTCGGGCTGCGGCCGGCGGAAGAGCGCGGCGAGGAGCCCGACCGGCTTCCCGGCGGTGTCCCGGAGCGGGGTGCCGACGTAGGCGTGCGCGCCCAGGTCGCCGAGCATGGCGTCCGCCGGGAAGGCCTCCTGCACGCCGCCGTTCCAGGCGCAGGTGCGGCCCGAGAGGACGCCGGCGCAGGGGGTGCCGGCGAGCCCGTACGTGACGTTCTCCTGCAGCGCTCCGTCGAGGCAGAAGGCCAGGCTGCGGACCTGGGAGTCGCCCGGCAGGAGCTCTCCCGCCACCACATAGTCGGCCCCGATCGCCTGGGCGAGGTGCAGCACCAGGTTCCTGAAGAAGGCCTCGCCGGTGACGGAGAGGCCCCGCGCCGCCGCCGCGACGGCGGCGCGAACGGCCTCGGCGTCGGGGCTCCCGGACGGGCCCGTGGCTCCGCGGTCCGCCTCGCCGGCGGCGGGCGGCCCAGCAGGCCGCGAGGGGGGCTCGCCGATGGGGGCTCCCATATCGAGAACATGATGATACTGAGAATTGCGCCGCCCTTCCTGGGGTAGCACAAACCCACCCTTGGCGGAGACCACGAGCCCCTGCCGGGGCGAACGTCTTCGTGGCATACTGCCGCGCCAATCTGCCCCGGGCCGGGGCTGGAACGGAGAAGAACCTTCCCATGGCGAACGACCCCAGCGCCCCGCCCGACCGCCCGGGCGCGGCGGCGCGTTCCGAGGATCTCAACCCCTACAAGGACGAGATCGTCATCTCCTGGCCGGAGCTGCACCGCGACGCGCGCTACCTGTCGCGGGTGCTGCACGGGATGGGGGAGTGGAAGGGGATCATCGCCATCACCCGCGGCGGCCTCGTCCCGGCCGCGCTCATCGCCCGGGAGCTCGAGATCCGGCTCATCGACACGGTCTGCGTGGTGAGCTACGGCGCGAGCTCCGCCGGCGGGGCGCAGCAGAAGCAGGGCGAGCTCACCTGGCTCAAGATGGTGGAGGGCGACGGCGAGGGCTGGCTCCTCGTGGACGACCTCGTGGACACCGGCCGGACCGCCCGCGCCGTGCGGGAGCGGCTCCCGAAGGCCCACTTCGCCTGCCTCTACGCGAAGCCCAAGGGGCGGCCGCTGGTGGACACCTTCGTGAAGGAGTTCAAGCAGGAGAAGTGGATCTACTTCCCCTGGGACATCGACTACCGGTTCGTCACCCCCATCAAGCACGGGAGCGACGCCCCCTGACCGTCCCGCGCCTAGAGCTCGCGCACGTCACCCGCCGCTTCGGGCCGGTCGTCGCCAACGACGACGTGGCCCTGACGGTGATGCCGGGGGAGATCCACTCCGTCCTCGGGGAGAACGGCGCCGGCAAGTCCACGCTGATGAAGATCATCTACGGCGCCCTCGGGCCGGACGCCGGGGAGATCCGCTTCGACGGGCGGCCGGTCGAGATCCGCAGCCCGCACGAGGCGCGCGCGCTCGGGATCGCGATGGTCTTCCAGCACTTCTCGCTCTTCGACACGCTGACCGTCGGCGAGAACGTCTGGCTCGGGCTGGACCGGCGCACCCGGCTCAAGGACGTGGAGGCCGGCATCCGGCGCAAGGCCGCCGAGTACGGGATCGAGATCGAGCCGGAGCGGCCGGTCCACACCCTCTCGGTCGGCGAGCGGCAGCGGGTGGAGATCGTGCGGGCGCTGCTGACGGAGCCGAGGCTGCTCATCCTCGACGAGCCGACCTCGGTGCTCACGCCGCAGGCGGTCGAGAAGCTCTTCGTCACCCTGCGCAAGCTCGCCGCGACCGGCTGCTCGATCCTCTACATCAGCCACAAGCTCGACGAGATCCGCGCCCTCTGCCACGCCTGCACGGTGCTGCGCGGCGGCAAGGTGGCCGGGACCTGCGACCCGGCGCGGGAGACCACCGCCAGCCTGTCGCGGCTCATGATCGGCGCCGAGCCGCCCAAGCTGCAGCGCAAGGCGCCGGTCATCGGCGAGCTGGCGCTCCGGGTCCGGGACCTCTCGCTCCCCAAGGTGGACCGCTTCGGCGTGGACCTGAGGCACGTGTCGCTCGACGTGCGCGGCGGCGAGATCGTCGGCATCGCCGGCGTGTCCGGGAACGGGCAGCAGGAGCTCCTCGCGGCGCTCTCCGGCGAGGACCCGCGCGCCGACACCGGCGCCGTGCAGCTCTTCGGGAACGGCATCGGCCACATGGGCGCCGGGCACCGGCGGCGGCTCGGGCTCCACTTCGTCCCCGAGGAGCGGCTCGGGCGCGGCGCGGTGCCGGGGCTCTCGCTCGCCGCCAACCTGCTCCTGACCCGCCACGAGGCGCTCGGCAAGCTCGGCTGGATCGACCGCGGCTTCCTGCGCAACCAGGCGGCGGCCATCCTCGACCGCTACCGGGTGAAGGCGGCCGGGCCGGGCGCGGTGGCGCGCAGCCTCTCCGGCGGGAACCTCCAGAAGTACATCGTCGGCCGCGAGCTCGACGCGCTGCCCAAGGTGCTCATCGTGGCCCAGCCGACCTGGGGCGTGGACGTGGGCGCCGCCGCCCAGATCCGGGGCGAGCTCATCGCGCTGCGCGACAAGGGCTGCGCGCTGCTGGTGGTCTCGGAGGAGCTCGACGAGCTCTTCGCCATGACCGACCGGCTGCACGTGATCGCGCGCGGCCGCCTCTCGCCCTCCATCCCCACCGAGGACGCCACCGTGGAGCTCGTGGGAGAGTGGATGAGCGGCCTCTGGCCCGAGCCCGGCCAGCCGGCGCAGGGCACCACGGGGGCCCACCGGTGATCCGCTTCGAGTCCCGCCCCTCCCCGTCCGCGCTCATGGGCCTGCTCTCGCCGGTGATCGCGCTCGCGCTCACGGTGGCGATCGGCGGCGGCATCTTCTACGCCCTCGGGAAGGACCCGGGCCGCGCGCTGGCGGTCTTCCTCGTCGATCCCTTCGACGGCCCCCGCGCCCTCGCCGAGCTGGCCCTCAAGGCGACGCCGCTCGTGCTCTGCTCGCTCGGGCTCGCGCTCTGCTTCCGCTCCAACATCTGGAACATCGGCGCCGAGGGGCAGTTCCTGCTCGGCGGCATCACCGCCGGCGGCGTCGCGCTCCTCGCCACCAACGCCGGGACCACCGTGAGCCCGTGGGCCTTCCTGCCCGTCGCCCTCCTCGCGGGCGCGCTCGGCGGCGCCGCGTGGGCGGCCATCGTGGCGCTCCTGCGCGACCGCTTCCACGCCAACGAGATCCTGGTCAGCCTCATGCTGGTCTACGTGGCGAACCTCTTCCTCTCCTGGCTGGTGTTCGGCCCGTGGAAGGACCCGCACGGCTTCAACTTCCCGCAGACCGTGCAGTTCGCCGCCGCGACCGAGATCCCGCGGCTGTTCCGCGGCATGCGCGTCAACGCCGGCTTCCCGCTGTCGCTCGTGGCGGCGGTGGCGATGTGGCTGTTCATGTTCCGCACCTACCGCGGCATGCAGCTGCAGGTGGGCGGGCCGGCGCCGCTCGCGGCGCGCTACGCCGGCTTCTCCTCCCGCGCGGCCATCTGGACCACCCTCCTCGTCTCCGGCGGGCTCGCCGGCGTGGCGGGGGCGCTCGAGGTGACCGGCCCCATGGGCCAGCTCACCCCCCACGTCTCGATGGGCTACGGGTTCACCGCCATCATCGTGGCCTTCGTCGGGCGGCTCCACCCGCTCGGCTGCATCCTCTCGAGCCTGCTCCTCTCCACCTTCCTCATCGGCGGCGAGCTGGCCCAGTCGCGGGTGGGGCTCCCCTCGGCGCTGGCGGGCGTGTTCCAGGGCGTGCTGCTGCTCTCGCTCCTCGCCTGCGACGCCCTCGTCCACTGGCGCCCCCGCCTCCGGAGGTCCCCGTGAACGGCCTCGACCTGCTCGTCGCCGCGACGCTCAGCGCCGGCACCCCGCTCGCCATCGCCGGTCTCGGCCTGCTCGTCAACGAGCGGGTGGGCGTGATCAACCTGGGCGCCGAGGGGCTCATGCTGGTCTCGGCGGTGAGCGGGTTCGCCGTCGCCCTCCACACCGGGAGCGAGTGGCTCGGCTTCGGGGCCGGCGCCCTCGCCGGCGCCGCGCTGTCGCTCGTGCTCGGCTGGCTCGTCATCTGGCTCAACACCAACCAGTACGCCACCGGGCTCGCGGTGAGCCTCTTCGGCTCGGGCCTCTCCGCCTTCGCCGGGATCCCGCTCGTGGGCCGTCAGCTCCAGACCGGCTCGCGGCACGGGGTGCCGCTCCTCGCCGACCTCCCCTTCGTCGGCCCGGCGCTCTTCCGGCAGCACCCCATGGTCTACCTGGCCATCGCGCTCGCGGGGGCGATGGCCCTCGTCTACTACCGGACGCGGCTCGGGCTCGTGGTCCGCGCCGTCGGGGAGTCGCCGGTCTCGGCGCACGCGCTCGGGTATCCGGTGCGGCGCATCCGGCTCGCGGCGGTGGTGCTGGGCGGCGCCCTCTGCGGCGTGGCCGGCGCCTACCTCTCGGTGGTCT
This sequence comes from Anaeromyxobacter paludicola, assembly GCF_023169965.1. NCBI lineage: Bacteria > Pseudomonadati > Myxococcota > Myxococcia > Myxococcales > Anaeromyxobacteraceae > Anaeromyxobacter > Anaeromyxobacter paludicola. Next base: position 4,277,090 of record NZ_AP025592.1, on the reverse strand, counting down.
ACACGCCGCTCTGGGTGGAGGGGATGGTGGCGGGGCGCGGCTGGATCGCCCTCGCGCTCACCGTCTTCGCCACCTGGCGACCGGCCCGCGTGCTCCTCGGCGCCTACCTGTTCGGCGGCGTCACCATGCTGCAGCTGCACCTCCAGGCCGGGGGCGTGCAGCTCCCGGCGCAGTTCATGGCCATGCTCCCCTACCTCTCCACGGTGGTGGTGCTGGTCCTCATCTCGCGGAACCCGCTCTGGATCCGGCTGAACATGCCCGCGTCGCTGGGCAAGCCGTTCGTCCCGGGCGCTTGATGGAAGCCTCGCACCCGAGCAGCGAACCCACACCCCGAAGAGGAGAACCCCGAAGATGAACCTTTCCCTGACGAAGCACGCCGCGCTCGCCGCGGCGCTCGCCGCCGCGCTCGCCGGCTGCAGCAAGAAGGAGGCGCCGCCGGCGCCCGCCGCGCAGCCGGAGGCCGCCGCGCCGGCTCCCGCCAAGCCCGCGCCGCTCAAGGCCGGCTTCATCTACGTCGGGCCGGTCGGCGACGCCGGCTGGACCTTCGCCCACGACAAGGGCCGCCGCGAGGCGGTCGAGAAGGTCGGCGCCGACAAGGTCACCACCACCTTCGTCGAGAAGGTCCCCGAGGGGCCGGACGCCGAGCGCGTCCTCCGCGACCTCGTCGCCCAGGGCAACAAGGTGATCTTCGCCACGTCCTTCGGCTTCATGGACGCCATCGTCAAGGTGGCGAAGGACAACCCGGACGTCTACTTCGAGCACGCCACCGGCTACAAGACGAGCGACAACCTCCGCGTCTACGAGGCCAAGTTCTACGAGGGCGCCTACCTCGCCGGCATCGTCGCCGGCAAGATGACCAAGACCAACGTCCTCGGCTTCGTCGGCTCGTTCCCGATCCCCGAGGTGCTCCGCAACATCAACGCCTTCACCCTCGGCGCCCAGAGCGTGAACCCCAAGATCAAGACCAAGGTGGTCTGGGTCAGCGCCTGGTTCGACCCGCCGAAGGAGACCGAGGCGGCCCAGTCGCTCTTCAACGGCGGCGCCGACGTGCTCCTCCAGAACACCGACTCCTCCGCCGTGCTGCAGGCCGCCGAGCGCAACGGCAAGTACGCCTTCGGCTGGGACAGCGACATGAGCGCGGTGGCCCCCAAGGCCCACCTCGGCTCCTGCGCGCTCGACTGGAGCGGCTACTACGTGAAGACCTTCAACGACGTCCTCAACAAGACCTGGAAGCCCGAGGTCACGAAGTGGGGCGTGAAGGAGGGCACGGTGGATCTCGTCAAGGTGGCCGAGTTCGCGCCCGCCGAGGCGAAGGCGAAGGTCGAGGAGGCGCGCCAGGGGCTCAAGGCCGGCACGCTCGCGGTCTTCACCGGCCCCATCGTGGACAACACCGGCAAGGAGGTCCTCGCGAAGGGCGTCGTGGCCGACGAGGCCTGGAAGGGCGCGGTCAACTTCTACGTGAAGGGCGTCGAGGGGAAGGTCCCGGCGGGCAAGTAGCCGCCGCAAGATCACGCTGAAACGCGACGGCCGCGCTCCCCCCCCCGGGAGCGCGGCCGTTCTGTTATGCGAACTGAATGGCACTCCTCACAAGGCGCACAAGCCCGAGCCGAGGTCGGGCGCGTGAGGAGCGAGCAGCGCAGCCGTACTAAGGTACGGCGAGCAGCGCAGTCGACGAGCCCGCCCGAGATCGGCCGGGATCGTGCGCCGAGCTACGAATCGCGCGGGACCGCGATCATCCTCTCCAGCGCCCGCCGCGCCCCCTCGGCCACGTCGGCGGGGACGTCGATCTCGTGCTTCCCGCGCCGGAGCGCGTCGCGCACCATCTCGAGGTCCACCATCTTCATGTAGGGGCAGTGCATCCGGCAGCCGATGCAGCCGTCGGCCACCACGAACTCCTTGTCGGGGTGGCGCTGCTTGAGCTGGTGGAGGATGCCGTGCTCGGTGGCGACGATGAAGGTGTGGGCGCCGGGGTGCCGCTCGACCGCGCCGAGCATGGCGGTGGTGGAGCAGACCTCGTCGGCGAGCGCGATCACGTCCTCGCGGCACTCGGGGTGGGCGATCACCACCGCGTCGGGCCGCGCCTTCTTCACGCCGCAGACGCTCGCGCCGCGCAGCACGTCGTGGACCGGGCAGCAGCCGTCGTAGACCACGATCTCCTTCTCGGGCACCTTCTTCTTCACCCAGTTGCCGAGGTTCCGGTCGGGGGTGAAGAGGATCTTCTGCTCCGGCAGGGAGCGCACCACGCTCGCGGCGTTGGCGCTGGTGCAGCAGACGTCGGAGAGCGCCTTCACCTCGGCGGTGGAGTTCACGTAGGTGACGACGGCGTGGCCGGGGTAGCGGGCCTTCCAGTCCTCCAGCGACTCGGCGGTGATCGAGTCGGCGAGCGAGCAGCCGGCGGAGAGGTTCGGGAGCAGGACCCGCTTCGAGGGGTTCAGCACCTTGGCCGACTCGGCCATGAAGTGCACGCCGCAGAAGACGATGGTGGACTGCGGGGCGCGCTGCGCCTGGATGGCGAGCTGGAGGGAGTCGCCGGTGAAGTCGGCGATCCGCTGCACCTCCGGCACCTGGTAGTTGTGCGCCAGGATGACGGCGTCCTTCTCGCGCGCCAGGGCCCGGATCTCGGCCTCGAGCTCGCCGATCTGGGCGGCGGAGAGGTCGCTGCCGGCGCGCGGGCTGGCCACCGGATCGTGGATGGGGAAGGCGGGCAGGCTCATGATTTCACCCGGGCGCCCTGGGCGGGGCGGATGCCGGCGGTGCCGGCGGGGAACAGGCGCCAGAACTCGCGCCGGACCAGCCCGACCAGGGTGGCCGAGCGGGTGAAGCCGTGGTACCCGGCCACGGCCTCGAGCATCGCCAGGTCCTCGTCGGTCGCCGAGAAGCTGCGGACCCTGGCCGCGCGGCCAGCGGGCTTCCTGTTGCGGGGTGGCATGCAACAATTCAATAACTTTTATCGATGAGCCGTCAAGGCTAGGATTCCGCTCCGAGTGAGAGTCACCGTCACCACCCCGCTCCATCCCCGGTCGGACGAGCGGGCCGCCGCCCGCGCCGCCGCCGATCGGCACGGCCTGCCGTTCGCCGAGCGCGGCCGGCGTTCGCTGCCGGAGGTGGCCCGGGAGGCGGGCGCCGAGGCGCTGCTGGTCCTCTCCCCGCGCGCGGCGGCGCTCTGGCTCGACGGCGCCGAGCGGCGCTGGGATCCGGGCATGGGCGCGCTCCGGCTGAAGCGGCTCGACAAGGCCGGCGACCCGACCGCCGACCCGTTCCTCGCGGCGGCGGCGATCCGCCCGGGCGAGCGGATCCTCGACTGCACCCTCGGGCTCGGGGCCGACGCGCTCGTCGCCGCGGCCGCCGCGGGACCGGAGGGGCGCGTCGTGGGGCTGGAGGCCTCGCCGGCGCTGGCGGCGCTGGTGGCGGAGGGGCTCGCGCGTCACCCGCACCCGGCGGCGCGGCGGGTGGAGGCGCGCGCGGGCGACGCGGCGGCGCTCCTCGCCGGGCTGCCGGCCGGGAGCTTCGACCTCGTCTGCTTCGACCCGATGTTCCGCTACGGCCGCGCCGAGCCGCCCGGCTTCGACCTGGTCCGGCGGCTCGCCGATCCGCGCCCGCTCGCGCCCGAGACGCTCCGGGAGGCCCGGCGGGTGGCGCGAAGGGCGGTGCTCGTGAAGGACGGCGCGCCGGGCTGGGACCTCGCGCGGCTGGGGCTCGCGCCCCTGCCGAGCGCGAGGGGCGCGAAGCGGTACTACGCGCGGGTGGAGCCGCTCCGGGAACCGGGGTGATCCCCTCCCTGGCGGCTCCCCCGCCCGGCGTCAGTGCGCGGTCGGCTCGGCGGCGCCGGCGCCGGCGCCCGGCTCGCGCTTCTTCGCCGCCACCTCGTCGGCCACGGCCCCCACGGCCTCCACGCCCTCGACGCCGTTCTCGGGCGGCTGCTTCAGGAAGGTCTCCGGGTTGGCGAGGACCAGCGCCTCCCGGAGCACCTCGTCCATGTGCTCCACCGGGATGATCTCGAGGGCGTCGCGGACCCGCTTCGGGATCTCGCGCACGTCCTTCTCGTTCTCCTTCGGGATCAGGATCTTCTTGATGCCGCCGCGGTGGGCGGCGAGGACCTTCTCCTTGAGCCCGCCGATGGGGAGCACCCGGCCGCGCAGGGTGATCTCGCCGGTCATGGCCACGTCCTTGCGGACCGGGATCTTGCAGAGGGCGGAGACGAGCGTGCTCGCCATGGTGATGCCGGCCGACGGGCCGTCCTTGGGGATGGCGCCCTCGGGGACGTGGACGTGGATGTCCATGTTCTCGATGAAGCGGGTGTCGAGGCCGAGCGCGCGGGCCCGAGACCGCACGTAGCTCATGGCGGCCTGGGCGGACTCCTGCATCACCTCGCCCAGCTTGCCGGTGATCATGAGCTTGCCCTTGCCGGGCAGCACCGTGGCCTCGATGGTGAGGAGCTCACCGCCGAGCTCGGTCCAGGCGAGGCCGGTGGTGAGGCCGACCTGGTCCATCGCCTCCGCGGTCCCGTAGCGGAACTTGGGCGGGCCGAGGAGGCGCTGGACGGTCTTCTGGCCGACCACCCACTTCTTCTCCTTGCCGTTCTTGAGCACGTCGCGCGCGATCTTGCGCGAGATGCTGGCGATGGTCCGGTCGAGGCTGCGGACGCCCGACTCCTTGGTGTAGCGATCGACGAGCAGCCGCAGGCCGTCCTTGCGGAAGCGCAGGTCCACGCCCTCGAGCCCGTTCTGCTCCACCTGCTTCGGCACGAGGTACCGGTTGGCGATGGCGAGCTTCTCGAGGTCGGTGTACCCGGCGATCCGGATGACCTCCATGCGGTCCTGGAGCGGGCCCGGGATGCCGCCGAGCGTGTTGGCGGTGCAGATGAACATCACCTTCGACAGGTCGTAGTCGAGGTCGAGGTAGTGGTCGTTGAAGTTGTGGTTCTGCTCGGGGTCGAGCACCTCGAGCAGCGCCGCGGAGGGATCGCCGCGGAAGTCGGTGGACATCTTGTCCACCTCGTCGAGCAGGAACACCGGGTTCCCCGAGCCGCCCTTCTTGAGCGACTGGATGATCTTGCCGGGGAGCGCGCCGATGTAGGTGCGCCGGTGGCCGCGGATCTCGGCCTCGTCGCGGACGCCGCCGAGGCTGATGCGCACGAAGCGGCGGCCCATCGACCGGGCGATGCTGCGGGCGAGCGAGGTCTTGCCGACGCCGGGGGGGCCCACGAAGCAGAGGATGGGGCCCTTGATCTTGTCCACCAGCTTCTGGACGGCGAGGTACTCGAGGATGCGCTGCTTGGGCTTGCGCAGGCCGAAGTGGTCCTCGTCGAGGATCTTCTCCGCCTCGGCGATGTCGAGCTTGTCCTCGGTGTACTCGTACCAGGGGAGCGTGAGGATCCAGTCGATGTAGTTGCGGACCACCGTGGCCTCGGCGCTCATCGGGCTCATCATCTTGAGCTTCTTGAGCTCCTTCTTGGCCTTGAGGGTGGCCTCCTTCGACATCTTCTTGTTCTTGATCTTCTCCTCGAGCTCCTGGATCTCGTTCTTGAACTCGTCCCGCTCGCCGAGCTCCTTCTGGATCGCCTGCATCTGCTCGTTGAGGTAGTACTCCTTCTGCGTCTTCTCCATCTGCTTCTTGACGCGGGTGCGGATCTTCTTCTCGACCTGCAGGATCTCGATCTCCCCCTGCATGAGCTCGTAGAGCTTCTCGAGCCGCTTCTGCGGGCTCTCGGTCTCGAGGATCGCCTGCTTGTCGTTCAGCTTGAGCGAGAGGTGCGCGACGATGGTGTCGGCGAGGCGCGCCGGGTCGTCGATGGTCGAGACGCTCATCAGCATCTCGGGCGGGATCCGCTTGTTGAGCTTGACGTAGGCCTCGAACGTGGAGTGCACCGAGCGCATCAGCGCCTCGAGCTCCACGGTCCGCTCCACCGGCTCCGCGATCTCCTCGGCCTCCACCTCGAAGAACTTCTCGCTCGGGCCGAAGCGGACGATGCGGCAGCGCCGCTTGCCCTCGACGAGCACCTTCACCGTCCCGTCCGGGAGCCGCAGCAGCTGGATGATGGAGCCGAGGGTGCCGACCGCGAAGATGTCGTCCGGCGAGGGCTCGTTCGTCTTGGCCTTCTTCTGGGCGCAGAGCAGGATGGCCTTGTCCTGCGCCATGGCCTCCTCGAGCGCGGCGATCGACTTCTCGCGCCCGACGAAGAGCGGGACCACCATGTGCGGGAAGACGATGATGTCCCGGAGCGGCAGGAGCGGCAGGCTGCGCGCGCGGGGCTTGTCGCCCTTCTTGTCGTCTTTGTTGAAGAACATCGGCACGGCGGGCTCCTGTGGTGGGCGTCGAGGGGGGACGCGGGGAGGAGGGCCTCCAACCTAACACCCCGACTTGTAATGATCGGGGACCCTTCGGGCTTCCCCTCTTTCGTGAATCAGCGCAGGAAGGCGCCGAGCTCGGCGATGGTCTCGGACACGTGTGGAGAGAGGTGCGCCAGGCGGCCCCGCCGGTCCCCGATCCGGCGGTAATCCGGCGCGTAGACCTGGGCCGCCGCGGCCCCACCCTCCGCGGGCACGAAGGTGGTGTAGCCGTCGGGCTCCACGATGGCGCAGCCGCGGAACCCGCAGGCGACCTGCGGCAGGTCGGGCGGCAGGGCGAGTAGCGAGCGGCCGTGCGACCAGTCCCGCGGAGGGCTCTCGCAGCCCAGCAGCGACATCAGGGTGGGGGCGACGTCCACGTGGCGCGACGTCTCGGGGTGGAGGGCGGGCGCGAGCCCGGGGACGCGCAGCGCCAGCGGGACGGCCGTCTGCTCCCGGTCGAAGGCCGAGTTGTGGCCGAAGCGGCCGTGCTCCCAGAACGCCTCGCCGTGGTCGGCCACCAGCAGCACCACCGTGTCCTGCCCGAGCCCCTGCCGCGCGAGCTCGTCGAGCACCTCGCCGACGCGCCCGTCCACCCAGCGCGCCGCGTTGCGGTACCGGTTCCAGATGGGCGCCCGCGGCTGCGGCTCGTCGAGGTCGCGGAAGACCAGCTTCTCCGGGTAGGGCCGGTAGGGATCGGCCCCGGCGGGGAAGCTGTAGGGCATGTGCGTCGAGTCGAAGAAGAGGGTGAGGAGGAACGGGCGCGAGCGGTCGCGCTCGGAGAGGAAGCGGCGCGCCCGCCGCGCGAGCTCCTCGTCGCGCTCGGCCGGGCCGGCGCCGGGCAGCGCGTCGTCGATGGCGGACGGCGGCACGTTGGCGAAGACGGTGTCGCGCAGGGGCGGCGAGGCGAGCGTCTGGGCCGCCATCACGCGCGTGTCGTAGCCGAGCTCGCGGGCCCGGTCGAACAGGAGCGGACCGCGGTGGGCGGCGAGGAACCGCTCGGCGTAGGCGCCGTGCAGGCCGTAGAAGAGGCTGAAGGCGCCGAACCAGGTGCCGTTCCCGCCCGAGCGGTGGCGCGGGTACCACTGCGCCTCCTGGGCGAAGCGCCACATGTTCGGGGTGACCTCGCGGTCGAAGGCGTCGGCCCGGAAGCTCTCGAGGAGGATGACGAGGACGTTGAGCTTCTGCTTCGGGGGCTCGAACCGGAGCGGCCGCGCCGGCCAGGCGAGCCCGCCGTCGGCCGGGTCGCCGCCGCGCAGCGCCTTCACGAGGGGCCGCAGCTCCTCGGCGCGGTAGTAGGGCACCGCCTCCGCCGCCTCGGTGACGTCGGAGCGCGAGACGCGGTTGGCGGTGGCGTAGGCGGCCCGGTCGGCGGCGAGCACCGCCGCGGCCACCGCCGCGAGCCGCGCCCAGCGCCGCAGCTCGGCGCCGGCCTGCTCCTCCCCGCCCGCCCGCGCGCCCCGCGCGTACACGGCGAGCTCGAGGGCGAAGAGCAGCGTGAGCGCCCCGCCGAACTGCGCGATCTCGGCCCAGGGGATCTCGAGCGACTTCACGCCGCTCGAGGTGAAGACCACGCCGAGCACGAACCGGTTCACGTGGAAGTGGAGGATCGCCCAGACCTTCCGGTCGATGTAGAGGAAGGCGTGGAGGAGCGTGTAGGCGGCGGGGGCCGCGACCGGCACCGCCCGCCAGAGCGGCCCCGCCAGCGCCAGGAGCGCGAGGACCAGCCCGAGCGCCAGAACCGCCCCCCACATCTGGCCGAGGAGGGCCAGGTGGAGGAAGGCGAGGGCGAGGCTGGAGAGCTCCCCTCCCCCGGCGCGGGCGAAGAGCACCACGTGGGGGAGGCAGAGGATCGCGTTCCCGACCACCAGCGCGAAGAGGCCGTGCCGGCAGGCCCGGCGGCGTTCGTCGGCTGGGAGTGGGGCGCGCATGGCGCCGGTCATTGTACCGCGGAGGCGGGGCGCTAGGCGCTCTCCGCCTCCTTCTGCAGCACCACGAGCGGGGCCTCGTTCTTGTCGATGACGTCCTCGGAGATGACGATCTCGCGGACGTTCCGCTTGCTCGGGACGTCGTACATGATGTCGAGCATCGCCGACTCGAGGATGGCGCGCAGCCCGCGGGCCCCCGCCCGGTTCTTGAGCGCCGCCCGGGCGATGGCCTGGAGCGCCCCGTCGGTGAACTTGAGGGACACCCCGTCCATCTCGAGGAGCTTGCGGTACTGCTTCACGAGGGCGTTCCGCGGCTTGGTCAGGATCTCGATGAGCGCCGGCTCGTCGAGCTCCTCGAGGCTCGTGACCACCGGCAGGCGGCCGACGAACTCGGGGATCATGCCGAACTTGAGCAGGTCGTCGGGCTCCACCATCGCGAGCAGCTCGCCCACGTTCTTCTCGGTCTTGCTCTTCACGTCCGAGCCGAAGCCGAGGCTGCGCCCGCCGAGCCGCCGCTCGATGATCCCCTCGAGGCCGCAGAAGGCGCCGCCGCAGATGAAGAGGATGTTCGAGGTGTCCACCTGCAGGAACTCCTGCTGGGGGTGCTTGCGGCCGCCCTTCGGCGGGACGTTCGCGACCGTGCCCTCGATGATCTTGAGGAGCGCCTGCTGCACGCCCTCGCCCGAGACGTCGCGGGTGATGGACGGGTTCTCGCTCTTGCGCGCGATCTTGTCGATCTCGTCGATGTAGACGATGCCCTTCTGCGCCCGCTCGATGTCGTGATCGGCGGCCTGCAGGAGGTTGACGATGATGTTCTCGACGTCCTCGCCCACGTAGCCGGCCTCGGTGAGGCAGGTGGCGTCGGCGATGGTGAACGGGACGTTCAGGATCTTGGCGAGCGTCTGCGCGAGCAGCGTCTTGCCCGAGCCGGTGGGGCCGAGCAGGAGGATGTTCGACTTCTGCAGCTCGACGTCGTCGAGGGCGACGCGGGTCTCGATCCGCTTGTAGTGGTTGTGGACCGCGACGGCGAGCGTCTTCTTGGCCCGCTCCTGGCCGATGACGTACTCGTCGAGGATGGTCTTGATCTCGGAGGGGCGCGGGATCCGGAGCTTCTGGTCCTTCTTCTCCTCCCCGGCGATCTCCTCGGCGATGATGTCGTTGCAGAGCCCGATGCACTCGTCACAGATGTAGACGGTGGGCCCGGCGATGAGCTTCTTCACTTCCTTCTGCGACTTCCCGCAGAAGCTGCAGCAGAGCGTCTCGCGCTTTTCCAATTTCGACCTCCTCGGCGCCTGACGCCGGCTGCTCCGTACAACAGGAACCTACTGCGGCTTCTTCTCGACCGCCCGGCTCTGGGTGATGACGTCGTCGATGAGCCCGTATTCCTTGGCTTCTCCGGCGCCCATGAAGTAGTCGCGGTCGGTGTCCTTCTCGATGCGCTCGATCGGCTGCCCGGTGTGCTTGGCGAGCATCTCGTTGAGCCGGGCCTTGAGCCGCAGGATCTCCTTGGCCTGGATCTCGATGTCGGTCGCCTGGCCCTGGAAGCCGCCGAGCGGCTGGTGGATCATGATCCGGGAGTTCGGCACCGAGAAGCGCTTGCCCTTGGCCCCGCCCGAGAGCAGGAAGGCGCCCATGCTGGCCGCCTGCCCGAGGCAGATGGTCGAGACGGCGGGCTTCACGTACTGCATGGTGTCGTAGATCGCGAGCCCGGCGGTCACCGAGCCGCCCGGGCTGTTGATGTACAGCATGATGTCCTTGTCCGGGTCCTCGGACTCGAGGAACAGGAGCTGCGCGATCACCACGTTGGCGACGTCGTCGTCCACGGGCGTGCCCAGGAACACGATCCGGTCCTTGAGCAGGCGCGAGTAGATGTCGTAGCTGCGCTCGCCCCGGTGGGTCTGCTCCACGACGTAGGGCATCGGGATGTAAGGCATCGTTCTTCCCCGTGAATTTTCGACGTTGGGCCGCGCCGGACCCGGTTACTTGAGTGTAGCTTCCGAGGTGAGGAAGGCAAGCGCCCTATCCTCCCTGAGCCGGTTCCTTAGCGCGCTGCGGGCGTTCCCGCCCTTCATCTGCTGCTGGAGCTTCGCGAGGGGTATACCCATCTCGCCGGACATGCGCGCGAGCTCGGCCTGGACGTCGTCGTCGGTCACCTCGATCTTCTCGGCGTCGGCGATCGACTCGAGGAGGAGCGCGCCCTTCACCTGGAGGAGCGCCTGCTCGCGCAGGTCGGCGCGGAGCCGCGGGATGTCGAGGTCGAGCTGGCGGGGGTCGAGCCCCTGCCTGGCGAACCGGGAGAAGGCGCCCTGCAGCATCACGTCGATGGCGTGCTCGACCATCGCCGGGGGCACCTCGAACTCGTTCTTCGCGAGGGCGGCCTTGATGACGGCGTCCTTGAGCTCCGCCTCGGCCCGCTGGGTCTCGCGCTTCTCGAGGTCGGCGCGGATGCGGGCCTTGAGGGCGTCGAGGGTCTCGATCCCCTCCAGCCCGACGTTCTTCGCGAGCTCGTCGTCGATCGACGGGACCTCGCGGCTCTTGAGCGACTGGAGCTTCACGCGGAAGTGGGCGGTCTTGCCGCGGAGCGGCTCGTAGCCGGCGTCGGCGGGGAAGGTCTGGTCGAGCTCGACCGCGTCGCCCACCTTGGCGCCGGCGAGCTGCGGGATGAAGCCGGCGGTGAGGTCGCCCGGCTCCACCTTGATGGTGACGCCCTCGGCCTTGCTCCCCTCGAACGGCTGGCCGTCCACGGTGCCCTCGTGGTCGATGACGGCGTAGTCGCCGGTCTGCGCCTCGAAGCGCCCCTCGACCGGCACGAGCCGGGAGAGCGAGTCCTGGATGCGCGTGAGCTCGTCCGAGACCATCTGGTCGGTCACCTCGGCCGGCTTCCGCGTCACCTCGAGCTGCTTGTAGTCCTTCGGCTCGAGGCGGGGCTTCACCTCGACGCGCGCGCTGTAGCGGAAGGGCTGGCCGGCGGCGAGGCCCGGCTCGGCGACGTCGACGCGGGGGGAGGCCACCGGCTGCAGGTCGTGCTGCGAGACCGCCTCGCCGAAGCTGGCGTTCACGACGGTGTCCACCACCTGCCGCTCGACCTCGTCGCGGAAGTGGCGCTCGAGGACGTTGCGGGGCACGTGCCCGGCGCGGAAGCCCCGGAGCTTCACGCGGCGCCCCAGCCCGGCGTAGGCCTTGTCGAGCTCGCGGGCGACCCGCTCCGGATCCACCTCGACGGTGACCTTCTTCTCGACGGGGGAGATGGCTTCGACCTCGATCTTCATCGCGATTCCTTTGTCTTTGAAAGCGGCTACAGGTACGGCCCGCACGCGGCGGGGTCAAGAAGATTGGGCGGGGAGGGGCTCGAACCCTCACGCCTTGCGGCACGAGATCCTAAGTCTCGCGCGTCTGCCAGTTCCGCCACCCGCCCTCGGGGGCCGGCGGAGCGAGCCGCCGGCCGGTCGCCACCCACCTCGAAGCCCCCGCTTGAGGGACCGCAGGTCGGGGAGCGACATGGCCGATCGCAGTGTAGTAGAAAACTTCCATGATGGACGCCGCCCACGAGCACCCGCCGGAGGCGCCCTGCGCACCCGGCTGCCCGGGGTGGGCGGAAGGCGCACTCCACCTCTTCCACCTGCAGCACCGGTACGCGGAGATGATGGAGGCCTGCCGGACGGCCAAGGACATCGAGTGCGTCATCGTGAACCCGGCGACGCCGGGGGTGGTGCTGCCGGAGTACCTCGCCGAGGAGGAGGCGGTCCGGCTCAACCTCGTGCTCGGCCGCGACACCCGTGAGGTCCTCATCGACGAGTGGGGGCTCCGCTGCAGCCTCACCTTCCAGCGGCGGCGGTTCGACTGCGCCCTGCCCTGGCCGTCGGTGATGGCCGGCATGCTGCGGCCGCCGGAGCGCCGCCGGCCGCGCTTCGCGGTGATCGAGGGCGGCAAGAAGGACTGAGCGAGGCAGGACGGCCACAAAAACCAAACGGGGACCCCGTTACCAGGGTCCCCGTTCTCGTTTGAGCGCAGAAGGAATCGAACCTTCAACCTATGGATTAAGAGTCCATTGCTCTGCCAGTTGAGCTATGCGCCCTCGCTGCTCTACGTGCTGCGTACCGCGGTGTGGATGCCTTCGTCGCCGAAGGGGCCGCCGATCTACATCGCCCCCGCCGTGCTGTCAACGCCGAATCGCCCTGCGTTGCTGGCGCGCCCGGAGGGAGTCGAACCCCCGACCCGCGGCTTAGAAGGCCGCTGCTCTGTCCAGCTGAGCTACGGGCGCGAAGCCCTGTCGCGCGGCCCTCGTCGAAAGAAGATGGGGTGAGTAAAGGGGCTCGAACCCTTAACCCCCGGATCCACAGTCCAGTGCTCTACCGATTGAGCTATACTCACCGTAAACCAAGAAAACCTCGAAGCTGGCGCGCCCGGAGGGAATCGAACCCCCGACCTGCGGCTTCGAAGGCCGACGCTCTATCCAACTGAGCTACGGGCGCGAAGTCCTGCCCGGCAGCATCCACACCATCATTTCAAAGATCGGGGCGGCGGGATTCGGACCCGCGACCTCCTGCGCCCAAGGCAGGCGCGCTACCAGGCTGCGCTACGCCCCGGAGCGTACCGGGAGCGGCGAGCGCCCACGGAAAGACGGCTGTTACTAGCCTTGCCTCTCGCTCTTGTCAAACGCTAGCTGGCCGAGCAGCGGTCGAAGCATGCGAAAGGCCCGCCCGCGGTGCGAGAGCGCGTCCTTCTCCTCCGGGGCGAGCTCGGCCATGGTGAGCTCCCCGGGCCCGCTCCCGCGCTCGGGGACGAAGAGCGGGTCGTAGCCGAACCCACCCTGGCCCCGGCGCGCCAGGCCGATCCGGCCCCGGCAGGCGCCCTCCACCGCGGCGTGGATGGTCCCGTCGGACCGCGCCAGCGCGAGCACCGCCACGTAGGCCGCGCCGCGGCGGTCGTCGGGCAGCCCCGCGAGCTCCTCGAGCAGCTTGTCGTTGTTGAGCTCGTCGCGGACTCCGCGCGAGGCCTCGGGGCCGAGCTCGCCCAGCCCGGCCTCGCCGAGCGCGCAGGCCGGGCTGGCGCTCGCGCGGAGCGGCTCGAGCTCGGACCAGCGGGCGCTGTGGACGCCGGGCCGGCCGCCGAGCGCGTCCACGCAGAGGCCCGAGTCGTCGGCCACCGCCCAGGTCCCGGCGAAGCGGGCGAAGGCGGCGGCCTTCTTCTCAGCGTTGGCCCGGAAGGTGGCCCCGTCCTCCACCACCTCCGGCAGCGGCCGGCCGAGGTCCTCGGGCGAGATCACCCGGACCGGCAGCCCGGCCACGAGCCGGCGCAGCTCCCGGAGCTTCCCGGGGTTGGTGCTGCCGAAGAAGAGGTCCATCACCGGAGCGCCGCCTCCTGCGCCGCCTTGAGGGTGGCGATGCCGCCGAGCGCGGCGTCGAGCATCCGGTCGAGGTCCTCGCGCCGGAAGGCCTTCCCCTCGGCGGTGCCCTGCACCTCGACGAGCGCCCCCTCGCCGGTGGCGACCACGTTCATGTCCACCTCGGCGGTGGAGTCCTCGTCGTAGTCGAGGTCGAGCCGCACCGCGCCGTCCACGATGCCGACGCTCACCGCGGCCACGTGCCGGAGCACCGGCCTCGCGGTCTGGGAGAGCTTCTTGCCCTGCAGGGCGCGCACCGCGAGGGCCAGGGCCACGAAGCCGCCGGTGATGGCGGCGGTGCGGGTGCCACCGTCGGCCTGGATCACGTCGCAGTCCACGGTGATGGTCCGGGGCCCGAGGGCGCGCAGGTCCATGGCGGCGCGCAGGGCGCGGCCGATGAGCCGCTGGATCTCGAGCGTGCGCCCGCCCTGCTTGCCGCGGGCGGCCTCGCGCGCCATGCGCTCGTGCGTGCTGCGGGGCAGCATCCCGTACTCGGCGGTGACCCAGCCGGCGCCGGTGCCGAAGACGTGCGGGGGCACCTTCTCGTCCACCGAGGCGGTGCAGAGCACGTGGGTGTCGCCGAAGCGGGCCAGGCACGAGCCCTCGGCGTGCTTGCTGACGCGGGGCTCGAGGGAGACGGGGCGGAGGTCGAGAGCGGCGCGGCCGAAGGAGCGGTTCATGGGCCGCGTAGGATAGCGGCAGAGGCCGGCCTGCGCCACGCCGCGATCCCGTCGGCCACCGCCTGCGCCAGCCGCTCCTGGTACGCCGCCTCGGCGAGGCGGCGGGCCTCGGCGGGCTGGCTCACGAACCCGAGCTCCACCAGCACCGCCGGCATGCGCGCGCCGGCGAGCACGTAGAACGGGGCCTGCTTCACGCCGCGGTCGGGCGCGCCGCTCCGCGCCACCACCGTGCGGTGGATGGCGTAGGCGAGCCGTGAGCTCTCGGCGAGCGTCTCGGCGTCCTGGAGGTCCTGCAGGATCCCGCCCACCGGATCGGCGGCGTCGAAGGGCGCGCCGCCGGCGAGCCGGTCGGCGTTCTCGCGGGCCGCCACCGCGTTGGCCCGGGCGTCGGTGGCGTCGGCGGAGAGGAAGTAGGTCTCGATCCCGCGCGTCGCGGCCCGGGCGCGGCCGGGCATGGCGTTGAGGTGGATCGAGACGAAGAGGTCGGCCTGCTTCGCGTTGGCGAGCGCGGCGCGGCGGGCGAGGTCCACCGGCTGGTCGGCGTCGCGGGTGAGGAGCACCTCGGCCCCGTCGGCGCGGAGGCGCGCGGCGAGCCTCCGGGCGATCGCGAGCGTGAGGTCCTTCTCCCGGAGCCCGGCGGGCGAGAGCGCCCCGTCCTTGTCGCCGCCGTGGCCGGGGTCCACCACCACCACGAGCGGGGGCGCGGCCGCCGCGGCCAGGGCGGGGGCGAGCGAGAGGAGCAGGGCGAAGGAGAGGGCGAGGCGGCGCACGGCGGGAGCATCGTAGCATCCGGGCGGGGCGCGCGCCTCGGGGGGGCGCCTGGCGGCCCCTCCCCTGCCCTCCCCGTCCGGCGGGGAGGGAGTGACCCGGGGCTCGCCCGGGCTTCAGATCACCTCGAGCCGCGCCGGCCCCTCGAGCACCTCTCCCACGTCGGCGGCCCGGACGCCGGCCCGCTCGAGCGCGGCGAGCAGCTTGCCCGCCCGCTTCTCGGGGACGGCGGCGAAGAGGCCGCCGTTGGTCTGGGCGTCGGCGAGCACGAGCCGCAGGGCCGGATCGACGCCGGGGCCGAAGTCGGTGTTCGGCTCCACCCAGGCGAGGTTGGCCTTGGTGCCGCCGGGCACGACGTCCTGCGCCGCCAGCTCGCGCACCCCGTCCTGCACCGGCACGCGCGAGGCCTCCAGGCGGAGCCGCACGCCGGAGCCCTCCGCCATCTCCCAGGCGTGGCCGAGCAGGCCGAAGCCGGTGATGTCGGTGAGCGCGTGGACCGCGCCGCTCGCGGCCAGCACCTCCCCGGCGATCCGGTTGAGCTCGGCCATCACCTCGACCGCCACCGCGGCGACGTCGCGCGGGGCGACGTCGCGCTTGATGGCGGTGGTGACGATGCCGGCGCCGAGCGGCTTCGTGAGGAGGAGCCGGTCGCCCGGCCTCGCCCCGACGTTGCGGAGCACGTGGCGCGGGTGGACCTCGCCCGTCACCGCGAGGCCGTACTTCGGCTCCGGGTCGTCGATGCTGTGGCCGCCGAGGATGGGCGCGCCCGCCTCGCGGGCGGTGTCGGCGCCGCCCCGCAGGATCTCGGAGAGCGTGGACATCGGCAGGGTCTTCACCGGGAAGGCGACCAGGTTGAGCGCGAAGAGCGGCCGCGCCCCCATGGCCCACACGTCGGAGAAGGCGTTGGCGGCGGCGATGCGGCCGAACCAGTAGGGGTCGTCCACCACCGGCGTGAAGAAGTCCACCGTCTCCACGATCGCGCGCGAGGGCGTGAGCTGGTACACGGCGGCGTCGTCGTGCGTCTCGTGACCGACGAGCACGCGGGGGTCGTGGTTCCTCTCGACGTGGCGCAGGAC
The DNA here is from genome assembly GCF_023169965.1 of Anaeromyxobacter paludicola. Taxonomy (NCBI): domain Bacteria; kingdom Pseudomonadati; phylum Myxococcota; class Myxococcia; order Myxococcales; family Anaeromyxobacteraceae; genus Anaeromyxobacter; species Anaeromyxobacter paludicola. The sequence goes on along the minus strand of NZ_AP025592.1, from coordinate 4,260,929 downwards.
CTGCGCCAGATCCGCGGGGCGGATCTTGCAGGCTCAACCGGCCCCGTGGCTCAGGCTGGTGAGCCGGATCTTCTCCGCCGTGTCCATGCGTTCCCAATAGCGCCGCGGGCCCCGGGGGGCAAGCCGGCGGCGTCAGAGACCGGAGGTGAAGAGCCAGCGCGCGCCGTCGCGGGCGAGCCGGTAGTGGGCCCGCAGCCGCCGCGCCTCGTGGCCGGGGACGGCGAGCTCGTAGTCCTCCCCCACCTCGGCCGAATCGCGGTCGGCGCGGATCTGCCAGGCGAGGATGCGCACCCGCGCGCCGGGCTCGGCGGCGTAGTCGCCCGCGGCGCGCCGGAGCGCCTCGGCCCGCGGGCCGTCGTGGCCCGGGCTCGCGAGCCGCCCGAGCGCCGCCGGGTCGCGCGCGTTGAAGGCGTCCTCGCGCCGGAAGAGGGCGAGCAGCACGCCCCGCAGCCGGTCGAAGCCGTCGCCCTCGGCGCAGTAGAGGGCGATGCTGCACGGGTGCATGTGGAAGCGCTCGCGCCCGAGGTAGGTGAGGGTGGCCGACTGGCCGCGCCAGTCCACGTGCCCCTCCGCCTCCAGCTGCGCGGTCACGAGCGCCTTCGGGCCCTCGAAGGCCACCACCACGTCGCGGTAGCGCACCGGCGCGAGCTCGGCGGTGCCGCCGGCCCGGTAGCCGTACACGTCGTCGAGGTGGGCGCGGCCGAGGTTGGCGACGGCGTGGCGGACCTGGGTCTCCGGGCTCTCGACGGCGCCGGACCCGATCGCGGCGAGCTCGGCCCGGTAGGTCCAGAGCAGCGCCGCGGCGCCCGCGGCGGCGAGGATGGGGACGAGGTACGGCGCGCCGCTCCGGAACGGCCGCCGCTCGCGCCTATCGAAGCGCCTCAAGGCGCTTCTCCGCCCCCGCGGCGCGCGCCGCGTCCGGGTGGCGGGTGATGAGCTGCTGCAGCGCCTGGCGGGCGCGGAACCGATCGTCGAGCCGGACCGCGTAGAGGTCGGCGAGCTGCAGGTAGGCGTCCACCTCGTGCCCCGAGCCGGGGAAGTCGCGGACCAGCCCCTCGAGGCGGCCGGCGGCCCCGGCCCACTTCTCGCGCTTGGCGTAGAACTGGGCCACGTACCACTCGTGCTCGGCGAGCCGGTTCTGCGCGTCGCCGGCGAGCTTCTCGGCCTCGGCGCGGTGCTTCGAGCCGGGCCACGCCTTGAGGAACTCCTGGAAGCGCTGGCGGGCCTTCTGGAGCTGCGCCTGGTCCTTCTCGTAGGTGGGCGGGAAGAGGATGAAGCCGGAGGGGGCGTCGCGGTAGAGCGCCTCGGCGGCGCGGAAGGCGGCGTAGTCGGCCTTCTCGTGGGTGGGGTGCAGCTTCACGAAGGCGTCGTAGGCGTCGGCCGCCTCGGCGAAGGCGTCCTGCTCGAACTTCACGTCGGCGACGGCCAGCTCCGAGAGGGCGGCGTACTTGGAGAAGGGGTACTTGGTGCGCGCGTGCTCGAAGAACTTCACCGCCTCGAGCCAGTTGTGGTCCTTCATCTCGGCCTGCCCGGCGGCGTAGTCCTCCTCGGCGGTCTTGCCGTAGAGCACCTCGCCGGTGAGCGAGACGCGGGAGCTGCCGCAGGCGGCGGCGAGGAGCAGGGCGAGGGCGAGCAGGCGGCGCATGGAACGCGCAAGATAGCCTACCCGTCCGCCGCCTGCATCCCCGGAGAGGCCGCGCCGGCGGCCGCCCGTCGCGGACCGGGGCCGGGCGGGGCCGGGGGCCCGGGGCGCCGCGGGGGCGGCGGGAGCGTCGCGAAGGCGGCGAGGCCGCCGGCGGCGCAGGCGAGGGCCGCCGCCCGCAGCGCCACCCGGCAAGCCGCGGCGAAGGCCGGGGTGTCGGCCGCCGCCGGGTCCACGCCGGCGAGGCCGGGGATGACCGCCACCCCGAGCAGCCCGGCCACGCGCGCCACCGCGTTGTTGAGGCCGGAGGCGATCCCGGCGCGATCCTCGCCCGCGCCGGTGATCGCCGCGGTGGTGAGGGGCGCGACGGTGGTGGCGAGCCCGAGGCCGAGGAGCGACACGGCCCCGAGCAGCGGCGCCGTGCGCTCCACCTCGGCGAGGACCGCCAGCCCGGCGGCGGCCACGAGCGGCCCCGCGGTCATGGGGAGCCGGAAGCCGATCCGCCCGGCGAGCCGCCCGCTGGCGGGCGAGAGCAGCAGCATGAGCAGCGTCACCGGGGCGAGGGCGAGCCCGGAGGCGAGGGGGGACCAGCCCTGCCGCGCCTGGAGCCGGAGCACGACCAGGAAGAGGGCCGCCGAGAGCGCGAAGTAGACGGCGAAGGTGGTGAGGTTGGCGCCCGAGAGCTGGCGGCTGCGGAAGAGGTCGAGCGGGAGCATGGGGTGCGGCGTGCGCCGCTCCCGGAGCAGGAAGGCCGCGAGCGCGCCCAGGCCGGCCGCGCCGCCCCAGAGCACCGGGGGGCTCCACCCGGCGCCCGGGCCGGCGATGAGCGCGAGCACGAGCCCGGCGAGCCCGGCGGCGGCAAGGAGCGCGCCCGGCCAGTCGAGGCGGGCCGCGCGGCGCGGCGACGGCGTCACGCACCGGGCGGTGAGCCAGAGCGCCGCGGCCGCGACCGGCAGGTTGAGGAGGAAGATGAACCGCCAGCTCGCGGCCTGCACCAGCCAGCCGCCGAGGAGCGGGCCGGCGGCGGTGGTGACGCCCGAGAGCGCCGACCAGGCGCCGACCGCGGCTCCCTGCTCCTCCGCGGCGAAGGAGCCCCGCACGATGGCGAGGCTGCCGGGCACGAGCAGCGCCGCCGCGCAGCCCTGCAGGGCCCGCGCGAGCCAGAGCACCGGCAGGGTGGGCGCGAGCCCGCACAGGGCCGAGGTCACCGCGAACAGCGCCACCCCGGCGGCGAAGACCGCCCGGCGCCCGAGGAGGTCGCCGAGCGCGCCGCCGAGCAGGAGCAGCGACGAGAGCGTCAGCAGGTAGGCGTCCACCACCCCCTGCAGCCCGGCGAGCCCGGCGTGGAGCTCGCGCGCGATCGACGGGAGCGCGACGTTCACCACCGTGGTGTCGAGGAACGCCATCCCCGACGCGAGCACCGTGGCGGCGAGCACGCCGCGGCCCCGCGCGGACCGCAGCGGCACGGGGCCGCCCGGCGGCGGCGGGGCGCGCGGGGACGCCACGGCGTCAGGCGCGGTCGCGCAGCTCGGGGGCGCCCGCCTGGTGCGCGCAGTGGGCGCAGCAGTAGAACTTGCCGCCGGCCTCGACGCCGTGCCCGATGACCCGGCAGTCGCAGTGCTCGCACCGGGGCGCCATCCGCTGGATGGCGCACTCGAAGCTGTCGAACACGTGGGTGGCGCCGCCCGCCACCACCTGGAACGACTTGTCGTAGCTGTTCCCGCAGACCTCGCAGCTCTGTTCCTGCACGCGGCACCTCCCCCGCCCGGCGCGGGCGGCCAGAGCCCCAAGATGCGCACGCCGCGGCTTGCGCGAGCCGCCCGGGGAGCTAGAGATCCCCCGCCTGCCCCCTCCGCCCGCCATCGCGCTCGACGCGGTCGTGAAGCGCCACGGGACGGGGGCGGTGGTCGGCCCCATCTCGCTCGCGCTCCCGCCCGGGCGCACCCTCGCGCTGGTGGGGCCGAGCGGCGCGGGCAAGTCCACCCTGCTCCGGCTGGTGCTGGGGCTCATCCGCCCCGACGAGGGAACGGTCGGCTTCGAGGGCGCGCCCATCGGCCCGCGCGACGACGCCCTACGGCGCCGCATGGGCTACGTGGTGCAGGGGGGCGGGCTCTTCCCGCACCTCACCGCCCGCGGCAACGCCGGGCTCCTGGCGCGCTGGCTCGGCTGGCCGGCGGCGCGGATCGACGCGCGGATCGCCGAGCTCGCGGCGCTGGTCCGGCTGGAGCCGGAGGCGCTCGATCGCTTCCCCGGCGAGCTCTCGGGCGGGCAGGCGCAGCGGGTGGGGCTCATGCGCGCGCTCCTGCTCGACCCGGCGGTGCTGCTGCTCGACGAGCCGCTCGGCGCGCTCGATCCCCTCACCCGCGCCGCGCTGCAGGACGACCTCCGCGCGGCCTTCGCGGCGCTCGGCAAGACCGTGCTGCTCGTGACCCACGACCTCGCCGAGGCGGTGTTCTTCGCCGAGCGGCTCGCGGTGCTCGCCGGCGGCCGCGTGCTGCAGGAGGGGACGTTCGAGGAGCTGCTCCGGTCCCCCGCCGATCCGTTCGTGACCCGCTTCCTGCACGCCCAGCGCGGGCTCTCGTTCCCGGAGGGGCGGTGAGCGCGCTCGCGGCCGCGCTCTCGCTGCTCCTCGCCGCCATCCCGGCGGTCCGGGTCGGGTCGAAGAAGTTCACCGAGTCGGTGCTGCTCGGCGACCTCGCCGCCGGGCTCGTCGCCGGGGCCGGAGCGCGGGCCGAGACCGTCCGCGAGCTCGGCGGCACGCGGGTGCTCTGGGAGGCGCTGCGGCGGGGCGAGCTCGACCTCTACCCGGAGTACACGGGGACGCTGGCGCGCGAGATCCTGGGGGCGGACCGGCCGCTCGACCTCGACGCGCTGCGCGACCGGCTGGCGCCGCTCGGGGCCGGGCTCACCGGGCCGCTCGGCTTCGAGGACACCTACGCCGTGGGGATGCGCGCCGACCGCGCCGAGGCGCTCGGGATCCGCACCCTCTCCGACCTGGCGCGCCACCCGGAGCTCCGGCTCGGCTTCACGAGCGAGTTCCTCGACCGGGCCGACGGCTGGCCGGCGCTGCGCGACCGGTACGGGATCCGGGCCCGGCCGCGCGGGCTCGACCACGACGTCGCCTACCGGGCCGTGGCGCAGGGCGAGCTCGACGCCATCGACCTCTACTCGACCGACCCGGAGATCGCCGCCTACGGCCTGCGCGTCCTCGAGGACGACCGGCGCGCCTTCCCGGAGTACCAGGCCGTCCTCGTCTACCGGCTCGATCTCGCGCGGCGCGCCCCGGCGGCGCTCGCGGCGGTGCGGCGGCTCGACGGGCGGCTCGGCGCGGCCGAGATGATCCGGCTGAACGGCAGGGTGCAGCTCGCCGGCGAGCCCTCCGAGGCGGTCGCGGCGGCGTGGCTCCGGCAGGCCTTCGGCGCGGCGGCGCCGGTCCGGGCCGAGGGGCTCCTCGGGCGGGTGGCGCGGCGCACGGGGGAGCACCTCCTCCTCGTGCTCACCGCGCTCGCCGCGGCGGTGGCGGCCGGGGTGCCGCTCGGGGTCGTCTCGGCGCGCCGCGCGGCGGTGGGCCGGGCGGTGCTCGGCGCCGCGGGGCTCGTCCAGACGGTGCCCTCGCTGGCGCTCCTCGTCTTCCTCCTGCCGCTGCTCGGCATCGGGGCCCGGCCGGCGGTGGCGGCGCTCTTCCTCTACGGGCTGCTCCCGATCGTCCGGGGGACCCACGCCGGGCTCGCCGGGATCGCCCCGGAGCTGCGCGAGTCGGCCGAGGCGCTGGGGCTGCCCCCGCGGGCGCGGCTGCGGCTCGTGGAGCTGCCGCTCGCGCTCCCCTCGATCCTGGCCGGCGTGCGGACCGCGGCGGTCATCGCGGTGGGCACGGCCACGCTCGGCGCCCTCATCGGCGCGGGCGGCTACGGGCAGCCCATCCTCTCCGGGCTGCGGCTCGCGTCGGTGCCGCTCATCCTGGAGGGGGCGGTGCCGGCGGCGCTGCTGGCGCTCCTCGTCGAGGCCGGGTTCGAGGGGCTGGAGCGGGCGGTGGTGCCGCGCGGGCTGCGGCGGCGGTGAGCGCGGCAATCGCCAGGCCTCAGTCCTCCTCGGGCGCCCACCCGAGGCCGAGCGCGCGGGCCACCACCTGGGCGGAGAAGCCGCGGCCGGCGAGGAAGCGGGCGTGGCGGGCGCGGGCCTTCTCGTCGAGGCCGGCCGGCGCAGCGCCCCGGAGCCGCCGCTCGAGCGCGGCGCGGCAGAGGGCGAGCTCGCGATCGGCGGGGCGGGCGCCGTCCTCGCCGAGGGCGGCGGAGACGGTGGCGCGGGCCTCGGCGCCGGGGATCCCGGCCGCCTGGAGCCGCCGCTCGGCGAGCCGCGGCCCGGCCCGGCCGCCCGCGAGGAGCGACCGCGCGCGGGCGCGGGCGTAGGCCCGGTCGTCAAGGTAGCCGAGCCGGGTCACCCAGGCGATCACCTCGTCCGCGACCTCGGAGAGCCCGTCCTGCGCGAGCCGCGTCCGGAGCTGGCGCTCGGTGCGGGCGTGGTAGGCGAGCACCCGGAGCGCCACGGCGCGCCCCCGCTCGAGCGGGCTCGCCTCCTCCTCGGGGCGCGCGGCGCTCCGGGCGCGCCGGGCGGCGCGCGGCGGCGGGGCGCGCTCGGGGACGGCCTCGGGCGAGCTCGTCTCCGCCTCGTCGGCGGCGGGCGGACCGCGGCGCGGCCGGCGCCGCTCTCTCGGCGTCCTGGGGGGCACCCTCGGCTAGAACCGCTCGATCTGGAAGTCGTCGTCGGCGGCGGGCGCGGGCGCGCGGGCCGGCACCTGGGCCGGCTGGATGCGCGCCACCGGGGCGCCGGCGGCGGCCGCGGGGCGGGGCGCCACCGGGGGGCCGGCCCGCGGCGCCGCCGGGGCGGCCGCGGCGGGGGCCGGGACCGGGCTCGGGGTGCCGCCGGCCTCGAAGCTGTCCCACTTCGAGTCGCTCGTGCCCGAGACGCCCGACACCCGCAGGGCGAAGTCGTCCGGGTTGGTCGCCTGCCGGAGCGCCTCCTCGTAGGTGATGAGGTTCGACTTGAGGAGGAACATCAGCGACTGGTCGAAGGTCTGCATCCCGTAGGAGACGTGCCCCTGCGCGATGGCGTCGTGGACCTCCTTCGTGCGGTCCTTGTCCTCGATGAGCTCGCGGACGCGCGAGGTGTTGAGCAGCACCTCGATGGCGGGGACGCGGCCGCGCCCGTCGGCGCGCGGCACGAGCCGCTGGCTGATGACCGCCTTGAGCACCGAGCCGAGCTGCAGCCGCACCTGCTTCTGCTGGTACGGCGGGAAGGCCGAGATGATGCGGTTGATGGTCTCGGTGGCGTCGAGGGTGTGCAGCGTGGACATCACGAGGTGGCCGGTCTCGGCGGCGGTGAGCGCGGTCTCGATGGTCTCGAGGTCGCGCATCTCGCCCACCAGGATCACGTCGGGGTCCTGGCGCAGGGCGCTCTTCAGCGCCTGCCCGAAGCTCATCGTGTCCACCCCGACCTCGCGCTGGTTCACGATCGACCGCTTGTCGCGGATGAGGAACTCGATCGGATCCTCGATGGTCATGATGTGGCAGGTCTCGGTGGCGTTGATGTGGTCGATCATCGACGCGAGGCTGGTGGACTTGCCGGAGCCGGTGGTGCCGGTGACGAGCACGAGGCCGCGCTGCTCGCCCGCGATCTTCTCCAGGATCTTGGGGAGCAGGAGCTGCTCGATCGACTGGATCTTGAACGGGATGACGCGGAGCACCACGCCGACGGTGCCGCGCTGCTGGAAGACGTTGACGCGGAACCGGCCCAGGCCCGGCACGCCGTAGGCGAGGTCCACCTCGTTGGTCTGCTTGAACCGCTCCCGCTGGAACTCGTTCATGATCCCGGCCGCCATCTTGGCGATCTCCTCCGGGGGGAGGCGGCGGGCGTCCTTCAGCGGGACCAGCTGGCCGTCCACGCGGAACATGGGCGGGAGGCCGGCCTTGAGGTGGATGTCGCTGGCGTTCCCTCGGAGGGCGACCTGGAGGATCTCGTTGAGTTCCATAGGGGGTGCCTGGGAGGGTACCACCCGGGTCGAGCGGAAATCCATGAGGGCGCTCGCTCCCTGGGCCGCCTCGGTGGGACCCGCGCGCACATGGGGAGGGCGCCCCGCGCAGCGGGGGAGCGGCGGGACAGCAGGTCCCGTTCAAATGCCAACGGCCGGCCGCGAGTGATCGCGGTCGGCCGTTGCGGATCGGCGGGTGCCGAGGTGCGCTTAGCGCTTGCTGAACTGGAAGCGCTTGCGGGCGCCCGGACGGCCGTACTTCTTGCGCTCGACGGCGCGGGCGTCGCGGGTGACGAAGCCGGCCTTCTTGAGGACCGGGCGGTACTCCGGGTTGAGCTCCATGAGCGCCCGGGTGATGCCGTGCCGGATCGCGCCGGCCTGGCCGGAGAGACCGCCGCCGCAGGCGTTCACGAACACGTCGAGCTTGCCCATCTGGTCGACGAGCTTGAGCGGCTCGACCAGGATCATCTTGGACGTCTCACGGCCGAAGTACTCGTCCATGGTCCGGCCGTTGATGGTGATGTTGCCGGTGCCGGGGGAGAGCCGGACGCGCGCGATCGACTCCTTGCGGCGGCCGGTGGAGAGCTTGAGCTGGGTGGCCATGTTCGGATCCTTACAGCGAGAGCTTCAGCGCCTCGGGCTTCTGGGCGGCGTGCGGGTGCTTCTCACCCGCGTAGACCTTGAGCTTGCGCATCATGTCGCGGCCGAGCGCCGACCGGGGCAGCATCCGGCGGACCGCGTTCAGCATGATGTCTTCCGGGTGCCGCTCGCGCAGCTTCTTCATCGGCGTGAGCTTCTCGCCGCCCGGGTGCATGGTGTGCGTGAAGAAGACCTTGTCGTCTTCCTTGTTGCCGGTGAAGCGGGCCTTCTCCGCGTTCACGATCACCACGAAGTCGCCGACGTCCATGGAGGGCGTGTAGTTCGGCTTGTGCTTGCCCTTGAGGATCTTGGCGATCTGGCTGGCGGCGCGGCCGACGGTCAGGTCGGTGGCGTCGACGAGCCACCACTTGCGGCCCTCGAGGGCCTCGTCACGGGTCGCGCTGTGAGTCCGGTTGTTCATGGAAAACCTTCTACTTGGGCCTGAAAATGAAGTGCGGCTTCTAGAGTAAAGCAGGCTCCCTGTCAAGGGAGATCGCCTGGACGAGTGGTGTCAGCCCCGGGCCGCGGCCAGGCGAGCCCGGAGGCTCGCGAGGACCTCGCTCGAGCGGGCCGCCGTCTCGGGGCTCCTCGAACCGGACGACGGATCATACAGGGCAAAGGCCCCGGAGGGAAGGTCCTCGAGAAAACGGCTGGGAGTTCGCGGGAGAAGCTTGCCCCGCTTGAGCCGCGCGGAGGCCCGGGTGAGGGTGAGCTCCTCGCGCGCCCGGGTGATCCCGACGTAGGCCAGGCGCCGCTCCTCGTCGAGATCGCGGGCCTCCCCCTGGATGCCGGCGGAGGGGAGCAGGTCCTCTTCCATCCCGATCAGGAACACCACCGGGAACTCGAGCCCCTTGGCCGCGTGGAGGGTCATGAGGGTCACCCCGTCGCCGCCGTCGGGGTCGTCCTCGCGGGAGTCGAGCGCCATCCGGTTGAGCCAGGTCATGAGCCGCGGGCGCCGGGAGCGGTTCTCGAAGGACTCGAGCGAGCGGAGCACGCCGTCGAGGGCGTCCACCTTGCGGGCGCCCGCCTCGGCCGACTGCACCTGGCCGCGGGCGTGGCTGTAGAGGTCCACCTCGGCGACGAGCCGCTTCGCGGGGTCGGTGATGGCGCCGGTCGCGAAGGCGGCCTGGTAGCGGCGCACCAGGTCCACGAAGCCCGTCATCCGCTCCGCGGCGCCGCGCGGCAGCCCCTCGATCTCGCCGGCGCGCGCGAGGGCGTCGAAGAGGTGGACCCGGTGCTGCAGCGCCCAGTCGTGCACCTTCTCGAGCGAGGCGTCGCCGATGCCGCGGGCCGGCACGTTGACGATCCGCGCCAGCGAGACCTCGTCGTCGGGGTTCACGCAGACCTTGAGGTAGGCGAGCAGGTCGCGCACCTCGGCCCGGTCGAAGAAGGCCGGCCCGCCGTGGACCTTGTACGGGATGCCCTGCTCGCGCAGCGCCTCCTCGATCGGGCGGGACTGGGCGTTGAGCCGGTAGAGCACCGCGCAGTGGCGCCAGGCCCGCCCCTCGGCGCGGGCGCGGCCGATCTCCTGGGCCACGAACTGCGCCTCCTCCTCGTCGGTCTGGAGGGCGGCGAGCCGCACCGGGACGCCGTCGCCGGCGGCGGTCCAGAGCCTCTTCTCCTTGCGGCTCGCGTTCTTGCCGATGACGCCGTTGGCGCAGGCCAGGATCCGGCCGGTGGAGCGGTAGTTCTGCTCGAGCCGGACCTCCTTCGCGCCCGGGAAGTGCCGGTCGAAGCGCAGGATGTTCCGCACCTCGGCGCCGCGCCAGCCGTAGATGGCCTGGTCGTCGTCGCCCACGGCGCACACGTTCATCCGCTCCCCGGCGAGCAGCTTCAGGAGCTCGAGCTGGCAGCGGTTCGTGTCCTGGTACTCGTCCACCAGCAGGTAGCGGAAGCGGGCCTGGTACTTCGCGAGGACCTCCTCGCTCCCGCGCAGGAGCTGCACCGGCTTGGCGATGAGGTCGTCGAAGTCCACCGAGCGCTGCGCCTTGAGCGCGAGCTCGTAGCGCGGGAAGACCTCGGCGGCGACCAGGTCGTAGTCGTCTCCTTGGCCGGCCGCCTTCGGGTCGAGCCGCTTGCGGAGCGCGTTCTTGGCCTTGGAGATGAGCGCCAGCACCCGCTGCGGGTCGAAGCTCCGGTCGTCCACCTTCACCTCGCGCATGCAGCGCTTGAGGGCCGCGAGCTGATCCGACGCGTCGAGGATGGCGAAGCGCTTCGGCAGGCCGGCCGCCTTGTGCTCCTCCTTGAGGAGCCAGAGGCCGAAGCTGTGGAAGGTGGAGACGAAGACGTCGGCCCCGGGCGGCCCCGCGAGCTGGGTCACGCGCTCGCGCATCTCGCCGGCGGCCTTGTTGGTGAAGGTGACGGCCAGGATCCGCTCCGGATCGACCCCCTTCTCGACGAGGTGGGCCACCCGGTGGGCGATGACGCGGGTCTTGCCGGAGCCGGCGCCGGCGAGGACGAGCAGCGGGCCCTCGGTGGTGGTCACCGCCTCGCGCTGCGGCGGGTTGAGCGTGGAGAGATCGAGCATGGGGCGGCCCGCGAAGGAGTGGCTGCTTCTCACGGGACGGCGGTGCCCGGCAAGGGGTTGACAGTCGCCCCGCGGCGGGCTCCGCCGGCGGGGGTCGCGGACGTCCGCGCGCGGGCCGCGCCGACGGGCGTCGCGGACGTTGCGCACCGGGGCGGGTCGTGGTCGGATTCGCGCCCGTGAAGACCCTCCTCGCCCTCTGCCTCCTCGCCCTCGCCGGCTGCGCCACCCTCCGCAGCGACGAGACGGTCTGCCCGGAGTACCGGGACCTGCGCTGCCTCACCGCGCCCGAGTGCTCGCTCGACCGGACCCGCGGCTGCCGGGTCTGCCAGTGCCGCAAGGTGGACGCCGCGCCGGCGAAGGAGGACGGACGGCTCCCGAGCAACCTCCCGCCGGACCAGGTGGTGAAGCCCTGAGAGCCCTCCGGGTCACGGCCGCGGTCCTCGGCGTGGGCCTGGGCCTGGGCCTCGGCGCGGGCGCCCTGGCCGCCCCTCCCCTGCCCTCCCCGCCCGGCGGGGAGGGAGTGGCCCCCATTCCCCCCGGCGGCGCAATAGCCGCTGCCATTCCCCCCGGCGGCGCAATAGCCGCTGCCCTTCCCTCCGGTGGAGCAGCCGCTGCCCTTCCCTCCGGCGGAGCAGCCGCTGCCCTTCCCCTCTCCCGCGGAGCGGGGGAGGGCCAGGGAGGGGGCGAGACACGAGGCCCACCGGAGCGCCTCGGCATCGCTCCTGCGCTGCCCTCCCCCTCTCCCGCGCAGCGGGGGAGGGATGGGGAGGGGGCACTCGCGGTGCCCGCCCTCGCCGTCCGCCCGGCCTCGGTGCGCCCCGGGGACGCCTTCCTCGTCGAGGCGCGCGGGGTGGCGGCGCCGCCCCTCGGGGCGGTCGCGGGCCGGCCGCTCGAGTTCTACCCGGTATCCGGCGGCTACGAGGCGATCGCGGCGCTGCCGCTCGAGACGCCGCCCGGAACCCTCGCCGTCGAGGTCCGCGCGCCGTCGGCGACGGATCCCCAGGCGCGGCTCGCCGCGCCGCTCGAGGTGGTGGAGCCCCGGTTCCCGGCCCGGACCCTCTCCGTCGAGCCGCGCTTCGTCGAGCCCGCGCCGGAGGTGCGCGCCCGCATGGAGGAGGACAAGGCGGCCATCGCGCGCGCCACCGCCGTCCCCTTCTCGCCCCCGCTCTTCGACGCGCCCTTCGCGTGGCCGCGGCCGCCGTCGTTCACCGGGCGCTACGGGGATCAGCGCGTCTACAACGGCAAGCTCGCGAGCCAGCACTACGGCCTCGACTTCCGCGGCGCCCCGGGCGACCCGGTCCGCGCCGGGAACGCCGGCCGGGTGGTGCTCCGGCGCGACTGCTACGCGAGCGGCCTCACCGTCATCCTCTCGCACGGCGCCGGCCTCTTCACGAGCTACTTCCACCTCTCGAAGGCGCTCGTGCAGGAGGGCGAGCGGGTCGAGCGCGGGGCGCTCCTCGGCGCGGTGGGCGCGAGCGGCCGCGCCACCGGCCCGCACCTCCACTACTCGGTGCGCGTGGGCGACCTCTTCGTGGACCCGGAGTCGGTGATGCGGCTGCCGTTCGTCCCGCGGGAGGCGCGCTAGACGCGAAGGCCGTCGCCCGGCGATGCACGACTCAGCAGCCCCGCAAGGCCGCCGCGAGCAGGAGGGCGAGGACCGCCGCGATGGCGAGCGCCGCTCCGTGGCGCCGCGCGGCGGAAGCAGGACCCGGCGCGGCCGGGACCGGGAGCGCCGGCGGAGGATCCTCCGGCCCCCCGTGGACCGCGGCGGAGCTCGCAGGCCGGGGCGCTTGCCTCGGCGGGGCGAGATCGACGGGGCGCCGCGAGGCCATCGCCAGGAGCAGGTCCTCGAGCCGCCCCGCCCGCTCGGGCGGGATCTGGGCGGGCGCTCCCGGGGACCGCTCGCCGGACTCGGGCCCGGGCGCGGCCTCCCCTCCCCCGAGCCGGCGCGCCAGCCCGGCGATCCGCGCGGGCAGCGTCCGCGCCGCGAGCTCGGCGAGCAGCGTCCGGGCGGCGCCTCCCAGGTCGCCGCGCGCCCCCGCGACCAGCACCTCCCAGCGCCCCGCCCAGCGCGCCACCTCGCCCTCGAGCCAGCCGTCGAGGAGCTCCAGCTCCTCCGGGGAGATCACGCCCGGGCGCCCCTCGCCCGCCGCGCGCGCCACCCGGTCGAGCGGCGGGAAGAGCGCCGCGAGCACCCGGCCCGCCGGAGCGCGGCCGGCGGCCCCGAGCTCGAGCTGGCCGGAGAGGGAGCGAAGGGAGGGCCGCGCCGCCACCGCCTGCGCCGCCCGCGGCAGGAGGGCGCCGAGCAGCGTCCGCTCGCCCCCGCCGGGCGGCCCGGCCCCCTGCCCCTCGCCCACGCGCATGCGGCTCACGCCGGACTACCCGGGCTCGCCCCGCGCCGTCACCTCGGCGATGGTCTCGAGCAGCAGCTCCTGCAGCGCGGGGGTGGCGGCGACCACGTCGCCCGTGCGGAGCATCCCCTCCCCGCCGTCGAGGTCGTTCACGAGCCCGCCCGCCTCGCGCACCATCAGGATCCCGGGCGCGATGTCCCAGGGCTTGAGCTTCATCTCCCAGAAGCCGTCGAGCCGGCCCGCGGCCACGTAGGCGAGGTCGAGCGCGGCCGAGCCGAGCCGCCGCACCGCGCGAGCCTTCACCATGAAGGCGCCGAAGAGCCTGAGCGGCAGGTCGTAGTGCTCGTGGATGTCGTAGGGGAAGCCGGTGCAGAGCAGCGCCCGCCGCAGCTCGGCGGCGCCGGAGACGCGCAGGGGCTCGCCGTTCAGCGTGGCCCCCTCGCCGCGCGCGGCGGTGAAGAGCTCGTCGCGCAGCGGGTCGTAGGTGGCGCCGGCCGCGATCCCGTGCTCGTCCACCACGCCGACGTTGCAGGCGAAGACCGGCAGGCCGTGGGCGTAGTTGGTGGTGCCGTCGAGCGGGTCCACGATGAAGCGGAGCCGCCCGTGCCCGCCGCCGCTCGCGCCCGACTCCTCGGCGAGCACGTCGGCGTCGGGGAAGCGCGCCCGCAGGAACGAGAGCAGGGCCTCCTCGCTCGCCTTGTCGGCGTCGGTGACGAGGTCGATGCCGCCCTTGTACTCGATGGTCCGCCGCTGCCCGAAGCGCTCGCGCAGCACCGCACCGCCTCGCCGCGCCGCCTCCGCGCAGGCCTCCCGCAGCTCGTGTCGCTCGGACAAGACGCTCTCCTGGCCCCCCAGGGTCGGCGGAGGATAGCGCGGTCCGGCCCCCGGCGCCCCAGGTTCCGCGCCCCCGTCCGCCCGGCGCTCCCCTCCTGCGCTCCGCCCCCGCCGCGCCGTTCGTCTACACTCGCCGGGTGCCCGGGCTCCGATCGCTCGCCTACCGCCTGAAGAGCTGGCTGCGCCGGCGCGACGTGACCGTCTGGTACTCGCCCGCCTACCGGATCCCGCTCTCCGGCCTGGAGCAGTCGGCCGGCGTCGAGCCGCGCCGGGCCGACTTCGTCGCCTGGTGGCTGCTCGAGTCGGGGGCGGTGCCGGCGTCGAGCCTGCGCGCGCCGCACCGGATCCCGTTCGCCGACCTCGACCGCGTGCACACCCTCGAGCTCCTCGACTCGCTCGGGCGGCCGGAGACGCTGGCGCGCATCTTCGCGGTGGACCCCTCGGACGTGCCGACCGACGAGCTCGTGAACACCGCCCGCCTCGCCTGCGGCGGCACGCTCGAGGCCGCGCGCGAGACCCTGCGCACCCGCGCGCCGGCGCTCAACCTCCTCGGCGGCTTCCACCACGCCGGGCCCGGGAGCGCCGGCGGCTTCTGCCCGATGAACGACGTGGCGGCCGCGCTGGCGGCGCTGCGGGCCGAGGGGTTCGAGGGGACCGCGGTGGTGCTCGACCTCGACGCCCACCCGCCCGACGGGATCGCGGGCTGCCTCGCCTCGGACGCGCCCTCCTGGATCGGCTCCATCTCCGGCTCGGACTGGGGGCCGCTCACGCGCGTGGACGAGACGGTGCTGCCGGAGGGCGCCGGGGACGACCTGTACCTCGAGACGCTGGAAGGGCTGCTCGGGCGGATGCCGCGCCCCGACCTCGCCTTCGTGCTCGCCGGCGGCGACGTCCTCGCGGGGGATCGCTTCGGGAAGCTCGGGCTCACGCTCGACGGGGCGCGCCGCCGCGACCTGCGGGTCGCGGTCGAGCTGGAGGGCGTCCCCTCGGTCTGGCTCCCGGCGGGCGGCTACAGCCCGAACGCCTGGCGCGTCTTCGCCGGCACCGGGACGGTGGTGGCGACCGGCGCGCTCGACCCCATCCCCGCCGACTACGACCCGCTGCAGGCCCGCTTCGCCGACATCTCGGCCACCATCCCGCAGGAGTCGCTGGGCGAGTCGGGCGACTTCTCCGCCGCGGACCTCGAGGAGGCGCTCGGGCTGCGCCCGCAGCGGGACCGGCTGCTCCTCGGCTACTACACCCGGTCCGGCCTCGAGCACGCCCTCTACCGCTACGGCATCCTCGACCACCTGACGCGGCTCGGGTTCGAGCGCTTCCGGGTGGAGTTCGACCGGGCCAACCCGGGCGACCGGCTCCGGCTCTTCGCCACCTCGCGCGGGCGGGAGGAGCTGCTCCTCGAGTTCGTCTACGAGCGGCGGCGGGTGGCCGGGCGCGACGTGCTCTACGTGCACTGGGCGAGCCTGCGGAACCCCCGGGCCCGCTTCAGCGAGAAGCGGCCGCGCCTCCCCGGGCAGGAGGTGCCGGGCCTGGGGCTCGCGCGCGAGGCGGGCGAGATGACGGCCCTCATGGCGAAGCGGCTCGGCCTCGCCGGCGTGGCGTTCCGCCCGGCCTGGTACCACACCGCCTTCGGCGCCCGGCACAACTTCGCCTTCGTCGATCCGGGCCGGCAGGGCCGGTTCGAGGCGATGGTGCGCGACCTCGCCGGCCTGCCCCTGCGCGAGTCCACCCTCGCGGTGTCGGAGGGGCGCATCCTCATGAACGGCCAGCCCTACGCCTGGGAGGCCGACGAGATGGCCTTCTGGCTCGAGCCCGCGCCGCGCGACCTCGCCGCCGTCCAGGCGGAGCGCGACCGCGTCCACTTCGACTGGAACCGGGCGCCGGCCGAAGGGCGCGGGGCCTAGGGCTCGGCGAGGAGCTGCTCCACCTCGCGCCGCTCGTCCGCGAAGGTGGTCGCGTCGTAGCCCTCGTGGACGAAGCGGATCACCCCGCGCCGGTCCACGACGAGGGTGGTGGGCAGCCGCGCCACCTCGTAGCGGGACGCGTTCGCCGCGCCGCCCTTGTCCCAGTAGATGCCGAAGTGGACCGGGACCGCGGCGAGGAAGGGCGGGAGCTGCGCCTGGTCCTCGTCGAAGGCCACCGCGTAAACGGCGAAGCCGCGCTCGCCGAGCTCGAGGTAGAGCCGGTCGAGGGCGGGGAAGTATTCCTTGCACGGCTCGCACCAGGTCGCCCAGAAGTCGACGATCCGCACCTTCCCCTGCCCCTCGGCGAGGTCGAGGCGGCGGCCGTTGAGGTCGGTGCCGTCGACGGCGAGCGGCTGGCCGATCTTGGCGGCGGCGCGGACGTTCGCGTGCGGGCCGGCGCAGGCGGCGGAGAGGAGGGCGGCGAGGAGGACGGCGGCGGACGACGGGGACACTCGCATGGGTCCGCCGAATGTAACCGCACGGGCCCCTTCCGGTCACCCTTCACCGAGAGGCGAAGCGCTCGTGCACCCCTTTGTAGCTTTGGAGAAAATCCGGATCCCTTGACCTTGCTCAAGGCGTAATCTTCCGGCGTCGTGCCATCGTCCGCCTCCGAAAAAGGGCGTTCACGCGCCCGGTCCCGGAGCGCCTTTGGCGGGCGTCCAACGCGGTCGCTTCGAGCCTGAGGGAGAGAGAACCATGGGTAGACCTCTGCGAGCGGTCCTGGTCCTCGCGGCCGGACTCGTCGGAGCCGGCTGCGGGTCGAGCCGGGAGACGGTGGTGGCGAACGACCAGACCACCTGCACGACGTGCCACGGGATGCCGCCGGCCACCGGGGCCCACCTCGCGCACGTGGATCCGCTCGGCTCGGGCTCGCCCTCGGGCGCGGTGCTGCAGAAGCCGCTCGACTGCGACAGCTGCCACTTCAAGCCGCACGCCGTGAACGACCCGGGGCACATCGTCCAGGCCAACGGCCAGGCGGTCCCGAAGCCGGCCCAGGTCCGGTTCGACCTCGGGCCCTTCGGGGCGAAGCAGCCGGCGGCCGTGTTCGACCCGGCCACCCGGACCTGCAGCAACGTCTACTGCCACGGCGGCACGGGCGTCAGCGCCGGCGGCATCCTCACCGCGCCCAGGTGGGAGGACCCGCCCAGCTCCGCCGCCTGCGGCACCTGCCACGGCATCCCGCCCACCGACCACGACCCGCGCATCGCGCAGACCGCCTGCGCCAACTGCCACGCGCCCTCGATCACGCCGTTCGGCGCGCTCGATCCGGCCACCCACCTCGACGGCCAGGTGACCCTCGGCACGGGCGTGACCGGCATCCACGCGGCGCACGTGAGCTCCCCGATCTCGCAGGGGCTCGCCTGCACCGAGTGCCACGTCTCGCCGCCCTCCAACGTCTCCATCGACTTCACCGGCAAGCTCGCCGCCACCACCGGGCTCACGCCGGCGTACGACCCGAACACCGGGAAGTGCTCGAGCACCTACTGCCACGGCAACGGCACCACCACGCCGAGCGCGTCGCCGCGCACCGGCCTCGCCTCGACCGGCGGCACCACCAAGACGCCGGTCTGGGTCGCGGACGGCTCGTCGGCCCAGTGCAACACCTGCCACGGCTACCCGCCCACCAACCACGACCCGTCCCAGACCAGCTGCGGCGACTGCCACACCCGCACCGGCGGCACGAACAAGGTCATCAAGGACAAGTCCGCCCACGTCAACGGGATCCTCGACTTCTAAGGAGCGTCGTCCATGCGAATCCGACTTGCGGCAGCCGCCGCCCTCGTCCTCGCTTCGACCGGCGCCCGGGCCGACACGGTCGAGGTGAGCTCCACCACGATGTTGATGGGCCGGCAGGAGTTCCGGCTCCCGGCCAGCACCTCGGTGTCGCAGACCGTGGAGCTGCGGACGGTGGTGCCGCTGCTGGAGCTGCTCAGCCTCTCCGCGCGCGACATCCAGAACCCGGTGGTCGAGAACCTGCAGCTCGAGCTCAGCACCTGGGGCGGGCTGGAGCTCGCCGACCACCGGTGGCAGCCGGGTCTGGGGCAGTCGAGCGACTTCTCGGGCGACCTCGACCTCGCGTACGTCCGCGGCGACCTCTTCTCGCGCGCGCTGACGGTGCGGCTCGGGCGCCAGCACGTGGTCGAGGGCAACGCCCGCATGCTCCACCTCGACGGCGTGGACGCCGCCGTCCGCCTCCCCGCGAACCTCGGCATCTCGGGCTACTTCGGCAAGCCGGTCGCCTCGCGCTTCGACGCGGTCGGCACCGACCGGACCACCAACCCGACCCGCGGCGACTACGCCGGCGGCGGCCGCGTGTCGTACCTGCTCCCGGGCTGGTTCGAGGCCGGCGCCTCCTTCGCCTGGGCCGTCGACCACGGCGAGCTGTCGCGCCAGGACCTCGGCGGCGACCTGCGCATCACGCCGCTCCGCGCGCTCACGCTGAACGGCTTCGTGGACTACAGCCTGTACGAGGCCCGCCTCGCCGAGGGCACCGCGATGGCCACCTGGCAGATGAGCCGCAAGCTGTCGCTGGCGGCCGACTACAGCCACCTCGAGCCCGACCTGTTCCTGCCCCGCGACTCGATCCTGGCGGTCTTCTCGAACGGCAAGCAGGACAACGTGGGCGGCACGATCCACCTCGCGCCCTGCCTGGGCGTGGGGGTGGACGGCATCTACCACGCGCTCTTCGAGCCGGGCGGGACCGGCCACGACGCCCGCCTCAAGGGCACCGTCCACCCGTACAGCCCCTACACCACCGTCGGCGGGGAGCTGCGCTACCTGCACAACACCGACAACGGCTACAGCGAGGCGCGCCTCTTCGGCGGCCAGGAGCTGGGCCGGCTCGCGCTCACGCTCGACCTGCAGGGCTTCTACTTCGAGCAGCGCGTGAACGGCGAGCGCACCAGCCTGCTGGCCACCGCCACGGCCGGCTACGACCTCGGCGGCGGGTTCCGCGCCCAGGTGTCGGCGGCCGGCGGCGCCACCCCCTTCGTCTCCGACCAGCTCGAATTCATGGCCAAGCTCGTCTACAACCAGACCTACCACGTGCGGGAGGTGCGGTGATGAACGCCCGCCAGCTCGTCGTCGCCGCCGCCGCCACCCTGGCGCTCGCCGGCTGCAGCGCCCTCAAGAACCCCGAGCAGCGGTCGGCGAAGGTGGTCTTCCCGCACTCGAAGCACCTCGGCTTCGGCTGCACCGACTGCCACGACGCCATCCAGAAGCAGGCCAAGGTGGCCTGGGACCAGCTCCCGACGGCGGCGAAGTGCGGCGACTGCCACGACACCGCCAAGGAGCCGGCGGTGGCCGCCGCGGCGGCCGGGCTGCGGAAGCCGGCCGACTTCAAGGACAGCAAGATCACCTTCTCGCACGCCGACCACCTGCCCAAGGTGAACAACAAGTGCGAGGGCTGCCACCAGGTGCTCTCGGATCCGGCGCAGAAGTCCTCGGCCACGCCGCCGATGGCCACCTGCACCGCCTGCCACCACCACTCCGAGGAGTTCGCGCAGGCGCGCTGCCAGCCCTGCCACGTGGACCTCAAGAGCTACCCGCTCAAGCCGGTCAGCGCCTTCGCGCACGTGGGCAACTTCCGGAAGGATCACGCCCAGTACGCGCGCAACAGCGCCGCCACCTGCGCCGTCTGCCACGACCAGACCTACTGCGCCCAGTGCCACTCGACCGAGACCCGGCCCATGAAGCCGTCGCTCATCTTCCCGGAGAAGGTGCAGGCCGACTTCATCCACCGCGGCGACTACGTCTCGCGCCACCAGATCGAGGCGAGCGCCGATCCGGCCAGCTGCCGCCGCTGCCACGGCAGCGGCTTCTGCCAGAGCTGCCACGAGGAGCAGCGGCTCTCGAGCGGGAAGAACCTGGGCCAGGCGGGGACGCGCAACCCGCACCCCCGGGGCTGGGTGACCCGCGGCTCGGGTGAGTTCCACGGCACCGCGGCGCGCAACAACATCGTCGCCTGCGCCGCCTGCCACGACCAGGGCGCGGCGTCGATCTGCGCCACCTGCCACCGCGTGGGCGGCATCGGCGGGAACCCGCACCCGGCCGGCTACTCGAGCCAGCACCCGGCGAGCGACATCGCGAAGACGCCGATGTGCCGCGTCTGCCACACGAGCGGGACGTAGCAGCCGGCGAAGGGCCTGAAGCAAGACGCCCCCTGATCCTCCCGGATCAGGGGGCGTTGTCATTATCGCGGGGCATGCTGCCCCGCCCCGCCGGCAGAGCCGTCGGGGCCCCACCCTCCGCTCGCCGGTTCCCTTGCGCTTCGCCTCTGGCGAAGCGCGCCCGGCCTGGAGGGGCTCCGCCCCTCCCCGGCTGCGCCGGGGCCCCTCCCCAGCCACCGTACGCGGAGGCCCCCGGACCTAACTCCCGAGCGCGCTCAGCAGCTTGTCCCAGATGCCCCCGAAGGCGCCGTTGCTCATGGCGACCACCACGTCGCCGGGGCGGGCGTCCTTCGCCACCGCCGCGACCATCTCCTCGACGGTCGCGCAGGCGCGGGCCGGCTGCCCGGCGGCGGTGATCTCGCTCGCCAGCCGCTTCACGTCGAGCCGCTCCGACTCGGGCACCCTGTCGGTGGGCGCCGGGGTGAGGATGAAGACCTCGGCGGCGCTGCCCCAGGCCGACACGTACTCGTGCTGGTGCAGGTTGCGCCGGCTGGTGTTGGAGCGCGGCTCGAAGCAGGCGAGGAGCCGCGCGCCGGGGTAGCGCGAGGCGACCGCCTCGAGGGTCCGGGCCACCGCGGTGGGGTGATGCGCGAAGTCGTCGAGGACCGTCACCCCGCCCGCCTGGCCGCGCACCTCCTGGCGCCGCTTCACCCCGCGGAAGGCGGCGAGCCCGGCGGCGATCTCCTCCGGCGAGAGCCCGAGCGCCGTGGCCGCGGCGGCGACGCCGAGCGCGTTCTCCACGTTGTGCGCCCCGCCGAGCGGGAAGTGCACCCGGGTCAGCTCCCGCCCCTTGCGCACGAGCGCGAAGCGGGCGCCGTCGGCCGAGAGCGCGAGCTCGCGCGCCTCCCAGTCGGCGGGGCGCCCCACCGCGTAGGTCTCGACCGGGCAGCGCGCGCCGCGCGCCAGGCGCAGCACGCTCTCCCAGCCGGCGCAGGCGGCGAGGAACCCGTCCGGCGGCAGGATCTCCACGAAGCGCTCGAAGGCGCTCTCGTAGTGCGCCTCGTCCCGGTAGATGTCGATGTGGTCGAGCTCGCAGCTCGTGAAGATGGCGGTGCGCGGGCGGTAGTGGAGGAACTTGGGGCCCTTGTCGAAGTAGGCGGTGTCGTACTCGTCCCCCTCCACGACGAAGTGGGGGCCGCCGCCCAGCCGGTAGTTGGAGTCGAAGTCGCGGGTGACGCCGCCCACCAGGAACGACGGGTCGCGCCCGGCGTGGTGCAGGAGCGCGCCCATCATGGCGCTGGTGGTCGTCTTCCCGTGCGTCCCCACCACCACCACCCCGTGGCGCGGGCCGATGAACAGATCCCCGAGCGCCTGCGGGAAGGAGACGTGCGGGAGCCCGCGGTCGCGCATGGCCGTGGCCTCGGGGTTGTCCCGGCGCACCACGTTCCCCACCACCACCAGGTCCGGGCGGGCGCGGTCGAGGTTCTCGGGCCGGTAGCCCTGGAGCACGTCGATGCCCCACTTCTCGAGCTGGGTGGACATCGGCGGGTAGACGTTCTGGTCGGAGCCGGTGACCTCGTAGCCGGCGGACTTGAGCATCCCCGCGAACGAGCCCATGCCGGTGCCGGCGACGCCGATGAGGTGGATCCGCTTCACGTTCGAGTAGTCCATGGTCCTTCCCGTCCCGGGCTCAGCCGAGCTGGAGCGCCGCGCCCACCGCGTCGTGGAAGGCGCGGCGGAGGGCGTGGATGCGCGCCCGCTCGGCGCCGCCCGGGTGGCAGTGGTTGGTGAGGAGGGCGCAGGCGAGGCCGGCGTCGAGGTCGAGCCAGAGCGAGGTGCCGGTCCAGCCGAGGTGGCCGACGGCGCCGCGCGGCCCGCGCCCGAGCCGCCGGCCGAGGGTGGTCTCGGGGCCGCTCGGCGTGTCCCAGCCCAGGGCCCGGGCGCTCCCGGGCGCGGCGTCGCGGCGCGCGAAGACGCGGGCGAGCTCGGGCGGGAGCAGGCGGCCGTCGCCGTCGAGCGCGGCGCGCCAGGCCTCGCCGAAGGCGGCCACCTCGGCCGCGCCCGCGAAGAGCCCGGCGTGTCCGGCGACCCCGCCGAGCGCCCAGGCGTTGTCGTCGTCCACCTCGCCCTCGAGCACGCGCCCGCGCGAGGGGGCGAGCCGCGTCGCGGCGAAGCTTCGGGTGGCGCGGCGGGCCTGGGCCGCGGGGTCGGCCGCCGGCAGGAAGGAGGTGTCCCGGAGCCCGAGCGGCGCCGCGACCTCGTCGGCCACGAGCCGGTCGAGCGGCGCGCCGCCGGCGCGCTCCAGGACGAGCTGGAGGGCGAGGAAGCCGAGGTCGCTGTAGACGGCGCGGGCGCCGGGAGGGGCCTCGAGGGGCTCGGCGGCGAGGAGCGCCTCGACGTTCGCGCCGGCCTGCAAGGCCTCCCAGTACGGCCGCCACGCCGGCAGCCCGCTCGCGTGCGCCAGCAGGTGGCGCGGCGTGATGGCGGCCTTGTCGCCGCCGAACCCGGGCAGCCAGCGCGAGGCGGGCGCGTCGAGCTCGAGCCGGCCGGCGGCGACGAGCCGCGCCGCCACGGTGGCGGTGTAGAGCTTCGTGAGCGACGCGAGATCGAAGAGGTCCCCGTCGCCGAGCGGCCGCGGCGTGGGCACGAGGCGCGCCTGTCCGAGGGCCTCGGCGTGGAGCACCTCGCCGCGGCGGACGACGACGGCGGCGATCCCCGGCGCGAGCCCCTCCCGCTGGCCCGCCGCGAGCGCCCCGGAGACCTCGGGCAGCCGCGGTGCCGTCACCCCGCCGCTCCGAGCAGCTCGAGCCGGGGCGCGCCGCCCTCGCCCGCGGCCGGCGCGACGAGCCGGGCGGGCGCGCCGAGCGTCAGCGCGAAGTTCCGGTCGTCGTGGCCCGCCGGGATCCCCTCGACGGCGGGCACCCCGAGCGCCCGGGCGTGCGCCCGCAGGACCTCGGCCGCGCTCGCGCCGGGAGGCTCGCTCGCCCGGTCGCAGTCGAGGAGCTGGCCGACGGCGATCCCGGCCACCCCCTCGAGCGCCCCCGCGAGGGCGAGGTGGGTGAGGTAGCGGTCGAGCTTGTAGGGCTTCTCCCCCACGTCCTCGAGGAAGAGCACCGCCCCGGCGAGGCGCGGCTGCCACGGGGTGCCGCAGAGGTGCGAGAGGAGCGTCAGCGAGCCCCCGCGGAGCGGCCCCTCGACCGTGCCGGGCACCACCGTGGCGCTCGCCTCGACCACCGCCCGGCCCGCCCCGAAGAGCAGGTCGCGCAGGTGCTCGCGCGCCGCGACCGGGAGCCGGGCGAGCTGGCCGACCATGGGACCGTGC
Organism: Anaeromyxobacter paludicola; assembly: GCF_023169965.1. Classification (NCBI taxonomy): domain Bacteria; kingdom Pseudomonadati; phylum Myxococcota; class Myxococcia; order Myxococcales; family Anaeromyxobacteraceae; genus Anaeromyxobacter; species Anaeromyxobacter paludicola. The sequence continues at coordinate 4,237,519 of NZ_AP025592.1, read as the reverse complement.
AGCGTCACCAGCCCCGCCTGGTTCAGCGCGGCGTGCAGCGCGGTCACGTCGGAGAGGCCGATCACCCACTTCGGCCGGGCGAGCAGCGGGGTTGGGTCGAGCCCCGGCAGGAGCCGCATCGCCCCGTAGCCGCCCCGCACGCACCAGACGGCCCTCGCCTCCGGGTCCTCGCAGGCCTCCCGCCACTCGGCGGCGCGGCGGGCGTCGTCCCCGGCCAGGAAGCCGCTGCGGGCGAAGACGTCGTCGCGGAAGCGGGGGCGCAGCCCGAGCTCCCGGAGCACGCCCAGGCCGGCCTCGAAGGCGCCGCGATCGAAGGGGCTCGAGGGGGCGACGAGGCGGACGACGTCGCCGGGGGCGAGGGCGCTGGGCCGGATCACGGGCGCGAAGATAACCGCGCCGGCCCGGCGGGTCGAGGTTCGCGGCCGGCGCGGCCCGGCGCCCGGCCGCTCCCTCCGGGACCTCATTGGTCGTTGACTGGGAGGAAGCGCCCGCCTACCAACGAATTTCGCCCTTTTCTCCCAATCCCCCGTCCGCGGAGCGCGCGATGAGCGACAAGCAGAGCCTCGAAGGAGAGGTCTTCTACCCGTCCCCGGAGGTGATCGAGCAGGCGCGCATCAAGGACTGGGAGGCGGTGGCGCGCCGCGCCGAGGCCGACCTCGAGGGCTTCTGGGCCCAGGAGGCGGCCGAGCTCGAGTGGTACCAGCGCTGGGAGAAGGTGCTCGACGACTCGAACAAGCCCTTCTTCCGCTGGTTCGCCGGGGCCAAGACCAACATCGTCCACAACGCCCTCGACCGGCACCAGAAGACCTACCGGAAGAACAAGCTCTCGCTCGTCTGGGTGGGCGAGAAGGGCGAGGTCCGGACCTACTCGTACTTCGCGCTCAACCGCGACGTCTGCAAGTTCGCCAACGTCCTCAAGGCGATGGGCGTGAAGAAGGGCGACCGGGTCACGATCTACATGCCCCGTATCCCCGAGATCGTGATCGCCATGCTCGCCACCGCCAAGGTGGGCGCGGTCCACTCGGTGGTCTACGGCGGGTTCAGCGTGGACGCGCTGCAGGGCCGGATCGAGGACTCCGAGTCGAAGGTGGTCGTCACCGCCGACGGCGGGTTCATGAACGGCAAGGTGGTGGAGCTCAAGAAGACGGTGGACGAGGCGGTCCGGCGCTGCCCCACGGTCGAGACGGTCATCACCGTGCAGCGGACCCACCACGAGATCCGGATGGAGCCGGGCCGCGACTACTGGTACCACGAGCTCATGAAGCTGCCGCTCGCGAGCGGCCACTGCGCGACGGAGGTGATGGACGCCTCCGACCCGCTCTACATCCTCTACACCTCGGGCACCACCGGGCAGCCGAAGGGGATCATCCACGCCCACGGCGGCTACATGGTGGGCGTCTACTCCACGCTCAAGTACGTCTTCGACCTCAAGGACGAGGACCGCTGGTGGTGCGCCGCCGATCCGGGCTGGGTGACCGGCCACTCGTACATCGTCTACGGCCCGCTGCTCATGGGCGCGACCACCTTCATGTACGAGGGGGCGCCGACCTACCCGTACCCGAACCGCTGGTGGTCGCTGGTCGAGAAGTACGGCATCACCGTGCTCTACACCGCGCCCACCGCCATCCGCGGGCTGATGCGCTTCGGCGAGAGCTGGCCCAACCGCCACGACCTCTCCTCCCTGCGGCTCCTCGGCTCGGTGGGCGAGCCCATCAACCCGGAGGCGTGGAGGTGGTACCACCGCGTCATCGGCAAGGGGCGCTGCCCGATCATGGACACCTGGTGGCAGACCGAGACCGGCATGTTCATGATCACGCCCACGCCGAGCGTGCCGCTCAAGCCCGGCTCGGGGACGCGGCCGTTCTTCGGCCAGAAGGCGGAGATCCTCGACGACCAGGGCAACCCGGTGCCGGACGGCGAGGAGGGCTACCTCGTCCTCAGGAACCCCTGGCCGGCGATGATGACCACCATCTTCAAGGACCCGGACCGGATGGTGAAGCAGTACTGGTCGAAGTACCCGGGGAAGTACCAGGCCGGCGACGCCGCCAAGCGGGACAAGGACGGCTACTTCTGGATCATCGGCCGCACCGACGACGTCATCAAGGTCTCCGGGTACCGGCTCGGCACCGCGGAGATCGAGAGCGCGCTGGTGGCCCACCCGGCCATCGCCGAGGCCGCCGTGATCGGCCTGCCGCACGAGGTGAAGGGGCAGTCGATCCACTGCTACTGCCTCCTGCGCCAGGGCTTCAAGCCGTCGGAGGACCTCGCCGACGAGGTGAAGAACCACGTGGCGCAGCACATGGGCCCCATCGTGCGGCCGGAGAAGGTGGTCTTCGTCGAAAGCTTGCCCAAGACCCGCTCCGGAAAGATCATGCGGCGCGTCCTCAAGGCGCGCGCCCAGGGCCTGCCCGAGGGCGACGTCTCCACGCTCGAAGAGTGAGCCTCACCGGAAGGAACCCCATGCGCCGACTCATCGCCCTCGCCGCCGCCGTCCTCGTCACCCTCCCCGCGCTCGCCCGCGCCGCCGCCGACTCGGCCATCGACGCCGCCGCCAAGGAGAAGGGCGCCGTGAAGACCGGCTCCGGCCTGGTGTACCTCTCCGTCAAGGAGGGCACCGGCCCGAGCCCCACCGCCAAGGACACCGTCAAGGTGCACTACGAGGGCAAGCTCCCCGACGGGAAGGTCTTCGACAGCTCCTACCAGCGCGGCGAGCCGGCCGAGTTCCCGCTCAACCAGGTCATCCCCTGCTGGACCGAGGGCGTGCAGAAGATGAAGGTCGGCGGGGTGGCGAAGCTCACCTGCCCGTCCACCATCGCCTACGGCCCCCGCGGCGCCCCGCCGGTCATCCCGCCGTACGCCACGCTCATCTTCAAGGTCGAGCTGCTCGGCGTGAAGAAGTAGGCCGGGAGCGCCGGCCCCCGGCCGGACGTCGTCTGAGCGGGGGCGCATGGCGAGAGCCGTCCGCCCCCGCTCCTTTTTTCGCCCCGCAACGCAGGAGGAAGGTCATGTCCGAGCTGGTCCTGTACGGCGACGCCAACTGGCACAGCCCCTACGCGTTCTCGTGCTACGTCGCGCTGCGCGAGAAGGGGCTCCCGTTCGAGTACCGCACCCTCTCGCTCGAGGCCGGCGAGCACCGGGCGCCCGACTACCAGCGCGAGTCGCTCACCGGGCGCGTGCCGGCCCTGCGCCACGGCGAGTTCTGGCTCTCCGAGTCGTCCGCCATCGACGAGTACCTGGAGGACGTCTTCCCGCCGCCCGGCCACGCCGGGCTCTACCCGGCGGAGCCGCGCCAGCGGGCCCGGGCGCGCCAGCTCCAGGCCTTCCTGCGCAGCGATCTCCTGCCGCTCCGGGTGGAGCGCCCCACCTCGACCGTCTTCGGCCGCGAGGCGGTCGAGCCGCTCACGCCCGCCGGCGAGGAGGCGGCGCGGAGGCTCGTGGCCGCGGCGGAGCGGCTCCTCTCGCCCGGCGCCGCCGCCCTGTTCGGCGACTTCGGCATCGCCGACGCCGACCTCGCGCTGATGCTCCAGCGGCTCGCCGCGAACGGCGATCCGCTGCCGGAGCGGCTCCTCGGCTACGCCGCCGGGATCTGGCAGCGCCCGTCGGTGAAGGGGTTCATCGCCCGCGAGCTGCCCCCGGGCCGGTAGCCCGGGACCCTGCCGCCGCGCCATCCTCCCGCCGTGGACCGCCCGCGCCCGCCTCGCGCCGCCGCCCTCGCCTGCGCCGCCGCGCTCGCCTGCGCCGCCGCGCTAGCCGGCTGCGGCCACGCCGCGCCCGTCACCCGCTTCCGGCCGGCCGCGGGGGGCGCGCCCGGCGACGCGGCGTCGGGCGAGGCGGCCGGGGCGCGCCTCCTCGCCCGCGCCGGTGGCTGGCACGGCTGGCCCGCCGACCTCGAGGAGCGGCTCACGCCGGTCTGGATCCGGCTCGAGAACCGGAGCCCGCGGGTGCTGCGGGTCGGCTACGAGGACCTCCGGCTCGAGACCGGCGACGGAGGGGCGTCCATCGCCCTGCCGCCGGAGGCGGTGAGCTACCTGCTCGGCCTGAAGGCGCAGGCGCCCTCCCCGGCGTTCCCACCGTCCGCGCCGCCCGGCCTCGTCGGGGCGCCCCCGGCCGCGGCGGCGCGCCCGAGCTCGCTCCCCACCCCGGAGGCCGACGCGCTGCCGCTCGACGCGCAGCTCCCGCCAGGCGGCACGCTCGAGGGGACGGTGTTCTTCCGCGCCGCCGCGACGCGGCTCGAGCGGATCGAGCTGCGGGCCGAGCTCGTCGAGGACGGCACCGGCGAGCGGCTGGGGCGGATCCGGCTCGCGTTCGACCGCGCCGGCCCGGGCGCTACGCCTCCACCTGCGCCCGCAGCTCCACCGCCAGGGCGTTGAGCGCCTCGGCCTGCTCGGCCACCTGGCGCGTCACCCGGGCCGCGTCCTCCACCGTGAGGAAGATCCCGTTCATCGAGCGCAGCACGCGGTCGATGCCCTGGTCCTGCTGCTGCGCCACGGTGGCGATCTCGCGGGCCGCGGAGGAGGAGTCGCGCAGCGCCTGGGTGAGCCGGCGGATGGTCTCCGCGGCCTCGGGCGAGTCGGTGGCGCGCCGGCCGCCCTCCACCCCCTGCAGCGCCGAGAGCGAGTGGAGCGCCAGCCCCACCACCGACTCCGCCGTCAGCGCGGCGCGCATGGCGGTGTGCGAGAGGAGCCCCATGGTCTCGGTCGCCTCCTTCACCGAGCCGGCGGCGTGGGCGCTGCGCTCGCCGTAGGCGGCGACGCTCGCGAGGATGGCGTGCGCGGCCGCGCCCAGCGCGTCGGCGGTCGCGAGCAGCCGCTCGGCCCGCCCGCGGCGGAGCGCGGCCTCGCGCCGGCCGAGGAGGAAGCCTCCGGCGCCGGCCGCGATGGCGACGAAGAGGGACAGGGCGGCGCCCGCCGCCCCCGGTGGAATCGCGGACATCCGGCTGACCTCGCTGCGGGGAGGCGCACATTCTCGCCCATGCGGCGCGCCTTGACCAGCCGGACCCACCTCGCGCGCGGAAACGGCGGCCGGCGCATTCCGCCGCTCGCCCCCGCGCGGCCGGGCGTGCGAGGATGGCGGGGCATGACGGAAGAGCTCAGGGTGCCCAAGCGGAAGGTGCCGGTCGAGGTCGGGCTCTCGGGCGGGGGGACGCGGCGGGTGGCGGTGTTCCTGGCGGAGTACGCCTCGCACCACACCGGCGCGGAGCGGCTCGGGGACCTCCTCAACGGCGAGGGCGAGTTCATCCCCGCGCTCGACGAGGAGGCGAAGGCGATGACCTTCGTGAACCGCGCCGGGGTGGCCTTCGCGCGCGTCTCGCGGGCCGTCGAGGCCGGCGGCGACGGCGAGCTCACCATCCCCACCGAGCACACCGTCGAGGTGGCGCTCGTGGACGGGCGGACGCTGCGCGGGCTGGTGAGCTACGTGCTGCCGCCGGAGCGCTCGCGCCTCGTGGACTACCTCAACGACGGCCCGCCGTTCTTCCCGCTGCTCGAGGCGGACGCGGTGGTGCTCGTGAACCGCCGGCTCGTCTCCCGGGTCGTCGCCCTCCGGGATCCCTGACCCGCCGCCCCACCGCTCCAGGACCACCCCCGCTCATGGCCAGGCTCGACCCGTTCTTCGATCGTCTCCAGCAGTCCCCCGCCGCCGAGCTGCTCTTCGAGAGCGGCGCCGGCGCGCTCCTCCAGCTCCCCGGCGCGGCGCCCCAGCGGCTCATCCAGCAGCCGCTCACGACCGCGCAGATCGCCGGCGCCTTCTCCGAGCTGGTCCCGCCCGAGCTGCGAGCCGGCTTCCCGCAGCCGGGGCTCACCACCTTCACGCACCGCGCGCCGGCCGGGCCGGTGCAGGTGACGGTCGAGAACTCGGGGGTGTCGCTCCGGGTCACCGTGGTGGCCGGCGCGGACGCGGCGGAGGAGCTCGCCGCCGCCAACGACCCCGACGACGGCGCGGACCTGGCCGGCGCCGCGGGCGCCCCCGCGCCCGAGCTCGCGGCGCCGCCCGCGGCCGCGCCGGCGCGGGCCTTCCCCGAGGCGCGGGCCGGGGACGCCGGCGAGCCGCGCCAGGCCATGGAGGCGCTCCTCCAGCTTATGCTCGAGCGGCGCGCCAGCGACCTCCACCTCACGAGCGGCTGCCGCCCGATGCTGCGCGTGGACGGCGACATCACCGTCCTCCAGGACCTCGCGCCGCTGCCGCACGAGCGGCTCAAGGAGCTGCTGTTCTCGATCGCGCCGGAGCGCAACCGGGAGGAGTGGGAGCGGCGCAAGGACACCGACTTCGCCCACGAGAACCCGGACGCGCGCTTCCGCGTCAACGTCTTCGCCGACCGCTCCGGCATCGGGGCGGTGATGCGCCAGATCCCGGCCAAGATCCTGTCTGCCGAGGACATGGGGCTCTCGAAGCACATCCTCGACCTCTGCTACCTGACGAAGGGGCTCGTGCTCGTCACCGGGCCGACCGGCTCGGGCAAGTCCACCACCCTCGCGGCGATGATCGACTTCATCAACCGCAACCGCGAGGACCACATCATCACCATCGAGGATCCGATCGAGTTCGTGCACCCCAACAAGCGCTGCCTCGTGAACCAGCGCGAGATCGGGGTGCACACCGACGGCTTCAAGAGCGCGCTCCGGGCCGCGCTCCGCGAGGATCCGGACATCGTCCTCGTGGGCGAGCTGCGCGACCTCGAGACCATCGCCATCGCCATCGAGACCGCCGAGACCGGCCACCTCGTCTTCGGCACCCTGCACACCAACACCGCGCCGTCCACGGTGGATCGGATCATCGACCAGTTCCCCACCGACCGGCAGGCCCAGATCCGGATGATGCTGTCGGAGTCGCTGAAGGGCGTCATCGCCCAGACGCTCTGCAAGAAGATCGGCGGCGGCCGCGCCGCGGCGCAGGAGGTGCTGCTCTGCCCCTCGTCGGTCTCGAACCTCATCCGCGAGGGCAAGACCTTCCAGATCCCGAGCGTCATGCAGACCGCCCGGGGCCAGGGGATGGTCACCCTCAACGACGCCCTCTTCGAGCTCGTGAAGGCGAAGAAGGTCGAGCCCAAGGAGGCCTGGATGAAGGCGGTCGCCAAGTCCGAGTTCAAGGCGCTGCTCGACCGCGGCGGGTTCCCGCTGGAGCTCGCCGGGGCGTAGCCGCCGCCGGACCGGCGCTAGGCGTCGCCGCGGTGCATCCTCGGCATCTTCAGGCCGAGGAAGGAGAAGTGCTGGCGGTAGCCCTTCATCATGGCCCGGAACGCGCTCAGCATGTAGCGCCGCTTGAAGCCGTCGGGCAGCGCGACGATCTGGGGCATCTTCCGGGCGTAGAACTCCATGTAGCACCGGCCCAGCGCCACCGAGACGTCCTCGAGCGACAGCTCGAACGGCTCGACGATGGGCGTCGCCAGGTTGTACTTCGACCAGTCGGTGACCCGGATCCGGTCCTTCATCTGCGCGTGGATGGGCGTGAAGGGCATCGGGGTCAGCACCGGGAAGACCGCGATGTCCGGATCGACCCGGATCGCCTCGGCGATGGTCCGCTCCACCGAGGCCCAGGTCTCGGTGGGGCCGCCGATCATGAACGACGCCTCGGTGACGATGTCGTGCGCGCGCGCCAGGTCCACGGCCCGCTTGTTCACGTCCACGGTGGTGCCCTTGTTCAGGCTGACGAGCATCTCGTCCGAGCTGCCCTCCGCGCCGAGGTACATGTGGATCACGCCCGCGTCCCGGTACTTGGGGAGGAGGGCCTCGTCCCGCAGCACGTCCTCCACGCGCGTCTCCATGAGGAGCTTCACCGGGAGCCGCGCGGCGATGAGCAGGTCGAGGATCCGCTCCCAGCGCTCGCGGTCGTGGGTCGGGTACGGGTCGATGAGCGTGATGAACTCCACGCCGTGGACGTGGACCAGCTCGCGCACCTCGCGCAGCACGTCCTCCGGGTGCCGCGCGCGCCAGTCGCCCCGCCAGAACTGGCGGTGGCTGCAGAACGAGCAGCCCATCATGCAGCCGCGCGAGGTGAGCATGGCCGCCATGCGCCCGTAGGGCTCCACCTTGTAGTGGTAGTCCCGCCAGTCCACGAGGTGCCAGGCCGGCCGCAGCGCGTCGAGCTCGGCGACGTGCGGCCGGAGCGGCGTGGCGACCACCTCGCCGCCCCGGCGGAAGGCGATGCCCTGCACGCCGTCGAGCCCGCCGGACGGCAGCAGCGGCACCAGCTCGGCGAAGGTCTCCTCCACCTCCCCCCGGAGCACCACGTCCACCCGGTTGGCCGGGTCCTTCAGGATCTCGGAGAACAGGAAGGTGGGGAGCGGGCCGCCCAGGACGGTCGTGACCCGGGGGTCGAGCTCCTTGGCGAGCCGGAGGGTCTCGAGGGCCGCCGGCACCGTCGCCGTGCTGATGGCCCCGGTGACCGGGAGGAAGTCGAAGGTCACCACCACGTCCGGCCGGTACGACGCGAGCTCGGCACGCACCTCGTCGAAGGTGGTCCCCTTGCTCATGGCGTCGTAGATGCGCGCCTCGCACCCGGCGCGCTCGGCCGCGGCCGCCAGGTACGCGATCTGCAATGGGGGCCAGGTGCCGATCACCTGGACACCCCAGCAGTCGTAGGGCGGGACGACGAAGAGGACCCTGCTCATGCCGTGGCTGCTCCCTCGGGCGGGGGCCGGCAGCTGGCCTGCCGAGCCCTTTTAGGGTCATACCACGACCGGTGGCCCGCTAGGCAGGGCGGGCCGGCGCGCGGCGAGGGAGCACCAGCTCGAACCAGGTCCCCTCCCCGGCCGCGCTGCTGAACCCGACGCGCCCGCCGAGGAGCTGCTCGCCGAAGAGCTTCATCGACCAGGTCCCCTGCCCGCGCCCCTCGCCCGGCTTGGTGGTGAAGTGGCGCTGGAAGATCCGCGGCGCCACCGCGGCCGGGACCGCGCCCGCGTTCCAGACCCGGAACGCGATCGACTCGGGCCCGGCGAGGGCGACGAGCCGGACCAGGCCGCCAGGCCGGGTGGCCTCGAGGGCGTTCACGAGCATGTTCGCGAGCACGTGCTGGAGCGGCACCGGATCGGTGACCACCTCCTCGCCCTCGGCCGCGGGCTCGACCGTCACCGTCTTGCCGGCCGCCGCGGGGTGGCCGGCCGCGGCCCGCCGCGCCAGCTCCAGGGCGGCCGCGACCCCGACCGCGGCGCGGCTCGCGACGTACCCCTCGGCGCCCCCGTCGAGCAGCGCCCGGTGGAGGCGCACCTCGGCCACGAGCTGGTGGCTGAGCAGCTGGACGTCGGCCGCGGCCGGCCCCGGCGCGCCGCCGCGGTCGAGGGCCCCGGTCGCGCCCTCCAGCCCGACGGCGAGGTTGGCGAGGTCGTGCAGGAGCACCCGCTGCACGTACGCCCGCTGGACGTCGCGGGTGACGTCGGTGAAGCTCACGAGCTGGAACCCCTGCGCGCCGTCGAGCTCCAGGGGCGCGGCGCGGACCCGGAAGGCGCGCTCCTCGGCGCGCCCGTCCCATCGGCGCGCCAGGTGGCAGAGCCGCTCCTCGACCTTCCCGCCGCGGTGGGAGACGAGCAGGGCCGCGGCGAGGCCGCAGCTCGCGCAGGCGGCGCCCGTCCCGCACCCGTCGGGCCCCTCGTCGGCGTGCGCGCAGGAGAGCGACTCGCCCGGCCGGAGCCCCAGCGCCTCCGACGGATCCTGGAACCCCAGGAGCTCGAGGTAGGCGCCGTTCAGCGTGACGATCTGCCGGTTCCCGTCGATCACGGCGGCGGCGCTCCCGATCGAGCGCAGCACCGCCGTGATCACCGGGCTCGCGGCGGCGCGCGCCACCTCCGACGCCAGGTCGCCGGGAGCGGTCCGTCCCGCGGGCAGGTACCGCGTCTCGGCGCGACCGCGACCCCACGGGATCCTGATCATGGCCCGGAGCGTAGCACCGGAGGCGCGCGGCGAGTACGGCCGGGACCGCGGGCGCCCCTCCCCCGTGGCCCCGAGGCGGCGCCGACCCCCTTCAGCGCCGCCGCAGGGTGAGCGCGATCCCGGCCAGGATGGCGGCGCCGGACGCGGCGACGCGCGGCGTCAGCCGCTCGCCCAGGAAGGCGGTCGCACCCAGGCCGGCCAGCACCGGGACCGCCAGCTGGACGGCCGCGGCGCGGGTGGCGCCGAGCGCGGGCACCACCGCGTACCAGAGGCTGTACCCGGCCCCCGAGGCGAGCGCGCCCGAGGCGGAGGCGAGCAGGACGCCCGGCCAGCTCAGGGTGAGCTCGCCGTGCAGCGCGGCGCTCACCGCGACCGCGAACGGCAAGGCGCGCAGGAAGTTGTCGGCGTTCTTGGCCACGGGATCGCCGTCCGACCGGCCCAGGAGCGAGTACGCGCCCCAGGCGGCGCCGGCCACGACCATGAGCAGCGCCGGGGCGAGCGGCGGCGCGCTGGCCCCCGGGAGCCCGAGCGAGGCCAGCCCCGCGAGCGCCACCCCGAGCCCGAGCCACTGGACCGCGCCGGGCCGGGCGCCGCGGGCCACGCTCCACCCGACCATGGTGACCTGCACCGCGCCGAAGAGGAGGAGCGCGCCGACCCCGGCGCCCATCCGGACGTAGGCCAGCGAGAAGGCGACGGCGTAGGCCACGAGCGCCACCGCGGCCGCGAGGCTCCCGCCGCGCGGGCGCTCGCGCCGCCGCGCCACGGCGATGAGCGTCAGGGCGGCGGCGCCGGAGAGGAGCCGGACGGTGGTGAAGGTGGCCGCGTCCAGGAGGCGGGGCCGGAGCGCGGCCCGGCAGAGGAGCGAGTTCCCGGCGAAGCAGACCAGCGTCGCCGCCGTGAGCGCGAAGGTGCGCCAGGGCGGCGGTGAGGCCGCCCGGGGGCCGCCAGGGCGGGCCGGCGCCGTCGCTCGCGTCTCGGTGAGGCTCATCGGCTCCCCCGCGCCTTCCAGGACCGTGGCGGGACCGGCCGCGCGCCGGGTGGCCGACTCGGGGCGGCCCGCTCCGCTCGGCGCCGGGCGAGTGCCCCGCCCGGCGGTGATTCCCGGACGCGTGGCGCGGCGCCGGTGACGCCTCCGGGCACTGGAGAGCGACCCGGCGAGCGAGTTCTAGCGGGGCGCGGCCCTCCGCGGCGGTAGGATGTCACCTCCGCCCAGGAGGGCTCCATGCTTCGAGGTCTCACGCCGCCGTTCACGCCCCGCGGGGCGGCCAGCCTGGTCGCCCCCCCTCCCTGGCACTACGCGGGGTGGCTCCTCAACGTCGAGTTCGAGTGCGACCGGGACCGGGCGGCGGCCTTCGTGCCGCGGGAGCTCGGGGCGGCGACCGGCCGGGGCACGGTCCACTTCGCCGACTGGCAGGCCACCACCGACGGCTCGGAGCTGATCGACCCGATCCTCTCGCAGTACCGCGAGACGATCGTCCTGCTCGAGCTCGCCCGCCCCGACGGTCCAGCCGCCAACTTCTGCCCGCTCATCTACGTCGATCAGGACGTGTCGATGCTGCGCGGGCTCCTCCAGGGCTGGCCCAAGAAGTTCGGCAGCACCTGGCTCACCCGCTCGTTGCCGCTCGACCACCCCGCCGCCGCGCCGCTGCGCGCCGGCACGCGGCTGGGGGCGTCGCTGGCAGTGAAGGACCGCCGGCTGGTCGAGGCGCGGCTGGAGCTGACCGGTCGCGAGGGAGCGCCCCTCGGCTTCCTGGCGCGCCCGACCTATGGCACCGTCGGCTGGGCCGACCTGACCGCCCCGGAGCGCCCGCCGGAGCTGCGGTACGTGCGGCCGGCGGTCACCGGCGCCGTGTCGACGGGGTGGAGCGAGGCGCGCGCCGAGCTCACCTTCCTGCCCGACGCGCGCGAGGAGCTCTCGGACCTGGGGCTCATCGGGGCCACCCGGGCGAGCGCCGGCTACGCCGGGGTGACCATCACCGGCGCCACGCCGGCCTGAGGGGTCCGCCAGGACGTCACGAGACCGCCTTCGTGCCCGCGGTCCCGGCCCGTGACCGGCCGGCCCGGATGCGGTACGTACTGCCCGATGCCGCCCCCCTCCACCGCGCCCCTCGCCGCCCGGCTGCCCGCGCCGGGCTCGCCCCCGCTCGCCCAGGACCAGGTCCTCGACGCCTTCGTCTCCTGGGTGACCGAGGCCGGGCTCGCGCTCTACCCGGCGCAGGAGGAGGCGCTCCTGGCCCTCCTCGAGGGCAACCACCTCGTCCTCTCGACCCCGACCGGCTCGGGCAAGTCGCTCGTCGCCACCTTCCTGCACTTCCTCGCGATGTCGCAGGGGCGGCGCTCGTTCTACACCTGCCCCATCAAGGCGCTCGTGAACGAGAAGTTCTTCGCGCTCTGCCAGATCTTCGGCCCGGAGAACGTGGGCATGATGACCGGCGACGCGGCCATCAACCGCGACGCGCCCATCGTCTGCTGCACCGCCGAGATCCTGATGAACCTCGCCGTCCGCGAGGCCCGGCCCTCGGCCGACTACGTGGTGATGGACGAGTTCCACTACTACGCCGACAGGGAGCGCGGCGTGGCCTGGCAGGTGCCGCTCCTCCTGCTCGAGCAGAGCGTGTTCCTGCTCATGAGCGCCACCCTCGGCGACACCTCGAGCATCGAGGAGGGGATCCGCGGGCTCACCGGCCGCGAGGTGGCCCGGGTGAAGAGCGCCGAGCGCCCGGTGCCGCTCTCCTTCGAGTGGCGGGAGACCCCGCTCCACGAGACCATCGAGGAGCTGGTCTCCGCCGGCCGCGCGCCGGTCTACCTCGTCAACTTCACCCAGCGCGCCGCGGCGGAGCAGGCCCAGAACCTCATGAGCGCCAACTTCTCCAGCAAGGAGGAGAAGGAGGCGATCAAGCAGGCCCTGGACGGCGTCCGCTTCGACAGCGCGTACGGCAAGGACTTCCAGCGCTTCCTGCGCCACGGGGTGGGGCTCCACCACGCCGGCCTCCTCCCGCGCTACCGGCTCCTCGTCGAGAAGCTGGCGCAGGGCGGCCTCCTCAAGGTGGTCTCCGGCACCGACACGCTCGGCATGGGCGTGAACATCCCCATCCGCACCGTGCTCTTCACGCAGCTCTGCAAGTTCGACGGCGAGAAGGTGGCCATCCTCTCGGCCCGCGACTTCCACCAGATCGCCGGCCGGGCCGGCCGCAAGGGCTTCGACGAGCAGGGCTGGGTGGTGGCGCAGGCGCCGGAGCACGTGGTCGAGAACAAGCGGCTCGCCGAGAAGCACGCCGTCTCCGGCAAGAAGTTCGTGAAGAAGCAGCCGCCGCAGAAGGGCTACGTCCACTTCGACCAGGCCACCTTCGCGCGGCTGCAGGCGAAGGAGCCCGAGCCGCTCGAGTCGCGCTTCGAGGTCACCTTCCACCTCCTGCTCGGGCTGCTCCAGAGCGAGACCACCCAGCGCGGCGGGGGCTACGGGCGGCTCGTGGAGATGATCGCCCGCTCTCACGGGACCGAGTACGGCAAGGCGAAGCTCCGGCGCACCGCCGCCGAGCGCTTCCGCACGCTCCGGGCCGCGGGGCTGGTGGAGCTGCACCGGGTGGGCGGCGGCTACCGGGGCGCCTTCGTGCGGCCGGCGGCGAGCCTCCAGCGCGACTTCTCCATCCACCACACGCTCTCGCTCTACCTCCTCGACTCGCTCCCGCGCATCGACCCGGCCCGCGAGACCTTCGCCCTCGACGTGCTCTCGCAGGTGGAGTCGATCCTCGAGAACCCCGACGTGGTGCTCTGGAAGCAGCTCGACAAGGCCCGCGGCGACGCGGTCGCGGAGATGAAGGCCAGGGGGATGGAGTACGACGAGCGGATGGCGGAGCTCGAGCGGGTCGAGTACCCGAAGCCCAACGCCGACTTCGTCTACGCCACCTTCAACGAGTTCGCCGCCAAGCACCCCTGGGTCGGCCAGGAGAACATCCGGCCCAAGTCGGTGGCGCGCGAGATGATCGAGCGCTGCGCCACCTTCAACGACTACGTGCGCGAGTACGGCCTGCAGCGGTCGGAGGGCGTGCTCCTGCGCTACCTCACCGACGCCTACAAGACGCTGGTGCAGACCGTCCCGGAGCGCTACCGCGACGAGGCGATGGACGACGCCATCGCCTTCCTGCGCGCCACCGTGCGCGGGGTGGACTCCTCGCTCCTCGACGAGTGGGAGCGGCTGCGCGATCCCGAGGCGGCGGCCCAGCGCCAGGCCGGGCCGGCCCCGTCCCTGCCCGCGCCGAGGCCGCGCGCGCTCGACGCCGACCCGCGCGCCTTCGCCGCCCGCGTCCGGGCCGAGCTGCACCGGCTCCTCGGCGCCCTGGGGCGCAAGAGCTTCGAGGAGGCGGCCCAGGCCCTCTTCGACCCCGAGGGCGCCTGGACGCCGAAGCGGCTCGAGGAGGCGATGGCGCCCTACTTCGCCGCGCACCCGAAGGTGGACCTCACCCCGGCGGCGCGCCGGCCCCACAACACCTTCCTCGAGAAGGGCGCCGACGGGCGCTACGCGGCGGTGCAGCGGATCGTGGACGAGGCGGGCGAGGTGGACTGGGCGCTCCACTGCGAGGTGGACCTCGCGGCGGAGCGGGCCGCCGACGCGCCGCTCGTCGCGCTCGTGCGGATCGGGGAGTGACGGGGGCGGGACGGCTCAGATCCGGCTCGACGCCGACCCGCCCGGCTTGAAGGCGTTGGCGGGGGCGGCCGGCAGGATCTCCACCTGGTCGAGCAGGGTCTCCCCGGTGCGCACCCCGTTGGCGAGGTTCTCCTCCTTGAACGCGAAGAGGAGCCCGTTCACCTTGCGGAAGTCGGAGTAGTCGGTGTCGAAGTAGATGCGCATCCCGCCCGGCAGCGCGCCGGCGCCGGTGGTGTGCAGCACCTGGCCGCTCTCGGGGTCGATCTCGGCCGTGAGCGAGAGCCCGTTGCCGAGGTCCACGGCGACGGCCCGCAGCTTCTTCCCGCCGCGCTCCACCGGGCCGGCGTCGGCCACGCGGTCGGGGGCCTCGGCGAAGACGCGCGGCAGCTCGAGCCGGGCCGCCTGCAGCACCATGGCCGCGAGCTGCATCCCCTCCACCTTCTCGCCCTCGCGCCACCCGGCGGCGCCGTCGAGGACGCGCGCCTCGCCCTTCCCCCCGGGGTAGGTGATGTCCACGCGGAGCCGGCCCGGCGGCGCGAAGGTGCGGACGAGGGCGCCGGCGGCGTTCCCGCGCATGACCGAGGTGACGTGCCCGGTCTCGCGCACCGCCACGGCGCGCTTCAGGGCCTGCGCGCCGCCGTAGGCGTCCACGCACCGGCGCAGCACGCGGGAGAGGTCGTCGGCGCCGCGCGCCGGCGCGGCCAGGCAGAGGGCGAGGGCGGCGGCGGCGGCGACCTGCGGCTTCGACATGGGCTCCTCCCGCCGGACCCGCCGGCGCCCGGGGAGGATCGCACCCCGGCCGCGGGGGGCGCAAGGGCGCGCGGCGATGCGCCCGGCCGGCGGCTCAGCCGGGGTAGAGCACCCGCCGCCCCTCGAGGCGCGCGAACGGCGTGAGCCGGTGCGGCCGGGTGCGGCCCCGCCCGACGATGTGCTGCACCACCACGCCGCGCGCGAAGAGCGCGTCGGCGATGAGCGAGCGGTGGCAGCGCCAGGGGACCGCCTCCGCGCAGAGGAGCGCCACCGGCCCCTCGGCGGCGAGCGCGCGCAGCTCGGTGAGCCCCTCCTCGAACCCGGGCGTCAGCATGTAGTCGGCGTAGCCCCGGAAGCTGGCGTTGCGCCAGGCGCCGTTGGGCGAGTCCTTGCGGGCGTGGCGCAGCCCGCCGAGCCTGGAGAGGTGGACGTAGCCGATCCCGGCCTCGGCCAGCCCCGCCGCGAGCGCGGGCCCCTCGAACTGCGGGTTGGCCCGCGACCGCGGGATGGTGCGCACGTCGGCGAGGGTCCGGACGCCGGCGGCGCGGAGCAGCGCCACGAGCTCGGCGAGCGGCCGGGTGGAGTGGCCGACCGCGAGGACGCGGGCCTTGCCCCAGCCGGGCGCCGCCCGCGGGCGGGCCGCCGGCGCGCCGGTCGAGGCCTGCACCGCGGGCGCCCGCGCCATGCCCGGTACTTGCCGCGGGCCGCCCGGGCGCGCCACCGGCCCGGCATCCCTGGCGGGCCGGCGAGCCCGTGGGCAAGCTTCTGCCGGGGGGGCCCGTGCCCGAGACGATCTCGCGCAACTCGCTCGTGACCGAGCGCTCGCTCGCCATCCTGGCCATCGGCGCGGTGCTCGGCTTCTGCTGGCTGGCGCGCGAGCTGCTCCTGCCGACGGTGCTGGCCCTCTTCCTCGCCTTCACCCTGCAGCCCCTCGTCGCCTGGCTGGAGGCGCACCGGATCCCGCGGCCGCTCGCGGCGCTGCTGGGGACGCTCCTCGCGACCCTCGTCGTGGCGGTGATCGCCGCGCTCCTCTACGACCGGATCTCCTCCTTCGTGCAGGAGCTGCCCGGGTACGAGGACCGGATCCGGGCCGCGACCCAGGCGCTCTTCCGGCGCTACACGCACCTGCGCGCCCAGTCGGACCAGCTCGCCGCGACGAAGCCGCAGCCCGGCACGGTGAAGGTGCAGGAGAGCGTGCCGCTCGGGCAGCTGCTGCTCGGCACCGCCCAGGGGGCGCTCGCCGCGGCGGCCGCGGTGACGCTCGCGGTCTTCGTCCTCTACTTCGCCCTCGCCGAGGGGCCCCGCTACCGGCGCAAGCTGCTCGAGCAGGCCGGCGAGACGGCGGGGGGGCGCGAGCGGCTCGCGGCGGCGCTGGCCGAGATCCAGCGCGACCTCTCCTCGTACCTCGTGAACCGGATCGTGCTGAACGCCATCCTGGGGGCGGTGATGGCGGGCGTGTACGCGCTCTACGGGCTCGAGCACGCGGTGGTCTGGGGGCTCACCACCGCCCTGCTCCACTTCGTCCCCTACGTCGGCCCGGCGCTCGGCATCGTGCTGCCGAGCGCGATGGCGCTCCTGCAGTACGGGACGGCCGGGCACGTGCTCGCCGTGGCCGGCATCTACACGGCGCTGGTCGGGCTGCAGGGGAACGTGGTGGACCCGATCTTCCTCGGGAAGCAGCTCCGGCTCAACTCGCTGGCGGTGTTCCTGGGGTCCATCTTCTGGTTCTGGATCTGGGGGCCGGTCGGGCTCTTCCTGGCGGTCCCGCTCCTCTCCACCCTCCGGATCGCCTGCAGCCACATCCCGCGCGCCCGGTTCGTGGCGGCCTTCCTGGCGGAGTGAGCGCGGGACCCGGGGCCGCTCAGGCTCCCGGCTGCGCCGGCGCCTCGTCGAGCGCGAGCGGGGAGCCGTCGAGCCGCTCGAGGAGGTCCGACGGGTCCCGGTACAGCGCCACGCACCCCGCGGCGCGCAGGTCGTCCGGGTCGAAGCCCCCGCAGAGCAGCCCCACGGTGGGCACGCCGGCGCGCCCGGCCGCCAGGGCGTCGTAGGGGCTGTCCCCCACCGCCATGGCGCGCCGGGCCGGGACGCCGAGCCGGCGCAGGCAGGCGAGGAACACGTCCGGGCAGGGCTTCGAGTGGCCCACGTCGTCGGCGCTCGTCGCGAGGTCGAGGAGATCCCTCACGCCGAGGACCCCGACGTAGACGGCGAGGTCGTCCTTGTTGCTCGAGCTCGCGAGCGCGATCCGCGCCCCGAGCCGGCGCAGCCGCTGGAAGAGCTGGCGCACCCGCGGGAGCGGGCGGACGAGCGGCAGGTACTCGCGCCGGAAGCGCTCGGCCCGCCACGCCTCGAGCTCCTCCCCGTAGTCCTCGATCTCCTCCGAGGAGAGGAAGACCGGCATGAGCTGGTCGCCGCCCTTGCCGATCTGGGAGCGGACCGACTCGTAGGGCAGGTCGTGACCGAAGCGGAGGAACGCCTCCCGCCAGGCCTCCGCGTGGAGGTCGACGCTGTCCACGAGCGTCCCGTCCACGTCGAAGAGGCCGGCGGCCACCATCCTGGGAACGTGGACGGCCCGGCGGCCCGGCGCAACCGAGCGCCCCGCCCGCGGCTGTTGACACCACCCCCTCGGCAGGCGCATCACGTGCCCCATGCTCGAGAGTTGGAAGTCCCGCGGGGGCAAGCGCTGGCCCCGCGGCCAGCGGTTCAGCCTCACCCCCGCCGGCCGCGCGGCCGCGGAGGCCTACGATGACGCGGTGCGCCACGCCCGCGCGCAGGGGCGGGACACCCTCGAGGCGGCGCAGCGCGCCTGGGCCGAGCCGCTCGCGCTCCAGCCGGCGGACGGCGTGGTGCTCGCGGAGCTGCGGCCGGGGCGCAAGGGAGTGCAGGAGCTGGCGCGCGGGCTCGAGGACTGCGGGGTCGCGCTGGCCGAGGTCCGGAGCGCCGTGGACCGGCTCACCGACGCGGGGCTGGCGGAGCCGGCCACCAGCGCGTCGCAGCAGCCGGCGCTGTAGACCGCCTCAGTCGCCGCGCTCGCGCCGGGCGGCCTTCTTCTCCGAGACGATCCGCTTGCCGGCGAGCCGCCGCTCGCGCGACCCGCGCGTGGGCCGGGTGGCCCGCCGGGGGCGCGGCACGTGCGACAGGGCCTGGAGCCGCTCGCGCAGCCGGACCAGCGCCGCCGCCCGGTTCTGCGGCTGGCTGCGCCGCTCGGTCGCGGTCACGGTGACCCCGGTCGGCCGGTGCACCAGCCGCACGCCGCTCTCGGTCTTGTTCCGGTGCTGGCCGCCCGGCCCGCTCGCGACGAAGAAGGTCTCCTCGCACTCGGCGAGGAGCGCCTCCCCGGGCAGCGCCAGGGCGCGCCGCGCCGCGGCGCGGATCGCCGGATCGACCTGGGGCTCCATGCTCACGGAGAGTAGCCCGGGGCGGGCGCCCCCGCTAGATTGCCGGCCATGAGCGACTCCATGTGGGCGCTGGTCTTCGATCGTTCGAAGGACGCCTGGTCCACCTCGCGCGGGCTGCGCAAGCAGCAGGTGCCGCGCCCCCGCCTCGACGTCTCGAAGGACTACCGCGACGCCGGCGAGGTGATCGTGAAGACCCGCTTCGCCGGGTTCTGCGGGTCGGACCGGGGCATCTGGTTCCGCCGCGCCTTCGGGGACATGATCGCGGAGTCGCTCGACCGGGAGCAGAAGGACGTCCGCGTGGTGGGGCACGAGCTCCTCGGCGAGGTGGTCGAGGCCGGGCCCGAGGCCGAGCGCGACTACGGCTACAAGCCGGGGGACGTGGTCTCGACCGAGAGCCACATCATCTGCAACACCTGCTACCAGTGCCGGATCGGCGACAACCACGTCTGCGAGACGGCGCGCATCATCGGCATCAGCCACGACGGCTGCTTCGCCGAGTACGTGAAGCTCCCGGCCCAGACCCTCTGGCCCACCGACCTGCGCAAGATCCGGCCGGAGGTGGCGGCGCTGCAGGAGCCGTTCGGCAACGCCGTGCACGCCTGCACCAAGGTGAACCTGCGCGGCAAGTCGGTCGCGATCATCGGCTGCGGCACCATCGGCCTCTTCGCGGTGGCGGTGGCGCGGGCGCTCGGGGCCCGGCAGGTCATCGGGGTCGAGCCGATGCCCACGCACATCCGCATGGCCCGCGCGCTCGGCGCCGACGCGGTGGTGGAGCCCTCGCAGCAGACCGAGAGCTCCTACGTCCACGACGCCGCCATCACCGAGCAGGTGCTCGCGCTCACCGGCGGCGTCGGGGTGGACGTGGCCATGGAGATGTCGGGCTCGAACGCGGCGCTCAACACCGCCCTCTCGGCGGTGCGGCGCGGCGGGCACGTCATCATGTTCGGCCTCAAGAGCGGCGACGCGGTCATCGAGCAGATCGACCGGGTCATCGTCGAGGGCATCACGCTCCACTCGGTGGTGGGGCGGCGCATCTTCGAGACCTGGCACATCACCCGGAACCTGCTCGAGTCGCGCGAGCCGAACCTGCAGGACCTGGTCTGGAAGGTGATCCTCGACGAGGGGCGCGGTACGGTGCTCCCGTTCTCCGAATACGAGCCGGGCCGGTTCGAGGAGGCCATCAAGGTGCACCCGAAGGTGCTCCTCCGCTTCTGAGCCGGCCCGAGAGCGAGCGACGCCATGAACGAAGAGGCCAGCGCGATCTTCCGGTCCCAGCTCGACGCCATCCGGGCGGCCGGCACCTGGAAGGAGGAGCGGATCCTCGCCTCGCCGCAGGGGGCGGCCATCCAGGTGGGCGGGCGCGAGGTGCTGAACTTCTGCGCCAACAACTACCTCGGGCTCTCCTCCCACCCCGCGGTGCTCGCCGGGGCGCGGCGGGCGCTCGACGAGCGCGGGTTCGGCCTCTCCAGCGTCCGCTTCATCTGCGGCACCCAGGACCTGCACAAGGAGCTCGAGGCGCGGCTGGCCCGCTTCTTCGGCTTCGAGGAGGCGATCCTCTTCGGCTCCTGCTTCGACGCCAACGGCGGCGTCTTCGAGGCCCTCCTCGGCGAGGAGGACGCCATCGTCTCCGACGCGCTCAACCACGCCTCGCTCATCGACGGCATCCGGCTCTGCAAGGCGGAGCGCCACCGCTACCCGTCGGGCGACCTCGCCGAGGCGGAGCGGCTGCTCCGGGCGACGCAGGGCAAGCGGCTCCGGGTGGTGGCGACCGACGGCGTCTTCTCCATGGACGGCCACCTCGCGCCGCTCGACCGGCTCGCCGACCTCTGCCAGCGCCACCGCGCCCTCCTGCTCGTGGACGACTCCCACGCGTCGGGCTTCGTGGGGCGCACCGGCCGCGGCACGGCCGAGCACCTCGGGGTGCAGGGCCGGGTGGACATCCTCACCTCCACGCTCGGCAAGGCGCTCGGCGGCGCCGCGGGCGGGTTCGTGGCGGCGCGCCGCGAGGTGGTGGAGCTCCTGCGGCAGCGGGCCCGCCCCTACCTCTTCTCGAACACCCTCGCCCCCGCCATCGCGGGCGGCAGCCTCGCGGCGCTGGGGCTGCTCGAGGAGAGCACCGCCCTGCGCGACCGGCTGATGGAGAACGCCCGCCGCTTCCGCGACGGGATGACCGCCGCCGGCTTCGCGGTGCCGCCCGGCTTCCACCCCATCGTGCCCATCATGCTGGGCGAGGCCCGGCTCGCGGTGGCGATGGCGAAGGACCTGCTCGACGAGGGGATCTACGTCATCGGCTTCAGCTACCCGGTGGTGCCGCAGGGGCAGGCCCGCATCCGCGTGCAGCTCTCGGCCGCGCACACCGAGGCGCAGGTGGACCGCGCGGTGGCGGCCTTCGCCGCGGTGGGCCGGCGCCACGGGGTGCTGAAGGCCTGAGCTCAGGCGAGCGAGGCCCGCGCCCGGACCACGAGCTCGTCCACCCACTCGATGACCGCCCGCACCCGCGGGGTGCGGCGCAGGTCTCCGTGCACGAGCAGCCAGAGCTCGTGGTCGGGCGGCTGCGGCCCCTCGAGCCGCACCAGCCCCGGCTCGAGCTCGGCCACGAACCGCGGCAGCACCGCCACCCCCACCCCGATGCGCGCCGCCGCCACCAGCGAGGCGGTGCTGTTGCAGCGGAACACCACCTGGCGCTCCGGCGCCACGCGCCCGAGCCACCGCTCCTGCGGCGTGCTCGCGAGGCTGTCCTCGAAGCCGACGAACGGGTCCTGGGCGAAGTCCACCGTCCCGCGCCGGCCCGCCGGGGAACCCCGGGCCGCGTAGAGCCGGTAGCCCACGTCGGAGAGCTTGCGGGTGACGAGCCCCGCGTCCCGGGGGCGGCCCATCCGCAGGGCGAGGTCGGCCTCGCGCCGGGTGAGGTCGAAGGTCCGCTGGTCGGCGACCACCTCGACCACCAGCCCGGGGTGGCGCTCGCGCAGCGCCGGCAGGCCGGGGACGAGCAGGTAGGCCGAGAGGTGGAAGGCGGTGGTGAGCCGCACCGTGCCGCTGGGCGAGCGATCGCGGGCCTCGGCGTGGCGGGCCAGCGCGAGCACGTCCTCCTCGACGCGCGAGGCCAGCTCCGCGAGGTCCTGGCCGGCCGCCGTGCAGCACCAGCCCTGCGGGCCGCGCTCGAACAGCGGGAGCCCGAGCTCCGCCTCGAGCGCCGCCACCCGGCGCGCCACCGTGTTGCGGTCCACGCCGAGCCGCTGCGCCGCGCGGGCGTGGCTGCCGGTGCGGGTCAGCTCGAGGAAGAAGCGCAGGTTGCCCCAGTCGAGGCCGCGCTCGCGCGCGGAGGGCAAGCTCGCGGCGGCGGGGGCGCGTTCCTGCGCGGGGGCGGCGCGCGCTCGCGCCCGGGCGCGTTCTTGCGCGGGGTCGGCGCTCGCCTGCGCCTTCAACGGGCTCTTCGCCATCGGTAGCTTCCTCCTCGCAGTGAGCGCGATCCGCCGGCGGCGCCGGCGAAAGGAGACGGACGATGACCTCGCGAGTCGGGACCCTGGTTGCAGCGCCCGGGTGGGGCGCGCCGGAGCGGGCGCTCCTCGCGGAGCGGTCGCGCGGCGAGGCGGCGCGAACGCCGGCCGCGTGGCGCCCCCGCGGCGCGAGGCGGGACGCCGGAGCGGCGGCCGTCCTCCTCGGCGGCTGGATCCTCGCGACCGCCTTCTTCGTGCTCGGCGTGGCCGCGCCGGCGGCGCGCCTGGGCGCGCCCACCGCGGCGGCGCTCGAGGGCGGGACCCCGTCCGCGCCGGGCCTCGCCTGCGTCGTGAACCCTGGAGCCGAGAGGAGCCTGCCGTGAGCACTGGAACGTGGACGGACGTGGAGCTGGAGACGAGGGGCCGCGAGGCGCGGCCGGGATCGCTCGCGAGGGTGCTCGGCTGGGCGCGGGCCGGCGGGCGCGCCGCGCAGCGGGCGGAGGTCCGGCGCGAGCTGCGCCGCGACGCCACCTGGCGGCTCCAGCCCGGCGCGGGGGCGCGGGTGCGCTGCGAGTCGGGCGAGCTCCTCGTCACCCAGGCCGGCGACCCGCGCGATCACGTGCTCCAGGCCGGTCAGGAGGTCCGGCTGCGCTCCCGCGGGCTGGTGGTCGCCTGGGCGCTCGCCGACTCGGTGCTGATCGCGGGCGCGTGAGGGGTCTCGGGCCGCAGCCGGCCGGCGCGAGGCCGACGAGGATGCGCGCCGCCTGGGCCAACGACCGCTCCGGCGGCCCGGCGGCCCGCTGGCTCACGCCGGCGGCGGGGCCGGGAGCTCCCCGGCTCGAAGCGGCCTGCGCTCGCAGTGCTCCATGAACTCGGCGACCACCTCGGCGAAGCGCTCGGGGAACTCGGCGTGAGGGAAGTGCCCGGCGCCCTCGAAGATCTCGAGGCGGCTTCCGGAGATGGCCTCGTGCGCGGCGCGGCCGTGGCTCAGGGGGATGATGGGATCGCGGTCGCCCCAGACGATGAGGGTCGGCAGCCCGGCCGTGAGAGGGAGCCGGTCACTCGCGCTCACCACCTGCCCGCCGTACCCGACCACCGACCGCAGCTCGCGCACGAAGGCGCGTCGCGACTCGGGGTCCGCGAGCGAGGTGTAGGCCTGCCAGCCCTCGTGGATGCGGGGCGAGCGGATCCCCTGGTCCCGGATCCACGCCAGGAGCGCGTTGCCCCGGTCGCGAACGAACGCCGGGGCGATGAGCGGCAGGAGGAGCTCGGCCCCAGGCAGGGCCAGCAGGCGGAGCGCGGCGTTGAGCTCGCGCCCGAGCCCTCCGCTCGACACGAGGATCATGGCCTGGCAGATCTCCGGGTGCTGGTAGGCGAGCTGCATGGCGATGCCGCCGCCCAGGGAGTGCCCGGCGACCGTCACCCGCGGTATCCCCAGGCTTCCCAGCAGATCGCGAAGCATCGCCGCGTGGGCGCCCAGCGAGTAATCCCCCTCCGGCTTGTCCGAGGCCCCGTGGCCGAGCAGGTCCGGCGCCAGCACCCGGTGCCTGGACGCGAGCCGCTTCATGGCCTCGAGCCAGGTGGCCGACGTCCCAGCGATGCCATGGACGAGCAGGAGGGTGGGCCCCTCCCCTTCGAGCAGGTAGGCGAGCTGGTGGCCGTTGATCGATCGCTGTTTCAGCTCGAACATGCAACTCCCCGTCGAGGGAACGGCGCCGCCCCTCGCGACCGGGTCTTACTGCCGCCTTCGCCCGGCCGCCGGGGAGTCTTGGTCCGCCGGCCGCACACACCCAAAAGCCGTTGCGCCCCGCAACCGCCATTCGGTGACGCAACGGGATTTCGGTGAGCCCGCCGGGTCGCCCTCGCGCTTCTCCGCGGCGGCACGCGGGATTCCACTCGCGGCACGCCCGCTGCACAGGGACTTCCCATGACCATGATCGACCGGAACGAGACCATCGCCCAGATCGTCACCGCGCACCCGGCGGCGGCGCGCGTCTTCCAGAAGCACGGACTCGACTACTGCTGCCACGGGAACGTGAAGCTCCCGGAGGCCTGCGAGCCCAGGGGGCTCGACCCCGAGCGGCTCTTCGGCGAGGTCGAGGCGGCGCTCTCCGCGAGCGACGCTCCCGCGGAGGACCCGCGCACCCTCTCCACGCCGGCGCTGCTCGCCCGCATCATCGACCGGCACCACGGCTACCTCCGGCGCACGCTGCCGTACGTGGCGCCCATCTCGGCCAAGGTGGCCAAGGTGCACGGCGCGCACGACCCGCGGCTCGTCGAGGTGGACCGCGCCTTCACCGAGCTCTCGGCCGCCCTCCTGCCCCACCTCGACGAGGAGGAGCAGGTGCTCTTCCCGGCGCTGGCGTCGCGCGCCCCCGACCCGGCGCTGCTCGCCCGCGAGCTCGACAAGATGATGACCGACCACCTCGCGGTCGGCGACCTCCTCGCGCGCATCCGGACGCTGACCGACGACTTCACCCTCCCGGAGTGGGGCTGCAACACCTACCGCGTCCTCCTGTCCGAGCTCGACGCCATCGAGGCCGACACCCTCGCGCACGTGCACCTCGAGAATCACGTGCTGATGCCCCGCTTCGTGCCGGGGAACTAGGCGCCGGGGGGAGGCCGGGGCGGGGCGCCGCGGCGCGGCGGCAGGCGCGCGGTTATCGCCCCCGGCATGACCGACGACCTGGGCTTCCAGCCCACCCTCTTCGACGGCGGCGCCCCCGGCTTCGACCGGAGCTTCGCCGGGCTGCGCCGGATCGCGCTCGACGAGGCGTCGTGGGTGGACCACGCGCCGGGCTGGGTCTCGGGCTCCGACCGGCTCTTCCTCGAGGTGCTGCGCGCCTGCCGCTGGGACCAGCGCTCCCGCTGGATGTACGAGCGCGAGCTGGCCGAGCCGCGCCTCACCGCGCCCTGGGAGCTCTCCTCCGGCGCGCCGCTCCTCCCGCCGCTCGTGGACGAGATGCGCCGCTGCCTCTCGGCGCGCTACGGCGTCCTCTTCGACTCGGCCGGCTTCAACCTCTACCGCGATGGGCGCGACGGCGTGGCCTGGCACGCCGACCGGATCCGCCCGGAGGTGGCGGCGCCCGTCGTCGTGCTCGTCTCGCTGGGCGAGCCGCGGAGGTTCCTGCTGCGGCCCCGGGGCGGCGGCCGCTCGCTGGCCTTCCGGCTCGGCCGCGGCGACCTCCTCGTCACCGGCGGCGAGGCGCAGCGGGCCTGGGAGCACGCGGTGCCGAAGGTGGCGCGCGCCGGGCCGCGCGTCAGCATCGCCTTCCGGCACGGCCTCGACCCGAGCGTCTACGGGCGCCCCATCCCGCCGCCGGCGCCAGGGGACGCCCCCTGACGCTCAGGCGAGCCGCCGCCGGAACCGCAGCGCCGCCGCGCCGAAGATGGCGAGCCCGAACACCGCCAGCGCGGCGAGCTGCGGCCAGAGCTCGGCCGCGCCCGCCCCCTTCTGCAGCACCGCCCGCGAGACCTCGGCGTAGTAGCGGAGCGGGTTCGCGAAGGTCACGAGCCGCAGCGGGGGCGGCATGCTCGAGATGGGCGTCACCACGCCGGCCAGCAGCACCGCCGGCAAGGTGAAGAGGAACCCGCCCAGGAAGGCCTGCTGCTGGTTGCGGCTCATCGTCGAGATGAGGAGCCCGACGCCGAGCGTCGTGAGCAGGTAGAGCAGCGTCCCGGCGGCGAGCACGGCGAGGCTGCCCCGCAGCGGCAGGTCGAAGACCAGCGCGCCCACGGTGAGCACGAGCAGCACGTCGAAGAGCCCGACCACGAGGAAGGGCACCATCTTGCCGGCGAGGAGCTCGGCCGGCGCGAGCGGCGTCACCAGCACCTGCTCGAGCGTGCCCGACTCGCGCTCCCGCGCGAGCCCCATGGCGGTGACGATGGTGGTCACCACCACGAGCAGCATCGCCAGCACGCCCGGGATCATGAAGGGCGGCGTCCGGAGCGAGGGGTTGTAGGCGATGCGCGGCACGAGCCGCAGCGGGAGCTCCCGCCCGGCGCGGGCCGCGGCCAGCTCCGCGCCGCGCTCGCCGAAGTAGCGGCTCACCGCCCCCCCGGCCACGGTGGCGCGGTTGGGGTCGGTGCCGTCGAGCACCACCTGCGCACGGGCCGTCCGGCCGGCCAGGAGGTCCTCGCCGAAGCCGGGGCGGAGCACCACCGCCAGCGCCGCCTCCCCGCGGTCGAGGGCGTCGAGCGCCGCCGCCCCGTCGCCGAGCGTCCGCGCGCGCGAGAGCGTGCCGTCGGCGAGCAGCCGGCGCAGGTGCAGCCGGCTCTCCGGCGTCCGGTCGGCGTCCACCACCGCCGCCGGCACCCGGTCCACCTGGAAGTCCACCGCGAAGCCGAAGAGGATGGTCTGGACGAGGGGGGCCACCACCAGCATGAAGACGATGCGCCGGTCCCGCGCCGTCTGGAGCCCCTCCTTGCGGGCCACCGCCGCGAGCCGCACCCAGGCCGGGCTCACGCCAGCCTCCGCTGGAAGCGCGCCGTGGCGAGCGCCACCACCGCCACGGCGAACACGGCGAGGGCGAGGAGGTCCGGCCAGAGCACCGCGAGCCCGTTCCCCTTCAGCATCGCCCCGCGCAGCCCGTGGACGAGGTAGCGCGCCGGGACCACGCGCGAGAGCGCCCGCAGCGGCGCCGGCATGTTCTCGATGGGGAAGAGCATGCCGGAGAGGAGCATCGAGGGCAGCAGGGAGGAGAGCGCGCCGGCCTGGGTGGCCACGAGCTGGTTGCGGGTGACGACCGAGATGAGGAGCCCCTGCGCCAGCATCCCGGCGAGGAAGAGGAGCCCGAGGGCGAACAGGAGCGCCACGCTCCCCACGATCGGCACCTCGAAGACCACCGCGCCCACCGCGATGACGAGCAGGAGCTGCACGAGCCCGATGGCGAGGTAGGGCAAGAGCTTCCCGAGCACGATCTCGAGCCGGCTCACCGGCGACGCGAAGAGCTGCTCCATCGAGCCGCGCTCCCACTCGCCCGCCACCGTGAGCGCGGTGAGGAGCACCGCGGCGATGGCGAGCAGGTAGGCCGCGAGCCCGGGCACGAGGTAGACGGCGGACCGGCCGCCCGGGTTGTAGCGCGTCAGCACCTGGACCTCGAGCGGCGGCCGGGCCGCGCCGCCGGCGAGCCGCCGCGCCTCGTCCCGGGCGATGGCGTCGGCCTTGGCCAGGATCTGGTTGGCGGTGTTCCCGTCCGAGCCGTCCACGAGCAGCTCCGCCTGCGCCGGCCGGCCGCCCGCGAGCCGCTCCTCGTAGCCGCGCGGGACCACCAGCACCGCCGCCGCGCGCGCCCGCCGGAAGACGTCGTCGGCCCGGTCCGGGTCCACCTCGGCCACCCGGTCGAACTCGCCGGCGGTGGTGAAGGCCCGGACGAGCGCGCGCGAGGCGGCGGTCCGGTCGGCGTCGGCCACCGCGAGCCGCAGGTGATCGACGTCGAAGCTCACCCCGTAGCCGAAGAGGAGGAGCATCACCACCGGCATGACCAGCGCGAGGTAGAGCGTGCGCGGATCGCGCCGGATGTGGAGCGCCTCCTTGAAGGACATGGCGGCGACGCGTCCGAGGAAGCGGGCCGCCCGGCCCGGCGCGGCGGGCGTCGCGGCGCCTGCTGGCCGCCCCTCCCCTGCCCTCCCCGCCCGGCGGGGAGGGAGGTCCGCGGGGCGCAGCCCACGCTCGGTCCCCGCTGCGTCCTCCTCGCTCCCCGCGCCGCCCTCTTCCCCTCTCCCGCGCAGCGGGGGAGGGCCAGGGAGGGGGCGCGGCGCCTCGGGGCCGGCGCCACCGCCGACCACCGCCAGGAACACGTCCTCCAGGCTGGGCGCCGCCGGCGCGAGCACGAGCCCCTGCGCCCCGGCGCCGCGGAGCGCCGTCTCCACCTGCGCCGGCGCGAGCCGCGCCGGGTCGATGCGCACGTGGAGGCCGGCCCCGAACGGCTCGGCGGCGAGCACGCCGGGCAGCCGCCGCAGCGCCTCCGGCGCGAGCCCGCGCCCGCGGGCCACCAGCACCACCCCGGGCACCCAGCGCGCCTTGAGCGCCGCCGGGGAGTCGAGCGCCACGAGCCGGCCGTCCACCATCAGGCCGATGCGGCGGCAGTACTCGGCCTCGTCGAGGTAGTGGGTGGTGACGAAGACGGTGGTGCCCCCGGCGGCGAGCTCGCGGATGAGCGCCCAGAAGTCGCGGCGGGCGAGCGGGTCCACCCCAGCGGTCGGCTCGTCCAGGAAGAGCACCTCCGGGCGGTGGAGGATGGCGCACCCGAGCGCGAGCCGCTGGCGCGCGCCACCCGGAAGCGCGCCGGTCGGCTCCGCCTCGCGGCCCCGCAGCCCCACCCGCTCGAGCACCTCCTCGGCGCGGACCGCCCGGGCGCGGCCGGCGAGCCCCTGCGCCCCGGCGAAGAAGCGCAGGTTCTCGCCCGCCGGCAGGTCGAGGTAGAGCGAGAACTTCTGCGACATGTACCCGATGGCGCTCTTCACCCGCTCCGGCTGGGCGAGCACGTCGTGCCCCGCCACCCGCGCCTCCCCGCCGCTCGGGGCGAGCAGGCCGGTGAGCATCCGGATGGTGGTGCTCTTCCCGGCCCCGTTCGCGCCCAGGTAGCCGAAGATCTCCCCGCGCTCCACCTCGAACGAGACCCGGTCCACGGCGGTGAACCCGCCGAACCGGCGCGTGAGGTCGCGCGCCACCACGGCCGGGCCGCTCACGCGCGCCCCTCCACCCGGGCGACGAACAGGTCCTCGAAGTCGGGCGCCCCGCCGTGGCGCCCCGGGCGCCCCTCGGCGGCGTAGCGGTCCACGAGATCGCGCGGCGCGCCCTCCTCGAGGAGCCGCCCCCGGTGGACCAGCCCGACCCGGTCGCAGCGCTCGGCCTCGTCCATGTACGGCGTGGTCACCAGCACCGCCATGCCGCCGTGCACGAACTCGTGGAGCAGCGCCCAGAGCTCGCGCCGGCTCACCGGATCGACGCCGGTGGTCGGCTCGTCGAGGAGCAGCACCGCCGGCTCGTGCAGGAGCGCGCAGGCGAGGGCGAGCTTCTTGTACATGCCGCCCGAGAGCGCCTCGGCGCGCCGCTCCCGGAAGCGGTCGAGCCGGGTGAGGGCGAGGAGCCGCCGGGCGCGCTCGCGGAAGGTGGCGCGCGGCAGGGCGTAGAGGCGCGCGAAGAAGGCGAGGTTCTCCGCCACGGAGAGATCGCCGTAGAGGCTGTACTGCTGCGGCATCATCCCGAGCCGCTCGCGCACCTCGCCGCCGCCCGCCGGGTCCTGCCCGAGGACGCGGACCTCGCCGGCGTCGAGCCGCACCAGGCCGGCGAGGGCCCGCAGCGCGGTGGTCTTGCCGGCGCCGTCCGGGCCG
Source organism: Anaeromyxobacter paludicola (assembly GCF_023169965.1). Lineage (NCBI taxonomy): Bacteria > Pseudomonadati > Myxococcota > Myxococcia > Myxococcales > Anaeromyxobacteraceae > Anaeromyxobacter > Anaeromyxobacter paludicola. The sequence goes on along the minus strand of NZ_AP025592.1, from coordinate 4,208,097 downwards.
ACGAGACCGTAGAGCTCCCCCGCCGCGACCTCGAAGCCGAGCCCGGCGAGCGCCTCCACCGGCCCGAAGCGCCGGCGCAGCTCCCGGGCCACGAGCGCGGCCGGCATCAGCGCTCCGTGCCGGGGAGGATCACCTCGACCGGCATGCCGGGCCGGAGCTTCAGGCCCGGGTTCGGGAGCCGGACCTCCACCGGGTAGACGAGCCGGTCGCGGTCGGAGCGGGTCTGGATGTTCCTCGGCGTGAACTCGGCCTCGGCGGCGACCGAGGCCACCCTCCCCTCGAAGGCCTCGCCCGGGAAGGCGTCGGCGCGCACCTGCGCCCGCGCGCCGGGCCGCGCCGCGCCGACCTCGGCGTTGGGCAGGTAGAAGGTGGCCTTCACTTCGGCCAGATCGACGAGCCGCGCCACCACCTGCCCGGGGGCGAGGAGCTCGCCGGGCTCGTGCGGCAGCTCGGACACCACCGCGTCGCGGGGGGCGCGCAGCTCGCACTCGGCCGCGAGCAGCCGGGCCCGCTCCGCCGTGCCTCGGGCGGCGGCGAGGCTCGCCTCCGCCGCCCGGACCTGCCCGGCCGCGCCGGAGGCGGTGCTCCGGGCCGCCGCGGCCTGCCGCCGCGCCGCTCCGGCCTGGGCGCGGGCCGCCTCGAGCTGGGCCGCGAGCCCGTCGGCCTGCGCCCGGCTCTGGTCCCGCGTGGCGAACGGCACGTCGTCGCCGAGCTTCTCGAGCCGGGCCGCCTGCCGGCTCGCCGCGTCCCGCTGCGCGAGCAGCGAGGCCGACTGGGCGTCGGCCGCCGACGCGGCGGCCTGGGCGGCGCGCTCGGCGTCCCCGGAGGAGCTCTGCTGGGACCGGGCCACCTCGGCCTGGGCCGCCGCGAGCGCCGCGCGCCCCTCGGCCTCGGCGAGGGCGGCCCGGGTGTCGGCGCAGTCGAAGGTGGCGACGAGCTCGCCCTGTCGGACCACCTGCCCCTTGCGGACCGCCACGGCGGCGAGGCGGGCGGTGAGGCGCGAGGCGAGGTCCACGGCGGTGCCCTCGATCTCCCCCGTGCCGCCGGCCGGTCCGTGCGCCGCGCGCGACTGGGCGCGCAGCCGCCAGGCGAGGACCCCCGCGAGCACCCCGACCAGCACGAGCCCGACGACCAGCATGCGCCGCATGCGACCTCCTCCGGGGCGCCCGCGCCGGCGGGTGCCTCGCGCCCCGCAGGAGCAAGCGGCGCGCCAGCGCGGGGGCCGCGGCGGGCGAGGTGATGCGGCGGCGCGGCGGAAGGTCGCGTTCGGTTTTCCGACGCCGCGTTCGGACGGCCGACGATTCCGGGCGCGGCTCCACGGCGCCGCGCCCCCTCCCTCACCCTCCCCCGCTTCGCGGGAGAGGGGAAGAAGGCAGCGGGGTGGGCAGCGCCCGCGAGCGGCTCGCCCTTCCCGGACGGTCCGGCATCCGGCTTGCTCCCTGCGCCGCGCATGAGCTCCCTGCCCGCGCTCCTCGCCCTCCTCGCCGCCGCGGAGCCACCCGCGCTGCCGCTCGAGGAGGCGCTCCGCTCCCTCGAAGCCGGCAACCTCACCCTCGCCCAGGCCCGCGACCGGGCGCGCGAGGTGGAGGCGGCGCGCGGGCTGGCGCGGGCGCCGCTGCTCCCGGCGCTCACCGCGTCCGGCAGCTACGTCCGGAACAGCGACGCCGCCGAGGTGCCGATCGGGGAGCTCTTCGCGCGCACCCTCCCGGCCGGGGCGGCGCTGCCGGCGGGGCTGCCGGCGCGGCTCGTCATCCAGCCGGGCGAGGCCTGGAGCGCCGCGGCCGCGCTGCGGGTCCCGCTGGCGGCCCCGAGCCAGTGGGCCGAGCTCTCGGCGGCCTCCGCCCAGGCGCGCGCCTCGGCGGCGGGGGCCGAGACGGCCCGGCAGGAGCTCCGGACCGCGCTCGTCGCCACCGGCTGGTCGGCGGACGCCTCGGAGCAGGTGGCGCTCGCCGCGGAGCGCGCCCTCGCCACGGCGCGCACCCACGCCGAGAGCGCGCGGCGGGCCCGCGCCGCCGGCACCGGCACGCCGCTCGCGGTGCTCCAGGCCGAGACCGAGGCGGTGCGGCGCGAGAGCGAGCTCACCCGGGCCCGGGCCGAGGTGGAGCGGCTGCGGCTCGCGCTCGGCGTGCTGCTCGGGCGCGAGGGGCCGGTGCGGATCGCGATGGGCGAGCCGCCCGCCGGCGCCGGCCCCGACCGGGCGGCGCTGCGCGAGGAGGCCCTGGGGCGCCGGCCGGAGGTGCGCGCGGCGCGCGCCACCGCCGAGGCCGCCCGCGCCGGGGTGACGGCGGCCCGCCTGCGCTGGCTGCCCACGCTCTCCGCCTCCGGGACCGCGTTCGCGTCCGACGTCGCCTACCCCACCGGCAAGAAGGACGGCTGGCGCGCCTCCCTCGACCTCTCGTGGGCGCTCTTCGACGGCGGCGCCCGCGAGGCCTCCTCGGCCCGCGCGCGGGCGGCCGCGGAGGAGGCCGAGGCGGCGGAGCGGCAGGCGGCCCTCGAGGTGGCGCAGCAGGTGGCCGACGCCGCCCGGGACCGCGAGGTGGCCCGCGAGCGGCTCGCCCTGGCGGAGCGCGAGCGTGCCCTCGCCCAGGAAACCCTCGCCACCGCCGAGCGGGCCTTCGCGGGGGGCGCCGCGAGCGCGCTCGACCTCCTCGACGCCTCCGACCGGCTCTACCAGGCCGACGCCGGGCTGGCCCAGGCGCGCGCCCGGCTCGGCGCGGCCGGCGCGGCGCTCGACCGGGCGGTGGGGCGGCCCTGAGCCGGTGAGACGCCCGGGACGGGAACGCGCTATGTTCGGCTGGAGCGCCAGGGACGAGGGGCCCGTGCCGACGGGGTTCGAGGAGATCCAGCATCAGGAGCTGTCGCGCCTCTTCGGGCGGATGGTCTGGGCGCGGCTGCTCCTGATCCCGGTGCTGCTCGCCCTCCTCTGCTGGGCGGCCTTCACCGACCCCGCGCCGTGGCGCCGTCTCGCCGCCGCCCCGCTCGCCCTCGCCATCTCGGCCTTCGTGCTGTTCGAGGTGGCCCGGTACGAGCGGCGCGGCTTCGACCGGCGCTCGATCCCGGCGAACCTCTCGGTCGCGGTGGCGGCGCTCGCCGCGGTCTGCGTCGTGACCGGCGGCCTGCAGAGCCCGGTCATCCCGGTGCTCTTCCCGGTCGCGACCTTCGTGGGCATGTTCCTCGCGCCCCGGCTCGCCGCCGCGCTCCTCGCAGCCCAGGTGGCGTTCGTCTGGGGGCTCTGGGCGCTCCAGGCCCGCACCGCCCTCGGGGCGGCGCTGCCGCTGCGCGCGCTCGAGGCCCCGCGCGACCCGGCGACCCGCCTCCTCGCGACGGCGCTCTTCACCTCGCTCGCGCTCCTCGTGGGCGCGCTCTTCGCCCGGGCGGCCCGCTGCGCCTTCGACGCCATGCTGCGCCGGGCGCTCGCGGCGCAGGAGGAGTGGCTGCGGGCCCACGCCGATCGCGCCGAGGAGCTCACCGCCCTCTCCGGCGAGATCGCGCACGAGCTCAAGAACCCGCTCGCCAGCGTGAAGGGGCTGGCGGGGCTGCTCGCGCAGGGCGCGCCGCCGGGGAAGCCCGCCGAGCGGCTGGCGGTGCTCCGGCGCGAGGTGGACCGGATGCAGGTGATCCTCGACGAGTTCCTGAACTTCTCGCGCCCGGTGGTGCCGCTCACGCTCGCGCCGGTGGAGCTCGGCGCGCTCTGCCGCGAGGTAGCGGCGCTGCACGAGGGGCTGGCGGGGCAGCGCGGCGTCCGGCTCGCCGCCTCGGGCCAAGCGGTGGCCCGCTGCGACGGCCGCAAGGTGAAGCAGGTGATCGTGAACCTCCTGCAGAACGCGCTCGAGGCGAGCCCGGCCGGCGCCGAGGTGGCGCTCGCGGCCTCGGCCGAGGGCGGCGAGGCGGTGGTGCGGGTGAGCGACCGCGGCCCGGGGCCGGACCCGGCGCTCTCGGCGCGGCTCTTCGAGCCCGGCGTCACCACCAAGGCGAGCGGCTCCGGGCTCGGGCTCACCATCGCGCGGGCGCTGGCGCGGCAGCACGGCGGCGAGCTCGCCTTGAGGCCGCGGCCCGGCGGCGGCGCCGAGGCGGAGCTCCGGCTGCCGGCCGGCTCGGATCGCGAAGGGAGGGCCGCGTGAGCGAGCGCCCGCTGGTGCTGGTGGCCGACGACGACCCCGGGGTGCGCTACACGCTGCGCGAGCTGCTCGAGACGCTCGGGGCGGAGGTGGCCGAGGCGGCCGACGGGGAGGAGGCGCTGCGCCGCTTCGAGGCGCGCCCGCCGGCGCTCCTCGTCACCGACCTGCGCATGCCCGGCATGGACGGGCTCGCCCTGCTGCGCCGGGTGCGGGAGCGATCCCCGGCGGCGCGGGTGGTGGTGGTGACCGCGCACGGGTCCGAGCGGCAGGCGGTCGAGGCGATGAAGGCCGGCGCCTTCGACTACTTCCGCAAGCCCTTCGAGACGGAGGAGCTGCTCGCGGTGGCGAGGCGCGCGCTCGAGGCGGCGCGGCTCGCGGCCGAGAACGAGCGGCTCGCCGCCGAGCTGGCGCTCTCGCGCACCATGGTCTTCGCCTCGCCCGCCATGACCCGGCTCGCCGGGCTGGTGGCCCGGGTGGCGCCGCGGGACGTGAACGTCCTCATCACCGGCGAGAGCGGCACCGGCAAGGAGCGGGTGGCCGAGGCCATCGTGCGCGCCTCACGCCGCGCCGCCGCGCCGCTCGTCCGCTTCAACTGCGCCGCGCTCACCCCCGAGCTCGCCGAGGCGGAGCTCTTCGGCCACGCCCGCGGCGCCTTCACCGGCGCGGTGCGGGCCCGCCCCGGCCTCTTCGGGGAGGCGGACGGCGGGACGCTGCTCCTCGACGAGGTGGGGGAGCTCGCGCCGTCGTCGCAGGGCAAGCTCCTGCGCGTGCTGCAGGACGGCGAGGTCAGGCCGGTGGGCGAGGAGCGCGCCCGCCGGGTGGACGTGCGCGTCCTCGCCGCGACCCACCGCGACCTCGCGGCCGAGGTGGCCCGCGGCGCCTTCCGGCAGGATCTCTACTACCGGCTCAAGGTGGTGGAGCTCCGGGTGCCGCCCCTGCGCGAGCGGCCGGAGGACGTGCCGCTCCTGGCGCGCCACTTCCTGGCGCGATACGCGGCCCGGTTCGGCGTGCCGTCCCCGCCGCCCTCGGAGGGGCTCCTCGCCCGGCTCGCCGCCTGGACCTGGCCCGGGAACGTCCGCGAGCTCGAGAACGCGGTCGAGTCGCTCGTCGCGCTCTCCCGCGACGGCGAGCTCGACCCGTCGCTGCTGCCGGGCGGCCCGGTCGGCGCGGCCCGGCCGCCGCTCGGGCTCCGCGAGCGGGTGGAGGCCTACGAGCGCGGGCTCCTCGTCGAGGCGCTCCGGGCGGCGCGGGGGAACCAGAGCGAGGCCGCGCGCGCCCTCGGGCTCCCGCGGGTCACGCTTCACGACAAGCTGCGCCGCCTCGGGCTCGCCGCCGACGGCGAGGGCGAGGGCTGAAAAAGAGAGCGGCGGGCTCCCCGGAGGGAGTCCGCCGCCTTCAGGCCTGCCGGAGACGAGCCGGCGCCGCGGGTCGCGCTACTTCGCGATCCGGAGCTCGACGCGCCGGTTGGCCTCGCGGCCGGCCGGCGTGTCGTTCGGCTGCACCGGCTGGTCGGGGCCGAAGCCCTTCGACGCGAGCCGGGCGGCGTCCACGCCCTGCTTCACGAGGTACGCCTTCACGGCCTGCGCCCGGGCCGCGGAGAGCTTGCGGTTCTTGGCGGCGCTGCCGGTGTTGTCGGTGTGCCCCTCGACCACCACCTTGCCGATCTCGGGGTGGGCGTTCATCACCTTCGCCACCTCGTCGAGGATGGGCTGCGAGCGCGGCTCGATGGCCGCCTTGCCGGTGGCGAAGAAGACCTTCTCGGCGAGCTCGATCTTGTTCTCCTTCACCTGGACCTTGGGGCAGCCGCCGTTCTCGGCCGGGCCGGGCTCGTTCGGGCACTTGTCGAGCCGGTCGGGGACGCCGTCGTTGTCGCTGTCCTTGTCCGGGCAGCCCTTCAGCTCGGGGATGCCGGGGACGGTCGGGCAGGCGTCCTGGCCGTTCGGGATGCCGTCGCCGTCGTCGTCGAGGGCCGGGCACTGCTCGGGGGTGTGGCTCTGCCCGGGCGCGCACGGGTCGGCCTTGGGGGCCGGCGGCGGCGGGGGCGGCGGAGGAGGAGGCGGCGGCGGGGGCGGCGGGGCCGCCTTCTTGGCCGTGGTGGAGGTGTCGATCGCGAAGCCCACGATGCCGCGGTACTCCGGGTTGCCGAGCGCGTCGGCGAAGCCCGGGCCGCCCATCACGAAGAGCTCGAACGGCGCCGCGACGTAGCGCAGGCCGGCGAGCAGCTCGCTCTCGATGCCGCGCCCGAAGGTGTGGGCGCCGAGGTACGAGAGCTCGGCCCGGAGCTGGCCGGTGGTGGCCACGGTCACGCCGTACTGGATCTCAGACTTGAGCGTCTGCGTCCCGACCGGCACCTCCTTGCGGATGAGCCCGCCGCCGAAGCCGCCCACGACGAAGCGCTCGAAGCGGTGGCCGATCTCGAGCCGCGGCGCGAAGGTCACGCTGTCGGCGCCGGCGATGGCGCCGGCGTTGCCGAACATCGGGTAGAGGTCGCCGGCGAGGGCGACGTTGACCGGCATGCCGGCGTCCTGCTGGAGCACGCCGAGGCGAAGGCCGATGGACGGGCTGCCGAGGCCGGTCTGCTCGGCCTTGCCGAAGCCGCCCACCGCCGCGGTGTCCTGCCACGGGATGTACGGGATGCGGAAGTCGAGCTCGAGGTTGGGCAGCAGGCCGATGGCGATGCCGGCCTGCAGCGTGAGCCGATCCCGGACCAGGAACTTGGCGTCCCCCTGGTCCAGGAGCCCGTAGCCGGCGACCCGCCCGCTCGGGAACACGGCCAGCGGCTCGTGCTCGTAGTTGAGGCCGAGCGAGACGCGAATCGACTCGGCGGGCTGCGTCTCGCCGTCGCCGACGAGGAGCGAACCGCGGGCGGCCGGGTCCAGGCGGACCCTTTCGAGATCGAACTGCGGAATGGCCTGGGCTCCCGCTCGGGTTGAAGCGAGCAGGGCCACGGCGGCCAGGAACCAACGTCCTCTTGTCATGTGGGCCATCCTTTTCCCGGTCCCCTCTGCCAGGATCGGAGGTACAGGGGTGTCCTTGCTGCCCGGCCCGGGCAGTCGACTGCCGGCCGGCCCCACCCACCTACCACCCCTGAGTCAGGGCGTGACAGAAATCTGACATGAGCATCATCCGAGCCAGCCAGCTCTCGCTCGCCTTCGGGCCGAAGGTGCTCTTCGAGGGTGCCTCCTTTTCCGTGGGTCCCCACGATCGGGTCGGCCTGGTCGGGGCCAATGGCACCGGCAAGTCCTCGCTCCTGAGGATCCTGGCGGGCGAGCAGTCGCCCGATTCGGGGAGCCTCACCTTCCGCCGCGGCTGCCGGGTCGGCTACCTCCCGCAGGACGTGGCGGCCCTCACCCCCGGGGAGCTCATCGAGGTGGTCCTGGCGTCGGTGCCGGGGCGGGGCGAGGTCGAGGCGCGGCTCGCGGCCACCGAGGCTGCCCTGGCCCAGGCCGCCGAGGCGGAGGAGCAGCTCGAGCTGTCGCAGGCGCTCGCCGACCAGCACGCCGAGCTCGAGCACTTCGAGGAGCGGCACGGGCGCCACCAGGCGGAGCGGATCCTGGCCGGCCTGGGCTTCTCCACCGCCGACCTGCGGCGCTCCACCGCCACGCTCTCCGGCGGCTGGAAGATGCGGGCGGCGCTGGCCGGGCTCCTCCTCACCGACCCCGACCTGCTGCTCCTCGACGAGCCGACGAACCACCTCGACATCCCCACCCTCACCTGGTTCGACGCCTTCCTGCGCGGCTCGGGGAAGGCCTTCCTCCTCATCAGCCACGACCGGGAGTTCCTCGACCGGCAGATCGACCACGTGCTCGCCCTCGAGCCGGAGGGGCTGCGGGCCTTCACCGGCAACTACGCCGGCTACAAGGTCGCGCGCGCGCAGGAGGAGGAGCGGCTGCTCGCGCAGGCGCGCAAGGTGGAGTCCCGCCGCGCCGAGCTCGAGGGGTTCATCGAGCGGTTCGGCGCCAAGGCGACCAAGGCCCGCCAGGCCCAGAGCCGGCAGAAGATGCTCGACAAGCTCGAGGACGTGCAGGTGCTCGAGCACCGCGACACGCTGCGCTTCCACTTCGCCGAGGCGCCGCGCTCCGGCCGCGAGGTGCTCCGGCTCGAGCGCGTGAACAAGGCGTTCGGGGCGCGCGCCGTCTACCGCGACCTCTCCGCGTCGGTGCTGCGCGGCGAGCGCGTGGGGGTCATCGGCCCGAACGGCGCCGGCAAGTCCACGCTCCTCAAGCTGGTCGCCGGGGAGCTCGCGGCCGACTCGGGCGAGGTGCGGCTCGGGCACGGCGTCGTCCCCGGCTACTACGCCCAGCACCACTTCGAGCCGGAGGAGCGGGACCTCGAGGCCCGCGCCAACGGGACCGCTCGCACCTTCGGCGCGCTCGACCCGAAGCAGACGGTGCTGGAGGCGCTCTGGGACCTCGTCCCCGACAAGGGCGAGGCCTACGTCCGCGGCGTCGCCGGCTCGTTCCTCTTCTCGGGCGAGGACGCCGACAAGCCGCTCGGGGTGCTCTCCGGCGGCGAGCGGGCCCGCGTGGCGCTGGCGCGGCTCCTGCTCGTGCCGGCCAACCTCCTCATCCTCGACGAGCCGACCAACCACCTCGACCTCGACTCGTCGGAGGCGCTCATCGAGGCCCTGAAGGGCTACGAGGGGACGCTCCTCTTCGTCTCGCACAACCGCAGCTTCCTGAACCAGCTCGCCACCCGGGTCTGGGAGGTGAAGGACGGCGGGATCGAGGACACGCCCGGGAACCTCGACGACTGGCTCCACCACCAGAAGCTCCTCGCCGAGGCGGCGGCGCTCGAGATCGGCGGGGCCGGCGGCGCGGCGGCCGGCGGCGGGACCGCGGCGCCGGCCTTCCGCTCGGAGAAGGAGCGCAAGCGGCTCGAGGCGGAGGCGCGCAACGCCCGCTACGCCCGGGAGAAGCCGCTCCGCGACGAGATCGCCCGGCTCGAGGCGCGCATCGCCGCGGTCGAGGGGCAGGAGCGGGAGGCCACCGCCGCGCTCGCCGACCCGGCCCTGTACGCCGACTTCGCCCGCGCCCGGCCGCACGTGGACGCGCAGCGCCAGGCGCGCGAGGAGCTGGAGCGGCTCTACGCCGACTGGGAGGCGCGGCAGGCCGAGCTCGAGGCGCTCGCCCCGGCCTAGCGGCCTGGCCCGCGCGGCGCTCCGCCTCCACCTTCCCTCCCGGGGAGGCGAGGGATGGCGGAGAAGGGGCCGGTCGAGGCGCCGACGGTCGAGATCTCCCGGGGCGAGCGGGAGCGGGCGGCCGAGCGGAAGGCCATCGGCCCGCTGGTGGTCCACGAGGCGATCCGGATCGAGGGCGCGGAGGAGCTGGAGCGGCCGGTCCCGGCGCTCGCCTGGTCGGCCGTGGCGGCCGGGCTCTCGATGGGCTTCTCGCTGGTGGCCGAGGGGCTCTTGCGCCACGGGCTCCCCGACGCGCCCTGGCGGCCGCTCGTGAGCCGGCTCGGCTACAGCATCGGCTTCCTCGTGGTGGTGCTCGGGCGCCAGCAGCTCTTCACCGAGAACACGCTCACCGTGATGCTCCCCTTCCTCGACCGGCCCACCCTCCCGACGTTCGGGCGGGTGGCGCGGCTCTGGGCGGTGGTGCTGGCCGGGAACGTGGTGGGGGCGCTCGGGTTCGCCTGGCTCTGCGGCCGCGGCGACGTGTTCCCGGCCGACGTGCGCCAGGTCTTCGCCCAGATGGCGCGCGAGGCGGTGGCCCCGGGGTTCGGCACGCTGCTCCTGCGTGGTATCTATGGCGGGTGGCTCATCGCCCTCATGATCTGGCTGCTGCCCGCGGCGGAGAACGCGAAGCTCTTCGTGGTGATCATCGTGACCTGGCTCGTGGGGGTGGGGAGCTTCGCCCACGCCGTCGCCGGCTCGGTGGAGGCGCTCTACCTCGTGACGAGCGGCGAGCTCTCGCCGGGCGCCTACCTGGGCGGCTTCCTCCTGCCGGCCTTCCTCGGGAACTCCATCGGCGGGGTGTCGCTCGTGGCGGCGCTCAACCACGCCCAGGTGCGCGCCGGCGCAGCCCGGGCCGCCTGACCGGGAGGGCCGCGTGAGCCGCCCTCCCCTGCCGCGCGGCGCGGTCGAGCGGAAGGTGCTGCGCCTCGGGCGCGGCGCGCCGGAGGAGCTCCTCGACGCGGTGGCGGAGGAGGAGCCGCTCGAGATCCGGGTGGACGGCGAGGCCGTCGCGGTCACCATGCGCACCCCCGGCCACGACGGCGAGCTCTCGCTCGGCTTCCTCTTCGCCGAGGGGATGATCGCCTCCGCCGCCGACGTCGGCAGCGCCGCCCACTGCGGCCGCCCCGGCGAGGAGGGGTACGGGAACGTCATCGACGTGCGCTCCGCGGCCGGTCAGCCGATCGTGGTGGAGCGCGTCCTCGAGAGCCGGCGCTGGGCGGTCACCACCTCCGCGTGCGGCGTCTGCGGGCGGCAGAGCGTGGACGGGCTCGTGCAGCGCTGCGGCGTGGTCGGCCGCGCGGTCCGGCTCGCGCCCGAGGTGGTCTCCACGGCGCTCGCGGCGCTGGCGCGCTCGCAGCCGGTCTTCGCCCGCACCGGCGGGCTCCACGGGGCCGCCGCCTTCGACGCGAGCGGGCGCCTCCTCGCCGCCCGCGAGGACGTCGGGCGTCACAACGCCGTGGACAAGGTGGTGGGGTGGCTGCTCCGCGAAGGGCGGCTCGGGGCCGGCGGCGAGGGCGCCCCGGCCCTCCTCGCGGTGAGCGGCCGCTCGAGCTTCGAGCTCGTCCAGAAGGCGGCCGCCGCCGGGATCCCGGTCCTGGCGGGCGTCTCCGCGCCGTCGTCGCTGGCCGTCGACCTGGCCGAGCGCGCCGGGGTCACGCTGGTGGGCTTCGTGCGGGGCGCGGCGCTCAACGTGTACGCCCACGCCGAGCGCATCGCCGTGCCGCCGCCCGCCTGACCGCCCTGCGCCGCCCCGCGTTGCCGCTCCGCCGCGCCCGCCCCCACATTTCGGCGAGCGTGAGGAGGGGTGAGACCATGGCGAGGCTTCCGGTGCTGGGGGAGTGGCCGGTGCTGCGGCAGCTCGCGGCGCGGGACGCGACGGGGCTCGACGGCACGGCCGCGAGCGCGCGGACCCGCGAGCTCGCGCCGCGGACCGCCCGCGCGGACCGGGTGGCCCGCTCGATCTGCCCGTACTGCGCCGTCGGCTGCGGACAGCTCGTCTACGTGAAGGACGAGCGGATCATCGACGTCGAGGGAGACCCCGACTCGCCGGTGTCGCAGGGCTGCCTCTGCCCGAAGGGCGCCGCCACCTTCCAGCTCGTCACCGGCTCGCACCGCGAGAAGCAGGTGCTCTACCGGCGCCCGGGCGGGCGCGAGTGGGAGACCCTCCCGCTCGAGCGGGCCATGGAGATGGTGGCGGAGCGGGTGAAGCGGTCCCGCGACGAGACCTGGCAGGAGCGGGTCGAGGAGGAGGGGGCGGAGCACCAGGGCGACCTCGTCCGGCGCACCCTCGGGATCGCCCACCTCGGCGGCGCCACCCTCGACAACGAGGAGAACTACCTGCTCAAGAAGCTCTACACCGCGCTCGGCGTGGTCCAGGTGGAGAACCAGGCGCGGATCTGACACAGCTCCACGGTCCCCGGTCTGGGGATCTCCTTCGGCCGCGGCGGCGCCACCACCTTCCCCTCCGACCTGCAGAACTCCGACTGCGTGGTGGTGCAGGGCTCCAACATGGCCGAGTGCCACCCGGTGGCGTTCCGCTGGGTGATGGAGGCGAAGAACCGCGGGGCGACCATCATCCACGTCGATCCCCGCTTCACGCGGACCAGCGCGGTCGCCGACCTGCACGTCCCCATCCGCCCCGGCTCGGACATCGCCTTCCTGGGCGGGATCATCCGCTACGCCATCGAGAACGACCGCTGGTTCCACGAGTACGTGGCGAGCTACACCAACGCGGCGACGATCATCGACGAGGGCTTCCGCGACACCGAGGACCTCGAGGGCTTCTTCAGCGGGTTCGACGCGGAGAAGAACAAGTACGGCTGGGAGACCTGGTCCTACGAGGGGGTGGACGGCGTGGTCCCCGCCGCCGGGCACAAGGAGGTCTACGGCGAGAAGGGCGCCGGCCGGCACGACCTGCGCGGCGTGAAGATGACGGAGCGGAAGAACGACCCCACGCTGCAGCACCCGCGCTGCGTCTTCCAGCTCCTGCGGCGGCACTTCTCCCGCTACACGCCCGAGGTGGTCGAGGAAACCTGCGGCATCCCGCGGGCCCTCTTCCTCGAGGTGGCCGAGACGCTGTGCCGGAACTCCGGGCGCGAGCGGACCGCGGCCTTCTGCTACGCCGTGGGCTGGACCCAGCACACGGTCGGGGTGCAGTACATCCGCACCGCGGCCATCCTCCAGCTCCTGCTCGGCAACATGGGCCGGCCGGGCGGCGGGATCATGGCGCTGCGCGGGCACGCCTCGATCCAGGGCTCGACCGACATCCCCACCCTCTTCGACCTGCTGCCGGGCTACCTGCCCATGCCGCACGCGGTGCTGCCCGAGCGCGGCCTCGACCAGTACGTGAACAACAACGCCTCGGCCACCGGCTGGTGGAGCGAGTTCCGCAAGTACGTCGTCTCGCTCCAGAAGGCCTGGTTCGGCGACGCCGCCACCCGGGAGAACGACTACCTGTTCGACCTCCTGCCGCGCCTCACCGGCAACCACTCGCACATGACGACCGTCTCCGAGATGGCCGACGGCAAGCTCAAGGGCTACTTCGTGATGGGCGAGAACCCCACGGTCGGCTCCATGCACGGCGCCCTCCACCGCGAGGGGCTGCGCAAGCTGGAGTGGCTGGTGGTGCGCGACTTCGCGCTCACCGAGACCGCGGAGTTCTGGCGCACCGCGCCCGAGATCGATCGCGGCGAGGTGCGGACCGAGGAGATCCAGACCGAGGTCTTCTTCTTCCCGGCGGCCACCCACACCGAGAAGAGCGGCTCCTTCACCAACACGCAGCGGATGCTGCAGTGGCACCACCAGGCCCTCGCGCCGCCGGGGGACTGCCGCAGCGAGCTCCACTTCACCTACCACCTCGGGAAGCGGCTCAAGGCGCTCTACGCCGGCTCCGCCGACCCGAAGGACCGGGCCATCCAGGCGCTCACCTGGGACTACGGCGAGTCGGGGCCGCACGCCGAGCCGGACGCGGAGCGGGTGCTCCTCGAGGTGAACGGCTTCACCGTCGCCGACGGCGAGCCGGTGCCGGGCTTCGCGAAGCTCGCCGACGACGGCTCCACCGCCTGCGGCTGCTGGATCTACTCCGGCTGCTACGCCGGAGGCGTGAACCAGGCCGCGCGGCGCAAGCCGCAGGGCGAGCAGCACTGGGTGGCGCCGGAGTGGGGCTGGGCCTGGCCGTCGAACCGGCGCATCCTCTACAACCGGGCCTCGGCCGATCCGGATGGCGTGCCCTGGTCGGAGCGCAAGCGGCTCGTCTGGTGGGACGCGGCCCAGGGGAGGTGGACCGGCCACGACGTGCCGGACTTCCAGCTCGACAAGCCGCCCAGCTACCGCGCGCCGGAGGGGGCCGTCGGGCTCGCCAGCATCGGCGGCACCGACGCCTTCATCATGCAGGCCGACGGCAAGGGCTGGCTCTTCGCGCCCTCCGGGCTCCTCGACGGGCCGCTCCCGACCCACTACGAGCCGGAGGAGTCGGTGGTGGAGAACCCGCTCTACCCGCAGCAGTGCAACCCGGCGCGCATGGAGTGGCACCGCCGCGAGAACCCCTACCACCGGGCCTTCGGCGACCGGCGGTTCCCCTACGTCCTCACCACCTGGCGGCTCACCGAGCACCACACCGCGGGCGGCATGAGCCGCTGGCTCTCCTGGCTCTCCGAGCTTCAGCCGGAGATGTTCTGCGAGGTCTCGCCCGAGCTCGCCGGCGAGAAGGGGCTGCGCAACGGCGGCTGGGCCACGATCACCACGGCGCGCGGCGAGATCGAGTGCCGGGTGCTGGTGACGCGGCGGCTGCGGCCGCTCACGGTGCGCGGGCGGACCGTCCACACCATCGGCCTGCCGTACCACTGGAGCTACGTCGGGCGGGTGCGCGGCGATCCGGCCAACGAGCTCATCGGGTTCGTGGCCGATCCGAACGTCTCGATCCAGGAGTCGAAGGCCCTCACCGGCGACATCCGCCCGGGCCGCCACTCCTTCGGCCGGCGCGCCGCGACGGGCGGGGCGTCGCTCCAGGAGCCGCGCCCGGCCGAGGGCGAGGCGCCGCGCGACCTCCCGGGGCTCCACGCGAAGCACCGCCAGCCGCCGGTCGAGCCGAGGAGGACCTAGGCCATGACCGGGAACCTGGGACGCGACTACCAGCTCGGCGCCGCCGAGGCCCGCGACCTCGAGCGCCGCGCCGGAGGCCAGCAGCAGGGGCCGCGGCAGATGGGCTTCTTCACCGACTCCACCCTCTGCATCGGCTGCAAGGCCTGCGAGGTGGCCTGCAAGCAGTGGAACCAGCTCCCCGACGACGGCTTCCGGCTCACCGGGATGAGCTACGACAACACCGGCCACCTCGGCGCCTCCACCTGGCGGCACGTGGCCTTCGTGGAGCGGGAGTCGCCGCTGCCCGGCCAGGGCAGCCCGCGCGACGGGGTGGAGGCCGGGGCGCGGGCCTTCGAGCCCCTGCGGCCGCTCGGCCAGGCCGGCACCACCAGCCCGCTCGCCGACGACGTGTCGCCGAGCCACATCGAGACGCCGGTGGCGCTCGGGCCGACGGCGCAGGCGATGGGGAAGTTCTCCTGGCTCATGCTGTCGGACGTCTGCAAGCACTGCGAGCGGGCCGGCTGCCTCGAGGCCTGCCCCACCGGCGCGATCATCCGGACGGAGTTCGGCTCGGTCTACGTGCAGCCCGACGTCTGCAACGGCTGCGGCTACTGCGTCTCGGCCTGCCCGTTCGGCGTGGTGGACCGGCGCGCCGACGACGGCCGGGCCTGGAAGTGCACCCTCTGCTACGACCGGCTCGAGGGCGGCATGGTGCCGGCCTGCGCCAAGGCCTGCCCGACCGCCTCGATCCAGTTCGGCCCCATCGACGAGCTGCGGGAGCGGGCGGCGCACCGGGTGGAGCAGCTGCGGGCCCGCGGCGTGCCGCAGGCGCGGCTGTACGGGGAGAGCGCCGCGAGCCAGCCCGGCACCGCCGGCCTGCGCGCCTTCTTCCTCCTCTGCGACGAGCCCGAGGTCTACAACCTCCCGCCCGACCCGGTGGTGCCGACGAAGAAGATCGCGGACAGCTGGTGGGCCATGGCGGCCGGCATCGCGGGGCTGGGGCTCGCGGCCGTCGGCGTGGTCCTCTCGGCGCGGAGGGCGGCATGAAGACGCTCCTGGAGCGGCGCGAGGCGGCGCGGGACGGGCGGAACGTGGACCCCGGGCTGGGGACCCTCGCCGGCGAGGGGGCGGAGCAGCGGGTGCGGCGGCTCGACGCCGGCCACTCGGAGCGGCGGGTGATGGCGCCCCCGGAGCCGGAGCTCGAGGGCCGGCCCAGCTACTACGGCATGCCGCTCCTCAAGGAGCCGGTCTGGAAGTGGTTCATCCCCGCCTACTTCTACGTGGGGGGCGTGTCCGGCGCCTCGGCGGTCCTCGGGGCGGCGTCCGACCTCCTCGGCCCGCGCGGCACCCGCGCCCTCTCGCGCCGGTGCCGGCTCACGGCCGCGGCCGGGGCCGGGGCGAGCGCCGCGCTCCTCATCGCCGACCTGGGCCGGCCGGCCCGGTTCCTGAACATGCTGCGGGTCTTCCGGCCGACCTCGCCCATGAACGTGGGGACCTGGATCCTGTCGGGCTTCGGCGCGGCCACCGCCGCCGCGGCCGGGGCGGCGCTCCTGCCGGTCGGCCCCGGCGCGCGCCGGGCGGGCGACGCCGCGGCGGCCGTGGCCGGGCTCTGCGGGCTCGGGCTCACCGGCTACACCGGCGTGCTCATCGCCAACACCGCCGTGCCGCTCTGGCAGGGGACGCGCCGCGCGCTGCCGGTGCTCTTCTCCTGCTCGGGCGCGGCCGCGGCCACCGCCCTCCTCGAGCTCTTCCCGCCGGGCGACCGGAGCGAGCCCGTGGTCCGCCGCTTCGGGGTGCTCGCGAACGTGAGCGAGCTCGTGATGACCGGCGTCCTCGAGGCCGAGGCGGGGGTGGTGCCGCGCGTGGCGCGCCCCCTGCGGACGGGGATCTCGGGAGCGCTCTGGCGCGCGGGCCAGGCCCTCTCGCTCGCGAGCCTGGCCCTCACCCTCGGCTCGCGCGGGCGCCGCTCGCTCCGCCGCGCCGCCGGGCTCTGCGGCACGGCGGGGTCGCTCGCCCTCCGCTTCGCCATCTACCAGGCCGGCCGCCGCTCGGCCCTCGACCCCCACGCCTCCTTCGAGCAGCAGCGGCGCGGCCGCGGGGCGGCCGACGTGGTCCGGGCCCAGCCGGGGCTCGATCGGGCCCTGGGCGAGAAGGGGGCAGAGCCGCCCGCTACACCCACCCTCCATGACCCCGGCCTCGCACATCCCTGACCTCCCCTCCCCCGGCGGCCTCCAGGACCGGCAGGGACGCTCGATCCGCTACCTGCGGCTCTCGCTGACCGATCGCTGCAACTTCCGCTGCGACTACTGCTCGGCCGCCGGCCTCGAGGCGCCGGAGGCGCTCCTCGGAGCGGGCGAGCTCGCCCGGCTGGTGTCGCTCTTCGCCCGGCTCGGCGTGCGGCGGGTGCGGCTCACCGGCGGCGAGCCGACGTTGCGCCGGGACGTGGTCGAGGTGGCCGCCGCGGTGCGCGCGGTGCCCGGGATCGAGGAGGTGGCCCTCACCACGAACGGCCACCGGCTCGCCGAGCTCGCCGGTCCGCTCCACCGCGCCGGGGTGGGCGCGGTCAACGTCTCGCTCGACACGCTCGACCCGGCGATGCTCGAGCGCGTCAGCGGCCGGGGGGCGCGGCTCGCAGACGTGCTCGCCGGGCTCGACGCCGCCGCGGCCGAGGGCTTCGCCGCGCTGAAGGTGAACACGGTGGTGATGGGCGGCGTGAACGACGGGGAGCTCGCGGCGCTCACGCGCCACGCCTGGAGCCGCGGCGCCACCCCGCGCTTCATCGAGCTCATGCCCTTCGGGTCCGGACGCCCGGTGCCGAGCGCCGAGGTGGAGCGCCGCCTGGGCGAGGCCGGGGTGGCGCTCTCGCCCGACCCGGCGCGCGGCTGGGGGCCGGCGCGCTACCTGCGCGGCCGCTGCGCCGACGGGGCGGGCGGGCTCGTCGGCTTCATCGGCGCCCTCACCGAGAACTTCTGCGCCTCCTGCAACCGCGCCCGGATCTCCGCCGACGGGGCCTTCCAGGCCTGCCTGGGCGGCCACGAGCGCGTGCCGCTGCGCCAGCTCCTGCGCGAGGGCGCGAGCGACGCGCTCCTGGAGGACCGGGTCCGCGGCGCGCTCTGGCGCAAGGAGCCGCGCCACCACATGGACGACCCCGCGCGGCTGGTGCTGCTGCCGATGCGGGGCATCGGGGGATAGGGGGGACGTACCGTGACGAACAACCGCTGGCTCATCGCCTTGGCCGGGACCATCACCATGATCTGCCTGGGGACGGTCTACTCGTGGAGCCTCTTCACCCAGCCGCTCATCGCCAGCTTCCGCTGGAGCAACACCACCACCACCTGGACCTTCGCCCTGGCCATCTTCTTCCTGGGCGTGGGGGCCATCGTCGGCGGGCGGTGGCAGGACCGCGCCGGGCCGCGCTGGCCCACCGTCACCGGGGTGGCGCTCTGGGGCGTGGGCAACATCCTCGCCGGGCTCCTCACCACCTCCCTCGGCGCCTGGTGGATCTACCTGACCTACGGCCTCGTCGGCGGGATCGGGCTCGGCATGGCCTACATCACGCCGGTGGCCGTGGTGACGAAGTGGTTCCCCGACAAGCGCGGCCTCGGCAGCGGCATGGTGGTGATGGGGTTCGGCCTGGGCGCGTTCTTCTACAACAACCTCCTCAAGGCCATCCCCTCCTTCTCGGCCGCCTCCCGCCAGGCCGGCGCGGTGCTCGCGGAGCGGGCGCGCGGCGTCGAGGCGGCGATGACGCCGGACGCGGTCTCCACCATCATGCAGACCTTCCTCTGGTCGGGGGTGGTCTACCTCCTGCTGGGAGGCGCCTGCGCCCTCCTCGTCCGCAACCCGCCGGCCGGCTTCGCCCGCCCGGGGGCCGTCGCCGCGGCCGCCGCGCAGGGGCGCGACTACCCGCCGTCGGAGGCGGCGCGCACGCCGCAGTTCTACGCCCTCTGGTTCATGCTCTTCCTGAACGTCACCGCCGGCATCCTCTTCATCTCCAACGCGGTGCCGATCATGCGCGAGCTCACCGGCGCCAGCCCCGGCGTGGCGCTCGCCATCTACGGCTTCATCGCCCTCTTCAACGGGCTCGGCCGCTTCTTCTGGGGCGCGGTCTCGGACCGCATCGGCCGGAACCTCGCCTACCTGCTCATCTACGGCTCGCAGGTGCTCATCTTCTTCCTGGTGGGCGGCATCCACTCCCTCGCGATCGTCACCATCCTCTTCGCGGTGGTGCTGCTCTGCTACGGCGGCGGCTTCGGGACCATGCCCTCCTTCACCGCCGACTACTTCGGCACGAAGTACATGGGCGTGAACTACGGCTGGATCCTGCTCGCCTGGGGCGTGGGCGGGATCGTCGGCCCGATCTTCGTGGCCCTGGTGAAGGACCACACCGGGAGCTTCTCCGGCGCGCTGCCGTGGATCGGGGGGCTGCTGCTCGCGGCCACCCTGCTGCCGCTCGTCACGCGCAAGCCGGGGGCCCGGCGCGCGGGCGAGGCCTGGGGGGAGGCGCTGCACCTGCACCACCGGGGCGCGCGGGCGAGCTGAATCAGGCCGGCGCGCCGCCCCCGCCCTCGCTCACCTGCCCGCAGGCGGCGGCGGGCAGCTCCACGACGAAGGTGGCGCCCTGGCCCGGCGCGCTCCGCACCGCCACGCTCCCGCCGTGCGCCTCGACGATCTGGCGCACGATGTAGAGCCCCAGGCCGAGCCCGGCGATGCCGCGCCGGCCGTCGGCCCGCTCGAAGCGCTCGAAGATGCGCTCCTGGACCTCGGGCGGGATCCCCGGCCCGTCGTCCTGGAGCTGCAGCCGCCCGCGGCCGTCCGGCAGCCGGTCCACGCGGAGCGTCGCCGCGCCGCCGGGGGCGTACTTGATGGCGTTCGCGAGCAGGTTGCTCACCACCCGGTCGAGCCGCTCGCCGTCCCACTCGCCGACCACGCCCGGCTCGACCACGACGTCGAGGGCGATCCCGCTCCGCTCGAGCTCCGCCGCGAAGCGGGCCGCCACCGCGCGGGCCACCTCCCCGAGGTCCACCCGCTCGCGCGCGAGCTGCAGCTTGCCGGCCTGGATCCGGCTCACGTCGAGCAGCTCCCCCACGAGCCGCTCCAGCCGCCGGACCTGCCGGAGGGCCGACTCGAGCCCGCTCCGGGCGCGCTCGTCGCCCGGCTCGGAGGCGAGGGCGCGCCGCTGCAGGAGCGCGAGCTGCAGCTCGAGCGAGGTGAGCGGCGTGCGCAGCTCGTGGGAGGCGATGGAGAGGAACTCGTCGCGCGCCTTGACCGCGCCCTCGAGCCGGGCCCGGGCCCGGAAGAGGTGGCCGGTCATCCGCTCGAACGCCTCGGCGAGGACGCCGATCTCGTCCCGCCGCCCCCGCCCCGGCACCGGCAGGACCACCTCCTCGCGCGCGATCCGCTCGGCGGTGGCGGTCATGCCGCGCAGGGGCCGGACCACCTCGCGGCTCACGAAGAGCGAGTAGGCGAGGGTGAGGAGCGCGCTCGTGCCGAGCAAGGTCCCGAGCAGCCACACCACCCGGGACCGCCGCGCGTCGATCTGGTCCACCGCCGTGTCGAGCTGGCGGCTCGTGAGCGCGGCGAGGTCGGCCAGCACCGCGCTCGAGAGGTCGGTCGCCATCACCCACTTCTCGAACCGGCCTCCGATGAGCGCCTCGTCGCCCTCCTTCACCGTCCGGAGCAGGTCGTTCCGGAGCGACGACTGGACCTGGCGCGCCGCGAGGCACTCGCCCCAGATCTCGGCGGTCCGGTAGCCGCTCGGGAGCCGGGCGAGGGCGGCCTCGATCTGCTCCGTCTCGAGCTCGGCGTGCTCGATGGCGTCGAGCCGCTCCGGACGCGGGTCGAAGCGGTAGGCCTGGGTGGCCCGCTCGGAGATGCCCGAGAGCTCCTGCAGGCGGGCCACGAGCTGCGTCTCGGTCCGGACCTGGTGCGCCCGCCGCTGCAGCACCTCGAGCTGCCGGGAGGACTCGACCGCCATGCCGGCGAGGCCGAGGAGGGCGATGCCCCCGAGGAGCAGCTGGGGGACGACCAGGGTGCGCCGGAGGCTCACGGGGCGTCGCCCTCCTCGAGCGGCGGCGGCAGCGCCGGGTAGACGGTCACCGCCTCCGGGTCGGCCGCCGTGAGCGGGCCCTGCGCGAAGAGCTCGCGGAAGTCGGGGCCGGGACCGGGCCGGCCGCGCTCGCGCAGCACCCAGCGCGCCTCCCGCTCCAGCACCGCCAGCATCGCGTTGCGCAGCCCGAGCTCGGGGCGGGCCCGGGCCCAGTCCTCGCGCAGGTCGTCCTCCCGCTCCCCCGGGAAGGCGCGGCGGAGCGCCGCGAAGGCCTCGTCGGGCCGCCGCTGAACCAGCCACTCCGCCTCCGAGAGGGCGCGGACCACCGCGCGCACCTCGGCGTCCCGGGCCGCCAGCACGTCGGCGCGGACGACCAGCATCGAGACCTCGGTGTGGACGTCGGAGGTGATCTCGAGCGCCTCGCCGGGAGGGAGCGCCTCCCGGACCTTGCGCGCCTGGGGGTACCAGATCGCCACCGCCGCCACCTCGCCGCGGGCCAGCGCGGCCGCGGCCGCCTCGGGCGCGAGATCCACCCGCTCGACCTCGCCGGTCGGCACGCCGGCGAACCTGAGCAGCGTCTCGAGGAAGAAGTCGGCGCTCGTGTCCCGCGGCACGCCGACCCGCCGGCCGCGCAGGTCCTCCGGCCGCGCGACGCCGCCGCCCCGCCGGGTCACGATCACGGTGCCGGCCGAGGCGTGGTGGAGCGAGGTGAGGACGCGGAGCTCGGGGTGGGAGAGCGCGGCGACCACGAACGCCATGTCGTAGCAGGCGGCCAGGTCCACCTGGCCCGCCAGCAGGGCGTCGAGGGCGGCCCGTCCGCTCTGGTAGGCGCGCCGCTCGACGCGCGCGCCGGCGCGGCCCCGCTCCCCGCCGAAGCGGGCGACGTCGAGGAGCCCCAGCGAGGGGAGCGTGGGCGCGCCGAGCACCAGCGGGCGCGACGGCGGCGGGCCGGGCCGGCAGGCGGCGAGCAGGACGAGGGCCAGCGTCGCCAGGCGGCGCGCCGGACTGCCCCGCTCTCCCGATGCCAGGGTCATGCGTCCCCTCGGCGGCCCCCTCGCCTACCCCCCGCGAGCATAGCAGGCGCGACGGCGTTCTTCCTCTTCGGAGCGACCCGGGGTCGGCGGGTCGGCTCGATGCCCGGCCGCGACCCGGGGCGCCGCGCCCCCCCCCCGCGACGCTCGCAGCCACCCGGAATCAGGACGGTCCGGGCGGCCACCGGCGCGTAGCTTGCCGCGCCATGTCCCAGCCCGGCGCACGCACTCCACCGTGGGCGAGCCGGGCCGCGCTCCTCGCGCTCCTCGCGCTCGGCCTCGCCGTGCGGCTCTGGCACCTCGACGCGCCGCTGCTCGGGTTCGGCTCCTGGCGCGAGTGCGACACGGCCGCGATGGCGCGCAACTTCGCCGAGGGCGGCCACCGGCTCCTCTACCCGCAGATCGACTGGGCCGGTGACGGGCCCGGCTACGTCGAGACGGAGCTCCCCGCCTATCCCTGGTCCGTCTCCTGGCTCTACGCGCTCTTCGGCGTGCACGAGGCGCTGGGGCGGCTCGTCTCCGCGCTCCTGGCGGTAGCGATGCTGTGGGGGCTGCACGCCCTCGTGCGCGACCGGATCGACGAGCGGACCGCGCTCTGGTCGACCGGGCTCCTCGCCGTCCGGCCGCGCTCCGGAAGCCCGGAGCGCGGCCCGTGAACCGCGGAGCGTCGAGGGCGCCGCCTACGGCAGCACCGTCTCCCCGTACATGAGGTACTTGTCCACGCCGCGGGCGGCCTTGCGCCCCTCGTTGATGGCCCAGACCACGAGCGACTGGCCGCGGGACATGTCACCGGCGGAGAACACGCCGGGGACGCTCGTCATCTTCTCGGCGTCGGTCCAGACGTTGCCGCGCTCGTCGAGCTTCACGCCGAGCTCGGCGAGCATGCCGCCCTTCTCGGGGCCCACGAAGCCGAGGGCGAGCAGGACCAGGTCGGCCGGGAGGGTGCGCGCGGTGCCCGGCTTCTCCTTCGGCACGAAGCGGCCCTTCTCGTCCTTGGCCCACTCCACGTCGAAGACCTCGATGGCCTTCACGCGGCCCGCCTCGTCGCCCGCGAAGCGGCGGGTGTTGACGAGGTACTGGCGCGGGTCGGCCCCGAAGAGCGCGGCGGCCTCCTCCTGGCCGTAGTCCATCTTGTAGACCTTGGGCCACTGCGGCCACGGGTTGCCGGGCGCGCGCTTGTCGGGCGGGCGGGGCATGATCTCGAGCTGCGTCACGCTGGCGGCGCCGTGGCGGAGCGAGGTGCCGACGCAGTCGGTGCCGGTGTCGCCGCCGCCGATCACGATGACGTGCTTGCCCTTGGCGCTGATGTACGCGCCGTCGGCGTGCCTCGAGTCGAGGAGGCTCTTGGTGTTGGCGGCGAGGAACTCCATCGCGAGGTGGATGCCCAGGAGGCCGCGGCCGTCCACCTGGAGGTCGCGGGCCTGGGTGGCCCCGCCGCAGAGGACGGCGGCGTCGAAGTCGGAGAGGAGCCGGCTCGCCGCGAAGGACTTGCCCACCTCGGTCCCGGTGATGAAGCGCACGCCCTCGTCGGCCATCAGCCGGACGCGCCGCTCCACCACGCCCTTGTCGAGCTTCATGTTCGGGATGCCGTACATGAGCAGGCCGCCGATCCGGTCGGCGCGCTCGAACACGGTCACCATGTGCCCGGCCCGGTTGAGCTGGGCGGCGCAGGCGAGGCCGGCGGGGCCGGAGCCCACCACCGCCACCCGCTTGCCGGTGCGCGCCTGCGGCGGCTCGGCCCGCACCCAGCCCTCCTCGAAGGCGCGGTCGATGATGCTGACCTCGATGTTCTTGATGGTGACGGGATCGCCGTCGAGCCCCACCGTGCAGCTCCCCTCGCAGGGCGCCGGGCAGACGCGCCCGGTGAACTCGGGGAAGTTGTTGGTCTTGTGGAGCCGGATGAGCGCCTCGCGCCACTGGCCGCGGAAGACGAGGTCGTTCCACTCCGGGATGAGGTTGTTCACCGGGCAGCCGGAGGCCATCCCGCCGATGAGCACGCCGGTGTGGCAGAAGGGCACGCCGCAGTCCATGCAGCGGGCCGCCTGGGTGCGGAGGGTCTCCTCGGCGTACGGCGGGTGGGCCTCGCTCCAGTCCTTCACGCGCTCCGTCGGCGGGCGCACGTGGGCGGCCTCCCGCTGGTACTCCATGAATCCGGTCGGCTTTCCCATGATCTAGTTCCCACCCACCCGCATCGCGTCGTGCGTGTTTTCCTCGAAGGCGGCCATCTCGGCCTCCTCCGGCGAGAGCCCCTTCTCGCGCATCCTGGCCTGCGCCTCGAGGACCCTCCGGTAGTCGTTCGGCATCACCCGCACGATGCGCGGGAGCCACTCGTCCCAGGCCTCCAGGACGGCGCGGGCGCGGGTCGAGCCGGTGAAGAGCGCGTGCTTGGACACGAGCCCCTTCACGAAGGCGATCTCGGCCTCGTCCTCCATCCGGGAGAGCCCGACCAGCTCGCGATTGCAGCGCTTCGCGAAGAGGCCGTCCTCGTCCACCACGTAGGCGATGCCGCCCGACATGCCGGCGGCGAAGTTGCGCCCGGTCTGCCCGAGCACCACCACCCGGCCGCCGGTCATGTACTCGCAGCCGTGGTCGCCGACCGCCTCCACCACCGCGTGGGCGCCGGAGTTGCGGACCGCGAACCGCTCGCCGGCCACGCCGCGGATGAAGGCCTCGCCGGAGGTGGCGCCGTAGAGGGCCACGTTGCCGACGACGACGTTCTCCTCGGCGACGAAGGTGCTCTCCTGCGGCGGGAACACCACCAGCTTGCCGCCCGAGAGCCCCTTGCCGATGTAGTCGTTGGCGTCGCCCTCGAGCGTGAGCGTCATGCCCTTCGGGATGAAGGCGCCGAAGCTCTGGCCCGCCGAGCCCTGGAAGTGGAGCCGGATGGTGTCCTCCGGCAGCCCCCCGGGCCCGTGGCGGCGGGTCAGCTCGCTGCCGACCATGGTGCCGACCACCCGGTTCACGTTGCGGATGGGCAGCGTGGCCTGGACCGGCTTGCCGTGCTCGAGCGCCGGGCGGCAGAGCTCGAGGAGCGTGGTGGTGTCGAGCGCCTCGTCGAGCCCGTGGTCCTGCGGGATCTGGCAGGTCCGCCCGTAGTGCTTCGGCACGGTGGGCTTGAAGAGGATGCGCGAGAAGTCGAGGTTGCGCGCCTTCCAGTGCTCGACGGCGCGCCGCATCTCGAGCCGCTCGGAGCGCCCCACCATCTCGTCGATGGTGCGGTAGCCGAGCTCGGCCATGTACTCGCGGACCTCCTGCGCCATGAAGCGCATGAAGTTGACCACGTGGGCCGGATCGCCGGTGAAGCGCTTGCGCAGGAGCGGGTCCTGCGTGGCCACGCCCACCGGGCAGGTGTTGAGGTGGCACTTGCGCATCATCACGCAGCCCATGACCACCAGCGGCGCGGTGGCGAAGCCGAACTCCTCGGCGCCGAGCAGGGCGGCGATGACCACGTCGCGGCCGGTCTTGAGCTGGCCGTCGCACTCCACCGCGATGCGGCTGCGGAGGTTGTTCATCACCAGCACCTGGTGGGTCTCGGCGAGCCCGAGCTCCCAGGGGATGCCGGCGTGCTTGATGGAGGTGAGCGGCGAGGCGCCGGTGCCGCCGTCGTAGCCCGAGATGAGCACCACGTCGGCGTGCGCCTTGGCGACGCCGGCGGCGATGGTGCCCACGCCGACCTCGGCCACCAGCTTCACCGAGATGCGGGCCTGGTGGTTGGCGTTCTTGAGGTCGTGGATGAGCTGCGCCAGGTCCTCGATCGAGTAGATGTCGTGGTGCGGCGGCGGCGAGATGAGCCCCACGCCGGCGGTGGAGTGCCGGGTCTTCGCGATCCAGGGGTAGACCTTGGTGCCGGGGAGCTGGCCGCCCTCGCCGGGCTTCGCCCCCTGGGCCATCTTGATCTGCAGCTCCTTGGCGTTGACGAGGTAGTGGCTCGTCACGCCGAAGCGGCCGCTCGCCACCTGCTTGATGGCGCTGTTCTTGGAGTCGCCGTTCGGCTCGCGCTGGTAGCGCGCCGGGTCCTCGCCGCCCTCGCCGGTGTTCGACTTGCCGCCGATCCGGTTCATGGCGATCGCGAGGGTCTCGTGCGCCTCCTTGCTGATCGAGCCGTAGCTCATGGCGCCGGTCTTGAAGCGGCGCATGATCGCCTCGACCGGCTCCACCTCCTCGATGGGCACCGGCTTGGGCGGCGGCACGAAGTCCATCAGGCCGCGCAGGGTGGCGAGGCCGGTGGAGATGCCGTTCACGAGCCCCGAGTACTCCTTGAAGACCTCGTAGCTCCCGGTGCGGCAGGCGAACTGCAGCTTGTGGATGGTCTCGGCGTTGAAGAGGTGCTGCTCGCCGTCGGCCCGGTACTGGTACTGGCCGCCGGTGCCGAGCTGCTTGTGGACGATGGGGCGCTTCGGCGGGTAGGCGCGGTCGTGCCGGAGCTTGACCTCCTTCGCCACCACGTCGATGCCCACGCCGCCGATGCGGGTGGCGGTCCAGGTGAAGTACTCGTCCACGAAGTCCTGGTTGAGGCCGACGGCCTCGAAGACCTGGGCGCCGTGGTAGCTCTGGATGGTCGAGATGCCCATCTTCGAGCAGACCTTCACGATGCCCTTGTTGATGGCCTTCACGTACTTCTTCTCGGCCGCCTCGGCGTCCACGCCCTGGATCATCCCGAGCCGGATCTGGTCGTGGATGGTCTCGAAGGCGAGGTACGGGTTCACCGCCGACGCGCCGTAGCCGATGAGGAGCGCGAACTGGTGCACCTCGCGCGGCTCGCCGGTCTCGAGCACGAGGCCGACGCGGGTGCGCGAGCCCTCGCGCAGCAGGTGGTGCTGCACCGCCGCCACCGCCAGCAGCGCGGGGATGGGGGCGCTCTCCTCGTCCAGGCCGCGGTCGGACAGGATGATGAGGTTGTGCCCCTCGGCGATCGCCTCGGAGCAGGTCCAGCGCAGGTCCTCGAGCGCCTTGCGGAGGCCGGCGCCGCCGTCCTTCACCTTGAAGAGCGCCGGGAGGGTGATGCTCTTGAAGCCGTGCGAGGCGGCCCCGCCGTCGAGCTGGCGGAACTTCTCGAGCTCCTCGTTGCGGAGCACCGGCGAGGGCAGCCCGATCTGCCGGGCCGAGGCCGGGCCGGGCTCGAGCAGGTTGCCCTCGGGCCCGATGGCGGTGTCCACCGCCATGATGAGCTCCTCGCGGATGGCGTCCACCGGCGGGTTGGTGACCTGCGCGAAGAGCTGCTGGAAGTAGTTGTAGAGCAGCTGCGGCTTCTGCGAGAGGACCGCCGGCGGGGTGTCGGTGCCCATCGAGCCGATGGGCTCGGTGGCGCTGGTCGCCATCGGGGTGATGAGCATCCGCACGTCCTCGGCGGTGTAGCCGAAGGCTTCCTGGCGGCGGAGCACGGTCTCGTGATCGGGCTCGATCACCGAGGGCGGCGGCGGCAGGTCGGAGAGGTCGACCAGGTTCTCGTCGAGCCACTGCCGGTAGGGGTGCGCCGTCGCGACCTTGTGCTTCACCTCGTCGTCCGAGACGATGCGCTTCTGGTCGAGGTCCACGAGGAACATGCGGCCCGGCTGCAGCCGGCCCTTCTTCAGGATCCGCTCCGGCGGGAGGTCGAGCACGCCCACCTCGGACGCCATCACCACCATGTCGTCCTTGGTGACGTAGTAGCGCGAGGGGCGCAGGCCGTTGCGGTCGAGCACCGCGCCGATGCAGCTGCCGTCGGTGAAGGCGATGGAGGCCGGGCCGTCCCAGGGCTCCATGAGGCAGGAGTGGAACTCGTAGAAGGCCCGCTTCTCCGGGCTCATCGACTCGTGCCGGCTCCAGGGCTCCGGCACCATCATCATCATGGCGTGCGGGAGCGAGCGGCCGGAGAGCGCCAGCAGCTCGAGCACGTTGTCGAACATGGCCGAGTCGCTGCCCTCGGTGTCGACGACGGTGAGCACCTTCTTGAGGTCCTCGCCGAAGAGGCGCGAGGAGACCATGCTCTGCCGCGCGTGCATCCAGTTGATGTTGCCGCGCAGGGTGTTGATCTCGCCGTTGTGCGAGATGAAGCGGTACGGGTGGGCGCGCGACCAGGACGGGAAGGTGTTGGTCGAGAAGCGCGAGTGCACCATGCCGAGCGCCGAGTCCATCGCCGGGTCCGAGAGGTCCGGGAAGAACGAGGCGAGCTGGGTGGCGTTGAGCATCCCCTTGTAGACGAGGGTGCGCGCCGAGAGGCTCGGGACGTAGAAGGCGTCGCGGCCCGGGATGGCGGAGCGCGAGACGGCCTTCTCCACGAGGCGGCGGATCACATAGAGCTTCCGCTCGAAGCCGAGCCCGTCCTGGGCCGCGCCGAGCGCGCCGCCGAGGGCGCCGGGGCGGACGAAGAGCTGCCGGACGACGGGCTGGCTCGCCCGGGCGGTCTGGCCGAGGGTGCCGTTGTCGGTCGGCACGTCGCGCCAGCAGAGGACCTCCTGCCCCTCCTCCCGGACCACCTGCTCGAACCGCTGCTCGCAGGCCCGGCGGCTCGCCGGGTCGCGCGGCAGGAACACCATGCCGACGCCGTAGGCGCCGGGCTCGGGCAGGGCCACCCCCTGCTTCGCGAGCTCCTGCTCGAGGAAGCGGTGCGGGATCTGGATGAGGAGGCCGGCGCCGTCGCCGGAGTTCTTCTCGCTCCCGGCGGCGCCGCGGTGCTCGAGGTTCACGAGCACCTGGATCGCCTTCTGGACGATGGCGTGCGACCGCCGGGCCTGGAGGTCGACCACGAACCCGAAGCCGCAGGAGTCCTTCTCGTTCTGCGGATCGTAGAGCCCTTGCTTCTGGGGATACCCGGTCTGTGTCATCTCACCTTCGTCCATCGTGTAGTTACCCGTGAGGCGGGATCTGCCAGTTTTCACGAAGAGGGACCGCCGGGTCAAGCGGGACGGTCCCCGGAAGGGCGCTCCCGGCCGCCCACCGGCCCAGCCCGTAACGTAGGGCATGGACTGGCCGCCGCTCGCGCTCCCCATCCAGCCCCCCTTCCCGCCCATGGAGGCGCGGCTCGAGGACGACCTGCCGGCGGGCGAGGGCTGGCAGCTCGAGCCGAAGTGGGACGGCTTCCGCTGCCTCGCCTACCGGGACGGCGCCGAGGTGGCGCTCCAGTCGAAGGCGGGGCAGCCGCTCGGCCGCTATTTCCCGGAGCTGGTCCAGGCCCTGGGAACGCTCCCGGCCCCGCGCTTCATCCTCGACGGCGAGATCGTCGTGCCGGTGGCGGAGGGCTTCTCCTTCGAGGACCTCCTGCAGCGCATCCACCCGGCGGAGAGCCGGATCCGGCGGCTCTCGCGGGAGCGGCCGGCGGCGCTGCTGGTCTTCGACCTCCTCGCCGACGAGCGGGGCCGGCTGCTCGCCGACGAGCCCCTCTCCGCGCGGCGGGCGGCGCTGGAGCGGTTCGCGGCCGCGTTCCTCGGGGACGGGCCGGTGCGGCTCTCGCCGGTGGCCCGCGACCGGGAGGAGGCGCTCGGGTGGCTCTCCGGGCGCGCCGGGGTGGACGGGGTGGTCGCGAAGCGCGCCGCCGCGCCCTACCGCGGCGGCGAGCGGGACATGGTGAAGGTGAAGCCGGAGCGCACGGCCGACTGCGTGGTGGGCGGCTTCCGCTGGGCGGCGAAGGGGCGGGAGGTGGGCTCGCTCCTCCTCGGGCTCTACCGCGACGACGGGCGGCTCGACCACGTCGGCCACTGCTCGGGGTTCGACGCCGCGACCCGCAGGGCCTTCACCGCCACCCTGCCCGCGCTCGCGTCGAACGGTCCGGGGACCGGTTTCAGCGGCACCGCCCCGGGCGGCCCCTCGCGCTGGGCGCGCGGCCGCTCCACCGAGTGGGTGGCGGTGCGGCCGGAGCTGGTGGTGGAGGTCGCGTTCCGCCACGTGAGCGGCGGCCGCTTCCGCCACGGCACCCGGCTCGTGCGGCTCCGGCCCGACAAGCGGCCCGACCAGTGCCGGCTGGAGCAGCTCGGGGCCGCGGGGCGGGCGGAGCTCGAGCCGCCCGGCGCGGACCCCTGAGGCGACACCGGGCCGCACCCCCTCCCTCGCCCTCCCCCGCTCCGCGGGAGAGGGGAAGACCTCGAGGTGCTCCACGCTGCACTCCCTCCCCACCGCGTGGGGAGGGCTGGGGAGGGGCCGCCAGCGGTGCCCTCGCGGCTACGGCGCCGTGAGGCGGAAGGTGCGCCAGGCCACGCCGGCCGACGGCGAGGCCAGGCCGGCGTAGCCCGCGCCGCGGAGCGCGGCGGCCGCGCCGTCGGTCACGCCGAGCACCGCGGCCCCGTTCACGCGCGCGGTGAGCGAGACCGGCCCGCCGCCCTGGGCGGTGAGCGAGAGCGTCGCCCAGTCGGAGAGCGTCGGGATCCCGGCGGGCGCCTCCCCGAGGGTCGTCGCGACGCCGCCCGAGAGGCGGCGGATCCGGACCCGGTTCGTGCCGAGCAGCACGAGCTCGTACCGGTCGCCCGGGGAGGGGGTGGGCGCGCGCAGGAAGATCGACATCTCCGGGACGCCGAAGCCGACCATCCGCGCGGAGACGGTGCAGTCGGCGCAGGCGGCGGCGCCCTCGGTCCCCACGTTCGCGCCGTTGTCGTCGGTGGCCGCGCCGGTCCGGGTGATCCAGGTGCCGGTCTGCGTCCAGGGCGCGCCGAGGGAGGTGCCGACGCGGAGGAAGTCGTCGCCGAAGAGCAGTCCGCTCGGCGGCGCGGGGCTCGGGCTCGGACTCGGGCTCGGACTCGGACTCGGACTCGGACTCGGGCTCGGGCTCGGGCTCGGGCTCGGACTCGGACTCGGACTCGGACTCGGACTCGGACTCGGGCTCGGGCTCGGCGCGGGGCTGGGCGTGGGCGCGGGGCTCGGCGTCGCCCCCGTCCCGGCGAGCACGAAGTCCTGGAACGGAATGCCGGCGGCGCCGGTCGAGAGGCCGGCGTACCCGGCCGCCCCGAGCGCCTGGGCCGAGCCGTCGGTGGCGGCGAGCCGGGCCGCGCCGTTCACGTAGGCGGTGAGCGACACCGGCGATCGGCCCCGCGCCTCGAGCCCGATCCGCGCCCAGTCGTTCAGGGCGGCGAGCCCCGAGGGCCCGCGGGCGAGCACGGTCGGGACGCCGCCCACCACCCGCCGGAGCGCGATCGAGCCGTCGCCGAGGAGCGCCACGTCGTACCGCTGCGCGCCCCCCGGCGTGGGGGCGCGGAGGAACGCGGCCACCTCGCTCACGCCGAAGGAGACGACGCTCACGTCCACCCGGCAGTCGGCGCAGGTGGCGCGCACCTCGCCGGCGAGGTTGGTGAAGTCGTCGGCCACCGCGCGCGTGCCGGTGGTGTACCAGACGCCCTGGGTCTGCCAGTCGGGCCCGAGCCCCTGGGCCGCGCGGGCGAAGGCGTCGGCGAAGAGCGTCCCGGCGGGCGGCGGCGTTCCGCCGCCCGCCGGGGTCGGGCTGGGGCTCGGTGTCGGGCTCGGGCTGGGGCTCGGCGTGGGCCCGGGCGCGGGCGCCCCGCCGCCGGCGAAGAGCGTGAGCACCTCGTTGCCGCCGCCGTTCGCGTCGGGCGCGGCGCTGTAGACGCAGGGCAGTCCGCCCGGTCCGGGCCAGCGCTCCGGCGCGGCCGGGTAGCCCTTGAAGAGCGCCGCGTCATCGAGCAGCTGCGCCGGGCCGAGCGCGCCGCCCGAGAGGACGCGGGCGCGGATCCGGTAGTAGGCGTCGAGCGTGACCGGCGTGTTGAAGAAGACCACCACCTCGCTCCCGGCCTGCGCCGCCGCCGGCTGGAGCGCCCAGTCGCCGGCGGTCTCCACCGCCTGCGCCGCGCCGAAGCCGCCGCCGTCGAAGTGGCGCCAGAAGAGCTGCTCGTTCTTGTTCTTGTAGAAGAGCTCCGCCCCGCCCGCGCCGTCGGCCACCGCCGACAGCGCCGCCCCGTGGTAGATGCCGTCCGGGAACGCGGTCTGCTCGGCCGACCACTGCGAGAGCGGATCCCCGTCGCCGCGCGTGCGGAACCGGGCCGTGGAGCCGGAGAAGTCGTGGGAGTCGTAGACGAAGAGGAGGCGGCTCCCCAGCGAGAGGATGCGCCCGCCGCCCCGCGCCGGCAGGTGCGCCAGCGACGGCTGCTCGGCGAAGGTCGCGCCGCCGTCGGCGCTGACCGAGACCACCGCCGTCGAGGTCCCGTCGCTCTCGAGCCGGAAGGCCTGGACCCAGATCCGCCCGGCCGAGTCCACCGCCAGCTCGGCGCGCGAGAAGGCGCTCGCGTCGCTCGCGGGGTGGAACACCCGCACCGGCGCGTCCGGCCGGTGGTCGCTCCCGTTCCAGCGCCACCACTGGAAGAAGACGTCGTGGCGCAGCGAGCCCGAGAGGCTCGGGGCCTCATAGGAATACACGAGCGCGGCGTCGTCCCCGGCGGCGAGGAGGTCGGCGGTGTCGGGCTCGCTCCAGTCGTCCTGGATGGCCGCGTACCAGCGCCAGGAGGCGCCGAGGTCGTCGCTGCGGAAGAAGCCGAGGCCGTGCCCCTGGGCCCCCTCCTGCTGCAGCGCGAGGAGCAGCACCGGCGCGTGCCCCGCCGGATCGAGCCGCAGGAGGTGCCGCTGCGCCGGCAGCGTGAGCGCGTTGCCGCCGGCGATGGGCGCGATCGAGGTGGCGCCCAGCGCGAGGGCGAGCGCGGCCGCGGCGAGCGAGGTCATGCGTGAAAGGGTGGGCCCCTCTCACGCGCCCGCCAGCCCGCCTTCATAGGGAAGGGGCGGGAGGGCCCGCCGGTCCCAGGCCGTGGGAGCGCCGCCGTGGCGGCAGCGCGAGGGGCCGGTGAGCGGGCGCCCGCGCCGCGGCGCCGGGCCGGGGCCGCGCGCGCCCGCCTCGCCTCAGCGGCCGCGCCGGGTCTCGGCGGGCGGCGTGCGCGCCTGGACCCGCTGGTCGGCCACGCCGGTCTGGCCCACGCCCGGGAGCACGCCGGTGAGGAGCGGCTTCCCCTCCGCCGGGGCGCCCTGCTGGCCGGCCGGGTAGAGCGCGACGTGCACGCCGGTGAGGCCGTCCGGCACCTCCTTCGAGAGGAAGAAGGCGGAGCCGGAGGCGTCCGGATCGACCTTGCCGAGCGGCTTGCGCTCGCCTTCCTTCCCGACCACCGCCTCGAGCCGGTACTCCTGGCCCGCCGGCGGCGCCGTCATCCCGAACAGGTAGGCGTTCAGGGCGTGGTGCTCGGGGTGGTAGAGCGCCACGCCACTGGCGATGCCCTTCGGGTCGGGCGAGGTGAGCAGGGTCGCGCCGCTACCGGGAGTCTCGAGGACGGAGACGTCGGCGCGCTGCTTGGTGATGACCTGGTCCCGCTCGTCGAGGTTCTTCTGGAGCTCCTGGTTCGCGGAGGTGAGCTGCCGGACCTGGGTCTCGAGGCCGCTCGTCCGCGAGATGGCGAGACCGGCGAAGACGAGCAGGAGGACGAGCGCCGCCATGGCCGGGAGGACGAAGAGCCAGACCTTCCGGTCGGTGCCGGCGCGCTCGGTGACGCGTCCGAACTGGAGAGATTCCTGTGCCATGTGCCAAAGGTAGGGCGCGCGCGCCGGAGCGGCGAGGCGAGCGGTCTCCCCGCAGCGCGTCAACGCCCTCGCCGCCGGCGCCCCAGCGCGCCCGCGACCCAGGCGAGGGCGAGCCCCAGCGCGAGCTGCGGCGCGAGCTTCCGGAGCCAGGCCCTCGCCGGCAAGCCCGGCCGCCGGCCCCTCGCCGTCCGCTCCGGCCAGGGGGCGCCGGCCCGCCAGCCGCCGCGGAGCCCCGCCGCGAGCGCCTCGGCGAGGTGGACCGCGCGCCGGCGCGTCCCCTGCGCGATCTGCTCGCGGCAGGAGAAGCCGTCGGCCAGCACCAGCGCCTCCGGCGGCGCCTTCCGGACGGCCGGCAGGACCGCCAGCTCGCCGGCCGCGACCGAGACCCGGTAGCGCTCCCCGGCCTCGAACCCGAAGGAGCCGGCCATCCCGCAGCAGCCGCCGTCGAGCAGGGTGACGTCGAGCCCGGCCGCCTTCGCCACCCGCTCCTCCGGCGCGAGCCCCATCACCGCGTGGTGGTGGCAGTGGCCCTGCATCACCGCCGGCCCGCGCAGCCTAGGCGGCGTCCAGGCGTCGCCGCGCCGGTCCAGCCACTCGGAGAGCGTGAGCACCTGCTCGGAGAGCCGGCGCGCCCGGGGATCGTCGGGGAGCATGTCCACGAGCTCGTCGCGGAAGACCGCCACGCAGGAGGGCTCGAGCCCGACGATGGGGATCCCGGCCTCGGCGGCCGGCGAGAGCGCGTCCACGAGGTCCCCGAGGAGCCCCTTCGCCCGGTCGAGCAGGCCGTAGTCGTAGAGCGGCCGCCCGCAGCAGAGCCAGCGGTCCGGGACGCGCACCTCGGCGCCGGCCGCCTCGAGCACCTCGACGGCGGCGATGGCCGTCTCCGGGTGGAAGTGGTCGTTGAAGGTGTCGGGGAAGAGGACCACCGGCGTCCCCCCGCGCCCGGGCGGCCGGGCGCGGAACCACTCCCGGAAGGTGTACGGGGCGAAGCGCGGCACCCGCCGGCGCAGGGCGATCCCGCCCGCCCACTTCGCGAGCGCCGAGAGTCCGGGCGCGGCGGCCACGAGGTTCGCGAGCCAGGGCGCGAAGGACGCGAGCCGCGCCCAGTACATGACGAGCCCCATGGCGTAGGCGGCCCGCGGCCGGAGCCGCCCCTGGTAGTAGTGCGACAGGAACTCGGCCTTGTAGCTCGCCATGTCC
Source organism: Anaeromyxobacter paludicola (assembly GCF_023169965.1). Taxonomy (NCBI): domain Bacteria; kingdom Pseudomonadati; phylum Myxococcota; class Myxococcia; order Myxococcales; family Anaeromyxobacteraceae; genus Anaeromyxobacter; species Anaeromyxobacter paludicola. Next base: position 4,173,966 of record NZ_AP025592.1, on the reverse strand, counting down.
ACGTTCATCGGGCAGTCGCTCTTGCACCCCTTGCACGCGAGGCAGAGGTCGAGGGCCTCCTTCACCGCCGGCTCGCGCCAGCCGCCCCGGAGCGGCTCGCCCTCCATCGCCTCGAAGAGGAGGTGGGCGCGGCCGCGGGTCGAGTGCATCTCCTCCCGCGTCACCCGGTAGGACGGGCACATCACGCCGCCGTGGTCGCGCCGGCACTCCCCCACCCCCACGCAGCGCGCCGTGGCCCGGCCGAAGCGCCGCGCGTCGGCGTCGAAGGCGAAGGCGGTGCGCGGCGCGAGCTCCCGGTACCCCTCGCCGAGCCGCAGGTTGGAGTCGAGCGGATACGGGTCCACCACCTTGCCCGGGTTCATCTTGCCGGCGGGGTCCCAGATCGCCTTGAACTCGCGGAAGGCGTCCACGAGCACCGGCCCGAACATCTTCGGGAGCAGCTCGGCGCGGGACTGGCCGTCGCCGTGCTCGCCCGAGAGCGAGCCGCCGTGCGAGAGCACCAGGTCGGCGGCGCGCTCGACGAAGCGGCGGTAGCGGGCGATCCCGTCGCGGGTGGTGAGGTCGAAGTCGATGCGGGTGTGGATGCAGCCCTGGCCGAAGTGGCCGTAGAGCGCGCAGTCGTAGCCCGACTCCTCGAAGAGCCGCCGCAGGTCGCGCAGGTACGGCCCGACGCGGTCGATCGGGACCGCCGAGTCCTCCCAGCCCTCCCAGGTGTCCTTCTCGCCCGGGACGCGGGCGGTCGCGCCGAGCCCCGACTCGCGCACCTTCCAGACGATCGCCTCCTCCGCGCGGTCGTCGAAGAGCTTCATCGACGGCGCGCCCCGGGCCTTCCGGAGCGCGTCCATGCAGCGGTGGGCCTTTTCCTCCGCCTCCGCGCGCGTGTCGCCGCCGAACTCGACGAGCAGCCAGCCCTTCCCGTCGGGGAGCAGCTTCAGCCGCTCCGGGTGGAGCCGCTTCTTCTTCATGTCCTCCACGAGCCGGTCGTCGATCCCCTCGAGGCCGATGGGCCCGAAGCGGCGCAGCTCCGGGACGTGGTCGCCGGCCTCGTAGACGCTCGGGTAGCCGAGGACGAGCAGCGCCCGCGAGGGAGGGCTGTGGACGAGCCGCACCTTGGCCCGGAGCACCGTCACGCAGGTGCCCTCGCTGCCCACCAGCGCGCGGGCCACGTCGAAGCCGTTCTCGGGCAGGAGGGCGTCGAGGTTGTAGCCGGAGACCCGCCGCTCGATCCTCGGGTAGCGCGCCCGCACGAGGTCGGCGGTGCGGTCGCGCAGCATCCGGAGCCGCGCGTGGATCTCGGCGCGCCGGCCGCCCAGATCGGAGAGCTCCTGGTAGGCGTCGTCGCTGGTGGGCCCCACCACGAAGCGCGCGCCGTCGTAGGTGAGCACGTCGAGCGCCAGCACGTTCTCGGCGGTCCGCCCGGCCATGACCGAGTGGACGCCGCAGGAGTCGTTCCCGATCATCCCGCCGAGGGTGCAGTGGTCGTGCGTGGAGGGATCGGGGCCGAAGGTGAGGTGGTGGGCCTCGGCGGCGTCGCGCAGCCGGTCGAGCACCAGCCCGGGCTCCACCCAGGCGAAGCCCGACGCGGGGTCGAGCTCGAGGAGCCGGTTCACGTGCTTCGAGAAGTCGATCACCACCGCCACGTTGCAGCACTGCCCGGCGAGGCTGGTGCCCCCGCCGCGCGAGAGCACCGGCGCCCCGTGCCTGCGGCAGAGCGCGATCGTGGCCACCACGTCCTCCTCGCTCCGGGGCACCACCACGCCGATGGGCACCTGCCGGTAGTTGGAGCCGTCGGTGGCGTAGAGGGCGCGGCTGCCGGCGTCGAAGCGGACCTCGCCCGCGACGACCCGCCGCAGGTCGGCCTCGAGCGCGCGGGCCGCCTCGGAGGTGACCCACTCGCCCGGCCGCGCACGCGCCTCCTCGAGCGCCCGGGCCTCGGGGACGGCGGCGGGGCCGAGGCCGGGGAGGAGGACGCGGTGCGGGGCGAGGGGCTCGAGCGGGTTCACGGGGTGGTCCTTTCTAGAAGGGGGCTCGGAACCGCTCGGCGTCGGCCGCCTTGAGGGCGATCCCGAGGCCGGGGCGGGAGAGGTCGGGCGCGAGCGCGCCGTCCACGGCGCGGGCCGCGCCGTCGAGCAGCATCCCCTCGAGCCGCACGTGGTCGAAGAAGTACTCGGCGTGCACGGCGGCCCGGAGCGCGCACAGCGGCGCCACGTGGAGCGAGGGGGCGCAGTGGCTCGAGAGCGGCACGCCGAAGGCGGCGGCGAGCGCGCCCGCCTCGAGGAAGCCGGTGATGCCGGCGCAGCGGGTGGCGTCGGCCTGGAGGGCGTCCACCGCCCCGGCCTTCAGCATGCGCAGGAAGTACCAGGAGTCGTAGCCGTACTCGCCGGCGGCCACCTCCATGCCGGCCGGGGCGCGGTCGCGCAGCAGGCGCAGCCCCTCGAGGTCGTCGGAGCTGACGGGCTCCTCGAACCAGGAGACGCCCTCGGCGGCGAAGCGCTCGGCGAGCCGCAGCGCCTGCTTGCGCCGGTAGGCGCCGTTGGCGTCCACGAAGAGCGCCACCTCGGGCCCCACCGCCTCGCGCGCCGCCCGCACCCGCGCCGGATCGGCCGCCGGGTCGCGCCCCACCTTCATCTTCACCCGCCGCAGCCCCTCGGCGGCCCAGCCCCCGAGCTGCTCCCGGAGCTCGGCCTCGCCGTAGGAGGTGAAGCCGCCGCTGCCGTAGGCCGGGATGGCGGGCCGGACCATCCCGAGCAGGCGCGCCAGCGGCAGCCCGAGGAGCTTCGCCTTCAGATCCCAGAGCGCCGCGTCCACCGCCGAGATGGCCATCGACGAGACGCCCGGCCGGCCCAGGTTGCGGATGGCGCGGACCATCGCCGCCCAGGCGCCGGGGACGTCGAGGGCGTCGCGCCCGGCGACGAGGGGCGCGAGGAGGTCGTGGACGAGCCGCGCCGTGGCGGTGTCGGCGTAGGAGTAGCCGGCGCCAAGCTCCCCTCCCCCGCGCGCCTCGACCCAGACCAGCGTGGTCGCCTTCCACTCGAGCGTGCCGTCCGACTCCGGGGTGCGGGTGGGCACGGTGAAGGCCGAGACCTCCACCCCCTCCACCCGCGCCGCCGTCCCCCCCGGCATCACGCCGTCCAGCTCTTCAGCATGTCCTTCCAGGCCTGCCGGATGAAGGCCGCCCGGTCGGGATCGCCCCGGGCGATGGCGCCCATGAACCCCTTCATCTGCTCGAAGGTGATGTGGGGCGGGAGCGGCGGCACCTCGGGATCGGTGATCGCCTCGACCACGCAGGGCCGGTCGGCGGCGAGCGCCTGGTCCCAGACCCGCCCCACGTCGTCCGCCGTCTCCATCCGCAGCCCGGCGAGCCCGATCGACTCGGCGTAGCGCGCGTAGGGGAAGTCGGGCAGGTCCTGCGAGGCCTGGAACTTGGGATCGCCCTCCATGACCCGCTGCTCCCAGGTCACCTGGTTGAGGTCGCGGTTGTTGAGGACCAGGACCACCAGCCGGGGGTCGCGCCACTCCTTCCAGTACTTGGAGATGGTGATGAGCTCCTCGTTGCCGTTCATCTGCATGGCGCCGTCGCCCACCAGCGCGAGGACCGGCCGGTCGGGGAAGGCGAACTTGGCGCCGATGGCGTACGGCACGCCCGGGCCCATGGTGGCGAGGTTGCCGGAGAGCGAGGCCATCATGCCCCGCTGGATCCGGACGTCGCGGGCGTACCAGTTGGCCGACGAGCCGGAGTCGGCCGAGAGGATGGCGTTCGCCGGCAGGCGGCGCGAGAGCTCCCAGTAGACCCGCTGCGGGTTGATGGGGTGGGCCGGGTTCATGGCCCGGGCCTCGAGCACCTTCCACCAGCGCGCCACCTCCCGCTCGATCTTCGCGCGCCAGGAGCGGTCCTCCTTGCGCCGCAGGAGCGGCAGGAGCGCCCGGAGCGTCTCGGCGCTGTCGCCGGCCAGGTTCACCTCCATCGGGTAGCGGATGGAGAGCATCCGGCCGTCGAGGTCCACCTGGACGCCGCGCGCCTGCCCCTCGGGCGGCAGGAACTCGGAGTACGGGAAGGAGGAGCCGACCATGAGCAGCGTGTCGCACTCCATCATCAGGTCCCAGGACGGCTTGGTCCCGAGGAGCCCGATGGCGCCCGTCACCCAGGGCAGATCGTCGGGCAGCGCCGCCTTGCCGAGGAGCGCCTTGGCGACGCCCGCGCCGAGCACGTCGGCCACCGCCGTGACCTCGTCGCTGGCCCGGAGCGCGCCCGCCCCCACCAGCATCGCCACCCGCTGGCCGGCGTTGAGCACCTCGGCCGCCCGGCGCAGGTCCTCCTCCCGCGGCACGACCCGCGGCGCCGACCAGCCCTGGCCGATGCCGGTGTGGACGGTGCCGTGCTTCTCCGGCGGCGGCTTCACCGGCAGCTCCTGCACGTCGTTCGGCAGGATGATGCAGGTGACGGTCCGCTCGGCGAGCGCGATGCGGACCGCCCGGTCCACGAGCTGCCGCGCCTGCTCCGGGACGTGCATCTGCTGCACGTACTCCTTGGCCACGTCCTTGAAGAGCGAGAGGAGGTCCACCTCCTGCTGGTAGTCGCCCCCGAGCGCCGTGCGCGCCGACTGGCCGACGATGGCCACCACCGGCTGGTGGTCGAGCTTGGCGTCGTAGAGGCCGTTCAGGAGGTGGATGGCCCCGGGGCCGCTGGTGGCGAGGCAGACCCCCACCTCGCCGGTGAACTTGGCGTGGGCGCAGGCCATGAAGGCCGCCATCTCCTCGTGCCGGACCTGCACGAAGTCGAGCTCCGGGACCTTGCGGAAGGCGCCGAGCACGCCGTTGATGCCGTCGCCCGGGTAGCCGTAGATGCGCCGGACGCCCCAGGCCCGCAGCCGCCCGAGGATGAACTCGCCCACCGTCGCCGCCATGTCCCCTCCTCCGCCGCGAGGCGGCGTCACTCCGCGAACGCGACCGTGCTGAGCAGCGCCGACTCGGCCTGCCGGGCGTCCAGCCGCGTGTGCTGCACGACGATCGGGACGTCCGACTCGAGGACGCTCGCGTAGTCGGCGCCCCTCGGCACCGGCGCCGGCGACGCGAGGTCGTTGAAGCGCAGGTGCAGCGTGCGCCGCGCCGGCACCGTCACGAGGTACGGGCCGGCCGGCTCGCGGTCCGGGAAGTAGATCGTGATCCGGACGTGGGCGTCGGACGCGCCGGCGTTCAGCAGGCAGGCGGTCTCGTGGCTCTCGAAGGCCCGCCCCACCTTGCCGCTCGAGAAGGGCGGGATGTACCCCTCGGCGATGGCCCAGCGGCGGCGCCCGATCGCGCCCGCGTCCTCGCCGTCCCCCATGCCTGGAAGGTGGGGACGCGGGCGCGGCAGGTCAACGGAAGGTTGCTCAGTGCTCGGCGGCGGGGCGGCCGATGGCGCCGGGGCGCCCCTGGCCCCGCTCGCCCTCCTGCACGTGGGGCTCCTCGCCCGGCGGCTGGAAGCGGAGGGTCTGCTCGTGCGGCGGGTTGGTGAGCGGGAAGCGGGTGGCGTTGTCGAGCACGGTGAGGCCGATGAGGAGCGCCACGAACGCGAGCGAGGTGACGAAGACCAGCCGGTTCGCCCCGGGTTGATCCCACAGGTGCATGAAGAAGAGCGCCACCAGCGTCGCCTTCCCGCCCGCGATGGCCATCGCCACCAGCAGGTGCCACGGCGGGCCGAGCGCCAGCCGCGAGGTCAGGAAGGTGGCGACGGTGAGCACGCAGAGCGCCACCCAGACCGCGACGTAGCGCCCGGTGCCGTGGTGCTCCTCGAACCCTGCCGCGTTCTCGCCGTGGGCCATGCCGGGTCGCTCCGATCAGATGAGGTAGAGCAGCGGGTAGAGGAAGATCCAGATGAGGTCCACGAGGTGCCAGTAGAGGCCGGCGAGCTCGATGGGCGCGAAGTGCACCGGCCCGAACTCCTCCCGCCAGGCCCGCACCGCCATGATCGCGAGCACCGTCATGCCCACCACCACGTGCGCGCCGTGCAGGCCGGTCATGATGAAGTAGAGGGTGAAGAACATGCTCGCGCCGGGGCCCTGCACCTCGGCGAAGTGGTAGAACTTCCCGGGCAGCTGCCCCTCGTGGAAGTGGTTCGTGTACTCGATGGCCTTGATGCCGAGGAACACGAAGCCGAGGGCGAGCGAGACCGCGAGCAGCGCCGCCGCGAGCTTGCCCCGCCCCTCCTTGGCGAAGTGGTAGCCGAGCGCCACCGTCAGCGACGAGGTGATGAGGACGAAGGTGTTGGTGGTGCCGGCCCAGAGCTCCACGCCCTTGCGGCTCGCCTCCTCGAACACGGTCGGGTAGAGGAACCGGTACACCGCGTAGGCGGTGAAGAGGCCGGTGAAGAGCAGCACCTCGCTCACCAGGAAGAGCCACATCCCGAGGCGCGCGGCCTCGGTCTGCTGCCTCATCGAGACGAAGTGGTGCGCGAGCGGCGGCTCGATCGCGGGCGTGGTGGCCTCAGGCATGCTGCGCCTCCGGCGGCGGCGTGGGGCTGGGCTCCTCGCCCGGGCCCCGGTCCTGGTAGTCGTGCGGCCCGTGCGTGAACACCGGCGGCACCGGGAAGTTGAGCGCGGACGGCGGCGACGGCGTGTTCCACTCGAAGCCGCGCGAGCCCCACGGGTTCGCGCCCGCCACCCGGCCGTACTTGAGCGAGAGGAGCAGGTAGACGAGGACCAGCAGGAAGCCGAAGCCGAGCAGCGAGGCCCCGGCGGTGGAGGCCACGTTGAGCGGCCAGAACTGCGCCGGGTACGAGTAGTAGCGCCGCGGCATCCCCATGTTGCCGAGCAGGAACTGCGGGATGAAGGTGGCGTTGAAGCCGAAGATGATGGTGCAGGCCGCCACCAGCGCCCAGCCCTCCGAGTACATCCGCCCGAACATCTTCGGCCACCAGTAGTGGATGCCGGCCAGGAAGGCCATGATGGTGCCGCCCACCATGATGAAGTGGAAGTGGGCCACCACGAAGTAGGTGTCCTGCCAGTGCACGTCGAGCGAGACGGTGGCGAGCGCCACCCCGGTCATCCCGCCGAACACCAGGAAGAACAGGAAGCCGCAGACGTAGGCGAAGGGGGCGGTGAACTTGATGGCGCCCTTGTACAGGGTGGCCGTCCAGTTGAAGACCTTGATGGCCGTGAAGATGCCCACGAACATCGAGAGCACGCCGAATATGCCGGCGTCGAAGGCCGACTGCCCCGAGGTGAAGAGGTGGTGGCCCCAGGTGAAGAAGCCGACGAAGGCGATGCCGAGCGAGCTGTAGGCGACCGCCTTGTAGCCGAACATGTTCTTGCGGGCGAAGGCGCAGACCACCTCGCTGATCACCGCCATCGCCGGCAGGACCATGATGTAGACCGCCGGGTGCGAGTAGAACCAGAAGAGGTGCTGCAGCAGGATCGGGTCGCCGCCGCGCGCCGGGTCGAAGATCCCGAAGCCGAACGAGTGCTCGATGGCGACGAGGAGCAGCACCATGCCGAGCACCGGCGTGGCGAGCACCTGGATGATGCTGGTCGCGTAGATCGACCAGACGAAGAGCGGCATCCGGTCCCAGGTGAGCCCGGGCCCGCGCATGGTGTGCGTGGTGACGATGAAGTTGATGCCGGTGACGATCGACGAGAAGCCGATGACGAAGGCGCCGAGCAGGATGGGCACCACCTTGGTGGTGGTGGTGGTGCTGTAGGGCGCGTAGAAGGTCCAGCCGGTGTCGGCGCCGCCCTGGATCATGCCCCACACCGCGATGGTGGCGCCGACGAGGTACAGGTAGACCGAGAGCAGGTTGAGCCGGGGGAAGGCCACGTCCTGCGCGCCGAGCATGAGCGGCAGGAAGAAGTTCCCGAAGATGCCGGGGATGGCCGGCACCATGAAGAGGAAGATCATGACCACGCCGTGCAGCGTGAACATGCGGTTGTAGGTCATGGCGCTCATGATCGTGGGACCGGGCGTGAGCAGCTCGATCCGGATGAGCATGGCGAAGAGGCCGCCGAGCGCGAAGGCGCTCGTGGTGAGCACGAGGTACATCACGCCGATCCGCTTGTGGTCCCGGGTGAAGAGCCAGGAGCGGACGCCGCCCTCGGCGTCCAGGTAGTTCGGCGTGTTGTAGACGACGCTATTTGCGGATGGGTTCATAGACCGGGCCCTTCGACGGCTCCACCCTCACGGCGTCCGTCCGCAGCGACTTGATGAACTCGACGATGGCGGCGATCTCCGGCGCCGGGATCTTCCCCTGGTACGTCGGCATCACCGCCTGGTACCCGGCCACGATCTTGGCGCGGGGATCCATCATCGACTCGGTGAGGTAGCCCTCGTCGGCGACCACCTCCTTGCCGCCCTCGAGCCGCTCGGTCTTCTTGTAGAGGTCGAGCCAGGTCGGGCCGATGTGCCGGGTGCCGTCCACGCTGTGGCACTTGAGGCAGCCGTACTCGGCGGCGAGGCGCCGCCCCTGCTCCGGCAGGCTCTGCCGGGGATCGGTCCGGTCCTCCTCGGTCATGGCGGCGTCCTGCGCCGGCGAGCCGGAGCGCCGGGCGTCGGCGAGCCAGGCGTCGAACTCGGCCGGCGGCATGACCACGATCTCGCCGAGCATGGCCGAGTGGCCCATGCCGCAGTACTCGGCGCAGAAGAGCTCGTAGCGGCCGGGCTTGTCGGCGTTGAACCAGGTCTGCGAGTACCGGCCCGGGAGCACGTCCTGCTTCAGCCGGAGCGCCGGCACGAAGAAGGAGTGGATCACGTCGCGGCTCGTCATGAGGAGCCGCACCGGGCGCCCGGCCGGCACGTGCAGCACGTCGATGCCGTTCGGCCCGCCGGCGTAGGAGAACTTCCACATCCACTTCTTGGCCTGGACGTAGACGTCCATCGAGTCCTTGGGCGGCGTCTGCAGCCGCACGAACTGCGGGAAGCCGATGGCGAACCAGAGCAGGAAGAAGGAGAGCGGCACGCCGATGAAGAGCACCTCGTGGATGGGCTTGGGGTTCACCACCGGGGTGGTCTGCGACTCGGAGCGGCGGCGGTACCGCACGAAGAAGCCGAGCGCGGTGATCGCCACGCCGAAGGCGGCGATCATGGTGGTGGTGATGACGAAGTAGTGCAGGTGGTCCACGTCGCGGGCGTACTGGGACGCCTGCTCGGGGAGGAACAGCATCCGGCGCATGAGCTCGTTCACGCGTGCCTCCCGTGGAGCTTCCGGGCCTCGCGCCGCCAGAAGACGGCGAGCGTGGTCGCGAGCGCGGCGAAGACGAGCAGGCCGCCGGCGCGGATGAAGCCGAACACGTAGGGGGTGTACCGCCGCCCGGTGGCGTCGTAGCGGTAGCAGGTGAGCAGCACCTTGTCGAAGCTCGTCCCCACCCGGCCGCCGCCCGCCTCGACCAGCGCCAGCCGGAGGTCGCGCGGCGGGAAGTCGATGCCGTACAGGTAGCGCGACACCTTGCCCTCCGGCGTCAGCACGAAGATGGCGGCGGCGTGCGCGAACTGCTTCGTCGCGGCGTCGTACTTGTAGTGGAAGCCGACCGCGTCGGCGAGGACCCGGATGTCCGGCTCCTGGCCGGTGAGGAAGGCCCAGCTCGCGCGGGCGTCGGGCTTGCCGGTCGCCTGGAGGTACCCGGACTGCCGCTCCGCGGCGAGCGCGGGCCCCTCGCGCGGATCGAAGCTCACCGTGACCGCGTCGAAGTCCTTGCCGAGCTCGAGGCCGGTCTGGCGCATCGCCCGCGCCTGGCCGCCCAGCACCAGCCCGCAGAGCATGGGGCAGTTGTAGTAGACGAGCGTGAGGATCACCGGGCGCCCGCGGCCGAGCAGGTCGCCGAGCCGGAGCGGGCGGCCGTCGGCGGCGACGAAGCGGGCGTCGAGCGGGACGCTGGCGCCGAGCCGCTCCTCCACCTCCACGCCGCGCAGGATGTCGGGGGTGGCGGCGTCGGCGGCGTCGTCGGCCTCGGTGGGGTCCTTGGCGGCCGACGCCCGCGCCGGGAGCGCCAGGGCGGCCACGAGCGCCGCCGCGGCGAGCCGGCCGGCGAGGCCGGGCGGGAGCCGGGCGGTCACGGGCGCTCTCCCTTCACGAGCCGGTCGATGGCCTCGTCGATGGGGATGTGGATCACGCCCTTCTCCTTGTCGATCCAGCCGTAGCCGGCGAGCTGGGCGCGCTGCTTGCGGAGCAGCTCCCTGGCCCGGGTCTGCTTGTCGAAGAGCTGCTGCTCGACCATGCCGATCTTGGGCTTGCCGAGCTCCGACGGGTACGGCGGCGGTCCGCCCGGGTTGAGCTGATCGCGCCGCGTCTGGAGGATGCGCGCCGCCGCCAGCGAGGCGAGCAGGAACACCAGCATGGCCGCGAACCCGACGACCACGAGCTTGCCGGTGGAGATGACGTCGGGCTCGACCGCGGTCGGACGCCCTTCGCTGTGCGAGTGCTCGGTCATTGCGGATCGTACCTCAGCGATTCCTCGAGGTAGGGGTCGCCCACCGGGACGGCGCTGCGGCCCCGCAGGCGCCAGACGGTGAAGGCCACCGCCGCCGCCCCGACGCCGACGAGGGCGGTGAGATCGGTGAAGTGCGGGTGCGGCGCCTCCGGCGAGAGGTGCGGCATCACCACCCAGTAGACGTCGACGAAGTGGGCCACCAGGATCCAGCCCGCCACCCACTGCAGCCGCTCCGGCTCGCGCTTGATCTGGCGCGAGAGCAGGACGAAGAACGGCACCACGAAGTGGAAGAGCGCGAGGAAGACGCCGACCGGCATCCAGCCCCCGCGGTTGCGGATGGCGTACCAGGGCACCTCCTCCGGGATGTTGGCGATCCAGATGAGGAGGAACTGCGAGAAGGCGATGTAGGCCCAGAAGGCGACGAAGGCGAGGAGGAGCTTCCCCAGGCTGTGGAAGTGGGCCAGCGTGAGCGCGCCGCCGAAGACGCCCTCGCGCCGCCCCCACGCGGCGGCGATGATGAGCACCGCGATGGCCGACACGAAGCTGCCGGCGAAGTAGTAGACGCCGAAGATGGTCGAATAGAACTGCGGCGTCAGGCTCATCCACCAGTCGAAGGCGGCGAAGGTGAGCGTGAGCGCGAGCAGCGGCAGGCCGCCGGCGCCGAGCCGGTGGGCCTTGAGGGTGAGGCCCGGCGCCCCGCTCTCGTCCTGCGCCACCGACCAGCGGTGGAAGGCGTGCGAGAAGCCGATCCAGACGGCGAAGTAGAAGGCCGCCCGGACCACGAAGAAGGGCACGTTGAGCCAGGCCTTGCGGTGCTCCATGGCCCGGGCCGCCTCGCCGGCCAGCTCCTGGTGGCCGGCCCAGGGGAAGAGCTGCTTCGCGCCGAGGAGCAGCGGGACGAAGAGGACGAGGAAGAGCGCGCTCGAGAGCGGGATCACCTCCAGCATCCGGCGGACCGCCACCGGCCAGCGGGCGTTCGCGGCGTGGAGGGCCATGAGCAGGATGAGGGCCGCCACCGCGATGCCGACCCAGTAGGTGAAGGCGACGAGGTAGGCCCAGAGGGCGCGGCGGGGGTCGAAGGCGGCCCCGAGCGCGGTGAGCGCCAGCCCGGCCACCGCCACCGCGCCGGCCACGGCCATGAGCCGGCTGCCGCCCTGGAACGGGGTGATCTTCATCGGGGCTCCTCCTGCACCTTGCTCCGCTGCTCCGCCGGGAGCTGGTCGATGCGGGCGTTCTGCGAGAGCTGGAGCGCGCGCACGTAGGCCACCACCGCCCAGCGCTCCTCGACCGACAGCTCCGCCGCGTACGAGGGCATCACGCCGAAGCCGTTGGTGACCACCTGGTAGAAGTAGCCGTCCGGGAAGCTGCGCTTGAGGTGGATCGAGGGCGGCGGGCGGAGCGCCATGTTCTTCGCCACCATGCTGTCGCCGTCGCCGGTGAGGCCGTGGCAGATGGCGCAGGTCTGGTCGAACTTGCGCCGGCCCAGCTCCACCAGGTCGCGGGAGAGCGCCACCGGGGCCACCGGCAGGAGCTTGCCGTCGGGGCCGATGCCGGTCGCGAGCGCGGGCTCGATCGCGCCCGAGGACGGGACGGTGCCGGGCGGCGGCGCCAGCATCGACACGCCGTCGGGGAAGAAGGTGGTGCCGCGGTACGGCTTGTACTTCTGCTGCCACATCATCGGGTCGAAGACCTGGCAGGCGCAGAGGCCCACGAGGGCGAGGGGGACGAGGCGCCTCATGGCTGGCCCTCCACCACCTGGACCACGCTCGCCCCGGCCCGGCGCAGCTCCTCCTCGAGCGGGGCCGGGTCGGCCGTCTCGACGGAGAGCCAGAACTTGTCCACCGAGGCGGAGCGGAAGGCGTCCGCCTCGAAGACCGGGTGGTGCAGGCGGGGCAGCCGGAAGAGCAGGATGCAGCCCACGAAGATGGAGAGCGACGCGAAGAGGACGCCGAGCTCGAACATGACGGGGACGAAGGCGGGGATGGCGTTGAACGGGCGGCCGGCCACGTTGATCCGGTAGTCCACCGCGTTCATCCACCAGGCCATGAGGTAGGCGGTGACCACCCCGGTGAGCCCGCCGCAGAGCGCGATGAGCGGCACCCGGGAGTGCGGGATCCCGAGCGCCTCGTCGGCGCCGTGGACCGGGTACGGCATGTGGGCGTCGAGCGCGGTGTGGCCGGCGGCGCGCACCTTGCGGGCGGCGGCGAAGAGCGCCTCCGGCTCGGCGAACTCGGCCAGCACGAAGCTGCGGACGAGCGGGTCGGCGTGGCTCATGAGTCGCTCTCCTCCTCCGCGAGCGGGACGCCCACGGCGTCGTGGCCGGCCTGCGGCCCGTGGGCCGCGAGCTCGTGCCGCAGCTCCTTCACCTCGGTGACGGCGACCGCCGGCAGGAAGCGCAGGAAGAGCAGGAACAGCAGCGAGAAGAACCCGACGGTGCCGGCGAGGATGCTCCAGTCCACCCAGGTCGGCGTGTAGATGGCCCAGGAGGACGGCAGGAAGTCGCGGTGGAGCGAGGTGACGATGATGATGAACCGCTCGCACCACATCCCCACGTTGACGAGGATGGAGGCGATCCAGGTGACGACGAGGCTGGTGCGCGCCTGCTTGAACCAGAAGATCTGGGGGAGGCAGACGTTGCAGAAGATCATGAGCCAGTAGACCGGCGCGTACGGCCCCCTGGCCCGGTTGATGAAGACGAACTGCTCGTAGGGGTTGCCGGAGTACCAGGCGATGAAGTGCTCCATGAGGTAGCCGTAGGCCACCATCAGCCCGGTCACGAGGAGCACCTTGTTCATGGTCTCGATGTGACGCATCGTGATGACGCGCTCGAGCCCGAGCAGCCGCCGCGCCGGGATGATGAGCGTGAGCACCATGGCGAAGCCGGAGAAGACGGCGCCGGCGACGAAGTACGGCGGGAAGATGGTGGTGTGCCAGCCGGGCAGCTGGGCCACGGCGAAGTCGAAGCTCACGATGGTGTGCACCGAGAGCACGAGCGGGGTCGCGAGGCCGGCCAGCAGCAGGTAGGCGATGCGGTAGTGGCGCCAGGCCCGCGCCGACCCGCGCCAGCCCAGGGCGAACACGCCGTACACCCGGCGGCGCCACTCGCCCTTCGAGGTGTCGCGGAGCGCCGCGAGGTCGGGGATGAGCCCGAGGTACCAGAAGAGCAGCGAGACGGTGAAGTAGGTGGAGACCGCGAAGACGTCCCAGATGAGCGGGCTCTTGAAGTTGGGCCACACGGCCATGGTGGACGGGTACGGGAAGAGCCAGTACGCGAACCAGGGCCGGCCGACGTGCAGGAGCGGGAAGAGCCCGGCCTGCATGACCGCGAAGAGCGTCATCGCCTCGGCGAAGCGGTTGATGCTGGTGCGCCACTTCTGCTGGAAGAGGAGGAGGATGGCGCTGATGAGCGTGCCGGCGTGGCCGATGCCGATCCACCAGACGAAGTTGATGATGCCGAAGCCCCAGGCGACCGGGATGTTGTTGCCCCAGGCGCCGATGCCCACCATCAGCGTGACCGTGATCCCGACGAGCAGGAGGCTGGTGCCGCCGGCGGCGAGCAGGAAGAGCAGGATCCAGCCGCGCCGGGGCCGGTAGACGTGCCCGAGCAGCTCCTCGCTCAGCTCGGCGTCGGTCGGCGCGCCGAGGATGAGGGGCCCGGGCTCGAGGGGGTTCCGCGCGGGCGCGGCGGTGCGGATTTCGACGCTCATGCGAGGTCCGGGTTCGGATTGCGGAGGCGGGCGAGGTAGGTGGTGCGGGGCCGCGTGCCGAGCTCGTGGAGCAGGTCGTAGCGGCGCTCGTCCTGGTGGAGCCGCGTCACCCGCGCCTGCGGGTCGTTGAGGTTCCCGAAGACGATCGCCTCGGCCGGGCACGCCTGCTGGCAGGCGCTCTTCAGGTCCTGCTCGCGGATGAGCCGGCCGGCGACGCGCGCCTCGATGCGGGCCCGCTCGATGCGCTGCACGCAGTAGGTGCACTTCTCCATGACGCCCCGGGTCCGCACGGTGACCTCGGGGTTCATGAGCATCTTCTCGGTGGGCGCCATCTCCCCGCGGTAGTCGAGGAAGTTGAAGCGCCGCACCTTGTACGGGCAGTTGTTGGAGCAGTACCGGGTGCCGACGCACCGGTTGTAGACCATCTCGTTCAGCCCCTCGTCGGAGTGGACGGTGGCGTTCACCGGGCAGACGTACTCGCAGGGCGCCTTCTCGCAGTGGACGCAGGCCACCGGCTGGAGCGCCACCTCCGGCTCCGCGGCGGTGCCCTGGTAGTAGCGGTCGATGCGCAGCCACTGCATCTCGCGCCGCCGCTCCACCTGCTCCTTGCCGACCACCGGGATGTTGTTCTCCGACTGGCAGGCCACCACGCAGGCGCTGCAGCCGGTGCAGCGGGAGAGGTCCACCGCCATGCCCCACCGGTACTGCTCCTGCTCGTAGGCGTGCATCTGCGGCATGAGGCTCGCCGGCTCGCCGCGGTGCTCCTCGAGCTCGCCCTTCTCGTGCTCCCAGCCGGCGGCGGTGAAGTCGAGCGCCAGCGGCCGCCCCTCCATGCTGTCGTGGGTCTGCGTCACCGCGAAGGCGTGGCGCTTGCCGAGCTTGCGCAAGGCCGCGCCGGCGGCGAACCAGGGGGCGTCGCCGCGGCGCAGCCGCCCGGCGTCGAAGCCGACGTTCCTCGACACCGGCCCGCCGGCGCGCCGCCCGTAGCCGAGCGGCAGCGTGAGCGCGTCGTCGGCGTGGCCGGGCTGCACCCAGACCGGCGCGGTGAGGCTGCGGCCGGCGAGCTGCAGCTCGACGAGGTCGCCGTTGACGAGCCCGAGCCGCCCCGCCGTCGCGGGCGAGAGGTAGGCCGCGTTGTCCCAGGTCATCTTGCTGACCGGGTGCGGCAGCTCCTGCAGCCAGGCGTTGGGCGCGAACCGCCCGTCGAGGGTCTTGTAGTCGGGGACGAAGCTCACCTCGAGGCCGCCGGCGCCGGCCGGCTTCAGGTCGCGCAGCGCCTGGGCCACCGCCGCCGACTGCACCGCCGGCGCCTCGGCCGGCTCCGCCGTGCCCGGGACGACGCCGGCCGCGAGCCAGCGCTCGAACTCGGCGTCGAAGGCGGCCCCGCCCCGCCGCTCGCGCCAGAGGTCCTGCAGGAGCCGGCGCGGCCCGAGGTCGGCCTGGTCGAGGAAGGCGGCGAGGAGCTCCACCTCGCCCATGCTCTCGAAGAGCGGGGCGATGAGCGGCTGCGCCAGCGCCACGGTCCCGTCGGGCCCGCGGGCGTCGCCCCACTGCTCGTAGGGGTGGCTCGCCGCCAGCATCCAGCCGCAGGCGTCGGCGGTCTCGTCGTCGTGGAGCGTGAAGTAGATCGCGTTCGGGACCTGCTCGAGCAGCGGCGCGAGGCCCAGGTCGGCGGGCGCGGTGTAGACCGGGTTCGCCGCCGTGACCACCAGCGTGTCCACCTGGCCGGCGCGGAGCTCGGCGGCGAGCGCGGCGAGGCCGGCCGGGCCGGTGGCGGCGTCGTTCAGCACCGGCTTGCGGTAGCGGACGGTGGCGCCGGCGTTGCCGAGGGCGGCGTTGAGGGCGTGGGCGAGCGCGTGCACCGCGGCCGGCTGGCGCGGGCCGCAGAGCACCAGGGAGCGGCCGCGGGCGCGGGCGAGGTCGTCGGCCACCACGTCGGCCCGCGGGTTCGGGGCGGCGCCCTCCCCGAGCGGCGCCAGCGCGGCGAGGCCGTGCTTCGCGGCGAGCCGGGCGGCCACCGCGCGGGCGAACCCCGCCACCTCGGCGGCGCGGGTCCGCAGGTGGTGGTCGGCGTTCATGCCGGTCACCGAGAGCCCGGGCTCCACCTGGTAGAGCCGGTTGAGCTGGCCGGGGACCCGGCGCGACGACCACTCGCGCATGAGCCGGAGCTGGTCGGGGCCGAGGCCGAGGAAGTCGGCGTCGAGCGAGAGGATCACGTCGGCGGGGCCGAGCGCGGGGCGGGCCTCGAGCGGCGCGCCGAAGGCGATCCGGCCGCCGTCGCGGGCGGCGTCGTCGGAGAGCGGGTCCCAGGCGGTGAAGCGGGCCTTGGGGAACCGCGCCAGGATGCGCCGGCGGAGGTCGGCGAGCAGCGGCGAGCTCGAGGGGTCGGCGAGGAACCGGAGCCGCGCGCCGCCGTCCTTCTCGTGCGACCTCGCGAGCGTCGAGAGCTCGAGGAGCGCCGCCCGGTACGAGAGCTGCCGCCCCTTCTTCTGGAAGCCGCGGGCGCGCGACGGGTCGTAGAGGTCGAGCAGCATCGCCTGCTGGAACGGGCCGACGCCGCCCAGGCTGGCCGGGTGGTTGGGGTTCCCCTCCACCTTGGTCGGCCGCCCCTCGTTGCTGCGGACGAGGAGGCCGGTGGCGTAGCCGGAGAGCGTGGCCGCGGTGGCGTAGTGGACCGCCTGGCCGGGGACGAGCCCCACCGGCTGCCGGACGAAGGGGTAGATCTTCTCGCGCGGCGGCGAGCAGGCCTCGAGCCCCGCGAACGCCAGCGTCGCGCCGAGGAGCTGCATGAAGCTGCGGCGCGAGAGCGCGTCGGGCGGGCCGTCGGCGCCGGGCGCGAACTCGGGGGAGCGCGCCTCGGAGCGGCCCTGCGCGAGCTCCTCCAGGCTTCGCCAGAGCGGGCGGTGGTTCGGCTTCGTCGGCGGCTCGGCCGCCTGTCCGTAGATGGGCAGTCCCATGGTCGCCTAGCGGTGACAGGTGGTGCAGCTGGTTCGGGAGTGGACGTCGTACTTCTTCGCGAGCTCGGGCCCGAGCACCGCCTGGTCCTTCTCCGGCTTGTAGTCCATCTGCGTCACCGCCTCGCGCGGCCGCAGGTGCAGCGCCGGGTCGCGGTGACAGTCGAGGCACCAGCTCATGGTGAGCGGCGCCACCTGCTGGATGGCCGGCATCTGGTCCACGCGGCCGTGGCAGGTCTCGCACCCCACGCCCTTGGTCACGTGGATGGAGTGGTTGAAGTAGACGAAGTCCGGCAGGCGGTGGACGCGCATCCACTCGACGGTGCGGCCGGTGAAGTAGCTCTCGCGCACCTTGTCGAGCAGCGGGCTGCGGTTCCAGATCTGCGAGTGGCAGTTCATGCAGAGCGAGGTGGCCGGGATCCCCGCGGTGTTGCTCTTCTCGACGGTCTGGTGGCAGTACCGGCAGTCGATGTTGTCGTCCACGACGTGGTGCCGGTGGTCGAACTGGAGCGGCTGCTGGAGCTCGGCGAACTGGCGCGTGCCGGCGGGGACGCGCCAGTAGAGCATCAGGCCGCCGATCGTCCCGGCGGCGCCGCCGAAGAGGATGACCAGCGCGATTCGGAAGAGGGTGTTGGCGCGGGGGCGGAAGAGTGCGCTCATGGATTTGCCGGGCACCCTCCGACGGGCGAGAGGCGCAGCCCTCCGGCGGCTGCCCGCGTGGTGACCGGGTGGCCGTTAAGTGACGAGGGAATCAACGGGAATAAAGTCTCTGTTGGGGTGGCCTTCACGAAAAGGCCGCGTGCGAGGGCTTTCCGCGTTCACGCTGCGTCACCTTGTCGGGCGAGCCGGGCCGGGATAAGGACTCGGGCATGGAACGGGACGACGAGCGGCTCCTGGCGGAGGCGCGGGAGGGGCGGCGCGAGGCGCTCGAGGAGCTCCTCGAGCGGCACCAGCGGCGCATCTACCGCTTCGGGCTCAAGATGTGCCGGGACGAGGAGGACGCGAAGGACGTCCTGCAGGACACCCTGCTCGCCGTGGCGCGCGGCATCCGCGACTTCCGCGGGCAGTCGTCGGTCTCCACCTGGCTCTACAGCATCGCCCGGAGCTTCTGCATCAAGAAGCGCCGGCGCGGGAAGTACGAGCCGGCCGAGGAGCAGCGCGTCGGCTCCGAGGGTGAGGAGGAGGTGACCCGGCTCCCCGACCCGGCCCGGCCGGCCGACGAGACGCTGGCGGGCCGACAGGTGGAGGCGGCGCTGGAGGCCGCCATCGCCGCCCTCCAGCCCATGTACCGGGAGGTGCTGCTGCTGCGCGACGTGGAGGGGCTGACCGCGCCGGAGGTGGCGGAGATCCTCGGGCTCTCGGTGGACGCGGTGAAGAGCCGGCTCCACCGCGCCCGGGTCGCGGTCCGGGAGTCGGTGGCGCCGCGCCTCGGCATCCCCGAGCCCGCCCCCGCGAGGCCCGCGGGCGAGGCCGCCTGCCCGGACGTGGCGGCGCTCTTCTCGCGCCACCTCGAGGGCGAGATCTCGAGCGACCTCTGCGCCGAGATGGAGCAGCACCTCGCCGGCTGCCCCCGCTGCACGGCGCGCTGCGACAGCCTGCGGGCGACGCTCACGCTCTGCGCCCGCTCCCCGGCGCCGGAGGTCCCCCAGGCCGTGCAGCACTCGGTCCGGCAGGCGCTCCAGCGCTTCCTCACCGAGCGGCCGCCCCAGGCCTGAGCGGCAGGGAGGGGCGGTGAGCGGCGGCCGTGGCCGTCCCGCTGCTATGATCCTCGCGTGGCCGTCTACCGACTCCCGCGCCAGATCGCCTTCCCCGACCCCTCGCTCGCCGAGCCGGACGGGCTCCTGGCGGTGGGCGGCGACCTCTCGCCCGAGCGGCTGCTCGCCGCCTACGAGGTCGGCATCTTCCCCTGGTTCTCGGAGGAGTACCCCATCCTCTGGTGGTCGCCCGACCCGCGGTTGGTGCTCGAGCCGGCGCGACTGCACGTCTCGCAGTCGCTCCGGCGCACGCTCCGGCGCGGCCGCTACCGCGTCACCGCCGACCGGGCCTTCGGGCAGGTGATCCGGCGCTGCTCGGGCAAGCCGCGCCCGGGCCAGGACGGGACCTGGATCACCCGCGAGATGATCACCGCCTACGAGCGGCTGCACGCGCTCGGCTTCGCCCACTCGTTCGAGGCCTGGGAGGGCGAGGCGCTCGCGGGCGGCCTCTACGGCGTCTCGCTCGGCGCCGCCTTCTTCGGCGAGTCGATGTTCGCCGACCGGCCCGACGCCTCCAAGGCCGCCTTCGCGCGCGCCGTGGAGTGGCTCGGCGCCGAGGGCTTCGGGCTGGTGGACTGCCAGGTGCGCACCGACCACCTGGTCCGCCTGGGCGCGGAGGAGATCCCGCGCGCCGACTTCCTCGACCGCCTGGCCGAGGCGCTGCGGGCGCCCACCCGCCGCGGCCCCTGGACGCTGCCGGAGGGCCCCGGGGCCGGGCCCGCCGCCGGAGCGGCACCGCGCCCGTCTTCCGCTTAGAATAGCGGTCCATGGCCGAGCCCAAGACCCCCGGCGGCGGCGCCGTCGTCGCGCCGAAGTCGAAGACCGGCAAGCAGCTGGCGAAGCCGCCGCTCTACAAGGTTCTGTTGCACAACGACGACTACACGACCATGGAGTTCGTGGTGGCGGTGCTCGAGGAGGTCTTCCACCACGACCCGGAGCAGGCGGCCCGCATCATGCTCCACGTCCACCAGCGCGGAGTGGGCGTGGCGGGCACGTATTCCCTGGAGATCGCCGAGACGAAGGCGGCGAAGGTGATGTCACTCGCGCGCGCGGCGGAGTTCCCCCTCCTCTGCACGGTGGAGCCGGAGTAGCGATGGTCACGGTCACGAAGGAGCTTCAGCTCACCCTGCAGGCGGCGGTCGCGGAGGCGCGGAACCGCCGGCACGAGTACGTCACCCTGGAGCACCTGCTCCACGCCATGACCCGCGACCGGGTCGCCTCGGAGATCCTGCTCGCCTGCGGCGCCGACATCGCGCAGCTCGAGAAGGACCTCGAGGACTACCTCGGCCGGACCCTCGAGCCCCTGCCCGGCGATGGCAAGCAGGACCCCGAGCAGACCGCCGCCTTCCAGCGCGTGCTGCAGCGGGCCGCCTGGCACGTCCAGGGCAGCGGCCGGACGGAGCTCAACGCCGGGGACGTGCTCGTGGCCGTCACGCGCGAGCGCGGCTCGCACGCCGTCTACCTCCTGGAGAAGCAGGGCGTCCGCCGGCTCGACATCCTCTCCTACATCTCGCACGGCATCTCCAAGGAGGGGGCCGGCAGCGGCGGCGAGGAGGACCCCGAGGCCGGCGGCGAGGGCGACGAGGGGCCGCGGCCCATCAAGGATCCCTTCAAGACCTTCACCGTGAACCTGGTGGAGCGCGCGGCGCGCGGGCTCATCGACCCGCTCATCGGCCGGCGCGAGGAGATCGAGCGGACCATCCAGGTGCTCTGCCGGCGGCGCAAGAACAACCCGGTGCTGGTGGGCGAGCCGGGCGTCGGCAAGACCGCCATCGTGGAGGGGCTGGCGCTCGCCATCCACGAGCGGCGGGTGCCCTCGGTGCTGGAGAAGGCCGCCATCTACTCGCTCGACATGGGCGCGCTCCTCGCCGGCACCAAGTTCCGCGGGGAGTTCGAGCAGCGGCTCAAGGGCGTCATCGCCGGCGTGAAGAAGACGCCCCACGCCATCCTGTTCATCGACGAGATCCACACCATCGTCGGCGCCGGGGCCACCACCGGCAGCTCGATGGACGCCTCCAACCTGCTCAAGCCGGGGCTCGCCTCGGGGGAGCTGCGCTGCATCGGCTCCACCACCTTCCACGACTACAAGCAGACCTTCGACCGCGACCACGCCCTGGCGCGCCGCTTCCAGAAGATCGAGGTGCAGGAGCCCTCGGTCGAGGACACGGTCCGCATCCTCAAGGGGCTGAAGAAGGTCTACGAGGAGCACCACGGCGTCACCTTCACGCCGCGGGCGCTGCGGGCCGCCGCCGAGCTCTCGGCGAAGCACATCAACGACCGCAAGCTCCCCGACAAGGCGATCGACGTGCTCGACGAGGCCGGCGCCTTCGACCGGATGCGGCCGGAGGCGAAGCGGCACAAGGTCATCAAGTCGCGCGACGTGGAGCGGGTGGTCTCCCGGATCGCCCGCGTCCCGGCCCGCTCGGTCTCGGCCTCCGACCAGGAGGCGCTCAAGAACCTCGAGCCGGAGCTCAAGAAGGTCATCTACGGCCAGGACAAGGCGATCGAGGCGATGGCGAGCGCCATCAAGCTCAACCGCTCCGGCCTGGGCAGCCCGGAGAAGCCCATCGGCAGCTTCCTCTTCTCCGGCCCCACCGGCGTCGGCAAGACCGAGCTCGCGAAGCAGCTCGCCCGCGTGATGGGCGTGGAGTTCCTGCGCTTCGACATGACCGAGTACCAGGAGAAGCACACCGTCTCCCGGCTCATCGGCGCGCCCCCCGGCTACGTCGGCTTCGACCAGGGCGGGCTCCTCACCGACGCCGTGCGCAAGACCCCGTACGCCGTGCTGGTGATGGACGAGATCGAGAAGGCGCACCCGGACATCTACAACATCCTGCTCCAGGTGATGGATCACGCCACGCTCACCGACAACAACGGGCGCAAGGCCGACTTCCGCCACATCGTCCTCATCATGACCACCAACGCCGGCGCCCACGAGCTCGCGACGCGCTCGGTCGGCTTCGGCTCCGACCAGGCCGCGCCGGGCAACGCCCGCAAGGCCATCGAGCGGACCTTCAGCCCCGAGTTCCGCAACCGGCTCGACGCCTGGATCTCCTTCGACAGCCTGCCGCGCCCGGTCATCGAGCGCGTCGTGGACAAGCTCGTGAAGGAGCTCGCCGACCAGCTCGCCGCGAAGAAGGTGGCCCTCGAGCTCACGCCGGCGGGGCGCGCCTGGCTCGCCGACCACGGCTTCGACAAGGTCATGGGCGCGCGGCCCATGGCCCGCCTCATCCAGAACGAGGTGAAGAAGCCGCTCGCCGAGAAGGTGCTGTTCGGGGAGCTGCTCCACGGCGGCAAGGTGAAGGTGGGCGCCAGGGACGACGCCCTGACGCTCGAGGTGGACGGGGAGCCCGCCGGGGAGGCGTAGCGCGCCGGGGCCGCGCCCCCTCCCTGACCCTCGCCCGCTTCGCGGGAGAGGGGAACCTCGGGACTCGCTCCCCTGCCTCGAACCTCTGCCGCTTCGCGGGAGGGGGAATCTCGGGACTCCCTCCCCACCGGGTGGGGAGGGATGGGGAGGGGCTGCCAGGGATCCCCCAGCGTTCCGCCCGCTCGCCCGCTAGAGTGTCAGGATGCTCCGCCCCGCCCTCGCGGCCTACCTCCTCGCCCGCTCCGCGCTCGGCTTCCTCGGGGTGGTGACGGTCGTCGGGAGCCTCGTCTCCACCTGGGTCTTCGTGCGCGACGGGCTCGTCCGGCGCCACCTCCGCACCAGCACCGCCGAGTTCCGCGGCAGCCGCGCCGTGTGGGCCTCCCTCGCCGCGCTCTTCTTCTGCCTGGTGTTCGACTGGCTCGGGCTGAAGCTCATCGTGCTCGCGTACTACTACGGGCAGTGACCGCGCCCCGCCGCGCCGGCGCCGCGGGCGGCCGCAGCCCCAGGCCCGGGTTCTTCTCGAGCTCCTCGAGCGTCTTCGGCCAGTCCTCCGCCAGGAGCCGCGCCAGCGAGCGGTCCGAGAGGATCCTCCCGCCGGTCTGGCACCGCGGGCAGTAGTTCACCTCGTTCTCCGCCCGGACGATCCGCTGCACCGGCGCGCCGCAGTCCGGGCAGGGCTGCCGGTGCCGGCCGTGGACCGCCATCCCCTCGCGGAAGGCCGTGACCCCCTCCGGGAAGTCCCCGCCCGCCTCGCGCCGGAGCCGCTCCGTCCACCCGGTCAGCACCGCGCGCGTGGCCGCGTGGAGCCGCGCCAGCTCCTCCTCCGAGAGGTTCTGCGCGAGCTGCGTCGGCGAGAGCCGCGCGCGGTGCAGGATCTCGTCCGAGTAGGCGTTGCCGATGCCGGCGAGGATCCCCGGGTCGGTGAGCGCGCGCTTCAGCGTGTGCCGCTCGCGCCGCAGCGCCGCCGCGAACCCGGCGAGGTCCACCTCGAGCGGCTCGACCCCGCCGCGGTCGAGGGCCCGGAGCGCCGCCTCGCCGCGGACGAGGTGCAGCGCCGCCCGCCGCTTGGAGCCGGCCTCGGTGAGGGTGAGCGCGCCGTGCGGGAAGTCGAAGGCCGCGAGCGCCGCCTTGCCCCCGAGCTTCGCGCCGGCCTCCTTCCAGTGCAGGCGCCCCGCGATCATGAGGTGCAGCGCCAGGAAGAGGTCGCCCTCGAGCGCGAGCACGAGCCGCTTGCCGAGCCGCCGGACCGCGCGGACCTCCCTGCCCTCCGCCGCCCCGAGCGGCGGCTCCACGGTGCGCAGGAGGAACGGGCTCGCGAGCCGGACCTTCTGGAGCGGGGCGCCCCGGACCCGCGCCTCGATCGCCTCGCGGTAGACCTCGACGTCGGGGAGCTCGGGCATGGGAATCCTTCCGGACGATCCCGGATCGATCTCCACAGCCTTATCACCGGACCTCGAGCCGGGCTCGCCCTCCGCGCGATCGCGCGCCCACCCGCCCGAAAAGAGGGGCGAGGCGGTGTGGACGACCGCCGCTCGCCCGCCTGGCGGTGCCCGGCCCGGGAATTTCGCCCGGATGGAATATTTTACCCAGACAGAATTGATCGACCCGTTCTACCCGGATATTAAGACGGCCATGAACCGACCGACGAGCGAGCGCGTGGACCAGGGATACCTCGAGGTGACGCAGGAGGCGGGGATCGCCCTCATGAAGCGAGCCATCTCCGGGCCGGTGGTCATGCTGAACCTGCTTCGGTTCAGGGCGGTGGCCGACTACTCGGCCACCCCCGGTCTCGCGCCCGCGCATCCCATCAGCGGGGCCGCCGCGTACCGGCGCTACATGGAGCTCACGCTGCCGCACCTTCGCGCCTCGGGTGGCGAGGTGATGTTCCTGGGCGCCGGGGGGCCGTTCCTGATCGGTCCTGCCGACGCGCGGTGGGACGCCGCGATGCTGGTGCGGCAACGCAGCGTGGCCGACTTCGTCGCCTTCGCGTCCAACGAGGAATACGGGACGGGGCTCGGGCACCGGCTCGCGGCCCTCGAGGACTCCCGGCTGCTGCCGCTCGTCGAGGCGAAGGAGGCCTGCGTCATTCCCGGGGCGGGTGCCTGGCCGGGGGCTGGACCGTGGCCGATCCCCGCGAGCGACCGCTGAACGCGGCGTTCTCGCTCGAGCCGGCGGAGCGCCGAGGCGACGCGCGGGGCGCTACCGCCTCGCCGCCTCCGCCGCCGCCTTCAGGGCCTGCTTCTCCGCCGGCGCGAGCCGCGGCAGGTGGCGCACGAAGGCGACGAGGTGCCAGAGCTCCCGCTCGTCGTGCGACGTGGCCCAGCCCGGCATCCCGGTCATCCGCACGCCGTGGGAGATGACGAAGAAGAGGTCCCCGTCCGAGCCCTCCTGCGCGTCGGGCGCCGCGAGGTCCGGCGGCGAGGGGTTGAGCCCCAGCGCCGCGCCCCAGGGCGACACGCCGGGCGCGCCGTGGCACTGCAGGCAGTCGCGCCGGTAGAGGGCCAGCCCCGCCGCAAGCACCTCCGGGGTGCCCGGGAGCGGGTTCCCGGTCCGCGGTGCCCGCCGGGCGGTGGACCGGTCGGCCAGCACCGATCCGACGAGCCGCTCCAGGGCGGACGGCGGCCGGGTGGCCGACATGTCCACCAGCCCCGAGGCGACCACCGCCGCGCCGCCGACGACCAGCATCCCGAGGGTGAAGAGCATCCCTGAGACGAACCTCATGCCGTTACCCCACAGACGAGAGAGGCGCCGTTCGGAAAGCCTAACGCAGGCGCGGGTGCCGGGTTCCACGAACTGCGTGGGTGGGGGTTGGTGCCGGAGGGCGGAGGACGCGAGGCCGAGCCGGGCCGATTACGAGCCGTGAGGTCGGGACGCGAAGGCGGGTACCCATTTCCCCATGGTGAATGGTTGACGCGATTCCGCTCGCTTCGCGCCCGCGATCCGCTCGCGCCCAAAGAGCGGCCTTCACGAGGCGATGCGCTGCCGAGGTGCGGACCTCGGCGCCCTCTCGCCGTCGCCAAGCTCCCCGCGCCCGATCTCGCGCCAGGAAGCATCCTCGTGCGTTTGGCGGAGCCCAAAGATCCGGTGAGACACTCTCACCATGAACAGCGCGCTCTCCGAGACCGCCCGCCTCGCCCAGCTCCTCCGCAAGGAGCAGGGCGCCCTCGCCGAGTTCCTCCTCGCCCTCGCGGACTTCGACCGCCAGCGGCGCTGGCTCGAGCTCGGCCACTCGAGCCTCTTCTACTATCTCCACCGAGAGCTCGGACTGTCCAAGGGCGCTGCCCATTACCGCAAGGTGGCGGACGAGCTGGTGCGGCGATTTCCCGAGGTGGTCGAGCCGCTCCGGGAAGGCAAGCTCTGCATCACGAGCGTCGTCGCGCTCGCGAAGGTGATGACGCCCGAGAACCGGCACGAGGTGCTGCCGCGCTTCTTCCATTGCTCCAAGCGGGAGGCGATGGCGGAAGCGGCGGCCATCTCGCCGGCCGAGGCAACGCCGCGGCGAGAGGTGGTCACGGCGGTGCCGGTGGGTTCAGGGACCCGAACGATTGCCGCATCTGCCGGAAGCGGGATGGGTGAGAACACGCAGCTTCTGGTTCAACCGGTTGAACTGGATCGGACGATCGCTCCCGTTCCGACCTCGACTGCACCCTTGACGTCCACCGCGACGGCGACCCCGACTCCACCGGCTCCTCCCCACCCCCCGCGCGCTGCGGCGGACCCGCTCACCGCCGACCTCCGTCGCCTCCACATCACCGTCTCCCGCCGGTTCCTCGAGAAGCTCGAAGCCGCCCGCGACGCCCTCTCTCACGCATGCCCCGGCGGCTTCGCGGAGGAGATCCTCGAGGCCGGCCTCGACCTCCTCCTCGACCGGAGCGCCAGGCGGAAGGGGCTCGTGGCAAAGCCCCGGGCTGCGACCGGCCGCACCGAGGTGCCGGACGAGCCGGAGGCAGAGGCTGCCGCTCGCGACCGCTACGTCCCTGCCCACGTGAGGCGCGAGGTCTGGAAGCGCGATGAAGGGCGCTGCCAGTGGCCCCTCGCCTCGGGCGGCGTCTGCGGCTCGACGCGCCGCCTCGAGCTGGACCACGTCATCCCGCGCGCGCTCGGAGGACGAACGACCGCCGTTAACTTGAGGGTGCTTTGCCGAGCCCACAACGACCTCGCCGCTCGAGGCGCATACGGGGACGAGTGGATGGACCGGTTCACGCGACGCACGGCCGGCAGTGCGAGCCCCGCTGCAACCGAAGACGAGCGATGAGAGGGCGGTCGCGGCCTCCCCCGCCATCCCGTGCTATGGACTCCCCCCATGCAGCCCCTCCCCATCGACCCGCTCCTGCCGGAGATCGCCGAGGCGCTCCGCCGCGGGCCGTCGCTCGTCATCGAGGCGCCGCCCGGGGCCGGCAAGACCACCCGGGTCCCCCGCGCGCTGCTCGAGGCCGGGCTCGCCGGGGCGGGCGAGGTGGTGGTGCTCGAGCCGCGCCGGCTCGCGGCCCGCATGGCGGCCCGCCGCGTCGCCGAGGAGCTGGGTGAGCGTCCCGGCGAGACCGCCGGCTACCAGGTCCGCTTCGAGGAGGTGGCCGGGCCGCGCACGCGCCTCCGCTTCGTGACCGAGGGGCTGCTGACGCGCCGCCTCCTGTCCGACCCGGGGCTGCCCGGGGTGGCCGCCGTCCTCCTCGACGAGTTCCACGAGCGCCACCTGCACGGCGACCTCGCGCTGGCGCTCCTGCGGCGGCTCCAGCGCACCGCCCGCCCCGAGCTCCGGCTCGTCGCCATGTCGGCCACGCTCGACGCCGCCCCGGTGGCGCGCTTCCTCGGCGCGCCCTCCCTCCGCTCCGAGGGGCGGATGTTCCCGGTGGAGGTGGAGTACCTCTCCCCCGCCGAGGCCGCCCGGCCCGACGTCCGGCTCGAGCAGCTCGTCGCCTCGGCGGTGCGCAAGGCGGTCTCCGCCGCGCCGGCCGGCGACGTGCTCGTCTTCCTCCCCGGCGCCGCCGAGATCCGGCGCGCCCGGGAGGCGCTCGCCCCGCTCGCGCAGTCGGCCGGCCTCGACCTCGTGCCGCTCCACGGCGACCTCGCCCCGGAGGAGCAGGACCGCGCCGTGCGCCCGGGCCCGCGGCGCAAGGTGATCCTCTCCACCAACGTGGCCGAGACCTCGGTCACCATCCCCGGCGTCACCGCGGTGATCGACTCCGGCCTCGCCCGCGTCGCCTCGCACTCGCCCTGGTCGGGCCTCCCCACGCTCGAGGTGAAGAAGGTGAGCCGCGCCTCGGCGGCGCAGCGGGCCGGGCGCGCCGGCCGCACCGGCCCCGGGCGCGCCGTGCGGCTCTACACCCGGCACGACCACGACGGCCGCCCCGAGTTCGACCTCCCGGAGATCGCCCGCGAGGACCTCTCGGAGGCGGTGCTCTCGCTCGCCTCCTTCGGCCTCGCGGCGCGCGAGCTCGGGGCGGGGCCCGAGGCCGGCGGCGAGGGCGCGTTCGCCTGGTTCGAGCCGCCCCCGCCCGCCGCGCTCGAGGCGGCCGTGGGCCTCCTCCGCCAGCTCGGGGCGCTCGACGCCGAGGGCCGGATCACCGAGCCCGGCCGGCGGATGCTCCGGTTCCCGCTCCACCCGCGCCTGGCGCGGCTGGTCCTCGAGGCCGACGCGCGCGGCGCCGGCCAGGAGGGCGCGCTCCTCGCCGCCATCCTCGGCGAGCGCGACCTGCGCGAGCGGAGCCCCTTCGGTGCGGGGGGCAGGCTCGACACCCCCACCGGCCCCTCCGACCTGCTCGAGCTGGCGCACCTCTTCCACCAGGCGTCCGACGGCGGCGGCCCCTCCCCCGAGCGCTGCCGGCGGCTGGGGCTCTCCCCGGGGGCCGCGGCGTCGGTGGGCCGCAGCTTCCGCCAGCTCTGCCGGCTCGTCCGGACCCGCGGCGACGACGAGGGGGCGCTGCTGGCGGCCACGCTCGCCGCCTACCCGGACCGGGTCGGCCGGCGGCGCGCGCCCGGCTCCGACGAGGTGGTGCTGGTGGGCGGCGGCAGCGCCCGGCTCGACGAGGCGAGCGTGGTCCGCGAGGCGCCGCTCCTCGTGGCGGTGGACGCGGGCGAGCGGCGTGGCGCGCGGCCCGCGCCGGGCGCGCGCGGCGGCCCGGTGGTGCGGCTCGCGAGCGCGGCCTCGGAGGAGCTGCTCCTCGACCTCTTCGCCGGGGACCTGCGCTACGACGAGGAGGTGGCCTGGAACGCCGCGGGCGAGCGGGTCGAGGCCCGCGAGCGGCTCCTCTACCGGGACCTGGTGCTCGAGGAGAAGCGGCTCGCCCGCCCGGATCCGGCCCGCGCCGCGGCGGTGCTCGCGCGCGCCGCGCAGGAGCGGGGCCCGCGCGCCTTCGCCGCCGAGGGCGCGCTCGACCGGCTCCTCGCCCGGCTCGACTTCGCGGCCCGCCACGCGCCCGCGGCGGGGCTCGCCGCGCCGTCGGAGGCCGACCTCGCGGCGGCGCTCGCCGGGCTCTGCGAGGGGCGCACCTCGTTCGCCGAGCTGCGCGAGGCCGGGCTCGAGGAGGCGGTCCTCGCCGCCCTGCCCGGGCGGGCCCGGGCGGCGCTCCAGGAGCTCGCGCCGGAGCGGATCCGGCTGCCCTCCGGCCGCGCCCTCGAGGTGCGGTACGAGGCGGCCGGCAAGCCGCCCTGGGTGGAGAGCCGGCTGCAGGACTTCTTCGGCCTCGCCCGCGGCCCGGCGCTCGCCGGGGGACGGGTGCCGCTCACGCTCCACCTGCTCGCGCCGAACCACCGCGCCGTGCAGGTCACGAGCGACCTCGCCGGGTTCTGGGAGCGGCACTACCCGGCGATCCGGCGCGAGCTCTCGCGCCGGTACCCGCGCCACGCCTGGCCGGAGGACCCGCTCACCGCGTCGCCGCCCGCGCCGCGGCCGCCGCGAGGGGCGCCGGGCCGCTGAGCGCTGGCGACGCCCGTCGCAGGCGCGTCCCCTGTCCCGTGCCGCGCCGGCGGCGCCCCGCGCCTAGGTTAGGGCCATGGGAGCCATCCGCGTCGGCACGAGCGGCTACCAGTACCGGCACTGGCGCGGGGTCCTCTACCCGGAGGGGCTGGCGCAGCGGCTCTGGCTCGCCCGGTACGCCCGCTCCTTCGACTGCCTGGAGCTCAACGCCACGTTCTACAGGCTGCCCCTGCCCGGCGCGGTGGAGCGCTGGCGCGCGCAGGTCCCCGGCGACTTCCGCTTCGCGGTGAAGGGGAGCCGGTACCTCACGCACATGAAGCAGCTCCTCGATCCGGAGCCGGGCCTGGCCCGGTTCCTCGACCCGGTCCGCCGGCTCGGCGGCAAGCTCGGTCCCATCCTGTGGCAGCTCCCGCCAAGGCTCGCGCCCGACCCCGGGCGGCTCGACGCCTTCCTGGCGGCGGTGCCGGAGGGGCTCGCGAGCGCCGTCGAGTTCCGCTCCGACCGCTGGTACCGCCGCGACGTCTGCGACGTGCTCGACCGGCGCGGCGCCGCCTTCTGCGAGCACGACCTCGTGGACACCCACCCGCCGCGGCTCACCGGCCCCTTCCGCTACCTCCGCTTCCACGGCACCACCGGCCACTACGACGGGCGCTACGGGCCGGAGGCGCTGCAGCCGGTGGCCCGCGACCTCTCGCGGCACGCCCGCGGCGGCGGCGACGCCTGGGTGTTCTTCAACAACGACCTGCACGGCCACGCGGTGGCCGACGCGCTCTCGCTGCGGGGGCTGCTCGAGGGGCGCGTCAGCGCGGCGCCGGAGCCCCCGGGGCCGGCTCCGGCTCCTTGAGCGCGGGCCGGAGCGGGACCGCGACGCGGAAGACCGTCCCCGCGGGACCGCTCTCCACCAGCTCCACCCGGCCGCCGATGGCGGCCGCGATCCCGCGCACGAGCGAGAGCCCGATGCCGACCCCGGGCTGGTGCTTGTTCTCGAGCGCCCCGACCTGCTCGAAGGGCTCGAAGATCCGGTCCCGCGCCTCCGGCGGGATGCCCGGCCCGGTGTCGGCCACCGCGACCCACTGCCGGTCCCCGTCCTCGCCGGCGGTGATCCGGACGCCGCCCCGCTCGGTGTACTTGATGGCGTTCACCACGAGGTTGATGAGCACGAGCCGCAGGAGCCGCGGGTCGGCCTCGAGCGGCGGCAGGGGCGCGGCCTCCACCTCCAGCTTGAGCAGCCTGGCCTGGGCCTGCGGCAGGAGCTCGTCGGCCACCTCGCGGGCGAGCCGCGCCAGGTCCACCCGCTCCGGCCGCACCACGAGCCGGCCGCTCTCGACGCGGGTGTACTCGAGGAGCGACTCGATGAGCTCGAGGAGCCGCCGCGCCGCCTGCTCGATCCGCTGCATGGCCCGGGCCCTCGCCTCGGGGGGCGCGGCGCCCTGGCGCTGCAGGCTCTGGAGCGTGAGGAGCATGGAGGTGATGGGCGTGCGCAGCTCGTGCGAGACCATGCCGAGGAACACGCTCTTCACCTGGCTGGCGCGCTCGGCCTGCTCGCGGGCCACCTGCGCGGTCTCGAGCGCCACCTCCAGCTCGCGCTTGCGCCGGGCCACCTCGCGGGCGAGCGCCTCGAGATCGCCGCTCCGCTGCGCCAGCTCCGCCCGCAGCACGTCGCTCGAGCGCTTCATGGCGACGAGGTTCCGGGCCCGGGCCAGCAGCTCCTCCGGGTGGAACGGCTTCACGAGGTAGTCCTGGGCCCCGTCCCGGAGCAGCGCCAGCCGCTGCCGCTCGTCGGCGCGGGCGGTGAGCACCATCACCGGCGTGCGCCCGAGGGCGGGCAGCCGGCGGAGGGCCGAGACCAGCGCGTCGCCCGGCAGCCCGGGCATCATGAGGTCGGTCACCACGAGGTCGGGCTCGAGCGCCTCGGCCTTGCGGAGCCCCTCCGCCCCCTCCGACGCGGTCGCCACCCGGAACTCGGCCGCGAGCGCGGCGGCGGCGAACCGGCCCATCTCGGCGTTGTCCTCCACGAGCAGCACGAGCGGGGCGCTCGGGTCCACCGGCAGGGCGGGGAGCTCCCGGGCCGCGCCGGGCGGGAGGTCGGCCGTGGCGCGGGCCGCCTCGAGCCCGAGCGGCGGCGGCGCCGCCGCGACCGGGGCGCCGGCCGGCGCGCGGAGGGGGACGGCGACGGTGAAGCGCGCGCCGCCGCGCGCCCCGTCCCCCACGCCGATGGTCCCGCCGTGCAGCACGACCAGCTCGCGCGAGATGGCGAGCCCGAGCCCGGCGCCCTCCGGCGCGCCCCGGCCCTGCCGGAACCGCTCGAAGATGGCCTCGCGCAGCTCCGGCGGCACGCCCGGCCCCTGGTCCTCCACCTCCAGCACCGCGCGGTCGCCCTCCGCGCGGACCGCGCAGCGCACCGCGCTCGCGGGCGGCGCGAACTTGAAGGCGTTCCCGAGCAGGTTGAGCGCCACCCGGTCGAGCTTGGGCGCGTCGGCCTCCACCGGCACCGGCGCCCCCGCCTCCACCTCGAGCCGGACGCCCCGGTCGCGCGCGACGCCCTCGAACGCGGAGGCGAGCCCGCGGAGCCGCTCGGCGAGGTCCACCCGCGCGTAGTCGAGGGTGAGCCGCCCCTCGTCGAGCCGCGCCAGGTCGAGCATGTCGTTCACGTGCCGGAGCAGGAGCCGGCCGTTGCGCCGCACCACCTCGAGCTCCCGCCGCTCCCGCTCCTCCAGCGGCCCGGCGAGGAGCTTCTCCACCGGCCCGAGCACCAGGGCGAGCGGCGTGCGCAGCTCGTGGCTCACGTTGGCGAAGAAGCGGGTCTTGGCGTCGTCGAGGTCCTTCACCCGCTCGTAGAGCCGCTCCAGCTCGCGGTGGGTGCTCTCGAGCCGCACCCGGCGCTCCTCGGCGAGCTGCGCGCCGCGGGTGACGGAGAGGATGGTCGGGCGGACCCGGAACAGGTAGACGCCGGTGGCCACCGAGGCCACCGCCGTGACCGCCTTCACGCCGCCGGAGAGCCAGTAGTCCGGGAACCAGAGCGTCAGCACCTCCATGTAGTGGGTGAGGCCGCAGGCCCCGATGAACACGCCGAAGGCCAGGATCATCGGGCTGAACGGCAGCCGGATGTGGCGCACCAGCTGGTACAGGATGACCGAGATGGCGAGGTAGGCGGTCCCGATGAGCGCGTCGGAGACGACGTGCAGGGACACCAGCCCCGGCTGCCACAGGTAGCAGTGGCCGTGGGGCATGTACTCCTCGGAGAGGAAGAGGCGCCGGAAGAGCTCGACCATGTGGCCTCCCGCCTGCCGCTCCGCCGGCCCGTCAGACCTCGAGCAGGAGCCGCTCCGGATCCTCGATGCACTCCTTCACCCGGACGAGGAAGGTGACCGCCTCCCGCCCGTCCACCAGCCGGTGGTCGTAGGAGAGCGCCACGAACATCATCGGGCGCGCCACCACCTGCCCGTCGCGCACCACCGCCCGCTGCTCGATCTTGTGCAGCCCCAGGATCCCGGACTGCGGCGGGTTGAGGATGGGGGTGGAGAGCAGCGAGCCGTAGATGCCGCCGTTCGAGATGGTGAAGGTGCCGCCCGAGAGCTCGTCGAGCGTGATCCGGTTCTCGCGGGCCTTCTTCGCGAGCTGCGCGATGGCGAGCTCCACCTCGGCGAAGGAGAGCCGGTCGGCGTCGCGCACCACCGGGACCACGAGCCCCTTGCCCCCGCCGACCGCCACGCCGACGTCGTAGTGCTCCTTGTAGACGATGCTCTCGCCGCGCACCTCGGCGTTCACGGCCGGGATGGCCTTGAGCGCCTCGACCGCCGCCTTCACGAAGAAGGACATGAACCCGAGCTTCACCCCGTGCCGCTCGGTGAAGGCGGCCTGGTGCCGCTCGCGCAGCGCCAGCACCCGCGTCATGTCCACCTCGTTGAAGGTGGTGAGGATGGCGGCGGTGCGCTGCGCCTCGACGAGCCGCCGCGCCACCGTGCGGCGGAGCGGCGTCATCGCCACCACCCGCTCGCGCTCGCCGGCCACCACCGGCGCCGCCGGCGCGGGGGCCTCGAGCGCCCGCTGCACGTCGTCCTTGCGCAGCGCGCGCCCCGCGAGCGCGTCGGCGGAGAGGCCGTTCTCGGCGAGGAGCCGGCGCGCCGAGGGCGGGAGGCGCGGCCCGCGGCCGGGGGGAGGCGGCGGGGCCGCCCTCGGAGCCGCGGTGGGCGCCGGGGCCGGGGCGGCGGCGATCGGCGCGGCCGGGGCCGGGCTCGCGGGGGCGGCCCGCGGCGCGGCGTTCACCGCCGGGTTCGCGCCCGGGCCGGAGGCGGCGGTCGCGGCGGCGCCCTCCTCCAGGTAACCGATCACCTCGCCCACGGCGACCGTGTCGCCCGGTCCCTTCAGGACCCGCGAGAGCACGCCGGAGACCGGCGCCGGCAGCGCCACCGTGGCCTTCTCGCTCTCCACCTCCACCACCGGCTCGTCCGCCCGCACCGGCTCCCCCTCCTGCTTGAGCCAGGCGCCCAGCGTGGCCTGCGTGATGGACTCTCCGATGCTCGGAACCCTCAACTCGACCGACATGTGCTCCCTCCCGGAACGGGGCTAGGCGACCTCGACGCGCGCGGCCACGCCGATGGCCTGCGCCACCAGGGCCTGCTGCTCGAGCTTGTGGCGGGTGGCCGACCCGGCGGCGGGCGCGGCGCTCGGGGGGCGCGACACGCAGCTGAACTCGCAGAACCCGCGCAGGAACGGCCCGAGGTGCAGGTCCACGTAGTCCCAGGCCCCCATGTTGCGCGGCTCCTCCTGGACCCAGACCACCTCGAGCCCGTCGGGGTAGCGCGCCAGCTCGGAGAGCACGGCGTCGCGGTCGAGCGGGTAGAGCTGCTCGACCCGGACCAGCGCCACGTGGCGCGCCCGCTGCGCCTCCCGCGCGGCGAGGAGCTCGTAGTAGAGCTTGCCGGTGCAGAGGAGGACCCGGGTCACCGCCGCGGCGTCCTCCACCCCGGCGTCGCCGAGGACCGGCTGGAAGCCGCCCTTCGAGAGCGCCTCCACCGGCGACACCGCCTGCGGGTGCCGCAGCAGGCTCTTCGGCGACATCACGACGAGCGGCTTGCGCCAGGGGGCGAGCACCTGCCGTCGCAGCGCGTGGAAGATCTGCGCCGGCGTGGTGAGGTTCACGACCTGCCAGTTGTCGTCCACCGAGAGCGCCAGGAAGCGCTCGAGCCGGGCCGAGCTGTGCTCCGGGCCCTGCCCCTCCATGCCGTGCGGCAGGAGCAGGGTGAGCCCGGAGAGCTTGTTCCACTTGGCCTCGGACGAGGACAGGAACTGGTCGATCACCACCTGGGCGGCGTTCACGAAGTCGCCGAACTGCGCCTCCCAGATCACGAGCCCGTCGGGCATGTCGAGGCTGTACCCGTAATCGAAGGCGAGCACGGCGGCCTCGGAGAGCGGGCTGTCGCGCAGCTCGACCACCCCCTGCCCGGGCCGCAGGTGGGCGAGCGGCGTGTACGGCCGGTTCGACTGCGTGTCGTAGAGCACGCCGTGCCGGTGGCTGAAGGTGCCGCGCCGGCTGTCCTGGCCGGAGAGCCGCACCCGCGTCCCCTCCCAGGCGAGCGTGCCGTACGCGAGCGCCTCGGCCATGCCCCAGTCGAGCGGGCGGTGGCCGGCGGCCATCTGGGCGCGCCCCTCCAGCAGCTTCGCCACCTTGGGGTGGACGTTGAAGCCGGGGGGCGGGGTCACCAGCGCGCGCGAGACCTCCGCGATCACCTCCGGCGAGACGGCGGTGGCGATGGGCGGCGCGCCGTCGATGGCGCCGCCGCGGTAGCGGCGCTCGCCCACCTCGAGCACCGGCGCGGAGGGGCTGGCGGCGATGGCGGCCGAGGCGTGGAAGGCCTCCTCGAGCCGGGCCCGGTAGCCCTGCGCCAGCCCGTCGAGCTCCGGCGCCGTCGCGACCCGCTCCCGGACCAGCCGGGCGGCCTCGAGCTTCGGGAAGGTCTCGCGCCCGGCGATGGCGCGGTACATGACCGGCTGCGTGAACGAGGGCTCGTCCCCCTCGTTGTGGCCGTGGCGCCGGTAGCACCAGAGGTCGATCACGGCGTCGCGGTGGAACCGCTGGCGGAAGTCCACCGCCAGCAGCACCGCCTGCGCCACCGCCTCCATGTCCTCGCCGTTCACGTGGAAGACCGGGATCTGGAGCATGCGCGCCACGTCGGTGGCGTAGGTGGTGGAGCGGGCGTCGGCGGGAGAGGTGGTGAAGCCGACCTGGTTGTTCACCACCACGTGGACGGTGCCGCCGACCGTGTAGCCGTCGAGGGCGGCGAGGTTGAGCGCCTCCGCCACGATGCCCTGCCCGGCGAAGGCGGCGTCGCCGTGCACGAGCAGCGGCAGCACCTCCTTGCGCTCCACGTCGCCCCGGCGGTCCTGCTTGGCCCGGACGCGCCCCTGCACGACCGTGTTCACCCACTCGAGGTGGCTCGGGTTGAAGGCCAGCGTCACCAGCACCTTCCCGTCGGGCGTCTCGCGCTCGCCGGTGAAGCCGAGGTGGTACTTCACGTCCCCGCCGTTCCCGCCGATGACGGCCCGGTCGCGGAACTCGGCGAAGATCTGGCGGAGCGGCTTGCCGCAGACGTTGGCGAGCACGTTGAGCCGGCCGCGGTGCGCCATGCCGATGGTCACGTCGCGCACGCCGTGGCCGACGGCCCGGTCGATGGCGAGCTCGAGGAGCGCCACCGTGGACTCGCCCCCCTCCACCGAGAAGCGCTTGGCGCCGAGGAAGCGGGTCCCGAGGAACTGCTCGAGCAGCTCCGCCTCCATGACCTTCTGGTAGAGCCGGAGCTGCACCTCGGGCGCGAGGGTGATGTGGTTGCGGGTCCGCTCCATCCGGTCCTGCAGCCAGCCGCGCAGCTCCTGGTCGTGCAGGTGGGCGAGCTCCACGCCGAGCGTGCGGCAGTAGGTCTCCTCCAGCCGGTCGCGCAGCGCGCCGAGCGTGGTGGCGCCGGCCGCCTGCGGGTCTCCCACGGCCACCGGGCGGGCGAGGTCCTCCTCGCGCAGGCCGAAGGACTCGAGGCCGAACCCCTGGTGCTCGCGGCGCGCCAGCCCGAGCGGGTCGAGCCGGGCGCGCAGGTGGCCGTAGTCCCGGTAGGTCTCCACGAGCTTGTCCACGCGGAACTGGAAGGCCTCCTCCGAGGAGGCGCCCGGCCCGGCCGGCGGCTCCTTCGCGGCCAGCTCGCCGGGCAGCGCGGCGGTGAAGCCGTTCCGGCGCCAGGCGGGCTCGGGCGGGGGCGCGACGTCGCCTTCCGGGCGGGGCAGCGCGTCGAAGTAGCGGCGCCACGTCTCCGGCACGGTGGACGGATCGCGCAGGTAGTCGTAGTAGAGCTCCTCGACGAACGCGAGGTTGGCCGCGCTCGGCGCGGTCGCCGATTCTGGTACCGGTTGCATGGGCCTCCTATTTTAACAGGGGCGCGGCCCGCCGCCCCCCTTCATCGCGCCGCGCGGCCCGGAGAACCTTCGATGTACGTGACGATCCGTGAAGGTGGCGCGCCGCGGCAGGCGCGCTGGCGCTCCGCCGGCCTGCCCGCACCGGGCCGGGTCGGCGAGGCGACCGACGCGACCCGCGCCGACCCGGCCTTCCGTCGCCTCTTCCGGGGCGAGTCGCTGCTCTACTCCGGCGACTACCACAACGCCCGCCAGCTCCTCGCCGCCCTGGGGCGGCGGCTCCGCCCGCCTCCGCCGCAGCCGAGCCTCGCCGAGGCCTTCCGGGCGGAGCGCCGCTTCCGGAGGCTCGAGCGGGACGTGCTGTCGCGGCTCCTCGTCCCGGTGGACGCGGAGTTCGCGGTGGCGCTCCGCCGCGCCCCGGAGGTGGCCCCCGCCGCGCTCCGCGAGGTCTGGGGCGCTCCCGACGGGGAGCCCTCGGTGGTGCCCCTGCGCGAGCTCCTCGGCCTGATCGGCGCCCACGAGTGGCGCCGGAAGGGCGTCGCCGTCCCGGCGCTCGGCGGCTCGGTCCACCCCCACTACGGCGTCTTCGCCCCGGTCCGCGGCGAGTACGTCGGCCTCGTCGCCGAGGCGCTCGGCCGGCGCAACCTGCGCGGGCGGGCCGCGTTCGACGTCGGCACCGGCACCGGGGTGCTCGCCTTCCTCGCCGCGCGCGCCGGGGCGCGGGTCCGCGCCACGGACGCCGACCCGCGCGCGGTCGCCTGCGCGCGCGAGAACGCCGCGCGGCTCGGCCTCGCGTCGGCCGTCGAGGTGGAGGAGGCCGACCTCTTCCCCGAGGGGCGCGCCGACCTCGTGCTCTGCAACCCGCCCTGGCTGCCGGGCGAGCCGCTCGGCCCGGTGGACGCCGCGGTCTACGATCCGGGGGGCCGGTTCCTCGCCGGGTTCGTGGCCGGCCTCGCCGCCCACCTCGCGCCGGGCGGCGAGGGGCTGCTCGTCCTGTCCGACCTGGCGGAGCGGCTCGGGCTGCGCCCCGCGGGCGCGCTGGAGGCCTCCTTCGCCGCCGCCGGGCTCACCGTCACCTCGCGCGCCGAGGCCCGCCCCGCGCACCCCCGCGCCCGCGACGCCTCGGACCCCCTCCACGCCGCCCGCGCGGCCGAGGTGACGACGCTCTACGTCCTCAGCGCCAGCTCCTGACGGCGGGGGGAGGCGGGCGCCAGCCGGCGGATCAGCTCCTCCGGCGCGCGCCGCGGCGTGGGGCGCGAGGGCGTCCCGGCGGCGTCGGCGCCCAGCCGGAAGAGGAGCTGCGGGTGCCAGCGCTCGCCCAGGACCTCGCGCACCTCCTGGCGCAGGTCGGGCAGCTCGAGCGGCGAGTTGAGCCAGCAGGCGGAGAGCCCCTCCGCGGCGGCGCGCAGGAGCACCTTCTCCATCGCCTGCCCCGCGCGCAGCCAGTCGGCGCCGCGATCCTCCGGCGTCGAGAGGGCCACGAGCGCGCTCGCCCCGAGGGCCCGGGCGAGGTCGCGGGCCGCCTCGGCGGCGGCGTCGCGCGCGAACCGCAGCCGAACCGGCTCGAGCCAGGAGGCGGCGCCGGAGAGGCCGCGGGCGTACCCGGGGATGCCGTCGCGCGACCGGCTCGCGGAGGGGCGCGTCCAGCGCGCCACCTCGGCGCGGAAGGCCGCGCTCGCCCACTGCCGCCGGTCGGCCTCCGCCACCCGCTCCGCCACCGCCCGCGCCGTGGACGGCTCCACCGGGCGGAGCGACGCGCCCTCCTCCCAGGCGATGCGCGCCAGCTCGGAGACGAGGCCGCGCGGGAGCGGCCGCTGCTCCATGGCGAGCCGGACGGTGCGGCGGGCCGGGATGGCGTCGGCGAGGCGGGCGGCGAGCGCGGTGGGGCGCGCGGCGTGCTCGAGCCGCACGCGGGCGAGGAGGAAGTCGTGGCGCGACCCGCCCATGAGCTCGCAGCTGGTGGCCCGCCCCTGCCAGGCCGCGGCGAGCCGCAGGTTCGCGAGCGCCGCGCCGCAGCCGATGAGCTGCTCGCGGCCGGCGGGGTCGGAGACCGGCAGGGCGCGCGCCGGGTCGCCGTAGAGCCGCAGCTCCTCGCCCTCGACCTCGAAGGCCCAGGGCTGGGCGTTGTGGCGCGAGGGGGCGAGCCCGGCGAGCCGGACGAGCTCGCGCGTCGCGTCTGTCGCCTCCGGCATGGCCCCCTCCCCCGGCCGACGGATCTGTGCAGCGCGGGACCGGAAGGGAAGGCCCGGCGCGGGGCGGCCGGAGGGGGGCGGGGACTCCGGGGGGCGAGGCTCAGGCGGCGAGCGCGCGCAGCTCTGCGGTCTCGGGCCGGAGCTGCCCCTGCGCGATGAACCAGCGCAGCGTGTCGCGCAGGGAGTCCTCGAACGGCCGGATGGCGTAGCCGAGCTCCGCCTGCGCCTTGGCGCTCGACACCCAGGTGTAGAGGTGGCTCGCCCGCACGAGCTGGGCCGTCAGCCTGGGCTCCTTGCCGCGGACCGCCGCGAGCCACTCCGCCCCCGTCGCCGCGGCCAGCGCCGCCGCGTACGGGATCCGGGGCGGCGGCGCCACGCCGGCGAGCTGCGACACCCGGGCCATGAGGTCGCTCGTGGCGAGGTTGTGGCCGCCGAGCACGTAGACCTCGCCCGGCCGGCCGCGCAGGAGCGCGTCCACGTGCCCCCGGGCCACGTCGCGGACGTCGCAGAACGAGGAGCCGCCCTCGACGTAGACCGGGTAGCGGCGCCGGGCCAGCCCGAGCACCAGCCCCGCGCTCGAGCGGTACAGGTCGCCCGGCCCGAGCACCACCGCCGGCCGCACGATCCGGACCGGCAGCCCGCGCGAGGCGAGGACCCGGGCCGCCTCCTCGCCGTGGAGCTTGGAGGTGAAGTAGTCGATGCCGAGCTGCGCGGCGTTGGAGGGCGTGGCCTCGTCGGCGACGCGCGGCTCCGGGGCGCCGCCGGTCACCGAGACCGACGAGGTGAGCACCGCCCGCTCCACGCCGGCCTCGAGCGCCGCCCCGAGCACCACCTCGACGCCGCGGCCGTTGACCGCGTGCATCCGTCCGGCCTTCCCCGGGCTCCAGGCCACGACGCCGGCGGTGTGCACCACCCCCTCGCAGCCGCGCAGCGCGCGCGCCACCGAGGCGGCGTCGAGCACGTCGCCCTCGGCGCGCTCGACCGCGAGGCCGCGCAGGTTGTCGAGCCGGCTCGTCGGCCGCACCAGGGCCCGGACCTCGCAGCCCCGCTCGGCGAGCTCGCGCGCCACCCACGAGCCGATGAAGCCGCTCGCGCCGGTGACGAGGACCCTCACGCCGGCTTCCCCGCGCCCCCCGGCCCGGCGAAGCGCGCCACCACGGCGAGCAGGTCGGCGAGGTCGAACGGCTTCGGCAGGTAGGCGGTGGCCTGCGGGATGTCGTTGCGGCCGGACGGCATGGCGGCGGTCATGAGCACCACCGGCACCCCCGCGATCTCCGGGTCGCGCCGCTGCTCCTCGAGGAACTGGGCGCCGCCGAGCACCGGCATGAGCAGGTCGAGCACCACCACCGCCGGCTTCTCGCGCCGCAGGAGGTCGAGCCCGTCGCGCCCGTTCGAGGCGGAGCGGACGCGGTAGCCCTCGAAGACGAGGCAGTCGGCGACGCTCTCGCGGATGGCGGCGTCGTCCTCGACGAGCAGGATGTTGGCGCCGGAGCCCATGGCCCTTCCTACCTACCAGCCCCGGAGGCTCTTCCCTGCTGCCCGAGAGGGGCGCTCGCCACCTTCGAGAACCGCCAGGCGGCGTAGGCCACGAGGAGCATCGAGCCGTACTGGGCGGGGGTGAGCCCGAAGTAGCGGGCGTCGGGGTACGGCACGTCGCTGGCGCGCAGGAAATCGAGCAGGAACCGGCAGACGGCGTAGAGGGCGGCCAGCACGGCGAGCAGCCGGCCGCGCAGGATCCCGCGGCGCGAGAGCTGGAAGAGCAGCGCCGCGAGCGCGAAGAGCACGACGGCGTCGTACAGGCCGAGGTCGTGGCGCGGCCCGTCGGGGAAGGCCACCGCGAGCGGGAAGTCGGTGTGGACGCCGGGGTGGTCGTGGATGGCGAAGCAGCCGAGCCGGGCGATGCCCCAGCCCGGCGCCACGCCCAGCGCCAGCGCGTCGCCGTAGTCGTGGAAGCGCAGCCGCCTGCGGTGGAAGAAGACCGCCGCGGCGAGGATGCCGCCGAGCAGGCCGCCGAAGGAGGAGAGCCCCTGCCAGAACTCCACCACCTTGCGCCAGTCGGAGAGCTCCTCCGGGTGGTAGAGGAACAGGTGCACGAGGTGGCCGAAGAGGACGCCGGAGGCGACGCCCCAGACGGCGAAGTCGGCGAGCGGCTCGACCGCGAGCCCCTGGCGGCGCGCGGCGCGGGAGGCGATGACGGCCCCGGCGTAGACGCCGGCCGCCGCGAAGAGCCCGAAGACCTGGAGGTGGAACGGCCCGAAGCTGAGCGAAGGAGGTTCGAGGTAGGGGATCACGCGAGCTCGAGTGGTGCGAAGGGCGCGAAGCGGAAGGTGTCCGGCACCAGCCCGCCCGCCCGGTCGAAGGTGGCGTCCTTGAGCCAGGAGAGGACGAACTGCGCGTCCTTGAGCCGGGCCCGGGTGAAGTCGGCGCCGGAGAGCGCCGAGAGCAGGAAGCTCGCCTCGTTGGCGCGGGCGCGGACGAGCCGGGCGCCGCCGAGGTTGGAGAGGATGAAGGTGGCGTCGTCGAGGGAGGCGCGCTCGAGATCGGCGCCGGAGAGCGCGACCGCGGTGAGGATGGCGCGGTCGAGGTCGGCGTCGCGCAGCTGCGCCAGGTTGACGAGGCACCCGACCCAGCGCGTCTCGCGCAGCGACGCCTGCGAGAGGTCCGCGCCGCGCAGGTCGCAGAGCGCGAGGCTCGCCCCGTCGAGGTTGGCGCCGCGCAGGTTCGCCCCCTTGAGGTCGCAGGCGAGGAGCGACGCCCCGGCCAGGTTCACCCCCGACAGGTCGGCGCCGGAGAGCCGCTGACCCGCGAGCCGCTCCTGGCCCTCCACCTGCGCGCGGGCGCGGGAGGGGATCACCTCGACCGCCGGGGCCTTCGAGAGCGCCTGCGACGGCTTCGCCGCGCGGGCGGCCGGCTTGCGGGGGGCGGCGCCCTTCGACTTCCGGTCGGTCTTCTTCGGCGACGCCTGACGATCGCTGCGGGCCATGGCTTCCCCCCGGGTTCGCTGGACGGGCGTCGTTTAGCACGAGCCGCCCCGCCCGGCGAGGCTTTGGGCGGGGTATGCTCGCCGGCGTGCCGG
Source organism: Anaeromyxobacter paludicola (assembly GCF_023169965.1). Lineage (NCBI taxonomy): Bacteria > Pseudomonadati > Myxococcota > Myxococcia > Myxococcales > Anaeromyxobacteraceae > Anaeromyxobacter > Anaeromyxobacter paludicola. Next base: position 4,132,208 of record NZ_AP025592.1, on the reverse strand, counting down.
CCATGGACCCCATCGCGTTCGTGCGCGCCACGCCCCCGTTCGACGCGCTCCCGGAGGAGGCGTTCGCGCTCGCCGCGAAGGCGCTGGAGGTGGCCTATTTCCCGGCCGGCACCCGGCTCGTGGAGCGCGGCGGGCCGCCGCTCGATCACCTGCACGTCATCCGTAAGGGCGCGGTCCGGCTCGAGCGCGACGGGCAGACGGTGCAGGTGCTCGAGGAGGGCGAGCTCGTCGGCGTCACCTCGCTCGTGTCGCGGCGCACCCCCTTCGACGCGGTGGTGGAGGAGGACCTGCTCTCGTACCGGCTGCCCCGCGCCACGTTCGAGCGGCTGCTCGCGCACGCCGCCTTCGCCGGCCACTTCGCCACCGGGCTCGCCGACCGGCTGAAGAACAGCCTCGAGCGCGCCGCCGACGCGGACGCCGGGGCCGGCGCCGACCTCACGGTGGAGGTGGAGGGGCTCCTGCGCGGCCCGCCGATCTGGGTGGAGGCCGACGCGAGCGTGGGCGCCGCGGCCCGGGTGATGCGCCACCACGGCGTGAGCTCGGTGCTGGTGAAGTCGGAGCCGCCGGGCATCCTCACCGACCGCGACCTGCGCAACCGCGTCCTCGCCGAGGGGCTCGGGCCGGACACGCCGGTGGCCGAGGTGGCGTCGGCGCCGCTGGCCGGCATCCCCGCCGCGGCGCCGGTGTACGAGGCGTGGCAGGCGCTGCTCGCGAAGGGGATGCACCACCTCGCGGTGACCGGCCCGGCCGGCGTCCTCGGCGTGGTGACGAGCGGCGATCTCCTGCGCGCCTCGGCCCGCGGCCCGGTGGTGGTGATGCGGCGGGTGGAGCAGCTCGAGGGGCGCGACAGCCTCCCGGGCTACGGGGCGCTCGTGGCCGACATGGCCCGCGCCCTCCTCGCCGGCGGGCTCGAGCCGTCGCGCATCGCCGGCCTCGTGGCCCGGCTCAACGACGCGCTCCTCGCCCGGATCCTGCGCTGGGCGGAGGCCGAGCTCGGGCCGCCCCCCTGCCCCTACGCCTGGCTGGTCTTCGGCTCCGAGGGCCGGATGGAGCAGACGCTCCTCACCGACCAGGACAACGCGCTCGTCTACGCCGAGGACGGCGAGGCCGCCCGCGCCTGGTTCGGGAGGCTCGCCGAGGTGGCGAACCGCGACCTCGGGCGCGCCGGCTTCCCGCGCTGCCCGGGCGGCTACATGGCCGAGAAGTGGCACGGGCCGCTCGCCGAGTGGCGCGCGCGCTTCGCCGGCTGGATCGACCGGCCCACGCCCGACGCCCTCCTCTCCGCCTCCATCTTCTTCGACTTCCGGCCGGTGCACGGCGCGCTCCCGGTCGAGCCGCTCGAGGAGCTCCTGCGCGCCGCCGGCCGGCAGCGCACCTTCCTCGCCGCCATGGCCAAGAGCGCGCTCGGGTTCAAGCCGCCACCGGGGCTCCTGCTGCGCATCTCGAAGGGCTCGACCGAGCTCGACCTCAAGCTCTCCGGCATCTCGCCCATCGTCTTCCTGGCGCGCTGCTACGGCCTCGAGGCCGGCGCGGCGGCGCGCGGCACCGTGGCGCGGCTCGACGCGGCGGTGGCGGCGGGGCTCATCGGCGGGGAGGTCCGCGACAACCTCGCCGAGGCCTACCGGTTCCTGCTCTGGCTGCGGCTCCGCGAGCAGCTCAAGCGCATGGCGCAGGGCGAGCGGGCCGGGAACGAGATCACCTACGCCCGGCTCTCCGCCGCCGAGCGCAGCCGGCTCAAGGAGGCCTTCCGCGCCATCCGCGACTGGCAGGAGACCGCGGCGTTTCACTACAGGACGGATCTGTTCTGATGACACGGGACATGCTGTCCCGCCCCGCCGGCAGAGCCGTCGGGGCCCCACCCTCCGCTCGGCGGGGCCCTTGCGCCTCCGCGCCTGCCTTCGCAGGCTCGGAGGCTCGCCCGCCTTGGAGGGCTCCGCCCTCCCCACCTGCGGTGGGGCCCCTCCCGGCTCTGATCTCTTCGGCTCTGGTATCTTCGGCGCATGCTCTTCCGCTCGCCCGCGTGGGACGAGATCACCTACTGGGCGATCGACCTCGAGACCGGCGGCCTCGACGCGAAGCGCGATCCGATCCTGGCGGTCGGGATGGTGCCGATCCGCGGCGGCGTGGTGCAGCTCGGCGAGGCCTTCGAGTCGCTGGTGCGGCCGGAGGACGGCGCGACCATCCGGCCCGACTCGGTGCGGGCCCACCAGCTCGTGCCGCGCGACGTGCGCGGGGCGCCGCCGCTCCCGGTGGTGCTGCGCGAGGTGCACGCGCGGCTGCGCCAGGGCGCGCTCCTCGCCCACCACGCCGGCATCGAGGTGGGCTTCCTGCGGCGCGCCTACGCGACGGTGGACCTGGTCTGGCCGAGGCCGCGGGTGGTGGACACGGCGGAGCTCCTGCTCGCCCTCGAGCGGCGCGCCCGCTTCCTCGACCCCGACCGCGTCGGCGGCGATCCGGTGCTCGAGCTCCAGGCGGCGCGGCGCCAGCTGGGTCTCCCCGACTACCCGCCCCACCGGGCGCTCCACGACGCCCTCGCCGCCGCGGAGCTCTTCCTCGTGCTGCGCCGAAAGCTGGGCCTGAAGCGGGTCCGAGATCTCCCGCGCGGGTGAGCGCTCGTGAGGAGCTCGCCTCGCACCGCCCCGGGGGATTCACCGGGACACCGGGCGCGATCCGGCGGCGGAGACCCCGTCCGCCGCCGGATCCCGCCGGCGCCCCCGCACCCCCCTACCCGATGAGCCCCCGCGCCAGCATGGCGATGGTGAGTCCGCCGAGGAGCCACTCCGCCGCGGTGGCGAGCTGGGCGTGGAGCGCGGGTCGCGACGGCAGGACCATCACGCGGCCCCTCGACCGGGAGAGCTGCCTCATGAAGGGCCGGTAGGCCGGAGTGGTGAATCCGCGCGTCACGAGGCATGACGATGGTGCTCGCTCACCGGCCAGGGAAGCGTCCCTCCATGGGCTTCCCGGGCGTGCGGGACACGGGCCGGGACTCCGCGGGAGCGCGCTCGCCGGGATGCCGGGCGCTTGCGCGAGGATGGGGCGTCCTGCTTCGCGCCTTCCGTCCGCCCCGCTCGCGGCCCTAGAGTGACGCCGATGGAGAGCGCCAGACAGACCACGCGGCCCGAAGCGGGCGAGATCTTCCGGACCTCGCTCCGGCTCGGCGCCACCGGGTTCGGCGGCGGCCTCTCCGTCCTCTCCACCATCCGCGCCGTCTGCGTGGAGCGGCGGCGCTGGACCACGGAGCGCGAGTTCACGCGCGTCGCCACCGTGGCCCAGATGATCCCGGGCGGCGCGGCCGCCAACGCCCTCGCCTACCTCGGCTTCCGCTACGCCGGCCGGCGCGGCGCGATCGCGGGCTACGCCGGGTTCGTGCTCCCGGGGCTCGTGGCCACGCTGGCCCTCGCCGTGCTCTACGTGAAGCTCGGGGTGAGCCCGCGCGCCGGGCTCGTGCTCGACGGCTTCAACGCCGCGGTGGTCGGCATCATCGGCTCCATCACCATCCAGATGGTGCGCAGCGGCATCGGCCGGCTCTGGCAGATGGGGCTCGCCGGCGCGGCGCTGCTCCTCTCGCTGCCGGGCGGCGCGAGCGCGGGCGAGGTGGCGCTGCTCGGGCTCGTGGTGGGGCTCGTCGCCGACGTGTCGCAGAAGCGGGCGCGGCTCTACCGGTTCCGCGCCCGCCAGCGCACCGCGCCGGTGGCGCTGCCGGACGAGGGGGAGCTCCTGCCGGAGGAGGAGCCCGCGGCGCCGGCCGCCGGCGCCGACGCGCCCGCGCCGGAGCGGCGGGGCCCGCTCCTCCCGGCCATCGCCCTCGCCGGCGGGGCCGGGATCCACTTCGCCGGGCTCGACACCGCGCTCTTCCGCATCTTCGTCACCTTCTTCCGGACGGGGCTCGGCGCCTACGGCGGCGGGTTCGCGATCGTGCCGCACCTGCAGGGCGTGCTCGTCGGCTCGGGCTGGCTCTCGGCGCGGCAGTTCGCCGACGCCGTGGCCATCGGCAAGCTGACGCCGGGGCCGGTGCTGCTCATGGCCACCTTCGCCGGCTACCTGCTCGGCGGCCCGCTGCCGGCGCTCGCCGCGACGCTCGGGATCTTCCTCCCGCCGCTGCTGCTCGTCATCGGCATCGGCGCCTGGCTCGAGCGCGTGCGCCGCAGCCGCGCGGTGCGGGCCGCCCTGCGCGGCCTCACCCCGGCCGTGGTCGGCCTCATGGCCGCGGCGGCGGTGACGATGGGCCGCTCGCTCGACGGGGCGCCGGCGGTGGCGATCGCCATCGCCACCGGGCTCACGCTGCAGCGCTTCCCCATCGACCCCGTGCTGCTCATCGCCGCCGGTGGCCTCGTCCGCCTCGCCGCCGGCCTGCTGGGCGCGTAGCCCGGCGACGCCGCCCGGGGCGTGCGCATCCTTCCGTCATGAGCGACTCCATCCAGAAGCAGCGCGAGCGGGAGCTGGCGCTCCGCCGGGAGCAGGAGAGGAAGGACCTCGAGACCGAGCGCACCATCGGCCGGCGGCCGCTCGAGGGGTTCTCGCACGCGAAGACCACCTGGACCGACGAGCAGGACGAGCGGCCCGCGGCGGAGGTGCACGGCAACGACGAGGCCGAGTCCCGCAAGCGGAGCGAGGATCAGATCCCCTGAGTGGACGCCCCACGCCCGAGGCTAGAACCGCGCCCCGTGCCGCGCCAGGTCCTGCTCGAAGCGCTCGAGATCGGGCACCTGCGTCGCGCCCGCGTCGCGCAGCGCCGCGCCGAAGCGGGGATCGCGGGCGCCGCCGGTGAGCACCTCCACCCCGCCCGGCAGCAGGCGCCGCAGCTCGCCGATCTCGGCGATCGCGAGGGCCGGGTCGGCCACGCCGGTCGCGGCGACGACCGCCGCCCGCGCGCCGCTCCGGGCCGCGGCCGCGGCGACCTCCGCCGCCGGCAGCTCGGCGCCGAGGTAGACCGGGGCGAGCCCGCCCGCGGCCGCCAGCGCGGCCGCGGCGAGCAGGCCGAGCTCGTGCCGCTCGCCCGGCGGCGTCGCGAAGAGCAGCCGCACCGGGGTCTCGCGCGCCGCGCCCACCAGCGTGCCGGCCACCCCGTGCAGGAGCGCCGAGGTGAGGTGCTCCTGGGCGACGGTGAGCCGGCCCGCGTACCAGGCGTCGCCCACCCAGCGCATGAGGGGCAGCATCACCTCGTGCACCAGCTCGCGCGGCCGGTAGATGGCCGCCACCCGCCGCAGCTCGCGGTCGGCCGCCGCGGCGTCGAACCGCTCGACCGCGTCGGCGACCGTGCGCCAGCCGCTCCCCGGCCGCTCCGGCGCGGGCGGAGCCACGGCCGCGGCGCCGGACGAGGTCGCGAGGTCCGAGAGGGCGCGCTCGTCGAGCCGGGAGAGCCGGCCGATGGAGTGCCCGCGCTCCACCAGCATCCGGAGGAGCCGCAGCTTGCGGACGTGGTCGTCGGAGTAGAGCCGGCCGCGCTCGTCGCGCTCCGGCGTCACCAGCCGGTAGCGCCGCTCCCACGCCCGGAGCGTGTCGACCGGTATCCCGGTGAGCTTGGAGACCGCGCCGATGGGGTACTGCGCCGAGCCCTGCATGCCTTTTCCTCGGGAGCAGCATGGCGGGGCCGGCGCGGGAATGCAATGGCGCCGTCCAGCACCTGTCGTGGACGAGGGGCGTGCGGCACGGCGGCCCGGAGCAGGGCCAGGAGGGATCGCTCCGACGCGTGCAGCCCGCGCCCCTCCAGCGCGAATTCCTCCACCGAGCGGAAGGGCCGCGACACCACCCGCCCCTGCCGCCAGGCCGAGAGCACCTGCGGCGCGATGTAGCTCGACCGGCAGACGGCGGGGGTGTTCCCGAGCCTGGCCGCGGTCTCCCTCACCGCCGCGGTGAGCACGCGGGCCGGATCGGTCCGCCCCGGGATCATCTCGCGCCGGCGCCGCGCCAGCTCCGAGGCGCAGATCACCGTGCCGGCCCAGGTGCGGAAGTCCTTCGCCGTGAAGGGGCCGCCCATCACCTCCTTCACGTACTGGTTGATGTGCCGGCGCCGGACGTCCACCGGGCCGTCGTCGGCCAGGAACAGGAAGAGCTCGGGGCCGGGCAGCTTCAGCATCTCCCGGACCACCCGGGCGACGCGCAGGTCGCGCAGCTCGCGCACGTGCCTGCGCCCCGACTTCCCCGGGTAGTCGAAGCGGACCACGTCCCGCTCCACGGTCACGTGGTGCTTGCGCAGGGTGGCGATGCCGTAGCTCCGGTTCCGCTCGGCGTAGACCTTGCTCCCCGCGCGCATGAAGCAGCTCCCGAGCAGCCGCACCGCCGCCGCGAGCGCCCGCTCCCTCGGGAGCCCGGGGAGGAGCAGGTCGCGCTCGACCGCCGCCCGCAGGCGCGGCAGCGCGGCGGCGAAGCGCAGGAGCCGGCGGTACTTCGCCTCGGCGCGGCGGCGCGTGAAGGCGTCGTGGTAGCGGTACTGCCAGCGGCCGGCGCGATCGCGCCCCACCGCCTGCAGCTTGGCGCCGGGGACCGGGCTCGCGTGCACGTCGGTCCAGGCGGGCGGCAGGGCGAGCGCCCGCAGCCGCTCGAGCTCCTCCCCGGCCGCGGCCCGGCCCTCGGGGTCGATCCAGCGGAAGCCCTTCTCCGGGGAGCCGACGCGGCGGTAGCCGCGGGTGCTGAGCCGCTCGAGCTGGTTCACTCCCGGATGAGGTGCTCACCTCCGGCCGGGCGCGCAACCGCGAGGTGGCCAGCCGCGCCCGCGGCGGGAGCGACTCCCAGGAACCGCTCGCGACTGGACCGGGCGGGCTCCGCGCCCGCGGGCGCGAAGCGGCTAGCGCCCGTTGCGGCGCCGGGCCGCGTCCCGCTCTCCCGAGAGATCGCGCAGGGTGCCGCCGAGGGCGTCGAGGAAGCGCGAGAAGAACCGCTCGAAGCGGCCGAGCTCGTCGTCCGGGCCGGGGACGATCTCGCCGCCGACCGAGTAGTCGCCGCTCTGCAGCCGGGCGGGGAGGTTCTCCACCACCGCCGTCATCCGCGCGAGCCGGTCGAACACCAGCGCCTCGAGCAGGAAGACGACCAGGGCGGCGAGCCCGAGGGCCATGAGCACCACCACCGCCACCACCCGGACGCGCACCTCGTCCACCCCGGCGTGGAGCCGCGAGGTGTCGTGGAGCACGTAGACCATGCCCACCTTGCGCTCGTAGGCGTCGCGCACCGGGAAGACGCCGCGGACCTGGTGCGGGAGGGAGCGGTCGAGGTTGTCGAGCACGAGCCCGTCGTCGGGGACCTCCTTCACCCGCCGCCCCGAGTCGAAGAGCCGCTCGCCGCCGGTGGTGGAGTCCACCACCACCGTGTGCGGCCGATCGCCCCAGTCGTCCCGCTCGTGGTTGTTGGCCCGCATCCGCGCCCAGGCCTGCGCGTCGAGGAAGTCCTTGTCCACCAGCAGGCCGAAGTCGTCGCCGGTCTGCTTCTTCATGCGGGCGAGGAAGTGGTCCATCTCCTCGGCCAGCTCGTAGTAGCCGAGGAGCTTGTCGCCGTCGTAGAGCGGCTTCACCACCCGCAGCGCGAAGGCGGTGGCCCCGAGCTCCTTGCCGGCCGAGTAGGTGCGCACCTCGGCGGCGCGCGCCAGCGTGAGCCGGGGGATGCGGTCGCCGCGCAGCTGCGGCGCGTGCACCCGCAGGAAGCAGGTCCGGTCGGTGTCGATGAAGTACCAGTGGGTGACCGAGTGCTCGTCGCGGAGCTCGTCGAAGAGCGGCTTCGCGAGCTGCTGGAGCCGCTCCCGATCCCGGGCCACGAAGGCGGCCTTGAACCGCTCGTCGGCGACGAGGCCGTCGAGCAGCGCCGCGAGCTTGTCCACGTCGGCCCGCTCGAGCCCGTCGAAGGTGGCCTGGGCGTTGCGGACCGCCTGCGCCGCGGCGGCGTGCATGGCCCGCTCGTAGACGAAGCGGGTGAGCGCCATGCACACGAGGGCGATGCCGACCACCCCGACGAGGAGGGCGGCCACGATCTTGAGCTTGATGCTGCGGTGGAACATGGGTGCGCCGGCAGCATACCAGAGCCGCCGGCGCGCCAGGGAAGCGGAAGGGTCCTTCCCCGGCCGCTCCGGCTGGTGTAGCGGTGCCGCATGCAAGGACGCCTCGAGCTCCTGACCCTCCGCGCGCCGTCGCTCGACGGCAATCCGCTCGGCGACCCGGCGGAGCGCCCGCTCCACCTCTACCTGCCGCCGGGGCACGACGGCGCGCGGGAGCGCTTCCCGGTCGTCTACTTCCTCCACGGCTTCTTCGGGACGGCGGACGGCTGGGTGGCCCGCAGCCCGTTCCAGCCCACCGTGCCCGAGCGGCTCGACGCGCTCGTGGCCGCGGGGGTCATCCCGCCGGTGGTGGCCGCCTTCCCCGACGGCTTCACGGCGCTCGGCGGCAGCCAGTGGGTGAACAGCGAGGCCAGCGGCCGGTACGAGGACTACCTCGCCCGCGACGTGGTCGCCGCGGTGGACGCCCGCGCCCGGACCGTGCCGGCCCCGGAGGCGCGCGCGCTCGTCGGCAAGAGCTCGGGCGGCTACGGCGCGCTCTCGGTCGCGCGCCACCGCCCGGACGTCTTCGGCCACCTCGCGGCCCACTCGGCCGACGCCGCCTTCGAGTACTGCTACCTCCCCGACCTGCCGCGGGCGGCGGCGGCGCTGGAGGGGACCGATCCGGCGAGCTGGCACGCGGAGTTCCTGCGCCGCGCGCGCGAGACCAAGCCCCGCTCCGACGACCACGCCGTGCTGACGGTGCTCGCGATGGCGGCGGCCTACTCGCCGCGCGCCGGGCAGCCGCTCGGGCTCGAGCTGCCCTTCGAGCCGGGCACGGCGCGGCTGCGGACCGAGGTCTGGGAGCGCTGGCTCGCGCACGACCCGGTCCGGTTCGCGCCGCGGTCGCTCGAGGCCTTCCGCCGGCTCGGGAGCGTGTTCGTGGACTGCGGGCGGCGCGACGAGTACCAGCTCCGCTGGGGCGCGCGGCAGCTCGTCGAGACGCTCCGCCAGGGCGGCGTCGCGGTGGTCCACGAGGAGTTCGACGACGGGCACCGCGGCACGAGCTACCGCTACGATCGCTCGCTCGCCTTCCTCGCCCCGCGGCTCGCGCGCGGGTGAGTCAGGCCTGCGCCAGCCGCTCGCGCAGCGCCTCGAGCCCGGCCCGGTCCTCGGAGTAGAGGAGGCCGAGCCGCTGCCGCTCGCCGGAGCCGGCCACCCAGCGCACCGAGAGCCGCCACCGCTTCGAGTGGCAGATCTCCGTGACCTCGTACGTCAGCTCGGCGCCGGTCCGGCGCACCACGTCGAGCGCCTGCGCCGCCTGCGAGGAGAGCTCCATGCGGCCATGAGACCACGGGAGCCCTCCTCGCGCCAGCGGCTAGCCGAGCTCGAAGCCGACGCGGCCGACCGCGCCGTAGTCGGGGTTCCCGAACTCGCCGCCCGAGGTCGGCCAGCGCACGATGCCCGTGATCCCGATCCGGATGGGCGACGGCCAGAGCCGGAAGCTCACGCCCGGGCGCACGCCGAGGAACATCTGCCCCTTGTCGCTCGAGAAGATGTCGCCGAAGCTCGAGTTGCCCCAGCGGCCCACCTCGCCCAGCAGCTCGAGCCGGAGGCTCGGCAGCGGGTCGACCAGGAAGCCGGCCATGATGAACCCGGCCCACGGCTCGGGGCCGCCGCTGTTGAGCGTCTTGTCCACGCCGACGCCCAGGCCGAAGCCCTCGAGCCGCGCCAGCGCGCTGCCGCCGACCATGCCGCTCGCGTCGCGGACGAAGTCGGATACGCCGGTCTGGCTCGCGGCGGGCCGGCGGAAGCTCTGGATGCCGCCGAACCCCTCGATGGTGAGCGAGCTGCCGGCGCGCGCGGGCGCGGCGGCGGTGATCGCGGCGAACGCCGCGGCGAAGATTGCGAGACGACGGATCATGTCCCCTCCCCGGCGGCCGACGGGCCGCCCCGGGGAAAAGTTAGTTCCGCGGCGCGTCGAAGGTGGGTTCCCGCGCGGGTGGACGGCGCTCCAGACGTCCGGCTGGACAGGGGGCGCCCGCGCCGTTAACCCGCACCGGGGAGGCAGGCGACATGCGCGTGTTCGTGACGGGTGGTACGGGGTACGTCGGCTCGGCGGTGGTCCGGGCGCTGGTGGAGGCGGGGCACGAGGTCACCTCGCTCGCACGGAGCGCCGCGAAGGAGGCGGCGCTGTCGCGGCTCGGGGCCAGGGCGATCCGCGGCGACCTCTCCGACCCGGCGGGGATCGCCCGCGCCGCCCGGGGGAGCGACGGCTTCGTCCACGCCGCCATGGACTACGGCCTCGGACCGCCGGCCGACCGGGCCGCGCTCGAGGCGCTCCTCGAGGCCGCGCGCCAGGGCGAGGGGCCGCGGGTGCTGGTCTACACCTCCGGCGTCTGGGTGCTCGGCGACACCGGGCCGGAGGGGGCCGACGAGTCCACCGCGATCACCCACCCCGCCGCCGCCGTGGCGTGGCGCCCCGCGCACGAGCAGCTCGCGCTCGGCGCGGCCGCCGGGGGGCTCGTCACCGCGGTGATCCGGCCGGGGATGGTCTACGGGGGCAAGGGCGGGCTGCTGGCGCCGTTCTTCGAGACCGCGGTGAAGGACGGCGCGGCCGCCTTCGTCGGCGAGGGGCGCAACCGCTGGAGCCTGGTGCACCGCGAGGACCTCGCCCGGCTCTACCTCCGGGTCCTCGAGTCGCGCGCCAGCGGCGTCTACCACGGCGTGGACGGCGAGGCCCCCACCCTCGCCGACCTGGCGCGGGCCGCCTCGCAGGCCGCCGGCAAGGAGGGCGCCGTCCGGCCGGTGCCGCTCGAGGAGGCCCGGCGCGGCATGGGGCCGATGGCGGACGCGCTCGCCCTCGACCAGGTGGTCCGGGGCGAGGCGTCTCAGCGGCTCGGCTGGCGTCCCGCCTGGAGCGGGTTCCTGGCCCGCGCCCGGGACGCCTTCCGGGAGTGGGCGGCCTGAGAAACCCGCCGCGAGCCCGCCCGCCGGCCGCCCGCGTGCGCTACCATGCGCGGCGGAGGAGTGAATGGACCGCGACCTCGAGCAGCTCCGGCTGCTCTCGATCTTCCACTACGTGCTGGCCGGCATCGCCGGGCTCTTCTCGCTCTTCCCCTCCATCTGGATCGGGCTCGGCGTCTACATGGCCACCACGGGCCCCCGCCAGCCGGGCCTGCCGCCGCCGCTCTTCGGCTGGGCGATGGCCGTCCTGGGCGTGGCGCTCGTCATCTGCGGGCTCGGCTTCACCGCCCTCGTCGTCCTCGCGGCGAGGGCGCTGCAGCGGCGCCGGCATCACACCTTCTGCGTGGTGGTGGGCGCGCTCTCGTGCGGCTTCTTCCCCTTCGGCACCGTGCTCGGGGTGTTCACCATCCTCGTGCTGGCGCGCCCCTCGATCCGGGCGATCTTCCAGGGGGATGCGGCCGTCGCGCCGGCCGTTGAATAACCTCGGGGCAGGGCCGTCCCTCGGGTAACCAACCGGGCAACGGAGCCCGAGGGAGGACCAGATGACCCGCACCCTGAAGACCCTGTTCGCCGCTGCCCTGCTCGCCGGCGCCACCGCCGCCCTGGCCGCGCCCCCCACCACCGTGACGCTGCCGGCCAAGAACGGCAACGTGACCTTCGACCACAAGGCCCACCAGACGCAGGGCTGCAAGAAGTGCCACGAGGGCGCGCCGAAGAAGCTCGAGCTGACGAAGGAGACGGCCCACAAGCTCTGCTGGAGCTGTCACGCCGAGCAGCAGAAGGGCCCGACCGAGAAGAACTGCACGCAGTGCCACAAGAAGGCGTAGGCCTTCGGTCCTTGCAGCCCCTCCTCGCCGCTGGCGGCGGGGAGGGGCTTCTCGTTTCCACCGCTCGCTCCCCCGGGGCACCCCGCGCGCGCCGGGTGCGATCGCCCGGGCCCCCGCTTATCTCCCCGGCCGGAGGATCACCTCATGGCCGAAGAGCCCCTCGAGTCCGGCGGCCCCGCCGAGCGCGCCCGCGCGGTGCTGCGCCTCTTGACCCAGGAGCGGACCGGCGTGCTCGCGACCCTGTCCGCCCGCGAGCAGGGCTGGCCCTTCGGCTCGCTCACCCCCTACGCGCTCGACGGGGACGGCCAGCCGCTCTTCCTCATGAGCGGCCTCGCCCAGCACACCCGCAACGTCCTCGCCGACCCCCGCGCCTGCCTCTTCGTGGCCGACGCCGGGGCCCGGGACGACCCGCAGACCGGCGCGCGCGCCGCGCTGCTCGGACGCGTCGCCGCGGTGCCCGAGGCGGAGCTCGCCCCGGTGAAGGAGCGCTACCTCGCGCGCCACCCCGAGACCGAGCCCTACTTCGAGCTCGGCGACTTCCGGCTCTACCGGCTGGCGGTGGAGAAGGCGCACTACGTCGGCGGCTTCGCGCAGGCCGGCTGGGTCTCGGGGGGCGAGTACCGCGGCGCGCGTTGATGACGCGGCGGTGGCGCGGCCCGGGGCCCCGCGCGAGAATGGCGCGATGCGCCTCGAGCTCACCCTCCCCTACCGCCCGCCCTACGATCTCGAGGCGCTGCTCCGCTTCTTCGCCGCCCGCGCCATCCCCGGCGTGGAGCAGGTGGAGAGCGGCGCCTGGCGCCGCGCCGTCTCCACGCCCGGCTTCCAGGGCGTGATCTCGGTCCGGGCCGCCACCGACGGCTCGCCGGCCCTCGAGCTCTCCCTCACCTCGGCGCGGCGCCCCGCCGCCCCGGTGGTGGAGGCGATCCGGCGCGGCGTCACGCGCGTCTTCGACCTCGACGCCGACCCGGAGGCGGTCCAGGCCCACCTCGGCAAGGATCGGCGCCTCGCGCCGCTCCTCGCCGCCCGGCCCGGCCTGCGCATCGCCGGCGCGTTCGATCCCTTCGAGATGTCGGTGCGCGGGATCGTGGGGCAGCAGATCTCGGTGAAGGGGGCGGTGACGATCCTGGGGCGGATCGCGAAGGCGCACGGCGCGCCGCTCGAGGACGCCCGCGGGCTCACCCGCCTCTTCCCCGGGCCGGAGGCGCTCGCCGAGGCCGACCTCGCGCCGCTCGGCCTCACCCGCGCCCGCGCCGAGGCGGTCCGGCGCATCGCCCGGGCCCTCCGCGACGGCGCCCTCTCCCTCGAGCGCGGGCCCTCCCTCGAGGAGACGGTCGCGCGCCTCGTGGCGCTCCCCGGCATCGGCCCCTGGACCGCCCAGTACATCGCCATGCGCGCGCTCGGGGAGAAGGACGCCTTCGTCGCCGGCGACCTCGGGGTGCGGAAGGCGCTGGCGCGCGGCGGCGCGCTGCCCACGGTGGCGCAGGCGGAGCGGCGGGCGGAGCGGTGGCGGCCGTTCCGGGCGTACGCGGTGATGCAGCTCTGGGCGGGAGCGTAGCGGCCGCCCGCCATGGTACGACGCGGGCATGGACCCGTCGCTCGAGACCCCCCGGCTCCTCCTCACGCCGCTCACCCTCGGCGACGTCGGCACCCTGCGCGCGCTGATGATCGACCCGGACGTGCGCCGCTGGGCGGCGGAGGGACGCGTCCTCTCCGAGGCCCGCGTGCGCTACCTGACCCTGCGGAGCCTCGCGACCTTCCAGCGCCACGGCACCGGCGCCTTCGGGCTGCGGCTCCGCGCCGGCGGCGCCTTCGTCGGGTACGCCGGCCTGCTGCCCGCCCACGCGCCCGAGGGCGGGCTCGAGCTCGGCGCCGGGATCTGGCCGCGCTACTGGCGGAGCGGGCTCGCCTCCGAGGCGTGCCGCGCCGTCCTCGACGACGCCTTCGGCCGGCTCGGCCTCGCGCGCGCGCTGGCGTGCGCCGACGCCCCCAACTTCCGCTCCCTCGCGCTCATCGCGCGGCTCGGGTTCCGCCAGATCCGCACGGCCCCCGGCACCTTCGGCGCCATCCGCTGGTTCGTGCGCGAGCGGCCGTGAGCCCGGGCGGGCGCGGCCCCGAGCTCACCCGTGGACCACGCGCCCGAGCTCGCGCATCCAGGCGAGCTCCTCCTCCGACATCGGCCCGCGCTCCAGCGCCAGGAGGTTCTCGCGCAGCCGCTCCGGCGTGCCCGGGGCCGAGAGCACCACGTCCACGTGCGGCGAGGTGAGGCAGAACCGGTAGCAGTCGCCCGCCGTGGGGACCTTCCCCTTCCAGCCCTTCGGCGGGCGCAGGAGCTTCGTCCAGCTCGTCGCCGTGTAGGCCACCACCGCCGGGCGGCGCGCCGCGAGGTGCGGGAAGATCTCCCGCTCCGCGCCCGGGTGCGCGGCGTTGTAGCGGATCATGAGGAGGTCGAGCGGCGAGTCCTCCGCCAGCCGCCCCGCCCGCGGGCGGTCGTGGATGGAGCACCCCAGCGCGCGCACCTTGCCCTCCGCCTTGAGCCGGACGAGCTCGTCCACCACCGCCGGCGTGAAGGCCGACATCTTCCCGAGCCAGTAGAGCTGGAAGACGTCGAGGTAGTCGGTGCCGAGCACCGTGAGCGCCCGCTCCACCCGCTTGCGCAGCGAGCCCGGCAGGAAGCCGAAGGTCGGCCCCGTGGCGAGGATGAGCTCCTCCCGCCGCGTCCGCGCCACCTCGCGCAGCACGCGGGTGAGCTTCTTCGCCATGGGGTTCCAGAAGACGTAGTTCATCCCCCGGTCGAGCGCCTCGCGGATCCCGGCCTCGTCGAGGCCGTAGCTCGCGGAGAGCCCGAGCCGGAAGGCGCGCTTGCCCGCGAAGGCGGGCGGGGCGCGGTGGAGGAAGTCGCCGTCGTTGGCCATGGCGGCGAGCATCCCGCCGGCGGCGGCGGGCGGCAAGGGGAACGGTGGGCGCTCCTGGCGAGCCTTCCGCCCGCTCCGCCGTCAGTACCCGCTCATCCCGGCTCCCCCGGTCGCGGCCCCGGCCGCGGCCCCCTGGCTGGCCGTCGCGAGCGCCTGGCGGGTCGCGTCCACGGCGGCGGCCAGCGCCAGGCGGGCGCCGTAGAGGTCGCCCTGCGCGACCAGGGCCCGCGCGGTCGCGAGCGCCTCGTCGGCGGCGCGCGCCTGCGCCGCCTCGGCCCCCACGCCGAACCGGGCCGCCTCCTCGCGCAGCCGCGTGAGCCGTGCCTGGGCGGCGTCGAGGTCGTCGCCGACCGAGCCGGTGCCGAGCGAGAGGAGCTGGGCCGCCTCCTGGGTCGTGGCGAGCGCCTCCGCCGCGAGGCTCGCCCGGACCTGCGGGCTCCGGGCCTGGGCCTGCCGGTCGGCGTCCACCGCCGAGAGCTGCCCCTCGAGGGCGGTCACCCGCTCCCGCATCGCGGCCAGCGCCGCCTGCTGCGCCTCGTCCCGCGCGCGGAGCGCCCCGAGCTCCGACTCGAGCGCCGCGAGCCGCCGCGCGGAGTCGGCCTGCGCCGCCTCCGAGGGCGGCGTGGTCTCCGGCCGCGGCGACGCCGGCCCCGCTCCACCCGCCGCGGCGGAGGATTCCTCGGGCGGGCTCGCGCCCGCGGCCAGGGCGGGAGCTGCGGAAGCCGTCGCCTCGCGCGCCCCGGACGGTGGTGGCGGCTGGTCGGGCGCGGTCGCAGGCGGCGCCGAAGCCACGGCGGGCGGAGCAGCAGCCGGGGCTGGCGCCGGCGCGCCGATCGGGGACGGGGCCGCGCCCGGCGCGTCCGCGGGCGAGTCGCCGCCGGCGGCTGGGAAGGCGGAGGGCTCACCGGCGCCGTCCCGCCGCGCGTCCGCGGAGGCGACGGTCGCGACCCGCCGCCGGGCCTCCGCCCGCCCGCGCCAGGTCCTCGCCCCGACCGCGGCGAGGGCCACGAGGAAGAGCAGCAGGAGCAGCGCACGGATCCGCGTCATCGCCCTCGCCTCCGGGTCGGCCGAGCGGGGCGCCCCGCCGGTCCGCCCCCTCCAAGCTGGGGGCTCGCCCGTCGGCCCGGCACCCCCGTTCCGGCTGGAATTTCGCGGGCCTGGATCCCCTGGCGTCCCGTCAGACCCGCCTGCTAGAACTGCCCCTCCCCAAGGGAGCGCACCGCCTTGTCCGACTTCGTCCACCTGCACCTGCACACCCTCTACTCCCTGCTCGACGGGGCCATCCGCATCAAGGACCTGATCGAGAACGTGAAGAAGAAGGGGATGACCTCGGTCGCGGTCACCGACCACGGCAACCTCTACGGCGCGGTGGACTTCTACAAGAAGGCGAAGGACGCGGGCGTGAAGCCCATCCTCGGGTTCGAGGCCTACGTCGCCGGCGAGAAGGGGCGCAAGGACCGCTCCGAGCGCGTCGGGCGCCACCTGATCCTGCTCGCGAAGGACAACGAGGGCTGGGCGAACCTCCGCTACCTCTCCTCGATGGCCTTCACCGAGGGCTTCTACTACGACCCCCGCATCGACAAGGAGCTGCTGCGCGGGCACGCCAAGGGGCTCGTCGGCATGACCGCCTGCCTCGCCGGCGAGGTGCCGCGCCTCATCCGCAAGGGCGACATGGACGGCGCGCGCGCGGCGGCGCGCGAGTACCGCGACATCTTCGACCCCGGCTCGTTCTTCCTGGAGGTGCAGTCGAACGGGATGAAGGAGCAGATCGAGGTGAACGCCCGGCTCGCCGAGCTGGCCGAGTCGGAGGGCATCCCCCTCGTCGCCACCGCCGACGCGCACTACGTCTCGCGCGCCGACGCCAAGGCGCACGAGGTGCTGATGTGCATCGCCTCCAACAAGACCTTCAGCGACCCGAAGCGGCTCCGCCACGACACCGACGGCCTCTTCATCACCAGCGCCGACGACATGCGGCAGGCGCTCCCGGAGTACAAGGAGGCCATCGCCAACACGCTGCGCATCGCCGACATGTGCAACGTGAAGCTCGACCTGGGGAAGAACTTCCTCCCCCGCTTCCAGCTCCCCGACGGGCTCTCCGAGGACGACTACATCGTCAAGCTGGCGCGCGAGGGGCTCGACCGGCGCTTCCGGGAGGTCGCCGGGCAGTACGAGGTCGACCGCGACCTCTACCGGCAGCGGCTCGAGATGGAGCTCGGCGTCATCAAGAAGATGGGGTTCTCGGGCTACTTCCTCATCGTCCAGGACTTCATCAACTGGGGGAAGCAGCACCAGGTCCCGGTGGGCCCGGGCCGCGGCTCGGGCGCGGGCTCCATCGTCGCCTACGCGCTGCGCATCACCGACCTCGACCCCATCCGCTGGCACCTCCTCTTCGAGCGCTTCCTCAACCCCGAGCGCGTCTCGATGCCCGACTTCGACGTCGACTTCTGCCAGAACCGGCGCGACGAGGTGATCCGGTACGTCACCGACAAGTACGGGCGCGACAACGTCGGGCAGATCGTCACCTTCGGCTCGCTCAAGGCCCGCTCGGTGATCCGCGACGTGGTCCGGGTGATGGGGCTGCCCTTCTCGGAGGGCGACCGGATCGCGAAGCTCGTCCCGGATCCGGTGCAGGGCAAGACCCCGCCGCTCAAGGAGCTGCTCTTCGGCACCGAGAAGGCGGCGGCCGAGCCGCGGCTCAAGGAGCTGTACGAGAAGCCGACGGTGGTCTCCACCTGGACCGACGCCCAGGGCGCGCAGCACCAGGTCACCACCAAGGACGTCCTCGACATCGCGGTGGCGCTCGAGGGGCTGAACCGGCAGACCGGGCTGCACGCCGCCGGCGTGGTCATCGCCGACAAGCCGCTCTGGGAGTACGTCCCGGTCTCCCGCGACGACGACTCCGGGATGCTGGTCTCGCAGTTCGCCAAGGAGGAGGCGGAGAAGGCCGGCCTGGTGAAGTTCGACTTCCTCGGCCTCAAGACCCTCACCGTCATCGACGACGCCATCCGGCTGGTCCGCAAGAACCACCCGGACCAGGCCGGCCTGGAGGCGAGCCAGATCCCGCTCGACGACCCGGCGGTCTACGAGCTCATCAGCCGCGGCGACACCGCCGGCGTCTTCCAGATGGAGTCCTCCGGCTTCACCGAGATGGTGATGAAGATGAAGCCCTCGCGCTTCGAGGACGTCATCGCCGCCGGCGCGCTCTACCGGCCGGGGCCGCTCGACCAGAAGCTGGAAGACGGCCGCACCATGGTGGACGTCTACATCGACCGCAAGCACGGGCGCGACAAGGTCACCTACGCGCACGAGAAGCTCGCGCCCATCCTGGCCGACACCTACGGCGTGATCGTCTACCAGGAGCAGGTGATGCAGATCTCCCAGGTGCTGGCCGGCTACAGCCTCGGCCGCGCCGATCTGCTCCGCCGCGCCATGGGCAAGAAGAAGGCCGAGGAGATGGCCAAGGAGCGGGTCGGCTTCATGGAGGGCTGCCGGAACCTCCACGTGGACGAGACCGTCGCCGGCGGCATCTTCGACCTGATGGAGAAGTTCGCCGCCTACGGCTTCAACAAGTCGCACTCGGCGGCCTACGGCCTCCTCACCGTCCAGACCGCCTGGCTCAAGGCCCACTACCCGGTGGAGTTCATGGCCGCGCTCATCTCGAGCGAGGCCTCCAACACCGACAAGGTGGTGACCCACATCTCGGAGGCGCGCGCCGACGGGATCGCGGTGCTCCCGCCGGACGTCAACGAGTCGCTGGCCGAGTTCTCGGCCCTGCCCTCCGGGGAGGCGGGGAAGAAGGGGCGCATCCGCTTCGGCCTGGGCGCGGTGAAGGGCGTCGGCGAGTCGGCGGTGCAGGCCGTCCTCGCGGCGCGCGGCGAGGGCGGGCCGTTCAAGGGGCTCTTCGACTTCTGCGCCCGCATCGACCCCCGCAAGATCAACAAGAAGGTGCTCGAGGCGCTCGTGAAGTGCGGCGCCTTCGACTTCGAGGGGCTGCCGCGCTGGAAGCTCTTCTACGGCATCGACGCGGCGCTCGCCGCCGGCTCCTCGGCCGCCGCCGACCGGGCCAGCGGCCAGAAGAGCCTGTTCGGCGGGGTGGCCGCCGCGGCCGAGGTCAAGCCGCGCTGGCCGGAGCCGGGCGACCCGGTGGGCGAGTCCACCGTGGAGGAGTGGCCGGAGCGGGTCCGGCTCGCCTTCGAGAAGGAGGCGCTCGGCTTCTACATCACCGGCCATCCGCTGCAGGGGCACGAGAAGGAGGTGCGCCGCTACGGCTCGGTCACCGCCGCGCAGGTGGCCCAGAAGCGGCCCGGCGACCGGGTCACCGTGGTGGGCGTGGTCTCGTCGCTCCGCGAGAAGGTGAACAAGGAGAAGGGGACGCGCTTCGGCTTCTTCACGCTCGAGGATCTCTCGGGCACGGTCGAGGTGATCTGCTGGGGCAGCCGCCCGGCGCAGGGCAACCGGCCGGCGCAGAAGGGCTGGGCCGACTGGGAGCTGATGGTGAAGTCGGACGAGCCCATCGTGATCCACGGCGAGGTGAAGCAGAACGTCCGCGACGAGGAGAACCCGCGCGCCGAGGTGCAGGCCGCCGACATCCTGCCGCTCGCGCTCATGCGGTCCCAGAAGACCAACGAGGTGGCGCTCCGGATCGACGCCGACCGGCTCGACCGAGACCGGGCCACCGCGCTCAAGGCGCTCCTCGCGAAGCACCCAGGCAACTGCCCGGTGACCGTCCGAGCCATCATCCCCGAGGAGAGCGAGACCACGCTGCGGGTGCCGTCCCGCGTCACGCCCGCCGACGAGCTCCTCGAGGCGGCCCGCCGCATGGGCTTCGAGGTGGACCTGCGCTGAGGGCCGGCGGCGAACGCCCCCGTGAAACACTCCGTCTCACCGGTGAGACGCTCCGTCTGTGTGCACTGGGGGAGAAGGTGCGCGGATTGGCCTGCAAAACGGGCAATTCGCGCGCGACTCACCTGAACGGGGCACCCCTCGATCACGGGGACCCGAGCGCTCTTCGCCCCCGAGTACTGCTTTTGCGCTAGTATTCCGCTCGACTCATTGCGTTGGGGGGAGTCGCCATGGAGTCCAGCGTCCGGGCAGCGATGCCCAGAGGTGCGTCAGCGTACTGTGATGTGAGCGGTGTGCTGGCCTGTGATCGTCAGGCGGAGGAGCTGCTCCGCTCGTTCTGGGGAGACGTCCACGACGGCGCCCCGATGCCGGCGGAGCTGCGCGGGCTCGCGGAGGGGGCGCAGTCCGGTCCGCCGGGCGTGCGTCGCGCGCTCACCATGGAGCGCCCGGGCGAGCGGCTGCGGATCGAGGTGACGGCCGTCGGTCGCGGCCGGACGCACCTCCACCTGTGGCGCGAGCGGATGCTCGCCGCCCTTCAGTCCGCGCCGCCCGCCACCGTCGAGGGTGCCGGCATCGAGCCGCCGCACGTCTCCGACAACCTCACGCAGCGCGAGCGCGAGGTGGCGCTGCTGGTGGCCGACGGGCTGCGGTCGCGCGAGGTCGCCGAGCGGCTCGGGATCGCCGCCCAGACGGTGAAGAGCCACCTCAAGACCATCTTCGACAAGCTCGGCGTGCGCAACCGCGTCGAGCTGGCGCGCCGGCTCGGCGCGTAGCGCCGCAGCGGGAGGAGACGGCTCGCGGCACCGGCGGGAGCGCCCGCTGCCCCTTGCTCCAGGGGAGCGCAGGGGGTAGCGTCGCTCCTCCCCATGTACGTCACGCTCGAAGAGATCGCGGCGGCGCGCGAACGGATCGCGGGCCACATCTACCTCTCGCCCTGCTCGCCGAGCGAGCTCCTGTCGCGCCTCACCGGGTTCCGCGCGCTGCTCAAGCTCGAGAACCTGCAGATGACCGGCGCCTACAAGGAGCGCGGCGCCCTCAACCGGCTGCTGCTCCTCTCGGCGGAGGAGAAGAAGCGCGGCCTCATCGCCGCGAGCGCCGGCAACCACGCGCAGGCGGTGGCCTACCACGCCGGCCGCCTCGGCCTCTCCGCCACCATCGTGATGCCGGAGGCCACCCCGATCATGAAGGTGGCCAACACCCGCGCCCACGGCGCGCGGGTGGTGCTCCACGGCTCCTCCTACGACGAGTCCTACGCCGAGGCGCGGCGGCTCGAGCAGGAGGAGAAGCTCACCTTCATCCACCCGTTCGACGACCCGGCGGTGATCGCCGGCCAGGGCACCATCGGCCTCGAGCTGCTCGAGCAGGTCGAGGGGCTCGACGCGGTGGTGGTGCCGGTCGGCGGCGGCGGCCTCGTCTCCGGCATCGGCGTCGCGGTGAAGGAGCGCGCCCCGCGCGTGAAGGTCATCGGCGTCGAGACCGAGGTGCTCCCCTCGATGCTGGCCTCGGTGGAGGCGGGCGAGCTCGTGACCCTGGAGTCGGCCTCGACGCTCGCCGACGGCATCGCGGTGAAGCGCCCGGGCGAGCGCACCTTCGAGCACGTGAAGCGCTACGTGGACGAGATCGTCACCGTGAGCGAGGAGGAGATCGCGAGCGCGATCCTCTACCTCATCGAGAAGGAGAAGACGGTGGCCGAGGGCGCCGGCGCCGCGCCGGTGGCGGCGGCGATGCACCGCAAGCTCTCCGGGCTCGCCGGCAAGAAGGTCGCGCTCGTCCTCTCCGGCGGCAACATCGACGTGAACGTCATCGCCCGGGTGATCGAGCGCGGCCTGGTGAAGGACGGCCGCCTCGTGCGCATCGACGTGGCCCTCCTCGACAAGCCGGGCCAGCTCGCCAAGGTCTCGTCGATCATCGCCACCCACAAGGCCAACGTGATCGAGGTGCACCACACGCGCGCCTTCACCGACCGCTTCGGCGACACCCGGCTGCAGCTCACGCTCGAGACCCGCGGCCCCGACCACGCCGAGGAGGTCATGCGCGGGCTGCGCGAGCGCGGCTACCACGTCGAGCGCTCCTGAGGCGCGCCGCGCGGCCCCCGCCCGGCCGCTCCGGATCCGGCCCCGCCGGTGCGGTTGACGCGGGCGGGAGCCGCGCCCATCTCAGCGCGGGGCTCGGGCCATGGTGGAGCGCAGGAGCGCGCGAGGAGCGGACGGTGAAGCGGCCCTCCGGGACGCCGCCACCTCGCTCCTGCGCCAGCACGGCAGGCAGATCCTCCGCTACCTCTCCGCCCTGCTGCACGACCGGGAGGCGGCCGCCGACGTCTTCGGCGCGTTCGAGGAGGACCTGTGGCGAGGGCTCCCCTCCTTCCGCGGCGAGTGCTCACGCAAGAGCTGGGCCTACCGGCTCGCCCTGCACGCCGCCATCCGGTACCTGCGCGATCCGTGGCGGCGGCGCGCGGTGCCGCTCGGGCCCGGCGCCGGCCTCGACGCGGCGGACGACCTCGCGCCCGGCGCCGCGCAGCCGACCTCGTCGGATCGGGCCGAGCAGCGGACGCGGGCCGTGGCGGCGCTCCGCGAGCAGCTCCGGCCGGCGGAGCGGACCCTGCTCGCGCTGCGCGTCGATCAGCGGCTCTCGTGGGAGCAGGTCGCGGCGGTGCTGTCACGGCCCGGCGAGCCGCCCGCCCAGCCGAGCGCGCTCCGGAAGCGCTTCGAGCGGCTCATCGCGAAGCTGGGCCGGCAGGCGCAGGCCATCGGGCTGCTCGGATCGACGGTCCCGGCGCGGACCCGAGGCTGAGGTCCCGGTCGCCGTGGCGCGGGTCACGCAGAGGGCCGTCACAAACATCGACCGCCGGACTCCATGATGCGTCCCCACGCCATCCTCGTGGCCGGGACTCTGGAGGTCGCCATGCTGTCGTCCAAGCCCACGCCGTCGCCGTTCACGCTGCCGAGGCGGCACTACGTCCGGGACGCGATCATGGTGACCGCCTGCCTGTCGATCATCGGAGGGTTCGTGGCCCAGGCGTCGATGACGCCCTCCGCGCCGGCCGCCTCGCTCGCGGGCGCGCCGCTCCTGGCGGAGCGCACCCCCTCTCGCGAGCGACTGGGCCGGCGCGGCGCCCAGGACCTCGGGGCCTTCGCGACCGGCACGCCGGCGCTCTACCCTCCGTGCGCCACCGCCACCGTCGCGCGGTGAGCTCGCCGGGCCGCTCCGTGAGGCTCGCCGTCCCTACCGCGGCAGCCCCGCCAGCACGTCGCCGAGCGCGCCGAGGAACCCGTCCACCTGCTCCGGGGCGTGATCCGCCGAGAGCGTGACCCGCAGCCGGCTCGTCCCCGCGGGCACGGTGGGCGGGCGGATGGCGCGCACGAGGAAGCCCCGCTCGCGCAGCCGGCGCGAGGCCTCGAGGGCGAGCCGCTCGTCGCCGAGGATCACCGGGAAGATGGGCGCGACCACCTCGCCCATCGGGAACCCGAGCCGCTCGAGCCCCGCCTTCATGCGGGCGGTGAGCGCGCCGAGCCGCTCGCGCCGCTCCGGCTCGGCCGCGAGGAGGTCGAGCGCCGCGAGCGCCGCCGCGCAGGCGCCGGGCGGGAGCGCGGTGGTGAAGACGAAGGTGCGGGCGCGCGAGACGAGCCACTCGCGCAGGTCGTGGCTGCCGGCCACCACCGCCCCGAAGCTCCCGAGCGCCTTGCCGAGCGTGCCCATCACCACGTCCACGCGGCCGGAGAGGCCGAGCGCCTCGCAGAGGCCGCCGCCCCGCGCCCCGAGGATCCCGGTGGCGTGCGCCTCGTCCACGTACAGCATGGCGCCGTGCCGCTCGCAGAGCGCGGTGAGCTCGGCCAGCGGGGCGGCGTCGCCGTCCATCGAGAAGACGGCGTCGGTCACCACCAGCTTGCGCCGGGCGCGGCTCGCCGCGAGCAGGTCGTCGAGCTCCTGCAGGTCCTTGTGCCGGTAGCGCACCGTGCGCGCGAAGGAGAGCCGGCAGCCGTCCACGATCGAGGCGTGGTTGAGGACGTCGGAGAAGATGGCGTCGTCCTTGCCGGTGAGCGCGGCGGGCACGCCGAGGTTGGCGTGGTAGCCCGAGGAGAAGAGGAGCGCCGCCTCCTTGCCCTTGAGCCGCGCCAGCCGCTCCTCGAGCTCCCGGTGGACCGGGAGGTCCCCGCAGACGAGCCGGGACGCGCCGGCGCCCGCCCCCTCCGCCTCGCTCCGCGCCGCGGCCGCGGCGCGCACGCGCGGGTGGGCGGCGAGCCCGAGGTAGTCGTTGGAGCAGAGGTTCACGAGCGCGGCGCCGCCGAGCCGGACCACCGGCCCCTGCGGCGAGCCGAGCGGCTCGAGGCCGCGGCGGAGCCCCTGCGCCTCGAGCTTCTCGAGGGCGCCGGGGATCCAGTCGAGGGCGCCGCTCACGCGCAGCCCGGCCGCTGGCCCACGACCGGCAGCCGCGGCTTCGCCGTGCGCGCGTCACCCTCCGGCGCCCGCGTGTTCCACCCCGTCTGCCCCGGCGCCTGGCCGCGGAAGGCCCAGCGCTCGGGCTCGGGCGTGGGGCGCACCTCGAGCCCCTGCCCGCGGATCATCGACACCACCTGCTCCGGGGTCATGCCGGCGCTGGTCAGGTAGTTCCCGACCATGGTGCCGTCGGCGCCGGCCTCGAAGATGAGGTCCTGCCGGCCGCCCAGGTTCACCTCGCGCCCGCCCATCACGAAGACGTGGGCCGCCGGCATCACCAGCCGGAAGACCGCCAGCGCGGCGAGGCACTCCTCCGGCGTGATGGCCTTCAGGTCCTGCATCGGCGTGCCGGGCCGCGGGTTGAGGAAGTTCACCGGGATGCAGTCCACCTCGAGCTCGCGCAGCGTGAGCGCCAGCTCGACCCGCTGCTCGGGCGTCTCGCCCATGCCGAGGATGCCGCCGGTGCAGAGCTCGAACCCGAGCGCCTTGGCGGCGCGGACGGTCTCGAGCTGCTCGTCGTAGGTGTGCGTGGTGCAGACGTTCCCGAAGTGGCTGCGGGCCGTCTCGAGGTTGTGGTGGTAGTGCATGAGCCCGGCCGCCTTGAGCCGCTCGAGCTCCGGGCGGCGCATGAGGCCGAGCGAGGCGCAGGGCTCGACGGTGGTCTCGGCCCGGATGCGCCGCACCGCCTCCTCGAGCGTGCGCAGCTCCGACTCCTTCGAGACGCGGGTGCCCGACGCGACGATGGAGAACTCGCGCGCCCCGGCCTGCTCGGCCAGCTTCGCCTGCGCCACCATCTCGTCGGCGCCGATCATCGGGTACTCGGGCGCGCCGGTGTCCTTGAAGTGGGCCGACTGCTGGCAGAAGCCGCAGTCCTCGGGGCAGTGGCCGCTCTTCGCGCTGGTGATGCCGCAGAGCGAGACCTCCTTCCCGTGCACCGCCTCGCGCACCGCCCTGGCGCGCGCCATCAGGGCGGCGAGCCCCTCGGGATCGGTCTGGCGGATGAGTCGGTAGGCTTCTTCGGCGGAGATGGGCTCGATGCCGGGAGGGAGCGGTCGCTTGCTCATGGGTGGGGGAACCTTACCAGGGAGGAAGGCGTCGTCAACCAGCCCCACACACCAGGGTTGACCACGGACCGGCCGCCACTTCGTCAGGGGCGCCTGCTATGGAGCCGCATGGCCCGCGCCGCAGTGAAGACCGTCTACGCCTGCACCGAGTGCGGGCAGTCGAGCCCCAAGTGGCTCGGCCAGTGCCCCGCCTGCCGGAAGTGGAACACGCTGCAGGAGGAGGTGGCCGTCCCCGAGCCCCGCGCCGGCGGGCGCGTCCACCCGGCCGGCTTCGGGAGCGCCCGGCCGCTGCCGCTCTCGGAGGTCGAGGCCGGGGAGGCGGCCCGCACCCGCACCGGCATCGGCGAGCTCGATCGCGTGCTCGGCGGCGGCCTCGTGCCCGGGCAGCTCATCCTCCTCGGCGGCGACCCCGGCATCGGCAAGAGCACGCTGCTCCTCGCCGCCCTCGACCAGCTCTGCCGCGCCTTCGGCGACCGCCCCGTGCTCTACGTCTCCGGCGAGGAGTCGGCCCGCCAGGTGAAGCTCCGGGCCGACCGGCTCGGCGTCGCCGCGGGCAGCCTGCGGGTCTTCGCCGAGACCGACGCCGTGAAGGTGCTCCACGCCGCCGAGCAGCTGAAGCCCGCGGTGCTGGCGGTGGACTCGATCCAGACCCAGTACCTCCCCGAGCTCGCGAGCGCGCCCGGCACGGTGTCGCAGATCCGGGAGGTCACGGCCCGCCTCATGGCCTTCGCGAAGACCAGCGAGACCGCCACCTTCCTCGTCGGCCACGTCACCAAGGACGGCGCCATCGCCGGCCCGCGCGTGCTCGAGCACATGGTGGACACCGTCCTCTACTTCGAGGGCGGCGGCGCGCACCCGTACCGCGTGCTCCGCTCGCACAAGAACCGCTTCGGCTCGGCGAGCGAGATCGGCGTCTTCGAGATGAAGGCCAGGGGGCTGCAGGAGGTGCCGAACCCGTCGGCGCTGTTCCTGGCGGAGCGCCCGGAGGACGCCCCGGGGAGCGCGGTCACGGCGGCGCTGAACGGCAGCCGCACCGTGCTCGTGGAGGTGCAGGCGCTGGTGGCGCCGACCGGCTTCGGCACCCCGCGCCGCACCGCCCTCGGCCTCGACTCCAACCGCGTCGCGCTGCTGGCCGCGGTGCTGGAGAAGAAGGTGGGGCTCGAGATCCTGGGCTGCGACCTCTTCGTCAACGTGGCCGGCGGCCTCACCCTCGACGACCCCGCGGCCGACCTCGCCTGCATCGCCGCGCTCGCCTCGAGCTTCCGCGAGAGGTCGATCCCGCAGCGCACGCTCGTCCTCGGCGAGGTGGGGCTCGCGGGCGAGGTCCGCGCCGTCTCGCAGGCCGAGTCGCGCCTCGCCGAGGCGGCCCGGCTCGGGTTCGACCGGGTGCTGCTCCCGGCCGCCAACGCGCGCCACGCCGAGCTGCCGGCCGGGCTCGAGGCGGTGGCGGTGACGACGGTGGACGAGGCGCTCGAGCGGCTCTTCTAGGGCGCCGCGTCGGAGGTCGTGGGCGCGGGCGCGGGCTGCGCGGGCGGGGCCGAGGGCGCTGGCTCGGCGACCGGGGGCGCCGCCGTGGCCGACGGGGCGGCGGCGGGCGCGGCCCAGCCGACGGCGAGCGCCAGCGCCTTCCGCCACCGGCCGAGGTGCCGCTCGCGCTCCTCGGGCTTCATCTTCGGCTCGAAGCGCTTGCCCACCTTGAAGTAGCGGCCGATGTCGGCCCGGTCGGGCCAGAGCCCCACCGCGAGCCCGGCCAGGAAGGCGGCGCCGAGCGCGGTGGTCTCGATCATGCGCGGCCGCTCCACCGGGACGCCCAGGAGATCGGCCTGGAACTGCATGAGCAGGTCGTTCTGGGACGCGCCGCCGTCCACCCGGAACGCGGGGAAGGGCCGGCCGGCCTCGACGCTCATGGCCTCGGCGAGGTCGTGGATCTGGAAGGCGATCCCCTCGAGCGTGGCGCGCGCGAGGTGGCCCGCCGTGGTGCTGCGGTCGAGGCCCGCGATGACGCCGCGCGCCTCCGGCTTCCAGTGCGGCGCGCCGAGCCCCGAGAGCGCCGGCACGAAGATGACCGCGCCCGAGTCCTTCACCGTCTTCGCGAGCGCCTCCACCTCCGACGACTTCTTGATGAGCCCGAGCCCGTCGCGGAGCCACTGCACCGCCGCGCCGGCCACGAAGGCCGAGCCCTCGAGGGCGTAGCTCACCTCGTCGCCGATCTTCCAGGCGACCGTGGTGAGGAGCCCGCGGCGCGAGAAGACCGGCTCCGGCCCGGTGTTCTGGAGCAGGAAGGCGCCCGTGCCATAGGTGCACTTGGCCGCGCCGGCGTCGAAGCAGGCCTGGCCGAAGAGGGCCGCCTGCTGGTCCCCGGCGATGCCCGCCACCGGGATGCCGTCGGGCAGGCTGCGCACGCCGCGCGTCACCCCGAGCACCTCGGACGAGCCGCGGATCTCCGGCAGCATCTGGCGCGGCACGCCGAAGAGGTCGAGCAGGTCCCGATCCCAGTCGAGCGTCCGGAGGTTCATGAGCAGCGTGCGGCTCGCGTTCGAGACGTCGGTCACGTGGGCCGCGCCCTGGGTGAGCCGCCAGACGAGGTAGCTGTCGATGGTGCCGAAGACCACCTGCCCGGACTCGGCCTTCTCGCGCGCCCCGCGCACGTTCTCGAGGATCCACTGCAGCTTGGTGGCCGAGAAGTACGGGTCGAGCACGAGCCCCGTCTTCTCGCGCACGACCGGCTCGTGCCCCTCCGCCTTCAGCCGGGCGCACAGGTCGGCCGTGCGCCGGTCCTGCCAGACGATGGCGCTCTGGAGCGGCTTGTGGGAGCGGCGGTCCCAGACGGCGGTCGTCTCGCGCTGGTTGGTGATGCCGATGCCGGCGATCTCGCCGCCGCGCACCCCCGCCTCGCGCAGCGCCTTCTCCATCGCGCCGTGGATGGAGCCCCAGATGTCCTCGAGGTCGTGCTCCACCCAGCCCGGCTTCGGGAAGAGCTGGCGGAACTCCTGGTTCACCCGCGCGCGGACGTTGAGCCGCTTGTCCAGGATGAGGACGGTGGTGCCGGTGGTGCCCTGGTCGATCGCGACGATGTGGGTGGCCGCCATGGTCGCCCTGTTTACCCGGAAGGGCCGACATCGACCATGCTCCTGACGTGACCTCGACCTTCTTTCGCCGCGCGGATTCGGGTAGAGCGTGGCCCATGCCCGACCAGCCGCCGAAGCCGCCGCAGCCCGTCCAGATCCAGATCGAGCTCGACCCCGCCATCGCCAACGGCGCGTTCGTGAACCTCGCGATGGTGAACCACACCGAGACCGAGTTCACGCTCGACCTCATGTACCTCCAGCCGCAGGCCCCCCGCGCGACCGTCCGCGCCCGGGCCATCACCACCCCCAAGCACGCGAAGCGGCTGCTCCACGCCCTCCAGGAGAACCTGGCGCGCTACGAGGCCCGCTTCGGCCCGATCGACCTCGACACGCCGCACTTCCCGGGGACCCCCGGGAACCCGATCGTCAACTGACGCGGCGAGTCATCCCGCGGGGCTGGACGGCGGCCGGGCGGGCGACGGGGGCACCCCTTGCGGGACGCGGCGCAGGTGACTAGTCTGCGCCGCCTACACCTCCAGAGGAAACGACAATGACCCTGCCGAAGTGGCTCGCAGTCCTGGTGCTGGCCTCCGTCGCGGTGACCGCCCAGGCCCGCACGTTCGAGGAGATCAAGAAGGACGGCAAGATCGTCATCGCCTCCGAGGGCGCCTTCCCTCCCTTCAACTACTTCCAGGGCCCGACGCTCAGCGGCTTCGAGATCGACCTCGCGAACGCGCTCGCGAAGCGCATGGGGCTGCAGGTCGAGTGGCGCGCGCTCTCCTTCGACGCGCTGCTCGCCGGGCTGCGCCAGGACCGCTGGGACATGGTGATCGCCTCCTTCGGCATCACCGACGAGCGCTCCAAGGCCGTCACCTTCAGCAGCCCCGAGTACTGCTCGGGCGGCATCATCGTGGCGAAGGACCCGGCCATCCGCGCCTCGAAGGACCTCGCCGGCAAGGTGGTCGCGGTCCAGACCGGCACCACCTACCTCGAGAACGTGAAGAAGCTCTCCTCCGTCAAGGAGGTGAAGAACTTCCCGCGCGACACCGACGCCCGCTCGGCGCTCGCCAACGGCCGCGTGGACGCCTGGGTGACCGACAAGTTCGTCGCCAAGGCGGCCCTCGCGTCGAACCCCGGCGGCATGCACATGGGCGAGTTCGTGTTCGTCGAGCGGATCGCCCCGGCCGTGAAGAAGGGCAACGCCTCGCTCGCCAAGGCCCTCGACAAGGCCCTCGCCGAGATGATGGCGGACGGCAGCTACGGCGCCCTCTCGCAGAAGTACTTCGGCGAGGACATCCGCTGCCGCTAGCGGCTCCGCTCCACCCGCGCCACCCGCACCGCCCCCCCATGCCGACCGCCCCGCAGGACGGCTCCCGGACCCTCTGGCCGGCGAGCTGGACCCGCCAGCAGCGGAGCACCGCCACCATCCTGGTGTCGAGCTTCGCGCTGGTGCTCTTCATGTGGCTCGTGGCCCGCCCGTTGGCGCGCATGCCCGAGCCGATCGGCCCGGCCGCGGAGCAGTTCGCGGAGGGCACCCGGGTCACCGTCGAGCTCACGCTCGTCGCCGGGCTCATGGGGATGGTCGCGGGGGTGCTCGCGGCGGTGGGGAAGCTGTCGCGCTTCGCCCCGCTGCGCTGGGCGGCCGAGTTCTACGTCTGGGTGATCCGCGGCACGCCGCTGCTGGTCCAGGTGCTCTTCGTCTACCTGGCCCTGCCGATGATGGTGCCGCAGCTCAAGCTCTCCGACTTCAACTCGGCGGCCCTGGCGCTCGGGGTCAACGTGGGCGCCTACAACGCCGAGGCCATCCGGGCCGGCATCGGCGCCATCCCCAAGGGGCAGACCGAGGCGGCGCGCTCGCTCGGGCTCTCGCCGCTCCAGACCTTCGGCTCGATCGTCTTCCCGCAGGCCCTCAAGATCGCGCTGCCGCCGCTCGTGAACAACGTGGTGGCGCTCCTCAAGGACTCCTCCCTCGCCTACGTCATCGGCGTGGTGGAGCTCTCCAACATCGGCAACCGCGTCCAGGCGGCCACCTTCCAGCCGGTGCCGGTCTTCATCGCCACCGCGAGCATCTACCTCGTGCTCACCACCGTCCTCACCCAGATCGCCGGCGCCATCGAGCTGCGGATGGACGTCGAGCAGCGCCACTAGCCATGTCGCACGTCCACCCCACGGCGGCGGCCGCGCCGCGCGCGCCGCTCATCACCGCCGAGCGCGTCAACAAGCACTTCGGCCCCGCCCACGTCCTGCGCGACGTCACCACCGCCTTCTACGAGGGCGAGGTGGCGGTGATCGTCGGCGCCTCCGGCTCGGGCAAGTCCACCTTCCTGCGCACCCTGAACCGGCTCGAGAAGCACGACTCCGGCCGCATCGTGGTGGACGGCATCGAGCTCGACGACAGCGTGAGGAACCTCGACGCCATCCGGCGCGAGGTGGGGATGGTGTTCCAGCAGTTCAACCTCTTCCCGCACCTCACCGCCCTCGAGAACGTCTCCCTCGCGCCGCGCAAGGTGCGCAAGGCGCCGCGCGAGGAGGCGAACCGGGCGGCGCTCGAGATCCTCACCCGCGTCGGGCTCCAGGACCACGCCCACAAGCACCCGCACCAGCTCTCCGGCGGCCAGCAGCAGCGCGTCGCCATCGCGCGCTCGCTGGCGATGCAGCCCAAGGTGCTGCTCTTCGACGAGCCCACGAGCGCCCTCGATCCGGAGATGATCAACGAGGTGCTCGACGTGATGAAGGACCTCGCGGCGGCCGGGATGACGATGGTCGTCGTCACCCACGAGATGCGCTTCGCCCGCGAGGCCGGCGACCGGATCCTCTTCTTCGACCAGGGCAGCATCCTCCAGGAGGCCGCCCCCGACCCGTTCTTCGACGACCAGCAGCACCCTCGCATCCGGGCCTTCCTCGGCCAGATCGAGCACTGACGCTCCACCGCAACGCCGCTTCAGACACCCCAGACCCGGAGCTCCCGACACATGAGAGTGACTCGCACGCTCGGCGGCGCCTGCGCCGCCGCCGCCCTCCTCCTCGGCTCGCCCGCCCTCGCCGCCGACCCCGCCCCGAGCCAGGACGACCTGCGCGCCGAGGTGAAGAAGCTCCGCGCCGAGCTCGACGCGCTGAAGGCCCAGAAGGCCCCGGCCCCCGAGGCGCAGGCCGGCGCCGAGGAGGGCCCGTCGGTCGCCGACCGGCTCGACCTCCTCGAGATCAAGCAGAAGGACGCGGTGGTCGCGGGCGACATCCCGAACTCGTTCCGCATCCCCGGGACCGAGACCTCGCTCCACCTCTACGGCTTCGCCGAGCTCAACTACGTCCACGAGTTCCGCGGCGACAACGCCGACATCGACTACTCGACCTTCGCGCCGTACCTGCCGCTCTACGGGTCGGCGGAGTCGGAGCGCAAGGGGCGCGACTACCTCACCGCCCGCACCTCGCGCGTCGGGATCGACGCCTCCACCCCGACGAAGTTCGGGCCGCTGGTGATCAAGATCGAGGGCGACTTCAACAACGAGCCGCGCACCGGCGGGACCGACCTCTACGGCAGCGTGAAGGACATCTACACGCAGCAGGCGACGAGCAGCTACGGCTTCCGCATCCGCCACGCCTACGGCGTGTTCGCCGGCCTCCTCGCCGGCGAGACCTGGTCCACCTTCATGGACGTGGACAACTCGCCGGAGACCGTGGACTACAACGGCCCCATCGGCGCCACCTTCATCCGCCAGGCGCAGCTCCGCTACACCTACGCCACGCCGACCTGGGGCAACTTCACCGTCGCGCTCGAGAACTCGGACGCCTACGCGCTCGACCAGAACCTCACCCCGACCACCGCCGGCTTCTCGCGGCTGCCCGACCTCATCGCCCGCTGGGACGGCTCGTTCGACTGGGGCACCATGAGCGCCCGCGCCCTCACCCATGAGATCCGGGTGCAGGCCGGCAACAGCGCCCAGGCCGCCTCGTACCGCGGCTACGGCGTCGCCGCCACCGCGCTCGTGAAGATGCGCGACAACCAGGACTACCTCAGCCTGGGCGTCACCTACGGCGACGGCATCGGCCGCTACATGAACTACATCGAGGGCGCCTTCTACGACCCGAACACCAATCGGGTCATCGTGGAGCAGGCCATCGGCGCGGTCGTCGGCTACCAGTTCAAGCCGACCGACTGGGTGCGCTTCAACCTCGTGGGCGGGTTCACCCGCAACTTCGACAACGAGTACACCACCTACGCCGCCGCCAACGGGCTCGACTCCGGCCGCTTCGGCATCAACCGGATGGTCCGCCAGGTCCACTTCGGCCCCATCTTCACGCCGGTGCGGAACATCGACCTGGGCGTCGAGGGCATCTGGGGCGATCGCGAGACGCTCAAGGGCGAGAAGGGCGACATGGCCCGCCTGAACTTCTCGGCCAAGTACTACATCTTCTAGCCGCGCCGGGCGGGCGGCCCCGGTCCTCCGCGGGCCGCCGCCCCCTCCCTCACCCTCCCCCGCTCGCGCGGGAGAGGGGAAGAGGGTCCCTGGTGAGCCGGCCCGCGGCACCTCGGCCACCTCGCAGTACCTCGCAGCAGCCCGCTGCGCCCGAGCCGCTCCCCCGCGGCCCTTCCCCTCCCCGCCGGGCGGGGAGGGCCAGGGAGGGGCGGCCAGCAGGATCCGCGGCCCCGCCGCCCACCCACCCGCCGCGCCCCGCAGCCTCGCGGGCGCGGCGTCGTTATGTGCGGGGCGTGCCCCTCCCCGTCGCCCTCGTCGGACCCGACCCGCTCTCGCTGGGCGGCCTCGCCGCGCTCCTCGCCGCGCGCCCCGAGCTCTCGCTCGTGGCGCAGCTCGCGCCGGAGCAGGCGTCCCCCGGCGCCCTCGCGTCGGCCGGGGCCGCGGCCGCGGTGGTGGACCCGGGGCTCCCCGCCCGCTTCGAGGCGCTGCGCGCCGTCGCCGCCGCCCTCCCCGCCATCGCGCTCGTCTCCTCCGAGGCGGAGGCCCCCGGCGCGCTCGCCGCCGGCGCGCGCGGGGTGGTGCGGCGCGACGCCGGCCCGGCGCGGCTCGCGGCCGCCCTCCTCGCCGCCGCCGAGGGGCTCCTGGTCCTCGACGCGCCGCTCTCGGACCGGCTCCTCCGCCCGCCCCCCGCCCTCGCCGACCCCGAGCCGCTCACGCCGCGCGAGCGCGAGGTGCTGGCGCTCCTCGGCGAGGGGCTCGCCAACAAGTCGATCGCGCAGCGGCTCGGGGTGAGCGAGCGCACCGCCAAGTTCCACGTCGAGGCGATCCTCACGAAGCTCGGGGCCGAGAGCCGCGCCGAGGCCATCGTGCGCGCCGCCCGGCAGGGCTGGCTGGTGCTCTGACCCCTGTCCTTCCGGACAGGTCCCGCCCCGTCCCTCCGCACGATGTGGCGCCGGCGGCCCCGGGCTACCTCTCCCTCGCGCCCGCCGTCGCGGGCCGGAGGAGAAGGACGATGGAACGGAGCCTGGCGGTGCAGCTCTCGGACGCCCTCGCGGATCTCGCGGAGCGCGCCGAGGCGAGCGTGGTGCGCGTGGAGGGCGGCGGGCGCTTCCCGATGAGCGGGGCGGCCTGGTCCGCCGATGGCGTCGTGGTGACCTGCCACCACGGGCTCGAGCGCGACGAGGGGATCGAGGTCGGCCTCCCGGGCGGCGAGACGGTCCGCGCCGAGCTGGTGGGCGCCGACCCGGCGACCGACCTCGCGGTCCTGCGGGCCGCCACGGGCGGGCTGCCGGTGCCCGCCTTCGCCGAGGCGCCGCCCCGCGCCGGCGCGCTCCTCCTCGCCCTCTCGCGCCCGGGCCGCGCCGTCCGGGCCGGGCTCGCCGTCGCGGCCCGCGTCTCGCCGCGCCCCTGGCGCACCCCCGCCGGCGGCCGGCTCGACCGCTACGTGGAGCTCGACCTCTCGGCCGCCCCGGGGCTCTCCGGGAGCCTGGTGCTCTCGCTCGACGGCGCCGCCGTCGGGATCGCCACCGCCGGCTTCGGCCGGGGCGCGCCGGTCGCCCTGCCGCCCGCCACCCTGCGCCGCGTCGTCGGGGCCCTGCTCTCGCACGGGCGGGTGCGGCGCGGCTACCTCGGCCTCGCCAGCCTGCCGGTGGCGCTCTCCCCCGCCGCGGCGCGCGCCGCCGGCGCGGGCGCGGGGCTCCTCGTGACGGCCGTGGAGGAGGAGAGCCCGGCCGGGCGGGAGGGGCTCCTGCTCGGCGACGTCCTGCTCGCCGCCGACGGCGAGCCGCTGCGCCACCCCGGCGACCTGCAGCCCATCCTCGAGGAGGAACGGATCGGCGCCGCCGCGCGCCTGCGCGTGTTGCGGGCCGGGGAGGTGCGCGAGCTCGCGATCACCGTCGGC
Organism: Anaeromyxobacter paludicola; assembly: GCF_023169965.1. Taxonomy (NCBI): domain Bacteria; kingdom Pseudomonadati; phylum Myxococcota; class Myxococcia; order Myxococcales; family Anaeromyxobacteraceae; genus Anaeromyxobacter; species Anaeromyxobacter paludicola. The sequence continues at coordinate 4,097,822 of NZ_AP025592.1, read as the reverse complement.
GAGCGGCCGGGGGCGCGGCCGTGACCGCCCTCGCCCAGCTGTCGCGCGACCTCGCCGACCTCGTGGCGCGCGCCTCGCCGTCGGTGGTCGGCGTCGAGCACCGCCGGGGCCAGGGCTCCGGCCTCGTCCTCACGCCCGACGGCTACCTGCTCACGAACGCCCACGTGGTGCGCGGCGCCGAGCCGCACGCCCACGGCCGCCGCGGCCACGAGCCGCTGCAGGTCCGGCTCCCGGGTGGCGCGGCCGCCCCGGCGACGCTCGTCGGCGCCGACGCCCGCACCGACCTCGCCGTCCTGCGCGCCGACGCGCCGGCCCTCACGCCGCTCGCGCTCGCCGAGGCGCGCCGGCTGGAGGTGGGCGAGCTCGTCGTCTCCATCGGCAACCCGCTCGGCTTCGAGCGGTCGGTCTCGACCGGCGTGGTGAGCGCCCTCTACCGCGACCTCCCGGCCGCCGAGGGCGGGCTCCTCCAGGGGCTCGTCCAGACCGACGCCGCGGTCAACCCCGGCAACTCGGGCGGGCCGCTGCTCGACGCCACCGGGACGGTGGTGGGGATCACCACCGCCATGCTCCCCTGGGCGCGCGGCATCGGCTTCGCGGTGCCGGCCCACACCGCGAGCTGGGTCGCGGCGGTGCTCCTGCGGGACGGCGAGGTGCGCCGCCCGGTGCTCGGCGTCGCCGCCCGCAGCGAGGAGCTGTCGCCCGAGGCGGCGCGGCGGTGCGGCCAGCCGCGCGCGGTGCGGCTCGTGGCGGTCGAGGCCGGCTCGCCGGCGGAGCGGGCCGGGCTGCGCGAGGGGGACCTCCTCCTGGCCGCCGCCGGCGCGCCGCTCTTCACGCTCGACGACCTCGCCCGCGCCATGGTGCTCGCGGGGGGCGAGGGGCGGACCGGCGAGGTGCCGCTCGCGGCGCTGCGGGGGGCGGAGCGGCTCGCCGTCGCGGTCCACCCGAGGCCGCCGCTCCGGGAGGCGGCCTGAGCGGGTGGAGCGGGCGAGCGGCCGCGGGCCGCCCCGCCGGGCCCGGTTCCCCTGCGGGGCGGGGGCTGGCGCGGTCCGGCGAGCGGGGCGCAGGATCGTTCACCGGAGGGCCGCGCGCCCTCCCGGAGGAGGCCGCCATGATCCCGAGGAGCATCGAGGCGCACCTGCACGAGCACCACGCCGGAAGCGAGCCGAGATTCCACTTCCGCGCCGTCACCGCCCAGCGGCTCGCGGCGGCGGAGCACATCAGCGGCCGCAGAGTGGCGAAGCCGGTCGTGGTGCGGCTCGACGGGAAGCTCGCCCTGTGCGTCGTCTCGGCCGCCGAGCGGCTCGACCTCGGCGCGCTCGAGCAGGCCACCGGCGCGCCGGCGCGGCTCGCCACCGAGGACGAGTTCGCCGAGCTGTTCCAGCCCTGCGAGGCGGGCGCCGAGCCGGCGCTGGGGATGTTCGGCCTTCCCATCTACGTGGACGCCGACCTGGCGCGGGAGCGGACCCTGCTCATGCGGGCCGGCACGCACGAGGACGCCGTGGAGCTCGACACCGCCGAGTGGATGCGCTGCGAGGGCGCCCGGCCGGTGGAGCGGCTCGGCGCGCGGCTCCACTGATCCGTCACCACGGCTCGCGCCGCCCCAGGACCGCCCTCCCCGGTCCGCGCGCCGTCCCCGCGTCCGCCGCGCGGTCCGCTCCCGGTGAGCGCAGGCGCGCTCCGGCGAGCGCTCGGCGAGGGCACGCGCCTTGCGATGCCCGGTGCGCGGCGCGCGCACTCCCGCGCGCGCCTTCGCAAGGGAGCGCCTGTGAACGACCCCACGACCCACAAGAAGCAGCTGTCGGTGTTCGCCATCATCGACCGCAAGGACCCGAACCGCGCCGCCTACTGGATGAAGATCGGCAGCGCCTTCACCAACCAGGACGGCTCCATCTCGCTCTACCTCGACGCCTTCCCGCTCGGCCCGCACCAGAAGCTGCAGGTGCGGGAGGCGCGCCCGTTCGACGGCCCGCGCCCCACCCGCGCCGAGGCGGGCCTCTCGGAGCTCGCGCCGTGAGCCGGCTCGCCACCGCGGCGCTCGCGGCCGCCCTGCTCCTCCCGGCCGCCCCGGCCCTCGCCGCCAAGAAGCCGCTCGCGCCGGGCGAGCGGATCGACCTCAACCGGGCCAGCGCCGCCCAGCTCATGCGGCTGCCGGGCGTCGGGCGGAAGAAGGCCGAGGCCATCGTGGCCTACCGGCAGCAGCACCCCTTCCAGGCCGCCGAGCAGGTCACGCGCGTGAAGGGGGTGAGCCCGGGCTGGTTCGCCAAGGTCCGCGCCCACCTGTCGGCCGCGGAGCCGCCCGCGAGCCGCGCCGCCGGCCCCAAGGTGGCGCACGCGAAGGGGCCGGGCGCGCACCTTCCGCCGAGGTCGCCGCGCGGCGCCGCGGACCGGCGTCCTTGACAGGCGGCGACGCGAAAGGTTACGCACCGAGCCGCTTCACCCGCTCGGAGGAACAGGGAAGCCGGTCCAAGTCCGGCGCGGTCCCGCCACTGTAGCCGGGGTCAAGCGTCTGCACGCAGTAGCCACTTCCGGCCGTCGCGCCGGAGGGAAGGCCGCAGACGCCGCGGCGTCGTCGCCGCACCCCGGGAGCCAGGAGACCTCCCTCCGAGCAGCGCCGCGAATGGTTCGCGGCGCATCAACGGGTCCGCGTCCGAAGGAGACGCGAAGACTTGGCGCTCGACCGTCACGCCCTCGGGGGCGAAGCCCGCCTGTTCGCGCTCGCCCTCGCGGCGACCGGCGCCCTCGCGCTCGCGCCCGTCCCGGCCGCGGCCGGCGAGGGCGCGCCGGCGCCCGCCGCCGAGGAGCCGCCGCCCGTCACCCTCGACGAGGTGGTGGTCCGCGTCCCCCGCGCCGAGGTCGCCGCGGATCCGACCGCGGCCGCCTCGGTCGTGGAGGCGCGCCGCTTCGCCGGCGAGGCGAAGGAGGTGGCCGAGCTGGTCTCGACCGCGCCCGGCGTCGCGGTGAACGAGTACGGCGGGCTGGGTCACCTCTCCACCGTCTCGATCCGCGGCTCGAACTCGGACGGCGTGAAGGTGCTCCTCGACGGGCTCCCGCTCTCGGGCGCGGCCGGCGGCGGCTTCGACCTCTCCACCGTGCCGCGCCAGTGGCTCTCGCGCGTGGAGGTGGTGCGCGGGGCCGAGGGGGCCCGCTACGGCGCCGGCGCGCTCGGCGGCGTCGTGAACCTCGTCACCCGCCCGGCGGCCGCCGGCAGCTGGTCCTCCGAGCTCTCCTGGGGCTCGTTCTCCACCGGCGCGGCCTCGGCCGACGTCGCGCTCGGCGGCGAGGGCTGGGGCGCGCTCGTCGCCGCCACCGCCCAGGGCTCGAAGGGCGACTTCACCTGGCTCTTCGCCGAGCGGCCCACGGTCCCGGGCAGCGCCCGGATCGAGCGGACGCGCACCCACGACGACGTGGCGAGCGGCGGCGCGCTCGCGAAGGGCTGGCTCGACGCGGCGGGCGGCCGCTTCGACTGGCTGGCGCAGCTCTCCGGCGGGGAGCGGGACCTCCCCGGCTTCCCCTACCAGCTCACGCCGCGCGACTGGGAGCACGACCTGCGCGCCGCGCTGCTGGTGCGCCACGCGCGCGAGCTCGGCGACGGGCTCGTCCTCTCCTCCGGCCTCTCCGGCCGGCTCGACCGCACCGACACCCTCGCCGCCATGACCCGCCCCGACCCGTTCCGGCAGCGGGACCTCGACGGGGAGGCCTGGCTCGGCGCCACCCTCACCCGCGGCGCGCGGGTCACCGACGCCGAGCTCCGCGCCGGGGTCGAGCGGCTCTCGTCCGACGGCGAGGGCGACGCGCGCGCCAGGCCGCGGGCCGCCGTCGCGCTCTCGCACGAGGCGGCCGTCGCCGACGGCCGGCTGCGGCTCACCGCCGCCGGCCGCGCCGAGGCGCAGGGGCAGTACCGCGGGCTCTCGGGCAAGCTCGGGGCGAGCCTCGCGATCGCGGGGCCGCTCTCGGTCCGCGCCAGCGCCGGCCGCACCTTCCGCGCGCCGAGCTTCGCCGAGCTCTTCCTGCAGCAGGGCATCCTGCAGCCGAACCCGGGCCTCGCCTCCGAGACGAGCTTCACCGCCGACGCCGCCCTGGTGGCCGACGGCCGGCTCGGGCTCGCCAGCCTCGGGGCGTTCGGCGCGCTCTACGACGACCTCATCGTCTACCAGCCGGCGAGCCAGGGGCGGCTCAAGCCGTTCAACGACGGCAAGGCGTCCGCGGCGGGGCTCGAGGCGGAGGTGGCGAGCGCGCCGGTCGGGCCGCTCGGCCTCTCCGCCGCCGCGGCCTACACCTACCAGGTGACCGAGACCCTGCGCGGCGAGGCGGCCGAGCTGGGGCGCGACGTGCCGCACCGGCCCCGCCACCGCGTCTACGCCCGGCTGGCGGTGGCGCCCGGCCCCTTCGGCGGCCACGTGGAGCTGCACCACGTCTCGTCGCAGTACCAGGACTCGCGCAACCTCCTCGCCGTCCCGGCCGCGACCACGCTCAACGCCGGCGCCTCCCTGCGCCTCCTCTCCCGGCCCGACGTCCGCGCCGGCGTGGAGGTGAAGAACCTGCTCGACGACCGCACCCTCACCGATCCGTTCGGAAACCCGCTCCCCGGCCGCATGATCCTGCTGGTCCTGCGCGCCGGGAGCACCACCCCAGGAGCCCCATGAAGCGCACCGCCCTCACCACCCTCCTCCTCGTGGCCCTCGCCGCGCTCTCCGGCTGCAGCAAGGACCTCGTCTGCGCGGGCGACCAGCTCGTCTGCTCCGACGCCTGCACCTCGATCCGCACCGACGCGAAGAACTGCGGCGCCTGCGGCCACGCCTGCGGCAGCGGCGAGGCCTGCCAGGCGGGGGTCTGCACCGACTGCGCCGCCACCGGCACCTGCGCGGTCGCGGTCTACGCGGCCTGCTTCGACACCAACGCCATCCAGGGGGCGACGCAGGATCTCGTCGCCGCCGGCGAGCCGCTCGCCACCGACGCCGGCCCGGACGCCCTCGTCCCGGTGGGCGGCGAGCTCTGGGTCGCCAACGACCTCAGCAACACCCTCTCGCGCGTGACCTTTGCCGGCACCCGCGCCATCCAGAACCAGGCGGTCACGCTCACGAGCGTCGGCTACTCGGACCTCTCCTACCTCGCGGTCCACGCGGGCCTCCTCTACGCCTCCAACGCCCCGGCCGGCACGCTGGTGGTGATCGACCCGGTCGCGAAGGCGGTGCGGGACGAGATCCCGCTCGGCGCGGCGGGCGAGGGGGTGAACCCGCAGGGCATCGGCTTCGTGCAGGACCGCGCCTACGTCGCCCTCCAGGCCAACTACGGGTACGCGCCGCTCAACGCGGTGGCGGTGGTGGACGTCTCGAAGGAGGCCACCTGCGCCCACCCCGCGAGTGGCTCCTGCGGCCAGGTGCTCGCACGCATCGACGCCGGCGCGAACGCGCTGCCCTACCGCGTCCTCCCCTTCACCGAGGGCGTCGGCGCCACCGGGAAGGTCTACGTGACGCTCGCCAACCTCGATGCGAGCTTCAACCCCGCCGGCGACGGCAAGCTCGCGGTCATCGACCCCTCCACCCAGACCGTCGCGCAGACCGTCACGCTCACCGGCTGCCAGGACCCCGCCGAGCTGGCGCTCGTGGGGAGCACCCTCTGGGTCGCCTGCGGCTTCCAGGCCTACGGCACCACGCCCCCGGCGACCGGCGCCGGCTTCCTCCCGGTGGACCTCTCCACCAGCGTGCCCACGGTCCAGTCGCTCGTCGCGACCACCCAGCAGCCCGGCAGCGTCGCCCTCTGCGGCGGCAAGATCTATGCTGGCGACCGCGCCTCCGGCGCCATGCTGCGCCTCGACCCGGCGGCCCGGACCGTGACCGTGAGCGGCTCCCCGATCTGCCCGGCCAACTCCCACGGGAACGCCCTCGTGTCCGCCGTCTCATGCGCCTTGTAGCCGTCCTCGCCCTCGCGCTCCTCTCCGCCCCGGCGCTCGCCGCGCCGGCGGAGGGGGGCCGCGCCCACGCGCTCTGGCTCGGGCCGAGGCCGCCCGCGGTCCCGCGCCGCGTGGTGGCGCTCGCGCCGAGCCTCACCGACATGGTGGTGGCGCTCGGCCACGCCGACCGGCTGGTGGGCGTCACGCGCTACGACGACGCGCCCGAGGTGGCGCGCCTGCCGCGGGTGGGCGGCTTCCTCGATCCGTCGCCGGAGCGGGTGCTCGGGCTGCGGCCCGACCTCGTGCTCTGGCTCACCGATCGCGGCGCCGACGCGGCGGTGCGGCGGATCGCCGACCTGGGCGTGCCGGTGCTGGCGACGCCGGTGGTGAGCGTCTCCGACGTGCTCGCGACGGCCCGCGTCCTCGGCGCCGCGCTCGGCGACGCCCCGGCGGGCGACCGGCTCTCGGCCTCGCTCTCCCGGGCCATCGAGGCCGCCCGGGCCCGCGCCGCCCGGGCCCGGCGCGTGCGCGTGCTGTTCGTCGTCGGGCGCGACCCCCTGGTGGTGGCCGGCCCGGGCAGCTATCCCGACGAGGTGCTCCGGCTCGTGGGCGGCGAGAACGTGGTCCAGGGCACCCGGCCCTGGCCGGTCTACCCGCTCGAGAAGGCGGCGGCCGACGATCCGGAGGTGGTCATCGACGCGGCCGTGCTCGAGCCGAGGGAGGGCATCTCCCGGCTCTCGGCCATCCCGGCGGTGCGGCGCGGCGCGGTGCGCCGGCTCGCGAACGACGACGCGCTCCGCCCCGGCCCCCGGCTCGCGGGCGCGCTCGAGGCCCTCTACGCGGCCGTCCACGGCGAGGCCCGGCCTTGAAGCGGGCCCTGGGGACGCGGCTCGGGCTCACGGTCGCGGCGGGGCTCCTGGCGCTCGCCGCGGCCATCGCCGTCTCCTCCACGCTCGGCTCGCAGCCCGTCTCGCTCGCGGCCGCGCTCCGGGGCGGCGAGCCCGACCGGACCATCCTGCTCGGGCTGCGGCTCCCGCGCGCCCTCCTCGGCGCCCTGGTGGGCGCGGCCCTCGCGGCGGCCGGCGCCGCGCTCCAGGCGCTCCTGCGCAACCCGCTCGCCGAGCCGTTCGTGCTCGGCGTCTCGGGCGGCGCGGCGCTGGGCGGCACCCTCGTCCTCCTCGCCGCCACGTTCGTGGGGCAGGTCGCGGCCGGGGCCGGCGCGCTGCTCGGCTCGGCGCCGCCGGTCGCGCTCGGCGCCATCGCGGGGGCGGCCGCGGCCACCGCGCTCGTCTTCGCGCTCGGCCGGATCGGCGGCCGGCTCGTCCCGGAGGCGGCGCTCCTCGTCGGCATCGTCTTCAACGCCTTCGCGGCGGCGGTGATCACCATCCTCAAGGTGCTCGTGCCCCCCGACGAGGCGGCGCGGCTGCTCTACTGGCTCATGGGCTCGCTCGGCTACGTCTCCCCCGGCACCCTCGCCATGGGGGCGGTGGGCGTCCTCGCGAGCGTGGCGCTCCTCGGGGCGCTCTCGGCGCGGCTCAACCTCCTCGCGCTCGGCGACGACGAGGCGGCCTCCCTCGGGGTGGACGTGGGGCGCGCCCGCGCCCTGGTCTTCCTCGGCGCGAGCGCCGCCACCGGCGCCGCGGTGGCCCTCTCCGGCATGGTCGGCTTCGTCGGGCTCATCGTGCCGCACGCGGCGCGCCGGGTGCTCGGCCCCGACCACCGGGTGCTCGTCCCGGCCTCGGCCCTCTTCGGCGCCGCCTTCCTGGTGCTGGCCGACGCCGTGGCGCGGGTCGCCTTCCTCCCGCTCGGGACGGAGCCGCCGGTGGGCGCGCTCACCGCCTTCGCCGGTGGCCCGCTCTTTCTCTGGCTGCTGCGGCGCGGGGAGCGGCGGTAGGATGCCGCCGTGATCCCACCCCGGCGCATGTGGCTCGCGGTGCTCGCGCTCTGCCTCGCGGTCACCGGCGCGGTGCTCGGCGTCGCCGGGTGGTCCTTCCGCCGCGACGCCCCGGAGCGCGCCCGGCGCTTCCGCCCGCTGCCCATCCCCAAGGTGGACGTGCACCAGCACGTCGGCCCCCGCACGCTCGCCGACGCCGTCCGGCTCGGCGCCTCGCAGGGGATCCGGGTGGTGGTGAACCTCTCCGGCGGCGCCGACGACGAGGCGCTCCAGGCCCAGCTCGCCGCCGCCGCCCGTCACCCGGGCCGCGCCCTGGTCTTCATGGGGCTCGACCTCGAGGGCTGCTGCGACGAGGGCTGGCAGCGGCGCGAGGTGGCGCGGCTCGAGCGCGGCAAGGCGGCCGGCGCCCGCGGGCTCACCCTCTACAAGGCGCTCGGGCTCACCGCGACCGACGCCGCCGGCCGGCGCGTCCCCGTCGACGCGCCCGCGCTCGACCCGGTCTTCGAGGCGGCGGGCCGGCTCGGCCTGCCGGTCTCGCTGCACGCCGCCGACCCCAAGGCCTTCTTCGAGCCGCGGGGCGAGGACAACGAGCGCGAGGCGGAGCTCGCCGAGTCGCCCGAGTGGTCCTGGGCGGACCGGGCCCGGTACCCCGCCTGGCAGGAGGTCTTCGACGAGTACGTGCGCCGCGTGGCGCGCCACCCCCGCACCACCTTCATCGGCGTCCACTTCGGCAACGACGCCGAGGACCCGGCCGAGGTGGGCCGACTGCTCGACCGGCTGCCCAACCTGTGGGTGGACACCGCCGGCCGCGCGCCGGAGCTGGGCCGCCGGGCCGCCACCCGCGCGGTGATCCTGGCCCACCCCGACCGCGTGCTCTTCGGCACCGACCTCCAGTGGATCGAGGGGGCCGAGGGCGAGAAGGGGGTCATCGCCGGCGCGGGCTGGGCGGCCGGCGCCGAGGAGCTGCGCCGCTTCTTCGACGGGAACTTCCGGTTCCTCGAGACGCGCGACCCGGCCATCCCGAGCCCGACGCCGCTCCAGGGCGACTGGAACCTGCCCGGGCTGGGGCTCCCGCGCGACGTGCTCGAGCGGCTCTACCACCGCAACGCCGAGGCGCTCCTCGGCCTCCCCCCGCTCGATCGCCCGTGACCGCGCCCTTCCCCGACGGCGACCTCATCGAGGTCCGCCAGGCCTCGTTCCGCTACGGCGACGCCCTCGCGCTCGATCGCGTCTCCTTCACGGCGCGGGCCGGCGAGCTCGTCGGGCTGGTGGGGCCGAACGGCGCCGGCAAGAGCACGCTGGTGCGGCTCGTGGCCGGGCTCGCCGCGCCGCACGAGGGCTCGGTGCGGCTCGCCGGGCTCGACCCCTCCCGCGCGGCGCGCCGGGAGGTGGCGCGGGTCTGCGCGCTCGTGCCGCAGGAGCCGCCGGTGCACTGGCCCTTCACGGTGCGCGAGGCGGTGATGATGGGGCGCGCCCCGCGCCAGAACTTCTTCGCGGCGGCCGGGCCGCTCGACCGGGGCGCCGTCGAGGGCGCGCTCCAGGCCTGCGAGCTGCTCCACCTCGCCGACCGCCGGCTCGACGCGCTCTCCGGCGGCGAGCGGCGCCGCGTCTTCTTCGCCCGCGCGCTCGCGCAGGAGCCGCGCGTGCTGCTCCTCGACGAGGCCACCGCCTTCCTCGACCTGGCCCACCAGGTGGCCGCGATGCGCATGGCCGAGGTGGCCGCGCGGGCCGGCCTCTGCGTGGTCGCGGTCCTGCACGACCTCAACCTGGCCGCCGCCTCCTGCGACCGGCTGGTGGTGCTGTCGCGCGGCCGGGTGGTGGCCGAGGGGGCGCCGCGCGAGGTCCTCACCGAGGCGCGGGTGGAGGCGGTCTGGGGGCTGCCGGTCTGGCGCGGGGAGAACGGCGCCACCGGCGACCCGGTGGTGCTGCCGCGCGGCCCTACATCCCCGGGAGCATCATCTTGAGCGCCACGCCGACGGTCCGGCGCGAGCCGTCGTCCACCGCCTGCCGGTAGCCGACGTCGAGCGCCACCCCGCCCGCGGTGACGATGCCGGCGCCGGCCGTCCAGAACGAGCCGCCGAGCGTGTCGTCGGAGACGAAGCCGGCGCGCAGCGGGAACATCTCGGCGAGCAGGTACTCGACCCCGCCGCTCCAGGCGTTGGTGAGCTTGGCGTCCTTGCGGTCGAAGTCGCCGCGCCAGTCGCCGACCACGTGGAAGCTCCGCTCGTCGCCGAGGGCGATCCCCACGCCCGCCCCGCGCGGCATCTGCTCGCGGTGGCTCGAGGAGAGGAGGTTGTACCCGGCCGCGCCGAGCGAGAGGTACGAGTTGACGCGCCAGTAGAGCCCGGCGTCGGCGTTGAGGTCGCGGACCCGGTCGCCCGGGCCGTCCACCTGGAAGTACTTGCCGGTCACGCCGAAGAAGAGGCTCTCGCCGATCGGCGTCGCCAGCGCCAGGTGGTAGGCGTTGCCCTGCGTCTTGCCGGCCGGGAAGCGGGTGTAGGCCATGCCGGCCGCCACCGAGGCGCCCGCCGAGTCCACCACCGAGAGCCCGAGCCACTGGGCGTCGGTGTCGGCGCCGGTGCGGTCGGTCACGAACTGCGCCTCGAGCGAGTAGCGCTTCTGCGCGGCGAGCGAGGCCGCGTTGAGGAAGATGCCCTCGTTGCCGCCGGTCAGGCCGCGGAAGGCGCCGCCGAGCGAGAGGGCGCGGATGCCGCCGAGGTCGGCGGCGGTCATCGGGCCGGGCGTCGCGGCCCGGGCGGGCCCGGCGAGGAGAGCCAGCGTGGCGGCGAGGGCGAGCGAGCGCATGGTGGGCGAAGATTACCGGCGCGGGCGGGGGCGCGGCAATCGCCGCTTCACGCTCCGGGCGGACCCGGTTAGATTCCCGGCCCATGTCCACGCGCCCCATCCGCAAGGCCGTGATCCCCGCCGCCGGCCTCGGCACCCGCTTCCTCCCCGCCACCAAGGCGGTCCCGAAGGAGCTGCTGCCCATCGTGGACAAGCCCACCATCCAGTACATCGTGGAGGAGGCGGTGGCGGCGGGGGTGCGCGACGTGATCCTGGTCTGCGCCCGGGGCAAGGACTCGATCGTCGATCACTTCGACATCGCCGGCGAGCTCGAGCACAACCTGGAGAAGCACGGCAAGACGGCGCTGCGCGACCAGATGCGCGCCATCGCCCGGATGGCGAACGTGGTCACCGTGCGCCAGCAGGAGCCGCTCGGGCTCGGCCACGCCGTGCTCTGCGCCAAGGACCTCGTCGGCGACGAGCCCTTCGTGGTCATGCTCGGCGACGACATCATCGACGCCCCGGTCCCGGCGACGAAGCAGCTCGCCGACTGCCACGCGCGCACCGGCCTCGGCGCCATCGCGCTCATGGAGGTGCCGCCCGAGGAGGCGCACCTGTACGGCGTGGCGGCCGGCGCGGCGCTGGACGAGCGCACCATCCGGATCGACCGGCTGGTCGAGAAGCCGAAGCAGGACGCCCCCTCCAACCTGGCCGTGATCGGCCGCTACGTCCTGCCGCCGCGCGTCTTCGAGATCCTGGAGCGGCAGGAGCCGGGCGTGGGCGGCGAGATCCAGCTCACCGACGCCCTCGCCGTGCTGGCGCGCGAGGAGGGGCTCGCCGGCTACCGCTTCGAGGGCGAGCGCTACGACGCCGGCGACCGGTTCGGCTACCTCAAGGCCAACATCGCCTTCGCCCTGAAGCGCCCCGACCTGCGCGACCCGCTCCGCGCCTTCATGCGCGAGGCGGCGGGCGAGGAAGGGTAGCGCGGCGCTGCTGGCCCCGAGCCCCTCCTCCCCTCTCCCCGCGCGCGGCGACCTGCTCACCCTGAGCACCCCGAGGTTCCCCTCTCCCGCGCAGCGGGGAGGGACAGGGAGGGGGCGCCCCCCGCGCCGTCCGGCTCGCTGCTACACTCCGCCCCGTGCTCGTCGAGGTCGCCGTCGCCGCCGCCGTCCGCGGCACCTTCACCTACCGGGTCCCGGCGTCGCTCGAGCCCGAGGTGACCCTGGGGCGCCGGGTGGCGGTGCCGTTCGGGCGCAGCCCGCGGGCGACCGGCTACGTGCTCGGCTTCCCGGAGTCGGCGCCGGACGGGGTGGCGCTGCGCGACGTCGCCGCGGTCCTCGACCAGTTCCCGCTCTTCACCGCGCCGCTCGTGAAGCTCCTCCGCTGGGCGGAGGACTACTACCTCGTCCCGCCGGGCGAGCTCTTCCGCGCGGCGCTGCCGCCGGGGCTCAACGCGCGCGGCGGCGGGGAGGCCCCGGCCCGGCGCGCGGTGGAGTTCGCGGCGCCGTGCGACGGCGCGGCCGGCGCGCTCGACGGGCTCGGGCGGGCCCCCGCGCAGCGCGCCGTCCTCGAGTACCTCCTCGCCCGCGGCCGCATCCCGCTCGAGGAGCTGCGCGCGGCGCTCCCCAAGGCCCGCCCGGCCCTCACCGCGCTCGTGAAGCGCGGGCTGGCGCGGGTGGAGGCCGAGGCGCCCGCCCCGGCCGGCGCCGAGCTCCCCGCGTCGGCCGCCGCGCCGGCGCTCACGCCCGCGCAGGCGGCGGCGCTCGCCGCGGTGGAGGAGGCGGCCGGGGCCTACACGCCCTTCCTGCTCCTCGGCGTGACCGGCTCGGGGAAGACCGAGGTCTACCTGCAGGCCATCGCCCGGGCCCGCGCCCGCGGCAAGGGGGCGCTGGTCCTGGTGCCGGAGATCGGCCTCACCCCGCAGCTCGCCGGCCGCTTCCGGGCCCGCTTCGGCGCCGACGTGGCGGTGCTCCACAGCGGCCTCACCCCGCCGGAGCGCCACGCGGAGTGGCTCCGGCTCCGGCGCGGCGAGGCGCGCATCTGCGTGGGCGTGCGCAGCGCCATCTTCGCGCCGGTGGAGGACGTCGGCGTCATCGTGGTGGACGAGGAGCACGACGGCTCCTTCAAGCAGGAGGACGGCCCGGCCTACCACGCCCGCGACCTCGCCGTGGTGCGGGCCCGGCTCGAGCAGGCGGTGCTCCTGCTCGGCTCGGCCACGCCCTCGCTCGAGACGCTCGAGAACGCCCGGCGCGGCAGGTACCGCCTGCTCGAGCTCCCCGAGCGCGTGGACGGCCGCCCCATGCCCGAGGTGGAGGTGGTGGACCTCTCGCGCCGGCGCGGCGGCGGGCGCGGCGCCGCCAGGCCGGAGCTCGGGCTCCTCTCCCCGCGCCTCGCGGAGATGCTCCGGGAGACGCTCGCCGCCGGCCAGCAGTCGATCCTGTTCCTCAACCGGCGCGGCTACGAGACGCTGGTGGTCTGCGAGGACTGCGGGCGCGAGGAGCAGTGCGAGCGCTGCTCGGTCTCGCTCACCCACCACCGGAGGCGCAACGTCCTCACCTGCCACTATTGCGGTTACTCGGTCCCGGTCACGCCGGAGTGCCCGGCCTGCGGCGGGATGCGCCGGGGGCTCGGCGTCGGCACCGAGCAGGTCGAGGCCGGCGTGAAGGCGCTCCTCCCCGGCGCCCGGGTCGAGCGGCTCGACCGCGACGCGGTGTCCGGCGCCGACGACCTCGCCTCGGTGCTGGCCCGCTTCGCCCGCCGGGAGCTCGACGTGCTGGTCGGCACGCAGATGGTGGCGAAGGGGCACGACTTCCCCGGCGTCACCCTCGTCGGCGTGGTGCTCGCCGACACCTCGCTCGCGCTCCCCGACTTCCGCGCCCGCGAGCGGACCTTCCAGCTCCTCGCGCAGGTGGCCGGCCGGGCGGGGCGCGGGGGCGAGGCGGGGCGGGTGCTGGTGCAGACCTTCCACCCCGAGGAGCCGGCCATCGACTGCGCCCGCACCCACGACTACGCCCGCTTCGCCGAGGGGGAGCTCGCCTGGCGACGGCAGCTCGCCTACCCGCCCCACGGCCGGATGATGGCGGTCCGGGTGGAGGGGAGCGAGGCGGGCGCGCGGCGCACCGCCGAGGCGCTGGGGCAGGCGGCCCGGCCGGCGCTCGGGCGGGCGATGATGCTCGGGCCCGCCCCGGCGGCCCTCGAGCGGCTGCGCGGCAAGAGCCGGTGGCACCTCCTGTTCAAGGCGCCCGACGCCGCGTCGCTGCGCCCCGTCCACCGGGCGCTCGCCCGGGTGGCGGCCAGGCCCCCGGGCGGGGCGGCCGTCCGGTTCGACATGGACCCGTACTCGATGCTCTGACGGGCGCTCTGGAGTGCGCGGCCCGTTCTGGCCGTTTAGAAAAGGTCTTGATAGACTGGACTACTCCATGATTCGTGAAATCGTCATCTGGCCCGACCCCGTCCTGAAGAAGGTCGCGAAGCCGGTGGACGCCGTCGACGACGGCATCCGCCGCCTCCTCGACGACATGTCGGAGACCATGTACGCCGCCGACGGCGTCGGTCTCGCCGCGCCGCAGATCGGCGTGGACAAGCGCTGCATCGTGATCGACACCTCGCCGCGCCAGGAAGGGCAGAAGCTCATCCACCTCGTGAACCCGGTCATCGTGAAGGCCGAGGGCGAGACCACCTACACCGAGGGCTGCCTGTCGATCCCGGGCGAGGCCGAGGACGTGGACCGGTTCGCCAAGGTCTGGGTCCGGGCGCTCGACTACTCCGGGAAGCCGTTCGAGCTGGAGTGCGACGAGCTGCTCGCCATCGCGGCGCAGCACGAGCACGACCACCTCGAGGGCACGCTCTTCGTGGACCACCTCTCGAGCCTCAAGCGCGAGCTCATCCGGCGGCGCATGAAGAAGCTGAAGCAGGACCGCGCCGCCGAGAAGGCGGAAGACATCAAGACGGCCGCGAAGCACAAGTCGGCCTTGTAGTCGCCTCATTCGTCCCCGAGCGCCGCATCAACGGCCGACGGGAGCCCTCCCGAGGCGCGCAGCGCAGGCGGGCCGCCCGCCGGCGTCGGACCGCGTGACACGATGGAAGCGCCGCTCCCCCCTGCAACGCCGCAGCCGGAGCCGCACGCCAGAGCCAGATCGGCACCGCAGCGGGGTCGAGCGCTCTGCGCCCAAGGCGCCGGTCACCGATCAGCGACCGGGCGGAGCCGCCGGAGCGAGCACCGCAGCGGTGGGCTCCCGGCGGCCCCGCGGCGCGGGCCGCGAACGTGGTGCAAAGGAGGCGCGTTGCACCGCTGGCCGCCCCTCCCCTGCCCTCCCCGCCCGAGCGGGGAGGGAGTGCCGCGGGGCGCGCGCTTCAACCAGCTATCCCGGGCGGCCTCTCTTCACCCCGCGCTTCGGGCACAGGTCGCCGACCGCGCACCGGGGACAGGCCGGCGCGCGCGCGGTGCAGGTGAGCCGGCCGTGCCAGACGAAGAGCTGGTGGGTCCTGCCCCAGCGCGCCTCGGGGTAGAGCGCGCAGAGGTCCCGCTCCACCTTGTCCGGATCCTCCTCGCGCGTGAGGTCGAGCCGCCGCGATACCCGGCCGACGTGGGTGTCCACCGGGAAGGCGGCCCCCGCGCCGAGGTGCACGAGCACCACCCCCGCCGTCTTGCGCCCCACCCCCGGCAGCTGCTCCAGCGCCTCGCGCGTCCGCGGCACCCGCCCGCCGTGCTCCCGCGCGAGCGCCCCCATCGCCGCCACGATGGCCTTCGCCTTGGCGCGGTAGAGGCCGAGCCGCTGGATGTAGGGCCAGAGCTCCTCCGGGCGGACCGCGGCGTAGCTGGCGGCGTCGGGGAAGCGGGCGAAGAGGGCCGGGGTGGCGAGGTTCACCCGGGCGTCGGTGCACTGGGCCGAGAGCACCACCGCGACCAGGAGCTCGAGATCACTCCGGAACTCGAGCGCGATGCGCGCCTGCGGCAGCGCCTGCCCGAGCCGCTCGGCCACCTCCAGCGCGCGCTGGCGCTTCTCTGTCCTCGATTCACGCACGGCGGTTCCGGGTGCGAGGGCGCAACTTACCGGATACGCCCACACTGTCCCACCCGGAACCGGCTTCGCGCTCGACAAAGCCTCCCCTCCGTGCCAGCCTCCGCCGCAAGAAAGGAGGTTGGACCCCCCTTCCGGGCCCCCCGGCGGGCTTTCCCAGCCACCGCCGCCCGCAAGGTCTCGACCCGATGCAGATCAACCTCCGCAAGGCGATGTTCGTGCTGCCCAACCTCTTCACGGTCAGCTCGATCTTCCTGGGCTTCTACGCGATGACGCTCTGCGCCGGCGAGCCCACCCCGGCCCAGCTCAACCGCGCCGCCCTGGCCATCTTCTTCGCGATGTTCTTCGACGCCTTCGACGGTCGCGTCGCCCGCATGACGAAGACGCAGTCGGAGTTTGGGGTGGAGCTCGACAGCCTGGCCGACGTGGTGAGCTTCGGCGCGGCCCCCTCCCTCCTCGTCTACAAGTGGGCGCTCGCCCCGCTCGGCTTCGCCGGCCTGGTGGTCAGCTTCGCCTTCGCGGCCTGCGGCGCCCTCCGGCTCGCCCGCTTCAACGTGCTCGCGCACCGCGGCGAGAAGGGCTCGTCCCGCTTCTTCGTCGGCCTGCCCATCCCGCTCGCGGCCGGCGCGCTCGTGTCGCTCGTCATCGCCCACTACCGCACCTACGGCGAGCTCACCGCCCCGGCCGACCGGATCCCCATCGCCATCGTGGTGGGGCTGCTCTCCTTCCTGATGGTCTCCACCGTCCGTTACCGCACCTTCAAGGACGTCCACCTCTCCCCCAAGAGCCTCCTCACCTTCGCCTTCCTCTGCATCGCCGGCCTGGCGATGGGGATCGTCACCCGCGCCTCCTTCGTGATGGTGGTCTACATGGCGGCCTACATCGCCATGGGGCTCGCCGAGGCGGTATTCGCGCGCCGCCGTCCCACCGAGGAGGTGGTGGCGGCGCTGCCGCCGGGCGTGCGCGCCGAGATCGAGGCCGACGAGGCGCTCGAGCCCGACGACGACGACGTTCCCGGGGCGGAGAAGGAAGGCGACGAGTACATCTAGCCCGTGTCCGACCCGAAGCCCGAAGCTCCCGCCACTCCCGATCTCTCCACCCTCCAGCGCGTCTCCGGCGAGCTCAAGAAGGGCCGGCCCGACGGCCCGCCCGACGGCTGGACCCTGCTCGCCGCCTGGGGACCCTGCGGCTACGTCCCGGTCGCGCCGGGCACGGCCGGCACGCTCGGCGCCATCCCGCTCTTCTACGTGCTGCGGGACCTGCCGCTCCCGCTCTACCTCCTCACCACGGTCGCCTTCATCGCCCTCGCCTGCTACGCCTCGCACCGGGCCGGGCGGTACTGGAAGGTGGTGGACGCCTCGCAGATCGTCGTGGACGAGGTGGCGGGCTACCTCGTCACCATGGCCTTCGTCCCCTGGAGCTGGCCGGCCGCGGTGGCCGGGTTCGTCTTCTTCCGCATCTTCGACGTGCTGAAGCCCTGGCCGGCGTCGCACTTCGACCGGAAGGTGAAGAACGGCTTCGGCGTGGTGATGGACGACGTCATGGCCGGCGTCTGGTCGGCCTGCGCGATGGCGGTCCTGATGCTCGCGCTCCGGCTCTGGTTCGGCTGCGAGGGCGGCGCGCTCCACTTCTGGTGCGCCGAGCTGACGCCGTGATCCCCACCGTCGAGATCCTCTCCACCGGCGACGAGCTGCTCACCGGCCAGGTGGTGGACACCAACTCCACCTGGCTCATGGACCGGCTCTGGGACCTCGGCCTGATGGTCCGGCGCAAGACCCTCGTCGGCGACGACCGCGGCGACCTCCAGGCCGCGCTGCGCGAGGCGACCGCCCGCGCCGACGTGGTGGTGATGAGCGGCGGCATGGGCCCGACCGAGGACGACCTCACCGCGGAGTGCGTCGCCGCCGTGCTCGGCGTGCCGCTCGAGCGGCACGAGCCGTCGCTCGAGGCCATCCGCCGCCGCTTCCAGCACTTCGGGCGCCCCATGACGCCCAACAACGAGAAGCAGGCGCTCTTCCCGAGGGGCGCGGCGGTCATCCCCAACCGCTTCGGCACCGCCCCCGGCTTCTCGGTGCAGCTCGGGCGGGCCCGGCTCTACTGCCTCCCGGGCGTGCCGGTCGAGTACAAGGGGCTCTGCGACGAGGCGGTGCTGCCGGCGCTCGCCGCCGGGCTCGAGAGCGTCCCGGCGGGGCGGGTGGTGAAGCTCTTCGGCCTCGGCGAGTCGGCGGTGGACCACGCCATGCGCCCGCTCATGGACGCGCCCGAGAACCAGGGCGTCCGCTTCGGCTACCGCGCCCACTGGCCCGAGGTCCACGTGAAGTGGACCGTCGGCGGGGAAGACGCGACGGCCCGGGCCGACCGGCTCCTCGGCGAGGTGCGGGCCCTCTTCGGCGACGCGGTCTGGGGCGAGGGGAAGGACGAGCTGCCGCGGGTGGTGGTCGAGCGGCTGCTCTCGCGCGGGGAGCGGGTCACCACCGCCGAGAGCTGCACCGGCGGCCTCGTGGCGGAGCTCCTCACGAGCGTACCCGGCTCCTCCGGCGCCTTCGACATGGGCGTGGTCGCCTACTCCTACGAGGCGAAGAGCGCGCTGGTGGGCGTCCCGGCGGAGCTCATCGCCGCCCACGGCGCGGTGTCCGAGCCGGTGGCGCGGGCGCTCGCCGAGGGGTCGCGGGCGCGCGCCGGCGCCACCTGGGGCGTCGGCATCACCGGCATCGCCGGCCCGGGCGGCGGCACCCCGGAGAAGCCGGTGGGCACGGTCCACCTCGCGCTCGCCGGGCCGGGCGGGACCGCGCACGTGGCGCGGCTCTACCGCGGCGACCGCGACCGGGTCCGGCGCAGCACCGCGTTCGAGGCGCTGTTCCTGCTCCTGCGGGCCATGCGGTGAGGCGGGCGGAGCCGGCCCTCTTCGTCGGCTCGCTCGCGATCTTCGCGGCCTTCGCCGGCCCCCACCTCCTCCAGACCTCGCAGGCGCCCCACTTCCTCTGGCAGGCCCAGGCCTGGCTCCACGGCCAGCTCCACCTGCTCGCGCCGCCGCCGAACCTGAACGACTGGGCCCGCGTCGGCGAGCGCTGGTACGTCTCGTTCCCACCCGGGCCGGCGCTCCTCCTCGTGCCCGGGGTGGCGCTCCTCGGGCTCGGCTTCCCCGACGTCGCCTTCACCGTGGCCTTCGCGGCGCTCAACGTGGTGCTGGTGTTCCGGGTACTCGAGCGGCTGCGGGAGTCGGGCGAGGACCGGCGGACGCGCGCCGAGGACGTCGCCCTGGCGCTCCTGTTCGCCTTCGGGACGGTGAGCTTCTCCTGCTCCATCCGCGGCGAGGTCTGGTTCACCGCCGAGGTGCTGGGGGTGACCGCGAGCTGCCTCTTCCTCCTCGCCGCGCACCGCGCCGCCCACCCGCTCGCGGCGGGGGTGGCCTGGAGCTTCGCCGCGGTGACGCGCGCGCCGCTCCTCTTCTCGGGCCTCTTCTTCCTGCTCGAGCTCGCGGCCGGCGGGGGCGCGCTCGGGCGCGGCCTCGGGTGGCGCGCGGCGCTCGCCGACCGGGCCCGCTGGCGGAAGCTCGGGCTCTTCCTCCTCGGCGCGGCCCCGCTCCTCGGGCTCGCGGCGGCCTTGAACCAGGCCCGCTTCGGCTCACCTTTCGACTTCGGCCACGCCCACCTCTGGCACAACCGCGTCAACGCCGACGTGGCGCGCTGGGGGCTCTTCTCGCCGCACTACCTCGAGAAGCAGCTCCACGCCGCCTTCACCCGGCTGCCGCACCTCGCGGGCGGCCGGCTCGCCTACGACCCCGACGGCCTGTCGCTCTTCGTGACCACGCCGCTCTTCCTCTTCCTGCTCTGGCCCCGCGAGCGGCCGCGCCTGCACCGGATCCTCTGGCTCACGGTCGCCGCCACCGCCCTCCCCGGCTTCCTCTACCAGAACACCGGCTACGTGCAGTTCGGCTACCGGTTCAGCCTCGACTACACGCCGCACCTCTTCCTGCTCCTGGCGCTCGGGGGCAGGCCCATGGACTGGCGCTTCCGGGCCGCCGGGCTCGCGGGCGTGGCGGTGAACACCTGGGGCGCGCTCGCGTTCCGGGGAGGCTAGCGGCGCAGGCAGAAGAGCTCGAGGAACCGCTCCCAGGAGACGAACCCGCCCGCCGTGGCGACGAGCTCCGCGTGGAGCGCGGCGGCGCCCGCGAGCAGCTCCGGCTCGGGCCGCAGCGCGTACCGGTCGGCGAGCCCGGCCTCGGAGAGCACCCGCTCGCAGAGGTTCTTCACGTTGGCCGCCCGGCCGGCGAGGTCGCCCTGGCGGTCGAGGAGGTACCCGATGAGCCTGCCGATCTGCTCGCGGGCGGCCACCCTCGCGTGGGCGCCGCCGGCCACCAGCGCCTCGTTGACGCGGTCGGGGTGGGCGTCGGGCACGACGAGCCAGGTGAGGGCGCTCCGCGGCGCGTACCCGGCCCGGGTGAGGGCGGCCACGCAGCGGGCCTCCTCCTCGGGCGTCTTGCAGCGGATGCGCACCAGCGGCTCCGTCTCCATGCCGCTCGCTTACCCTGGCGCCCCCGGGCCCGCAAGGGCCACCCGCTCCCGCCCGGGCCGCTTATCATCCAGGGGGTGACCGCCCCCGACCCCGCGCTGCTCGAGCTCCTCCGGGAGCGGAGCGGCCTCTCGATCGACCTCGAGGGTCGCTTCCTCCACCGCGGCGAGCCCATCACCCACGCCCGGACCCTGGCGGTGCTCTGGGGCTCCCTGGAGCGCGCCCCGGACGGCCGCTACCTCGTGCACGTGGGGCGGGAGAGCGGGTACGTGCGGCTCGCCGACGCGCCCTACGTGGTGCGCGCCGTCTCCGAGGCGCCCGGGGGCCCCGTCCTCCACCTCACCGACGGCACCTCCGAGCCGCTCGCGCCGGCCACCCTGACGGTGGACGGCGAGGGCGTGCTGCACGCGCGGGTGAAGGGCGGCCACCGGGCCCGCTTCTCGCGGGCGGCGCAGGTGACGCTGGGGCTCGCGCTGGAGGAGGACCCGTCGGCGCCGGCCGGGTTCGCGCTGCGCCAGGGCGGGACGCGGCATCCGCTCGGGAAGGAATGACGGACCGTGACGGAGTGGGTATCTTCCGGGGGATGACGAGGGCCCTCGCGCTCCTGTGGCTCGCCGCGGCGCCGGGGCTCGCCCTCGCCCAGTCGGCGTTCGGCACGCCCAGCTTCGGCGAGGCGCTCCTGCAGGTGGACCGGATGCTGCAGCTCCACGCGGGCGAGCTGCGCCTCGGCGACCCCCTCCCGCAGACCTTCATCCTCCCGGAGCGGCCCGGGCAGAACCAGGTGGCCTGGTTCGAGTTCGACTGGCGGCGGCTCGACGTGCCCCCGCCGGCGGGCGGCAAGGGCGGCATCCGGCTCTACTACTACGAGCGGGAGCGCGAGGTGGCCGAGCGCGCGCTGCCGGCCATCCGCTCCTCGTACCTGCGGCTCGTGGACCAGTTCCACTACAGCCCGACGAAGCCCATCCCCTACATCCTCTACAGCTCGCAGCGCGAGTTCCAGACCACCAACGTCTTCCAGGTCACCGAGGCGGTGCTCGGCGTCACCTCGCCGCTCGACCTCAAGATGTCGCTGCCGTACTTCGGCGACCACGAGAAGTTCCGCGAGGTCTCGACGCACGAGATGGTGCACCAGTTCACCATCCAGAAGCTGCTGGATCTGGCCGGCGGCGACGACGTCGCCTCGCCCCTCGACAACTTCCCGCTCTGGTTCATCGAGGGGATCGCCGAGTACTACGCCAAGGGCGGGCTCGACCCGGAGTCGGACGCCTTCCTCCGCGACCTGGTCTGGAACCCCGACCCCGAGCACCACTACGAGATCCTGCCCTTCGCCGAGGACCGCTACCGGGGCTACATCCCCACCTACAAGCTCGGCCAGGCGCGCGTCACCTTCATCGCCGAGGTCTACGGCAAGGAGAAGATCCAGGCCTATCTCGAGAACGCCTTCCTGATGGGCTCCGGGCGCGAGGGCGCCCCCACCGAGCGCGGCTTCGCCTCGCTCACGAAGCGGGTGCTCGGCGAGCCCATCGACCAGGTGGACGCGCGCTGGCGGGCCTGGCTCAAGAAGCGCTACTACCCGGAGTACCTGCGCATCCGGCAGGACCTCCCGAACGTGCGCGAGATCCAGCGGCTCCCGGCCGAGCCCGAGGCCTTCGTCGCGAGCGCCGACGGGCAGCTCCTCTTCTTCCGCGGCCTCGACCGCGAGGAGGGGCGGGCCCGGCTCTACCTCGCCGACGTGCGCAGCCCGCAGTCGGCCGAGCAGGTGGCCGAGGACGGCGGGCCGGGGGTCGAGTCGCTCCACCCGGTCGAGCACGGGGTGCTGGCGCTCGCGAAGGACCGGCTCGCCTTCGCGGCGCAGGTCGGGCCGGGGGACGTGCTCTACCTGCAGGAGTTCGCGCACCGGCCGCCGGAGAAGGGGCACGGGCCCGAGATCACGCTCGGCCCGCGGCGCGTCCTCCCCCTGCGCCACCCCCAGGGGCTCCGGTTCATCGAGCTCTCCGATCCGGTCTTCTCGCCCGACGGGAAGGAGCTCGCCTTCGCCGGGCTGACCGAGCGCGGCCAGCAGGACGTCTACGTGGTGCCGGTGGAGGGCGGGACGGCGCGGCAGCTCACCGACGACGACTACGCCGAGCGCGACCTCGCCTGGGGCGCCGACGGGATCACCTGCTCCTCCGACGCCACCGACCACGGCCGGTTCAACCTCTTCCGCATCGACCCGAAGGACGGCCGGCGCACCCGGCTCACCACCGCGGCCGTCAACGACCGCTACCCGCGCCCGCAGGCGGACGGCTCGCTGCTCTTCTCGAGCGACCGCGGGGGGCGCACCGACCTCTACCTGCTCAAGGACGGCCAGGCGCGCCGGCTCACCGAGTTCGCCACCGGCGTGCAGAGCCCGTTCCCCGCCCCCGACGCGCGCGGCATCTACGCCTCCACCTTCTACCGCGGGCGCTTCCGGCTCGTGGAGGTGCCGCGGGCGGCGGTGCTCGAGGACGACTTCGAGCCGCAGCCGGAGGCGGGCGGCGAGCCGCTCCGGATCCCGCTCGCCTCGATCCCGCCGCAGACGCCGACCTACCAGCCGTTCAAGCTCGCCAACTGGAAGCCCGACGCGGGCATCGTGTACGGCGGCGGGGGCGCCGGCGCGGTGGCCGGGCGGGCGGCGCTGCTCTTCACCGACATCCTGCGCGACCACGTGGTCTACCTCGACCTCGCGGTGTACGGCTCCTTCGACTACACGCAGGCGATGGTGCTGTACGAGGATCGCTCGCGGCGCCGCAACTGGGCCTTCGGCGCCTACCACTTCGTGCAGCAGCAGCTCGACCGGCTCGACCCGAACCTCTCCTACTTCCAGCGCGACTTCGGGCTCATCGGCTCGCTCCGGTTCCCCCTCGACCGGTTCCAGCGGCTCGAGACCGAGCTCTCCTTCGGCGCCCTCCAGCGCTACTGCCTCACCGACCTCAGCCCCAGCGTGCAGACGGTGAAGGATTGCACCGGCATCCAGACCGAGCACAGCCCGGCCGGCCGCACCGACGACTGGCGGAACCGCAACGGCGGCGTGACCCCGACCGTCACCCCCACCGTCCGCTACGGCTACGACACCGTGCGCTTCGACCCGTTCACCGGGCCCATCGAGGGGAGCTCGTTCCTGTACGAGCTCGGCGGCCAGTACCTCCCCAGCCGGACGGCCGTGACCGGCTTCACCCGCTTCGACGCCGCCCACTGGTTCCAGATCGTGGGGCGGATGAACCTCATGGCCCGGCTCGCCGCCGGGTCGAGCTTCGCCTCCGAGCCCAACAAGACCTGGGCCAAGAGCTGGTGGCTCACCTCGGCCGACAACCTGCGCGGCTTCAACCCGCTCGACACCGCCTTCCTCGTCGGCCAGAGCTATTACGTCGCCAACGTCGAGCTGCAGGTGCCGCTCGACGCGCTCATCCACCTCTTCATCTTCGACTACGTCGAGGGCGTCGCCGCGATGGACTTCGGCGGCGTCTTCAACGAGCTCGAGAGCCGCAACTACCAGATCTGCGACGGCGGCTCCGGCCAGTGCTTCGCCGGCCACCAGGCCGGGGCCTGGGAGTCTCGAACCCTCACCGGCGTGCTCGGGGCCAACGTGCTCTTCGGCCCGCTGCTGCTGCGCGTCCACTTCGGGCACCCGTTCGACATCAAGGGGCAGAAGACGCCGGCGATGATCGACCACACCTCGTGGGTGACGAACATCACCCTGCGGTACTTCTTTTTCTGAGCGGGGCTCGCCCGGCAGGGGACTCGCCGCGAAGGATCGGGGCGTGCCACCTTGCTGGAATGCCGCCATCCGGAGAGGGCATCTGGCGATCCGCACTTTGCGGGTCACTCACGGTGGCCATCTTTCTGGGGGGATGTGGACCGAGCGTTGCGGTCCAACCCGCCCCCTCGACGCCATCTCAGAAGGACGGATCACTTGGGCCGCCTCACTCTGGCGGCCTGTTGCGATGGAAGCGCACCATTGCTGGCCAGGGTAATGATCGCGTGACGGGCGTGGCCACAGGGCCCGATGGAACGGTTTCCGTTTTCGGCATCGACACCCTGGCGGGCTCCTATCGGTACTTTCTCGAACGCTTGAACGAGTCAGGGGAAACCGACTGGCTCGCGGCATTCGCGGACCCAACTCCGATCTCCCAGGAACTGGTGGCAAGCCCGGGAGGCACGCTGTACGTGCACTTCCTTCCCGGCGCTGTTCTCCTGGGAGGACAGCTATTCAAGAACCCGGTCATCGCCGAGTTTGCTTCCGACGGTGCGTACGTCCGAATCGTCGACGGGTGCGGTCAAGACTGCAACGTATACACGCAAGCCGCCAGTGATACTGGCAGTCTGCTCCTGTCCGGCACCTCTGAACTGGGCAGTTACACCTATCTATTTTTGTCGGACGGGACATACACGGCCCTGAGTCGAGACACCTTCACGTCGACTGCCCATGGGCTTCTCGGCAGTAGCGGCTGTCAGTTCGCAGGGTTCGCCTCGAACGGTGATGCCGTGTGCGCCGGAACGGCCGATAGTCCTCTCTCGGTCGGTACGGTCATTGTCGGGAACGGTCCAAGCCCGACGCTTTTCCTCACGAGGCTCTCCGTATCGGGAGAGATCGTCTGGGTGGCGAGCATCGAGAACTTCACCGGCACCCTCTCCGGCATCGCGGTAGGGCCAGATGGAACGACCGTCGCCATCGGCACCTTCTCCGGCGCATTGAGCTGGGGCCGCTCGTCCGTCGCAGCCTCCGCCGGCACCGCCGGGTTCATCGCCGTGGCCCGCGGTGACGGCGCGCCGCGATGGGCTCGGTTGGTCAACGACGGGCTCCTGCCTCAGGGCGTGGCCATGGACGACGACGGCGACGTGGCCGTGGTCGCGAGGGGCTCGGATTGCGCCCCGAGCAAGGTCGCCCTGTACGACCCCGACGGCAGTCGGCGGTGGGCAAGGGACGTTCCGACGTGGTGCGTCGGGGGGCGGCCTTACGAACGCCCCGTCGTCGCGATGCGTGGTCACGACGTGGTGATTGGTGGAACCTTCACGGACACGTTCGATTTCGGGGACGGCCCTGCTTCGGCCATCGGGACGGACGGGTTCGTGATCGATCTCGCGCCGTGACTCCACGGCTACGCCCCCTCGGCCACCGCGGACACCGGCGGCTCCGACTCGGCGGGCGCGGCGAGGCGCGCCACCAGCCGCTCCATCGCGGCCGGGTTCTGGCGGAGCCACTCGGCGGCGCGCTCGCGGCCCTGGCCGATCCGCTCCCCCTCGAAGGCGTAGTAGGCGCCCGACTTCTCCACCGCGTTCCGCTCGGCGGCGAGGTCGAGCGCCTCGGCGAACCGGTCCACCCCCGAGCCGTAGCGGACGTCGAACTCGGCCTCGCGGAAGGGCGGCGCCACCTTGTTCTTCACCACCTTCACCCGCGTGCGGCTCCCCACCGCGGCGTCGCCCTCCTTCACTTGGCCGATGCGCCGGATGTCGAGCCGCACCGAGGCGTAGAACTTGAGCGCGTGCCCGCCGGTGGTGGTCTCCGGGTTCCCGAAGACCACGCCGATCTTCATCCGGATCTGGTTGATGAAGATGACGGTCGAGAGGTTGCGCGAGACCACGGCGGTGAGCTTGCGGAGCGCCTGGCTCATGAGCCTGGCCTGCACGCCCATGTGCGCGTCGCCCATCTCGCCCTCGATCTCCGCCCGCGGGACGAGCGCCGCCACCGAGTCCACCACCACGAGGTCCACCGCCCCCGAGCGGACCAGCTGCTCGGCGATCTCGAGCGCCTGCTCCCCGGTGTCGGGCTGCGAGACGAGGAGGTCGGCGAGGTTCACGCCCAGCTTCTTCGCGTAGCCGACGTCGAGCGCGTGCTCCGCGTCGATGAAGGCCGCCACGCCCCCGAGCCGCTGCACCTCGGCGATGGCGTGGAGCGTGAGCGTGGTCTTACCCGACGACTCGGGCCCGAAGATCTCGATGACCCGGCCGCGCGGGTAGCCGCCCACGCCGAGCGCGAGGTCGAGCCCCACCGAGCCGGTCGGGATGACCGGGATCGGCCCGGCCGCCTCTCCTTCGCCGAGCCGCATGATGCTCCCCTTCCCGAACTGCTTCTCGATGGCCCCGACCGCGGCGGTGAGCGCCTTCATCTTCTCCGTGAGCTTCCCCATGTGCCCTCTCCTTCGTCGTGGATGGACGCGCCCCTCCGGGCGCGGTGCGTGAGATCGTCGCGGCGGCGCCGCCGGAGGCCCGCGGGCCGGCGGCTCAGGCCGGCTGCCGGTCGAGGCTCCGGTACTGGATGGCCTCCCCCAGGTGCGGCGCCCGCAGCGCGTCGCTCCCCTCGAGGTCGGCGATGGTGCGGGCGAGCCGCAGGATCCGGTCGTGGGCCCGCGCCGAGAGGCCGAGCTTCTCCACCGCCTGCGCGAGCAGCCGCCGGCCGGCGTCGTCCGGCTGGCAGGCGCGCCGCTGGGCCGCGCCGCGCAGCCGGGCGTTGCAGCGCGGGTGCGCCCCCCGCCCGGCCGGGGCGGTCCGGGCCCGCTCGAGCTGCGCCTCGCGCGCCCGCGCCACCCGGGCGCGCACCGCCTCGGTCGGCTCGCCCGCGCCGGCCGAGGCGAGGAGCCCGCAGGGGACGGCCGGGACGTCGATCTGGATGTCGATCCGGTCGAGGAAGGGGCCGGAGAGCCGGCGCCGGTAGCGCTGCAGCTCGTGCACCGTGCAGAGGCAGGGCCGCCCCTTGTCGCCGTAGTGGCCGCACGGGCAGGGGTTCATGGCGGCGACGAGCATGAACTGCGCCGGGTAGCGCACGCTCCGGCCGGCGCGGGCGATGGTCACCTCGCCGTCCTCGAGCGGCTGGCGGAGGCAGTCGAGCACGTGCCGGCGGAACTCGGTGAGCTCGTCGAGGAAGAGCACGCCGTGATGGGCGAGCGAGATCTCGCCGGGGCGCGGGACGTTGGAGCCGCCCACGAGCCCGGCGTCGGAGATCGAGTGGTGCGGGGCCCGGAACGGCCGCTCCTCGATGAGCCCGCGGCCGCGGGTGAGGCCGGCCACGCTGTGGACCACGGTGAGCTCGAGCGCCTCCTCGAAGGCGAGCGGCGGGAGCACGCCCGGCAGCCGCCGCGCCAGCATGGTCTTGCCGCTCCCGGGCGGGCCGAAGAGGAGCAGGTTGTGGCCGCCGGCCGCCGCCACCTCGAGGGCGCGCTTGGCGTGCTCCTGGCCGGCGATGTCGGAGAGGTCGAGCGCCGCGTCGCCGCCCGGGGGGAGCGGCGCCGGGAGCTGCTCGGGCAAGGGCGCCTCGCCGCGGGCCCAGGCCACGATCTCGCCGAAGTGGCGGGCCGGGTGGACCCGGATGCCCTGGACCACCGCCGCCTCGAGCGCGTTCTCGGCCGGCACCACCAGCCCCCGGGCGCCCGCCCGGCGCGCCTCGATGGCCATCGGCAGCGCCCCGCGGACCGGCTTCACCTCGCCGGAGAGCGAGAGCTCGCCCGCGAAGTGGAGCCCCTCGAGCGCCTCCGGCGGCAGCTCGTGGCTCGCGGCGAGCAGGGCAACGGCGATGGGCAGGTCGTAGCTCGTGCCGTCCTTGCGCAGGTCGGCCGGGGCGAGGTTGACGACGGTGCGCTTCTCCGGGAGCCTGACGCCGATCGCCCGGACCGCCGCCAGCACCCGGACCATCGCCTCCTGGACCGCCCCGCCGGCCAGCCCCACGAGCCTCGTGGACGGCATCCCGGGGAAGGACTCCACCTCCACGTCCACGCCCACGGCGGAGACGCCCAGCACCGACTCGGTTCGCACGCGCACCAGCATCGTGCGCCGGTCGAGAGCACCGGGCGTGCCACGGGCGGAGCAGCGGGATCCGCGGGCGTCGGCGGACGGTGCGGGCCGCCGCGCGGACGGGTGGACGCGCGGCGGACGAGGCGGCTACTTCTTCCCGGCGCCCGCGTCCTTCCCGCCGGCGTCGCCCTTCTTCTCGAGCTCGCCGGGCGCGAGCGGGCGCGGGCGCGTGACCTCCACCTCGGTCGCGTTCACGCCGCGCCAGGCGAGCTGGCCGATGCAGCGCTCCCCCTCGGCCCGCACCCCGGCCACGCGGCGCCGGGCGACGTCGATGGCGAGCGACTCGGTCTCGGCCCCCTCGCCGCTCCCCTCGAGCGCCGCCCGCAGGGCCTTCTCGGCCCGCTCCGCCGCGCCGAGCAGCGCGGCGGCCTGGTCGAGCGCCTCGCCGCAGCAGGCGAGCTTGGCGGCGTCGCGCTCGGCGCGGGCCTCGTCGCACTGGGCCACGAGCTGGCCGGTGAGCCGGCGGACCTCGGCCACGTTCGCCGCCGCCTGCTCGAGCCGCTCGGCCTTGCCCACCTCGGCCGCCCGCGCCGGGCCGCCGCCGGCGAGCGCGGCCGCGAGCGCGAGGGCCGCGGCCCGGGAGGCCGAAGCCCGCCTCACTCCCGCGCCCCCGGCGCCGCCGAGACGCGCGTCCGGGCGGCGCCGCCGGTCCCGACCGACACCTCGGCGCTGGAGGCGGCCGGGCCGTTCTGGTCGCCGTCGAAGGGGGTGGCGGTGCAGCGCCAGTGGTCGGCCAGCTTCACGAGCCGCCCCGGCACCTCCGCCGAGGACTCGGCGAAGGACTGGGCGACGCCGTTCTTCACCCAGGCGTAGCGGTAGCGGATGGCGTCGCCGTCCGGATCGGTGGAGCGGGTGGCGAGCTCGCAGCGGAGCGGCTCGCCCACCCGCGGCGAGGCCGGGGCGATCCGCACCACCGCCGGGCCGGGCGGCGTGTTGGCCACCTTCCGCTCGGCCTGGCCGGGCTGGCCCTGCGCCGCGCCGTCGCTCGCGGTGACGGCGCAGCGCCAGCGATCGCCCTTGTGCACCTGCGCGCCCGGGATCCGGCTCGGGTCGTCGCCGGGCGCCTGCGGCTGATCGTTCTTCCACCAGGCGTAGGCGTAGCTCACCGGGTCGCCGTCCGGGTCCACCGCCTCGCCGGCCACCCGGCACGCGAGCGGCTGGCCGGTGCGCGGCCGGTCCGGCTCGAGCGCCACCTGCGGCGCGCCGGGCGGGCTGTTGCGCACCTCGACCTCGGCGAAGGCGTGGAGGCCGTCGTTGAAGCCGTCCGAGCCCCAGGCCTCGCAGCGCCAGCGCTCGCCCCGCCGCGTGACGCCGGCGGGGAGCTGCAGCGCGTCCTCGGCCACCGCCACCGGCTTGCCGTCCACGGTCCAGCGCACGTGGAGCTCCACCGGCTCGTGGTCCTCGTCCTGCGCCGGCGCGCGGACGGCGCACTCGAGGGGCTGCCCGCCCGCGGGGGCGGGCGGCGCGAGCGCCACCGCCGGGGTGGCGGGCACGGTGTTGCGCACCAGCGCCGTCGCCGCGGCCGGCGCGCCGAGCTCCTCGCCGTCGAAGGGCGTCACCACCACCCGCCAGGTCTCGCCGTGGCGGAGCACGTTGGGCGGCACCCGGTCGCCCTTCACGTCCACCGGGACGCCGTCGCGCGTCCAGGCGTAGCGGTACTGGATCGGATCGCCGTCGGGATCGGTGGCCGGCGCCGTCAGCACCGCGGCCACGCCGGTCGCCGCCGAGGGCGCCTCGGGGACGAGCGACACCTGCGGCGCGGAGGGCGGCGTGTTCTCGACCACCAGCTCGGCGGCGGCCGCCGGGCCGGCCTCGGTCGCGTCGCGCGGGGTCACCGTCACGCGGAGCCGCTCGTGCTTCTTGAACTCGCCGGGCTGGAGCGCGTCGCGCCCCTCGACGCCCTTGGCGCCGTCGCGGGTCCAGGCGTAGGCGTACGTGACGGGGTCGCCGTCGGCGTCCACCGACGGGCGCGCCAGCGCGACCTTCACCGGCTGGCCGGCGCGCGGCCGCTCCGGGGAGAGGGCCACGAGCGGCGCGGTGGGCGGGGTGTTCCCGACGCTCGCGGCGGCGCGGGCGCGGGGCCCCTCCGCCTCGCCGTCCGTGGCCCACACCTCCACCTCGAAGCGGTCCCCGCGCGCCACCTCGCTCCCCGGCACCTCGCGCGCGTCGGCCGGGAGCGGGAGCGGCTTGCCGTTCTTGGTCCAGGCGTAGCGGTAGGCGAGCCGGTCGCCGTCGGCGTCGGCCGCCTCGGCGAGGAGCACCGCCCGCAGCGGCCGGCCCCTGCGCGGCGCCTTCGGCTGGATCGCCACCGGCGGCGCGGCCGGCGGGGCGTTGGCGAGGATCACCTCGGCGCGGGCCGCCGGCCCCTCGAGCTCGCCGTCGAAGGCGCGCACCTCGACCGCGACCTTCTGGTGCTTGCGGGCCACCCGGGCCGGGAACTGCGCGGCCGAGAGCGGGAGGTTGCGCGGCTGGCCGTCCACGGTCCAGCGGTAGTGGTAGGCCAGGGCGTCGCCGTCGGCGTCGGTGGCCGGCGCGAGGATGCGGGCCAGGATCACGTCGGAGCGGGAGGCGCGGTCGGGCTCGAGCGCCAGGCCGACGGGCCCCGGCGGCGTGTCCACCACCCGCCCCTCGACCGTGGCGAGCTCCGACTCGGAGACGGTGTCGGCGGCGACGGCGCGGAGCGAGAGGAGCTGCCCCTTCCTGAGCTTGTCCGCGGGGAAGGTCTCGCCCTTCACGCCGGTGGGCTGGCCGTCGAGGAGCCACTCGTAGCGGTAGGTGAGCGGATCGCCGTCCACCGAGACCGAGGGCTTCACGAGCTTCGCCTGCACCGGCCCGGCGCGCGAGGGGGCCTTCGGCTCGAGCGCGAAGCCGGGGGGCGTGGGGGGCGTGCCGAGCACGGTGACGGTGGCGCTCCGCGCCACGCGCGAGCCGACCCGGGGCACGAGCACGAAGCTCCAGCGCTCGCCGCGCTTCGCCGTGCGGGGCGGGACGGTGCGGCGGCCGTCGAGCTCCTCGACCACCTGCCCGTTGCGGTACCACTGGATCTCCACCTCCGGCTCGGGATCCTCCGGGCCGGCGTCGAGCGACACCCACTTCCAGGTCGCCGCCAGCGCGTCCTCGGTGCGCGGCTTCTCCGGCGCGAGCCCGAGGGCGCGGAAGCTGGGGGGGTTCGGGCCGAAGTGGCCGCTGCGGGCGGCGTCGTGCCCGCTCGCGAGCCAGGGGCCGCTCGCGGGGACGGTGCCCATGCGCGGGGCGCGGATGGCCTGCAGCATGGGGCCGGCCCCGACGAAGATCGAGTAGCCGCCGTCCTGGGCGAGGTCGAGGAGCAGCGGCGTGGCGCCGACGTCGGCGGCGTCGAGCCGGGTCGGGAAGCCGTGCAGCATGCGCCCCTCGGCCGAGAGCGCTGCCACCTGGCCGTCGGAGGTGACCGCCACCACGTCCGGGCGGCCGTCGCGGTCCACGTCGCCGAGCACCGGCCCGCCGAAGATGCGCGAGCCGATCCGGACCGGGAAGCCGGGGAGCGGCTCGCCCTGCCGGTTCACGGCGTAGACGCTGCCGTCGGCCGAGGTGAAGACCACGTCGAGCTTGCCGTCGCCGTCGAGGTCGCCGATGGCCGGCGACTCGTAGACGCGGTAGCCGGTCGAGACCGGGAACCCGCGCAGCGGCTGCCCCTTCGCGTCCACCGCGTAGAGCTTGAAGTCCTGGCTGCCCACCACGAGGTCCATCGCGCCGTCGTCGTCGAGGTCGGCGAAGGCCGGCGCGCCGGTGACCTCGAAGGAGGTGGCGAGGGGGAACCCGGGCTTCTCGGCGCGGGTGGCGAGGTCGAGGACGTGCACCTTGCCGTCGGCGCACCCGACCGCGACCACCCGGCTCCCGGCGAAGCGGCTCGAGGAGGCGGTGCTGCTCACCGGCGCGCCGAGCGACACCGGCCACCCCTTCGCCTCCTGCCCGCTCTTCTTGAAGGCGTGGAGCCGGCCCGACTCGTCGCCGACGAGCAGCTCCGGCTTGCCGTCGCCGTCCACGTCGGCGAAGGAGGGGCCGGCGCGCGAGCCGGCCCCGAGCCGCACCGGGAAGCCGGGCGCGATCCGCCCCTCCGACCAGAGGAAGAGCCGGCCCGAGAGCGTCACCACCGCCACCTCGGTCCGGCGGTCGCCGTCCATGTCGCCGGCCGCGGGGGCGCCGCTCGCCGCCTCGTCCCGGCCGAGCGAGAAGGGGAACCCGCGCGGCGAGGAGCCGTCGGCGCGGAAGGCGACGACCTGCTCCCCGGCCACCGCCACCACCGCCGGCGCGCCGTCCACCTGCGCCCCGATGGCCGACTGGGTCACCGCGCCGCCGGCGTCGCGGGGGAAGTTCGTGAGCGCTCCGGCACCGAGGACGATGGAGAGGAGCAACGCGTTCATGCGCTCTCGCGATCAGTTGGCGGAGAAGACGAACCCGTGCTCCACCGTCACCACGCCCGACGGGTGGAACTGGGTGCGCCAGGTCCGCATGGTGGCAACGATGCAGCTCGCGACCTCGCTCGAGCCGATCCCGTTCTCCACCGCCTGCACGTCGGAGAGGGCGCCGGTCTCGAGGATGGTGAAGCGGATGCGGATCTTGCCCCGGAGCCCCGGGTTGCGCTTGAGCTGGCTCTCGTAGCAGGCCTTCACGGCCGACATGCGCGCGCGGATGAAGGCGCCGAGCCGGGCCTGGTCCACGTCGGGGGAGTCCACCTCGGCCTCCTCCATGCCGACCGAGCCCGAGACCTTGGCCTCGGCCCGGGCGCCGTAGTCCACCTTGCCGCCGCCGCCGGTGGTGCCGAGGTCGCCGATGCGCGCCGCCCCGGTGCTGGCCGCCGCGCCGCGCCGGCCGCCGGCGCCCGCCGCGCCCTCGCCGGAGGCGACCGCCACGCCGCCGGCGCCCGCGAGCGCCGCGGCGACGTCGGTCGCCCCGCCCTCGCCGAAGACGTCCTTCACCGCCGCGCCGCCGAGCCCGCCGCCCGCCCCGCCCAGCGCGCCGAGCACCTTGAGGATGCCCTTCGACTGGACCGCCTTCGTCACCTCGGCGGCGTGGCGGGCCTTCTTCTCGGCCACCACCTCGGGCGGATCCTCCGGCGCCGGCGCCTCCTCCTTCGGCTTCTCCTCCGCCTTCTTCTCGGCGACCTCCGGCCGCTTCTCCTCGACCTTGGCCTCGGGCGGCTGCTCCGGCGCCTTCTCGGGGATGAGGATGCGGGCGAAGCGGTCGGGGATCTGCTCCAGCGTCACCTCCTCGCGCGGCGGCGTGCGCGCCAGCGCCGCGTAGGCGCCGACGTGGCTCGCGAGCGAGCAGAGCAGGATGACGAGGAAGGCCCGGTCGAGGCTGCGGAAGCGGTGGCCGTGCGGCACCGCGGGGAGGCCGCTCGCGGGGACCGGCGATGGGCTGTGGGCCTGGTTCGACTTCGCCATCGGCAGTTCCCGCTCCTAGAAGGGGTCCTTCTCGGCCGCCCGGGCCACCTTCGACACGAACGACGGGCTCCGGTCGAGCTCCCCCACGCTCAGGTTGGCCCGGGGCATCAGGAACATCGCCTGCGGCTTCCGGATCCGACCCTCGACCTTCATCTCCTCGAGCCGGAGCACCTTCTTCGGCGCCGGCTTCTTGCTGGGCGGCTCGGCCCGAACGGGACCAGCCCAGATGGTTAGCACGGTGGCGAGTAGCCGTACAAGCGAGCGGAAGGTGGTCATTTCGCGAGCTGGGCGGGGGGTGCTGCCGCGGGCGCGGCGGTGGGTGCGGGGGCGCCGGCGACCGGGGGAGCCGCGGCGGTGGGTGCAGGTGCGCCGGGGGCCGGGGGAGCCGCGGCGGCCGCCTGCTTCGCCGCCGCCTCCTCCTTCTTCTTCGCCTCGGCGACCTTGCGGAGGCGGTCCTTCTCCTCGCGCGCGAGCCGCTTCTTCTCCTTCTCGAGGAGCGCCTGCGCGTCCTTGCGGTACTGCGCGAGCCGCGGCTCCTCGCCGCCCTGCTTCCGGTAGGTGTCGAGCGAGGCGATGGCCTGCTCGTAGCGGCTCGCGGCCGGGAGGGACGGGTCCTCGACGTCGAGGAAGAGCACGCCCAGGTCGAAGTGGGCCTCCACCATCGACGGGTCGAGCGCGAGCGCGCGCTCGTACTCGGCCCGGGCCGCCGGCAGGTCCTTCAGCCCCCGCAGCGCGTTCCCGAGCCCGAGGTGGGCGGGGGCGAGGTCGGGGGCGTAGCGGAGCGCGAGCTCGAGCTCCTTGCGGGCCCCGGGGAAGTCCTCGGCCTCCACGAGCAGGTTGCCGTAGTTGACGTGGGCCTCGACGTAGTCCTCCCGGAGCGCCGCCGCCTTCCTGAAGGCCTCGAGCGCCTGCGGCCGGCTGCCGGAGGCGAGCTCGACGAAGGCGAGCCGGTTCCAGAC
Source organism: Anaeromyxobacter paludicola (assembly GCF_023169965.1). Classification (NCBI taxonomy): domain Bacteria; kingdom Pseudomonadati; phylum Myxococcota; class Myxococcia; order Myxococcales; family Anaeromyxobacteraceae; genus Anaeromyxobacter; species Anaeromyxobacter paludicola. The sequence goes on along the minus strand of NZ_AP025592.1, from coordinate 4,063,536 downwards.
CACCGGGTCCTGGGGCGCCACCTGGCGGGCGTTGTCCACCACCATGCGCGCGAGCTCGAGCCGCCCCTTCGCGAGGTAGACGGCGCCGAGGGTCGTCATGGCCCGCATGTCGCGCTCGTCCTGCTTGAGGACGGCCTTCGCCTCCTGCTCGGCCTCGTCGAGGCGGTCGCCGGCGAGGAGCACGGTCAGGAGCTGATCGCGGAAGGCGAGCGCCGCGGGCTGGGCGGCGATCCGGGCGCGCAGGTCGGCCTCCGCCTCCTTGGCCCGGCCGGCGCGGAGCCGGAGCCGGGTGAGGTTCTCGCTCGCGCCGGCGTGCCCGGGCGCCGCCGCGAGGACGGCGCGGTAGCTCCGCTCGGCCTGCTCGGGCTTGCCGAGCCGCTCGGCGGCGACGCCGGCGTCGAAGCCGGCCTCGACGAGCGTCGGATCGGCCTGCCAGCCCTGGTCGAAGGCGGCGAGGGCCTCGCCGAGGTCGCCCTTCGCGGACGCGGCCAGGCCGCGGTCGAGGAGCTGCCGCGCCCGGGCGGCGTCCTCGGGCTTCACGGAAGGCGCCGCGGCGCCCGGCCGGCCCGGCGCGGCGTCCGCCCCCGGCCGCTGCGCCCCGGCGCAGGCCGCCGCGAGGGCGAGGGCGAGGAGCCCTGCCCGCGAGGCGAGTGCCGGCACCGGAGCGCGCGTCCGCATCGGGATCACTTCCCCTTGGGGGCCTTCTTGAGGCGCGCCTTGGCGAGGGCGATCTGCGCCTTCGCGTCGGCGACCTGCGACTTCGCCACCGTGTCGGTGACGCCCTTCAGCGAGGAGAGCTGGCTCCAGGCCTCGATGGCCTTCTGGTCCTGCTTCGCCTCGGCGTAGAGCGCGCCGGCGCGGTAGAGCAGCCGGGCCGCCGAGTTCGGGTCCTCGGCCGCGCACTTCGGGTCGCTCGCGAAGTCGTGGTAGCGCCGCGCCCCCTCCGCCTTGCTCCCGCCGAGGTCGGTCTCGACGCCCAGGTTCTGCAGGGCGAGGCACCGCTCCTCCGACTTCGGGTACTTGGCGAGGTAGTCGGCGTAGAGCTTGGCGGCGGCGCCGTGCTCCTTGGCGTGCGACCGGGCGCTCGCGAGCGCCAGCATCGCCTTCGGGGCGAGCTTCGAGTCGGGGTAGTCGGCGAGCAGCTTCTCGCGGACGGCGGCGGCGCTCTTGTGGTTGCCGGCCTTGTCCCAGGCCACGCCGGCGTTGTAGAGCGCGCCGGCGGCGTCGGGGTCGTCCTTGTTGTCGGCCGCGTAGCGCTCGAAGGCCTGGGCCGCCTCGGCCGCCTTGCCGGCGTTGAGCATGGCCACCGCGCCCGCGTAGCCCTGCTGCTGCTCCTGCTTCTGGAGCTGCTCCTCCATCTTGGAGATGCGCTCCGCCTGCTGCGCCGCCTCGGGGTTGGACTTCGCCAGCTCCTGCTGCTTCACCAGGGCGGCGTGGATGGCCGGGCGGGCCTTCTCGAGCGCGGTGCGCCGGCCGGCGTCGTCGCCGGTCATGAGGTAGCTGTTGGCGTAGAGGGCGGCGGCGTCGGCGGACTCCGGCGTGCCGGGGAACCGGTCCATGATCCTGGCGAGCCGCTGCCGGGCCTCCTCGACGTTGTGGTACGAGAGCTCCACCTGGCCGGTGAGCAGCTCGAAGTTGGCCGCGATCTCGGCCGCGTTCTTCACCTGCGCGTCGCTCGCGTGGACCTGCGAGTAGACGTCGGCGAGGTCGATGAAGCGGCGCCAGACCGTCGGCGGCGGGCGCGGCTTCAGGGCCGTCTTGCCGCCCGGGATCTTGAGCGGCTCGAGCCCGCCGGCCTTGATCTGCGCGAAGGCCTCCTGCTGCAGCGCGCCCGCCCCGAAGCGCGAGGCGATGGCGCGGGAGACGTCGTTGGCGGTCGGGTCGGCGCGGAGCTTGTCGGCCGCGTCGGCCGCCAGCGTCCACTCGCCGGCGCGGTAGAAGTTCTCGAGCGCCGCGCGCTGGTAGGTGAGCCGCCACTCCGACGAGCGGAACCGGTCGGCGAGGTGCTGGAACTGCTCGCCGCCGACGCGCCACTCCGCCCGCGCCTCGTCCATGCGGCCGGCGTCGCGCATCTGGCTGCCGCGCTCGATGTGCAGCTGGGCGTCGCCCACCGCGGCCCGCTCGGCCTCGTCGTCGATCTCCCGCTTCTGCGGGACCACGTGATCGGCCTGGTACTTCTTCAGCGCATCGGCCCGGGCGACCTCGCTCCCCGCCCCCGCGGCCAGCAGCGCTCCCAAGAAGATGGCATTCCACGTCCTGTTCATCTGCCCCTCACCTTTCCTCGTTCGTTCGGGCACCCGCGCCAGGCGACTCGCGCCCCGCAGCGGCTCCGGCCAGCGCCAGCGGCGAGAGGTCCTGGGGGACCATCCGACCCTTGGCGTCCTTCAAGATGGGATACTCCTTCGGCCGGTAGCGGGCCAGCGATTCGCTGATGCGCCGGGTCCACTCGTTCTTCACGTGAAGCTCGCGCGCGGCCTGGATGGCCTGCACGTACACCGCGACCGCCTGGTCCTCGTACGGCTGGGCGAACTGCGCCAGCTGATCCTGGTAGGCGGCGAGGTACTCCTCCTGGCCCGGCTCCTTCAGCTCCGGCGGGACCGGGGCCTCGTACAGCGTCTGCGCCAGCCGCTCCAGCAGGAACGCCTGGCGGTAGAAGGCGGCCAGGGTCCAGTCGGGGCGGCGGTACTTCTTCACCTCGTTGTAGAGCGGCGCCAGCCGCTTCATCTCCGAGAGCTTGGCCTCGAGCGACTTCTGCAGCTTCTTCGGGTTGGCGGTGGCCGGCAGCGCGATCCGGTCCCAGCGCTCGAACTCGTGCTCGGCCAGGCGGAAGCGGGCCTCGGCGGCGGCGGCGGCGCCCAGCAGGTGGGTGGCCGGGTCGAGCTTGCGGCGCGCGAACTCGGCGACGGCCGCGCCGTACGTCTCCCGGGCCTTCGCCTCCTCGCCGAGCGCGCGCCAGGCGAGGGCCACCTTGAGGTGCGACTGCACGATGAGCTCGTGCTCCCGCCCCCCGGCGAAGCGGCGCTGGAACGCCTGCAGCGCCTCCACCTCGCGGCGCCACTCGCGCGTCTTCTCGTAGACGAGGGCGGCGTGGAACTGGGTGCGGGCGGCGTCCTCGGCGTCGGGGTAGAGCGCCGCGTAGCGCGCGAAGGCGCGCGCCGCCTCGTCGTAGCGCTGCAGGTTCTCGAGCGAGCGGGCCGCGTTGTAGAGCGCGTCCTTGCGCTGCCGCGAGCGCGGGTACTCGTCCACGAGCCGCAGGTAGTTCGCGACCGCCTTGTCGAAGTCGTAGGCGTTCTCGGCGGTCCAGGCGACGCGGAAGAGCGACTCGTCGGCGTAGAACGAGCCCGGGTACTCCACCGGGATCCGCTCGTGCAGCCGGAGCGCCGACTCGAACCGGCGCGCCTGCTCGAAGCAGGCGGCGGCGTTCCAGAGCGCCTTGTCGGCGTGCTCGTGCTTCGGGTCCTCGGCCACCAGCGCGAGGAAGAGCTGGGCCGCCTCGTCGGGCCGCTTCTGCTCCATGAGCTGCATGGCCCGGTTGAAGCGGCCGCCCAGCTTGAACTTCTGCAGGCTGCGCTCGAGCGCCGGGGCGGCGCGCGCGGTCTCGGTCTGCTGCAGCCGCGCCGCGGTGGCCTCCACCGCCGCCCAGTCGCCGCCGGCGAGCTCGAGCTCGACGAGGAGGTTGGCGGCGTACCCGGCCACCTCGGCGCGCGGCCAGCGCGCCACCACCGCCTCGAGCCGGCGGCGCGCCTCGGGGAAGTCGTCGTGCGCGTAGGCGAGCTCGCCGGCGCGGTAGGCGATGGCGGGCGCCTTCGGGTGCTCGGGCACCTTCGCGAGCAGCGCGTCCGACTCGCGCACCAGCGCGGCCCGGGCCGGCGCGAGCGGCGCCGCGCGCGGTGCCTCGCCGGCCTTGCGGTCCTTGGAGAGGAGCACGCGCACCGGCGCGAGCTGCCCGGCCTTCTCGAGCCGCCGCGCCTCCGCCTCCCAGGCGACGACCGCGCCGAGGGCGGCGTCGGCGCGGAAGCGGGCGTCGGACGGGTCGTCGCGGACCTGCGCGTACACCTTCGCGGCGCGCGCCGGCTCGCCCGCCTCGAAGAGGCAGTCGGCGAGGGCGTAGGCGAGCTCGTAGGCGCTCGGGTCCTGCGGGAACCGGCGCACGAAGTCGCCGTAGGCCCGCGCCGCGCGCTGGTACTCGCCCACCGCGTCGGCCCCGCGGCCGGCCGCCTTGAGCGCCTGGGCCCGGCCGTGGTGGAAGGCGCCGACCCGCGCCAGGCTCTTCTGGACCTGGTCGCGGACCTCCTTCGAGAGCGCCGGGTCCTTGCCGTGGCGCTTCCACCACGCGCCCGGCTCGTCCCAGGCGGCGAGCCAGGCCTCGCGCTCCGCGACCTCCTTGTCGGGGTCGCGGGCGCGCACCCAGGCCTGCACGATCCGGGTGTGGACGCCGGGGGCGCCGGCCGCGAGCGGGTCCTCGTCGATGGAGGCGCGCCAGGCCGCGGCGGCAGCCGGGTAGCGGGTCTCCTCGAAGTAGAACTCGCCCAGCCGGGCGTAGACCTCGGCCTCGTAGGGGCGGCCCCCGAGCTTCTCGAAGAAGGCCCGCGCGCGCTCCACCCCGCCCCACCTCTCGTCGGAGAAGCAGAGGGCGACGTACTGCACCGCCTCCGGCCACAGGTCGCCGCCCGCCGGCTTGCCAGCCTTACGCCCCTCGGCGGCGTAGAAGTCGAGCAGCCTCGAGAAGGCCTCCACCGCGCGCGGGTAGTCGTCGAGCCGGTAGAAGGTCCAGCCGAGCTTGTAGACCGCCCGGGCGTAGAGCGGGTGCGTCGGGAACTCGTAGAGGTGTCCGAAGGCGGCGGCGGCGCGGGCGAGCGAGTCGCGCCGCGTCCCGTCGAAGTGCCAGTCGCCCATCCGGACCCAGGCCTCGGGGACGAAGGGGCTCTTCGGGAAGCGGACCACGAGCTCGGCGTAGACGCGCTGGGCCTCCTCGCCCTGCCCCATCTCGCCGAGGCAGTAGCCGAGCAGGTAGTGGATGCCGTGGTTGAAGCGGTAGGAGGGGAAGCCGGTGATGAGCCGCTGGTAGAGCCCGATGGAGCGGGCGAAGTCCTTCTGCGGCTCGGGGAGCTCGCGCCCCTCGGCGCCCGGCCGGCGGCTCTCCTCGCGCCACTGCTCGACGGCCTGGGCGTAGGCGTCGTTGGAGGCCTCGTAGTAGAGCTCGGCCAGCCGGAACATGGCGTCCGGCGTGAAGGCCGGGTCGGAGGGGTGGCGGGCGAGGAACTCCTCGAACTCCGCGATCGCCTCCTGCCGCTCCTTCCGCTCCTGCAGCTCGAGCTCGCGCAGGGTCCGCTCGTAGCCCTCGGCGACGGCGCGGCGGCGCTCGGCCCGCGCCTTCGCGGCCGGGTCCTGCGGCTCGGCCGGGGACGGCCCGGGCTCCGCCTCGGCGCGCCTCACGGCCGCGACGGCGGCGTCGAGCTCGGCCTGGGTCACCGGGCCGGCGCCGGGCCGCGGCGAGGCGGCCGCGCCGGTCGCCGGCGTCGCGGGCGCCGGCGGCTGCGCGGCGCCGGCCGCCGGCGCGGCGGCGAGGAGGGCGGCGAGGGCGAGCGCGGCCGGGATCACCGCTCCACCTTCCCGGGCGCGCCGCGGGCCTCGGCGTCGAGGCGGTCGAGCTCGGCCTGCTTCTGCGCCGAGAGCTGCTGGATCCTCTCCGCCCGGTCGCGCTTGCGCGCCCAGGCGACGTCCACGAGCCCCACGTCGGCCTCGAGCACGAGCTGCTGGAACTGTCCGCGGACCCGCTCCAGGGAGCGCGTCGTCACGCGCCCCACGGCGCGGCGCACCTCCTCCTGCAGCCGCTCCAGCTCGGCCTGCTCGCGGCCGAGCTCGTCCGCCTGCGCCTGGGCCTGGGCCCGCAGCGCCTCCCGTCCGGCGGCGGCCTGCGCCGCGAGGCGGGACCGCGCCGCGGCCGTGGCCGCCTCGAGCGCGGCGGCGCGCCCGCGGGCGGCGTCCACGGCCTCGAGCCGGCCCGCGGCCGGGCGGCCCTGGCGGGCGCGGGCGAGGAGGGCCTCCTCCTCCGCGAGCCGCGCGGCGAAGGCGCTCCGGAGCTTCTCGTCGCCGGCCGACGCCGCCTGGGCGCGCGCGGCGTCCTCGGCGAGGGCGAGGTCGAGCCGCAGCTGCCGGGCCTCCTCGGCGTACCCGCTCACGATCTCCCGCTGGCGGCGCAGCTCCTCCGCCACCGCGGCGCGGTCGGAGGGGTCGCGCGCGGCCGGCGCCCTCCGCTCCAGCCAGCCGCGGGTGCCGGCGATGGCGGCCGACTCGGCGCGCGCCTCGAACCCGAGCCGGAACGCCTCGGCGTCGAGGGCGTCGATCCCGGCGCGGGCCCGCCGGACCCGCTCGTCGGCCGCCGCCGCGCTCGCGGGGAGCGCCGCCAGGCGGCCCTCGAGCGGCTGGCGGGCGGCGCGCAGGCTCGCGAGCTCGGCGCGGTCGCCCGCCTCGAGCCCGAGCTCGGCCTCCTCGGCCCGGGCCAGGGCGGCCCGCGCGAGCAGGAGCCCGTTCGCCACCGCGTCGGCGCGGGCCAGCGCCTCGCGGGCGCGGGGCGTCCCCTCGCCCTCCGCCGAGAGCGCGGCGCCGAGCCGCGCGGAGAGCTCGGTCGCCTCGCCGAGGTCGCGCCGCCCCTCCTCCAGCGCGCCCACCACGCCGAGGGCCCGCTCCAGGCCGCCGTCCTCCGCGGCCCAGCGCCGGGCGAGCGGCGGCAGCACCGCCGCGGCCTCGAGCCCGGCGTCCGGCCGGCCCACGATCTCGTTGAAGGAGCGGAGCGGATCCTCGCCGGCGGCCAGGATCGCCTCGAGCTCGTCGCGCACCGGGCCCCAGCGGCTCACCACGCGCTCGTAGCTCTCCACCGCCGGGCGCCAGTGGCCGAGCTCGAGCTCGAGCCGGCCCTGCAGCAGCAGCGCCTCGGGCGCGAGCGGCGACTCCGGGGCGAGGTCGGCGAGCAGGGCGGCCGTCCGGAGCGCGAGCGCGTGCTTCTTCGCGCGGACCCAGGTCCAGGCGAGCTCGTAGAGCGCCTCGTCGAAGCGCGGCGAGTCGCGCGAGACGCGCTGGTACTGCGAGATCGCCTCGGCGGTCCGCCCGGCGTCGCCGTACAGCCGCGCCAGGGCGAGGTGGCAGAGCTCGCGGAGCTCGCGCTGCCGCGGCTCCTTGCCGTCGAGCCGGGTGCAGCCCTCGAAGCGGGCGACCGCCGCGTCGCGGGCGCCGGCCTCGAGCTGCAGCACGCCCTGCAGGTACGCGGCGGCGAGGTGATGCGGGGCCGGCACCGCCTCGAGGGCCGCGAGCGCGCGGCGGCGCCGCTCCGCGTCCGGGAGGTCCCGCCGCCGGAACGCCGCCTTGGCGGCGGTGTAGGCGAGGTCCGGGGGGAGCTTCCCGAGGAGCGCCCGGGCGCGATCGGCGAGCGCCGCCGCCCGGTCGTAGCGCCCCGCCCGGAAGGCCGCGTCCACGGCGCGGGGGAGCGCCTCCCGCTCGCGCGGGCCGCGGAGCGCAGCCACGCGCTCGAAGGCCCGGGCGGCCGCGGCGGTGCTGCCCTGGCCGTCGAGGGCCTGCGCCAGCAGCCAGAGCGCCTCGGCGCCGTCGGCGGTCCCCTCGAGCGCGGGCGCCTCGGCCGCCTCGGCCAGCAGGGCCGCGGCGCGAGCGTGGTCGCTCACGGCCAGCCGCGCCCGGCCGGCGGCGAGGGCGCGGCGGGCGCGCTCGGCCGGGCCGGCCTCCGCCGGCGCCGCGCCGGACTCGAGCCTCGCGGCGTCGTCCTGGAGGGCGCGAAGCCGCGCCTCGACCTCCTCCACGGCCCCGGCGCGGGCCGCCGCGGGGGCGGCGGCGACGAGGGCGAGGGCGAGCGCCGCCGCGAGGCGGGCGGGGGCCCGGCGCGGGCTCACCGGGCGTCGCCCCCTGCGCCCCCGGCGCGCGGAGCCTCCTCGCGCGCGGTGGCGAGGTCGAAGCGGAGCGCCGGCCGGTCCTTCGGCTCCGCGCCCTGCTTCTCGTAGCCGGTCAGCTTCACCCGGCTGACGCTCCCGGCCTGCGCCTCGAACGTGTAGGACGACTCCACCTTGAACCGGTAGCCCTCGAGGTAGTCGAAGAGCCCCGAGCCGTGGCCGCGGTACACGAGCCGCACCGAGAGCTGGTGCTTGCCGGGGTCCACCCGGCCGCTGAAGACCTCGAACTCCTCGCGCCGGTCGAGGCTGCCGTTGGCGTCCACCTGGGTGAACACCGGGGCGCCGTCGAGCGCGAAGGCGGCCGACTCGAGCACGTAGGAGGAGCCCATCTCGTTGCGGTGCACGAGCACCGCCTTGGCGCCGGCGGAGACGTCGCCGCCGAGCACCAGCTCCTGCAGGTGCTGCAGCCGCGCCTTCGTCCGGAAGATCCGGTCCTTGAGATCGGTGACCCGCTCCTGCAGCGCGCGGACCTGGGCCTCGGACTGCTCGTCGCCGAGGGCCGGCGCCGCCTCGCCGGACGGCTCCGCGGCCGAGGCCGGCAGGGCGAGCGCGAGGAGCAGGGCCAGGCGGCAGGTACGGTGCGGGTTCACCATCGCCTCCGGGGAGCGGCCGGCGGGACGCCGGCGACGGCTTATACCACCTCGAGAGCGGGCTCAGCCGCCCTTCTTCAGCTCGGTGAGCACCAGCTTCGCGACCGCCTTCAAGGTGTCGAAGACGCCCTTCCCGACCGGCGCGACCGCCTCGAACTCCGGCACGCCGCGCGGGTTGAGCTCGCGCCGCAGCTCCTCGAGCGGCAGGGCCGAGGGGAGGTCGCGCTTGTTGTACTGCACGACGTAGGGGAGCTTGTCGAGGTCGTAGCCCTGCTCGCCCAGGTTGGCGCGCAGGTTCTCGACCGACTCGAGGTTCGCGTCGATGCGCTCCTCCTGCGAGTCGGCCACGAAGACCACGCCGTCCACGCCCTTGAGGATGAGCTTGCGGGACGCGTCGTAGAAGACCTGGCCCGGCACCGTGTAGAGGTGGAACCGGGTCTTGAAGCCCCGGATCTCGCCCAGCGCCAGCGGGAGGAAGTCGAAGAACAGGGTCCGCTCGGTCTCGGTGGCGAGACTGATCATCTTGCCCTTCGACTCGGGGTTGGTCTTCGCGTAGACGTACTGGAGGTTCGTCGTCTTCCCGCAGAGGCCCGGGCCGTAATAGACGATCTTGCAGTTGATCTCGCGGGAGCTGTAGTTGATGAAGCTCATGACCGGTCGCTGAAGAGGTTGTCGATGTCCTCGTCGGTGATCTCGGCGAAGGGGCTCTGGGCGGCCGTGGAGGCCTGCCGCTTCGCCACCTTCTCCAGGACCCGGCCGATCTCCTCGCTCGCCTTCTTGACGCGGAGGCGCACGAGGCCGAGGGAGCTGCGGGCGTCGAAGACCACCACCAGCACCACCCGGCCAGCGACGATGCTCATGTGGAGCGACTCGCGCTCGCCCTCGTGGAACTGGGTCGGGAACTCGCGCTCGCCGATGAGCTTGGCGAGCCCGCCCATGGCGGCGACGTTGCCGGCGGTGAGCGAGGCGAGGGAGGTGGTGTCGAGCTCGCCCTTGGCGTGCCCGCTCGAGGTGATGAGCTGGCCGTTCTTGTCCACGAGGAAGACGACGTTGGCGTTCGCGTCGCGGCACAGGTGCTCGCAGACGGCGGTGATCGCCCGAAACTCCTCGTCGTACATGACCAAGCCGGAATTCATGGCCGCTCCAGAGCCCCTCGGAGCGTCCAGAGGTACCAGGGAACCCGTCCCGGGGCAACGTTCGGACCCTGCGCCGGTGAAGGCGGCCGTCCCACATCCGCGCCGCGCCGGGCGGCCCGGCTACAGCTCGCGCCGGCCGCTCAGCGCGCGCGCCAGGGTCACCTGGTCGGCGTACTCGAGATCGCCGCCCATCGGGAGCCCCTGCGCGATGCGCGTCACCCGCACGCCCGACGGCGAGAGCAGCTTCTTCAGGTACAGGGCGGTCGCCTCCCCCTCGACGTCGGGGTTGGTGGCCACCACCACCTCGTCGGCCGGCTCCCGCTCGAGCCGCAGGAGGAGCTCGCGGATCTTGAGGTCGGAGGGGCCGACGCCGTCGAGCGGCGAGAGCGCCCCGTGGAGCACGTGGTAGCGCCCCCGGAACTCGTGGGTGCGCTCCACCGCGACGAGGTCCGGCACGCTCTCCACCACGCAGACGAGGCGCGGGTCGCGCTTCGGGTCGGCGCAGATGGCGCAGGGGTCGCGGTCGGTGAGCGTCTGGCAGACCGAGCAGCAGCGCACGTCGCGCACCACGCCGGTGATCGCCTCGGCGAGCGCCCCGGCCCGCTCCGCCCCCTGCTCGAGGATGTGGAAGGCCAGCCGCTGGGCGGTCTTCTCCCCGATGCCGGGCAGGCGCGCCAGCTCCTTCACCAGCCGGGCGATGGGATCCGCGACCGCCATGGGCGCTAGAACTGCAGCGGCATCTTGAGCCCGCCGGTGGCCTTGTTCATCGACTCGTTGGCGGCGGCGCTGGCCTTCTCGGACGCGGCGTTGATCGCGGCGGCGATGAGGTCCTCGAGCAGCCCCTTGTCGTTCGGGTCGATCGCCTTGGGGTCCAGCTCGATCCGCTGGACCATGTGGCGGCCGTCCATCTTCACCTTCACGAGCCCGCCGCCGCTCTCGGCGTCCACCGAGAGCTCGCCGAGCTTCTCGCGGGCCTGCTCCATGGCCTGCTCCATCTTCTTGGCCTGCCGCATGAGGTACTGGATGTCGATTCCGGGCATGTGGGCTCCTCGCGGCGCCGCCGGGCGGGCCGCCGTGGTCTGGTCCTAGAGGTCGTCGACGCGGTGGATCTCGCCGTCGAGGATCCGGACCGCGTCCTGGATGTTGGGGTGGCCGCGGGCCTCTGCCTCGCGCTTCGCGTGGAGGGCGGCCCGCTCCGCCTTCTCGGCGGCGAAGATGGAGGTCGGCGCGCCCGGCGCCGGGCCGGCGGCCGCCGCGGCGGGCGGCGGCGCGTCGCCGAGGGAGAGGACGAGCTTCATGGCGCGCCCGAAGAAGCGCGACAGCGACGCCTCCGCCTCCGGCCGCTTCCGCTCGGCGGCGGCGGCCATGGTGGAGCCCCGCGGCAGGGAGAGGGAGATCGCGTCGGCCTCGATGCCGAGCAGGGCGGCGTGCTTGAGCGCCTGGGCGACGAAGGGGCTCTGGCGCTCCATCGACTCGACCGCGGCGCGCCAGCGCTCGGCCGGCGGGGCGGAGGGGTCGTCGCACGGGCCGGGGGCGGCGGGCGCCGCGGGCGCGACCACCGCCGGCGCGGCCCCGCCGGCGCAGCCGGGCGTCCCGAAGGACGCGATGGGCGAGAAGCCCGCGGGGGCGGCGGCGTCCCCGGCCCGGGCCGGGGCGGCGGGGGCCGGCGCCTCGGCGCGCTGGGAGTGGAACGAGGGCGCCGGGGCGGCCTGCGCCGGCGCGGCGGAGCGCGGCGCCCCCGGCCCGCCGGAGCCGGGGCCACCGGCGCCGGGCGGGCGCGGCGGGAGGGGCGCGCCCGCGGCGAGCGACTCGAGCCGGGCGACGAGCTCGCCCACCTCCTGCCCGGGGGCGAGGTAGGCCGCCTTGAGCAGCGCCACCTCGAGCGCGTGGCGCGGCTGGTCGGAGAGCTTCACCTCGGAGATGGCGCGCTGGGCGATGTCGAAGAGGCGGGTGAGCTGCGCCGGCTCGGCGGCCTGCCCCTGCGCCACCACCTCGGCCCGCTCGTGGTCGGTGAGGTCGAGCGGCGCCTGCGGCACGAGCCGGGCCACCACCACGTCGCGCAGGTGGCGGGCGAGCTCCTCGGCCACCCGGCGCATCTCCTGGCCGCGGCCGTGGAGGGCCTCAATCTCGGCGAGGAGCGCGGCGCCGTCACGGGTGACGAGGGCGCGGCCGAGCCGGGCCACCGCCGCCGCGTCCACCGCCCCGACCGCCTCGGCCACGGCGGCGTCGGAGGTGTCGTCGCCGCAGGCGGCGCGGACCCGGTCGAGCGAGGAGAGCGCGTCGCGCATGCCGCCCTCGGCGGCGCGGGCCACGAGCGCGAGCGCGGCGTCGGAGACGCGCATCCCCTCCGCCTCGGCCACCTTGCGCAGCTGATCGACGATCTGCTGCTGGGTGAGCCGGCGGAAGTCGAAGCGCTGGCAGCGCGAGACGATGGTCTCGGGGACCTTGTGGACGTCGGTGGTGGCGAGCACGAACTTCACGTGCTCGGGCGGCTCCTCCAGCGTCTTGAGGAGCGCGTTGAACGCGCCCGTCGAGAGCATGTGGACCTCGTCGACCACGAAGACCTTGTAGCGGTCGCGGGCCGGCCGGTACTTCACCGCCTCGATGATGTCGCGGACGTTGTCCACGCCGTTGTTGGAGGCGGCGTCGATCTCCACCACGTCCACGCAGCGCCCCTCGGCGATCTCGACGCAGGGCGGGCACTCGCCGCACGGCGTGGCCGTGGGCCCCTTCTGGCAGTTGAGCGCCTTCGCGACCAGGCGGGCGCTGGTGGTCTTGCCCACCCCGCGCGGGCCGGTGAAGAGGAAGGCGTGGGCGAGCTGACCGCTCTTGAGCGCGTTCGCGAGCGTCCGGACCACGTGCTCCTGGCCGGCCATCTCTCCGAAGCTCTGGGGGCGGTACTTGCGGGCGAGGACGAGGTAACCCATGGGCCTCTCGGGAAAGCCGAATCAGGTACCAGCTTTAGCCCTGGAACGGAAGTGGCGCTCGCGCAGGCCGCCGGGGCAGCGGAGGCGTTTCGGGAAGGAGGCGCTTCGCGCAAATAAAAAGCCGGCTCACAATCCCCGGGCGCACGGAGAACCTCCCACCGTTGCTCCCTTCCGGGCCTGGCGGGGTTCGGAAGCGCCCACGTCGCCCGAGGATTCTGAGCCGGCTCGACTGCCGGGTACAGCTTGGCGGAGAGGGTGGGATTTGAACCCACGGTACCGTTCCCGGTACACACGATTTCCAGTCGTGCACCTTCAGCCGCTCGGTCACCTCTCCAAGATGTACGGAGAGCGTGGGAGTCGAACCCACGGTACGGTTACCCGTACACCTGATTTCGAGTCAGGCGCCTTCGGCCACTCGGCCAGCTCTCCGCGGACCGATCTAACCGATCTCCCTCGGCCGGCCAAGGGGGTTCGCGGCTCTCCCCCTCCTTTTTCAGTCGGCCTCCGGCTCCCCGGCCGCCACGGGCGCCCGCGCGCGGCGCCGTTCCTGGAAGAACGCCCGGAGCAGGGCCCCGCACTCCTCGCCGCGGAGCCCGCGCTCCACCGGGAACCGGTGGTTGAGCCGCGGATCGGAGGTGAGATCCATGAGCGACCCGACCGCGCCGGCCTTGGGATCGCTCGCGCCGAAGACCAGGCGGTCGATCCGGGCCAGCACCAGGGCGCCGGCGCACATGGCGCAGGGCTCGAGCGTGACGACGAGGGTCACGCCGGTGAGCCGCCAGCTCCCGAGCGCGCGCGCCGCCTCCTGGATCGCCAGGAGCTCGGCGTGGGCGGTCGGGTCGTTGGCCCGCTCCCGGGCGTTCCGGCCGCGGCCCACGATCCGGCCCTCGAAGAGGGCCACCGCGCCGACCGGGACCTCCCCCTCCCCGGCCGCCTGCCGGGCGAGCGCCAGGGCCTCCTGCATGGCCTCGTCGATGGTCACGGAGGTGGTGTACCCCGGCCGCCGGGCCGACGCGAGCACCTCGGCGGCGGCGCGGCCCGGACCCGGGGCGTGTAGGCGGACCTCCGCCAACTTGACCCCCTCCTGTGTGTCCCGGATACTTCGGGGGCTCCCCTTCCGAGGTCACGCCATGTCCATCCGCCGCATCCTCGCAGTTGCCTTGGCCCTGCTCGCGGGCGCCGCCTGCTCGGGGAGCAAGACGACGAGCGTCCCGTCGCAGCCGCTCGCGGTGACCGTCTCGGCCGCGACCGTCATGGCCGACGGCACGAAGACCGTCACCGTCCACGTGGCGAACGCCGCCGCGGGCGCGGTGGCGCTCACCACCACGCGCGGCACCTTCCAGGAGGGGACGCGCACCACCGCGGTGCAGGGCCCGGCGTCCGACGCGGTGCTGACCACCTGTGACGCGACGCTCGACGCGAGCTGCCAGGGCACGGCGACCATCACCGCCACCGACGCCGCGCTCCGCACCGCCTCGGCACAGGTCTCCTTCCTCGGCGCCGAGGTCTGCAACAACGGCGTGGACGACAACGGCGACGGGCTCGTGGACTGCCAGGACTCGGCCTGCGACAGCAAGGCCTGCGTGACCGCCGGCGGGGTCGCCGGCACCTGCCAGGCGCTCACCTGCGTCGCGCCGGTCTGCGCCCCCACCGCCTCCTCCGAGACCAACTGCCAGGACGGCCTGGACAACGACTGCAACGGCACCATCGACTGCCTCGACAGCGCCTGCGACGGCCAGGCCTGCAAGGCCGGCTCGCCCACCTTCCGCTGCCAGAGCCAGAAGTGCGTGGACATGGGCTCGGGCTACGGCCTCTCCATCACCCCCGCCCGCGCCCGCATCCCGGCCGACGGCAAGGCGAGCACGCTCGTGACCCTCTCGGTCTCGAAGTCGGGCAGCGCGGCCGCCAACGCCACCGTGAACCTCTCGACCACGCTCGGCACGCTGTCGGCCCCGTCGGTGCAGACCGACTCCACCGGCAAGGCCACCGTGCTCCTCACCTCCGACGAGAACGGCGGCATCGCCACCATCACCGGCACGGTCGCGCAGGCGCCGCTCGTCTCGATGACGGCCACGGTCGCCATGCCACTCCTCGGCTCGATCACGGTGGTCCCGGTGACCGCGCCGGTCCTGGGCGCCAAGTACTCGGGCTTCAACGAGCAGATCCCGATCTCGGTCCTGCTCCTCGACACCAACCAGCAGCCCTACCCCGACGGCCTGGCGGTGCGCTTCGAGCACCAGCAGCTCGGCGGGTCGGAGATCTCGAAGCCCTTCACGGCCGACACCTCCACCTGCACCGCCGCCACCCACTGCCTCGGCTACCTCGGCGCGACCGCCTCCACCAAGACCGGCAAGGCCGACTCGGACGGCCTCGCCGCGGTGAACCTCTACTCCGGCACCGTCGCCGGGCCGGTCGCGATCAAGGTGACCGCCACCGCGGGCGGGCTCCAGCGCAGCTACGTGATCCAGAACCTGGCGGTGGTGGGCGCCAAGGCGAGCGGCGCGCAGGTGTCGATCGACTGCACGCCGAAGAACCTCCCGGCGCTCATGGACACCAACTGCACCCAGACCTTCTACGCCAAGCAGGACGTGACCTGCACCGCCTACTTCGCCGACCGGTTCGGCAACGTGCTCGGCGTGCCGACCCTCGCCACCTTCCGGAGCGAGGCCGGGGCGGCCGGCCAGCCGGTCACCACCACCGCCTACGACCCGTCGAAGGGCACCGACCAGACCTCGACGCTCGGCTTCGCCAAGAACACGGTCCTGGTGGGCGGCTACGGGCTCCCGCTCGACGTGGAGCCCTTCACCGGCGAGCCGAGCCACGCGCTCGCGGCGCCCGACGCCTGCGGCGTGAGCACGCGGAACCCGCGCGACGGCCTCGTCACCATCCTCGTCGCCGTGAAGGGCGAGGAGGGCTTCGTGGACCTGAACGGCAACGGCATCTGGGACCAGGGCGAGCCGTTCGTCGATCAGGGCGAGCCCTACCTCGACGAGAACGACAACGGCGTGCACGACGCCAACGAGCCGTACATCGACGTGAACGGCAACGGGCTCTACGACGGGCCGAACGGCAAGTGGGACGCCGACACGACCATCTGGGCCGAGACGCGGGTGCTCTACACCGGCCTGCCCGACCTCGGGGTCTCCACCTGGTCGGCCGCGACCTTCAGCGTGGCGGCCTCCCCGGCCACCTCGAAGCTGGTGAGCGCCACGCTGCTCGACCCGAACCTGAACATCCTCACCTCCGGCGCCAGCTTCGCGGTCTCCTCCGTGATGCAGAACGCCAGCGCGACCATCGTGAACGGCCCGATCACCTTCGTGGACAGCCTGGGCATGGGCTTCAGCCAGCTCTACTGCTCGACCGAGGCCCCGACGACGCTGGCCGGCTGCTCCGCCACGTGCCAGACCTCGCCCTGCTACCGGGTCTCGACCGTGAGCGGCTTCAGCACCGGCGACGTCATCCCGGTGCTCGTGACCGGCGCGAAGGCCGGCGGAGAGACGGTGGACCTCAAGATCACCGTCGACGGGATCTACGAGTTCTTCCCGCTGAACGGCACGGTCAACTAGAGGGCGCGCCAGCCCGATGCGTCCGAGGAGGGCCGGCCGCCGCGCCGGCCCTCTTCTTTTCTAGCCCTGCAGCACCGGCAGCCCGGGCCGCAGCTCCGGGTGCCCGGCGCAGTCGAGCCCGCAGGCGCGGCAGGTCTCGACGTGGCACTTGGGCGTGATCTTCGCCCCGACGCCGCGCCGGTACTCGCGCGCCAGGAAGCGCTTCTCGAGCCCCTGGTCGATGAAGTCCCAGGGGAGCCGGTCCTCGACCGGGATCTCGCGGCCGGCGAACCACGCGGGGTCGTGCGGCCAGGCCGGCAGCGCCTTGCGCACGTCGCCGCCGTGGTCGCGGGCCGCCGCCTCGAGGAGGTCGGCCACCCGGCGGTCGCCGCGCGAGAGGAGCGACTGGAGCGTCGCCTCGCGCGGCGAGAGGAAGTCCACGTCCACGCCGCGGGGCCGGAGCGTCTTCTCGAGCAGCCGCCGCTTCTCCTTGAGCCGCTTCTCCTCGCACATGGGCGCCCACTGGAACGGCGTCCAGGGCTTCGGGACGAAGGGGTTCACCGAGAGCGTGATGCGCCCCATGCGCCCGCGCTCCTTCGCGTAGCGCATCATCACCTCGTCGCGGATCCGCAGCGCGAGGCGGGCCATCCCGAGCACGTCGTCCTCGGTCTCGGTGGGGAGCCCGCACATGAAGTACATCTTCACGTGGGCCATGCCCTGCGAGAGGGCGTTCTCCGCCGCCCGCACCACCAGGTCGTCGGGGAAGTCCTTGTTGATGACCCGCCGCATCCGCTCGGTCCCGGCCTCCGGGGCGATGGTGATGGAGCGCTCGCCGCCCTCCGCCATGCGGCGCGACAGCGCGGGGGTGATGGCGTCCACGCGCAGCGACGAGGGGCTGAAGGTGCCGCCGCCCTCGCCGATGAAGCAGGTGAGCGGGTCGAGCCCGGTGTGGTCGCTCGTGTCGGGGCCCACGAGGCCGACGCGCAGCCCCCGCTCCATCCCCTTGCGCGCCTCGGCCCGCAGGGTCTCGAGATCCACCTCGCGGTAGGGGCGCTGCACGAACCCGGCGGCGCAGAAGCGGCAGCCCCAGAGGCAGCCCCGCGCCACCTCGGTGAGGAACAGGTCCCCGAACTGGGCGTCGGGGGAGTCGAGCACGCGCGAGGTGGGCCGGCCGCGCAGGTCGGCGACGTACAGGCGCCGGGTCCGCTCCGGCGCGCCCTCCCTCGGCGCGAAGCGGGTCACCCAGCCCGGGCCGCCGGAGCGCGTGTCGGCGTACTCCACGTCGTAGAGCGACGGGACGTAGGCGCCCGGCAGGGAGGCGAGCCCGGCGAGGAGCTCCTCGCGCGAGAGCTCCCGACCGGCGAGCGCGCGGACGCGGGCGACGAACGGCGCCGCCAGCTCCTCGGCCTCGCCGACCAGGAAGGCGTCGAAGAACGGCGCCACCGGCTCGGGGTTGATCTGCACGGCGATGCCGCCGGCCACCACCAGCGGCTCGCCGCCCCGCCGGTCGGCCGCCCGCACGGGCAGCCCGGCCCGCAGCAGCAGCTCGACCACGTGCACGTAGTCGTCCTCGAAGGAGAGCGAGAACGCCACCACGTCGAAGTCGGCCAGGGCGAGCCCCGACTCCTCGCTGCGGGGCGGCTCGCCGGGCGACTCGGGGAGGAAGACCCGCTCGCAGAGCGCCTCCGGCTGATCGTTCAGGATCCGGTAGACGGCGTGCAGGCCCAGGTTGGCCATGCCCAGGCGGTAGGCGTTCGGGTACACGAGCGCCACGCGCAGCCTGCCGCCGCGCTCCTTGCGCACCGCCCCGCCCTCGAGGTCCCGCCGTTCCCGATCCACGATCCCCTTCTAAACGAGCGGCCCGCCCCCTACAATCCAACCCCTCCTCCGACACAGCCGGACGGCACCACCCATGAAGAAGATCGCCCTCCCCGCCCTCGCCCTCGCGAGCGCCCTCGCCCTCCTCGCCGCGGTGCGCCCGACCCGCGCCCGCGCCGCGGCCGCGCCCGACCTGTCGCAGCTGCTCCCCGAGCTGCCGCTCGAGCGGCTGACCCCGGCCCAGCGCGAGGAGCTCACCAAGGCCCTCTCGGGGCAGTACTGCTACTGCGGCTGCCCGCACACGCTCATGGGCTGCCTGAAGGAGCACAAGGGCTGCCACCACGCCCCGCGGATGGCCGCGGTGGCGGCGCGGCTCGCCGCCGGCGGCCTGCGCGCGCCCGACATCTCGAAGGCGCTCTCCGAGTACTACGCGAGCTTCGAGAAGAACAAGCGGGCGAAGCTCGACGTGAAGGACTTCGGGCCGCCGCAGGGCAAGGCGAGCGCCCCCATCACCATCGTCGAGTTCTCCGACTTCACCTGCCCGTACTGCCAGCTCCTCCGGCCCCAGCTCGAGGACTTCGTGGACCAGCGGCGCGACCGGGTGCGGCTCTTCTACAAGCCGTTCCCGCTCCCCATGCACCCGCGGTCGATGGAGGCGGCCCAGGCCGGCGAGTGGGCGCGCGAGAAGGGCTTCTTCTGGCCCATGCACGACGCGCTCTTCACCCACCCGCACGACCTCAAGGACCAGGACCTCTCCACCTACGCGCGGCAGCTGGGCGGCGACCCCGGCGACCTGCTCAAGGCGCTGCAGGCGAACCGCTACAAGGCGAAGGTGGAGGGCTCGAAGGCCGAGGCGACCGCCGCCGGCCTGACCGGCACCCCGACCCTGTTCCTGAACGGCCGCCGCTACACGCTGCCGGACTACTCCCCCGCCACCCTCGAGTTCACGCTGCAGGACGAGGAGGAGTGGCACAAGCACGGCGGCTGGCAGCACGACTGACGACCCCGCGCCGCCAGGGCTCCCCGTGAGCGACCGCCCCGCCCCGAGCGCGCCCTTGACCCTCGACGTGGACGCGCACGGGCGCGTCGCGCCGGGGGACGACCTCGCGCGCCGCGCCCTCGCCGACCGGGCCGGGCGGTTCCTGCTCCTGCCGAGCGCGCCCGACCTGCTGGTGGCGCGGCGCTCGCCGGGCGGGGGCGGGGCGGTGGCGCCGCCCCGCTGCGTCCTCGCCGGCGACCTCTCCGCGTTCCCCATCGCCGACCTCGTCACCTTCATCCACCAGTCGCGCCTCTCCGGGCGGCTGGAGGTGGCGGCCGCCGGGGTCGAGCGGGCCATGGTCTTCAAGGACGGCGAGGTGACCGGCGCGACCAGCGCCGCGCCGGGCGAGCGGATCGGGGAGGTGGCGGTGCGGCTCGGGTACGTCACCGCGGCGCAGGTGCGCGCCGGGATGCGCTCGGGGCGGCCGCTCGGGAAGCACCTCGTCGAGGCCGGCGCCATCAGCTCGGCCGACCTCTGGAAGTGCTTCCACGAGCAGGTCTCGGCGGTGTTCCACGCGGTGCTCCTGGCGCGCGAGGGCGTCTTCGTCATGCTCGACGGGGCGCCGGACGACCTGCACGGCACCCCGCTCTCGATGAGCACGCAGGCGCTGCTCATGGACGCCATCCGGCGCATCGACGAGCTGAGCCTCTTCCAGTCCCGGATCCCGGGGCCGCAGGCCTTCCTGCGCCGGCGCGAGCCGCGCAGCCCGGTGGCGCTCAAGCCCCTCGAGCAGCAGCTCCTCGACCGCGTGGACGGGCGCACCCGCGTCGCGGGGATCGCGGCGGCGCTGCACCTCAACGAGTTCGACGCGATCAAGGTGCTCTACCACCTCGCCGAGGCGGGCTACGTGGAGGCCGCGGCCGAGCCGCTGGCCGGCCCGGCGGAGGCGCCGGCGGAGCGGCTCGGGGCCATCTGCGAGGGGATGAACGAGCTCTTCCGGGTCATCGGCGCCGCGGTGGGCGCGGGCGGGATCGAGCCGGTCCTGGCCGGCAGCCGCCCCTTCCTCTCCGACCCGGCGAGCCGCTTCGCGCCGCTCTACCGGAAGCTCCAGCCGGCCCGCGACCTCTCGCTCGAGCCGGCCGCGCTGCTCCTCAACCTCGAGGCGCTCGACCCGAAGCGGCTGCGCGAGCTCGAGCCCTCCGGCGACCGGGCCGGCTACCTCTTCGACGCGCTCGCCGAGCTCATGTTCTTCTACCTGTTCCAGGCGGGCGAGAAGCTCCCGCGCGCGGCCGACGAGGCCCTGGCGCGCGAGGTGAAGCGGCGCTTCGACGCCCTCGCCAGCCTCAAGGCCACCCCATGACCCTCCCCTTCGTCACCGCCGACCTGCCCGGCTCGGGCGGCGCCATCAAGCGCTCGCCCGAGGACTTCCGGGTGGACGAGGTGCCCGCCTACCTGCCGCAGGGCGACGGCCCGCACCTCTACCTCCTGGTCGAGAAGCGGGGGCGGACCACGCCCGACGTGGTGCGCGGGATCGCCCGCGCGCTCTGCGTGCCGGAGCGCGACTGCGGCTACGCCGGCCTGAAGGACCGCGAGGCGGTGACGACGCAGTGGCTCTCCTTCCCCTGCCCGCGCGACCCCGACCCGGAGAGGCTCGCCGGCGAGGGCTACCGCGTGCTCCGGGCCTCGCGCCACCAGAACAAGCTCAAGGCGGGCCACGCCCGCGGCAACCGCTTCGGCATCGCCGTGCGCGGCGGCGACCTCGCGCGGGCCGCCGCCTGCGCCGAGGGGCTCGCCGCCCGCGGGCTCCCCAACTTCTTCGGGGCGCAGCGGTTCGGGCGCGACGGGGACAACGCCGCGGTGGGGAAGCTCCTCCTGCAGGGGCGGCTCGAGGATCCGCGCGCCCGGCGCGCCGCGCGCGACCGCTTCCTGCGGCGGCTCACGCTCTCGGCCTGGCAGTCGGCGCTCTTCAACCGCTGGCTCGCGGAGCGGCTCGCCGACGGCCTCTTCGCCGCGGCGCTCGCGGGCGACGTGATGAAGAAGCTCGACTCCGGCGGGGTGTTCGACTGCGCCGATCCCGCGGCCGACGCGCCGCGCGTGGCGGCCTTCGAGATCTCGCCGGCGGGCCCGATGTTCGGCCACAAGCTGCGCCCGGCCTCGGGCGAGGCGCTCGCGCGCGAGGAGCGGCTCCTCGCCGCGGAGGGCGTGACCCTCGACGACCTGCGCCGAGGCGGCGGCGAGGCCGAGGGGACGCGCCGGGCGGCGCGGCTGCCGGTGCAGGTGTCGCTCGAGCCGATGGAGGGCGGCTACCGCGCGAGCTTCGAGCTCCCTAGGGGCTCGTACGCGACGGTGGTGATGGGGGAGCTGACGAAGTCGGAGGCGGACCTCGGGGAGGCGGAGTAGCGGCGCAGCGCCGGTGCGCCCGCAGGAGGGCGCGCGCCGCGTCGGCCACGGCCCGCGCGTCCGCCGGGGCGAGCCCCCGGGCGTCGTCGAACCACCCGGTCTCGCGGGCCACCGACCCCTCCCGCGCCAGGGCGAGCCGGGTGGAGACGAGGTCGCAGCAGCCCCGCGGGTTCCCGGGCTGGACGTAGCGCGGCGCCCAGCGGCCCGGCCGGGCCCGGCGGACCGCGCGCGCGAGGGCGGCGAGCCGGGCGGGATCGGCCTTCAGCCCGGCGCAGGTGCCCGCCAGCCGCGCCAGCGTCACCTCTCCCGCGCTGGTGACGGTGACGGTCGCGTCGGAGAGCGGGCCGGCGAGCCCGCCCGACTCGGCGTAGGTGACCTGCCAGGCGGGGGCGGCGGCGAGCGCCGCGAGCGCGAGCGGGGCGACGACCATCGGCGCGAACATCGGCGGGCCTCCGACCGCAGCCTACCGCAGCCTCGGCCCGAGAAGTTGCGCTCACCCGCCCGGGAGACGTAGAACCGCCGGGCCGATGGAGCCGAACCTCACACGGCCCGCCCCGGCGTCGCGCGCGCGGCGGAGGCGCCGGGCGTGACCGCCTTCCTGGCGGCCCTGGCCCTCTTCGCCGCGGGTGCGCTCGCGGCCGTCGCGCTCTCCTCGCGCCCGCGCCTGGCCCTCGCCGCCGCCACCGCCGCCGCCGCGCTCGGCTGCGCCGCCGGGCTCCTCCCCGCGCTCCGGGTGCTGGCGGGCGGCCCGGCGCTCGACCTCTCGCTCGCCTGGAACGCGCCGCTCGCCGGGTTCCACCTGCGCCTCGACCCGCTCGCGGCCCTCTTCCTCGCGCCGCTCTTCGCGCTCGGCATCCCGGCCTCGCTCTTCGGGGCCTGGTACCTGCGGCCGAGCCTGGGCCGGCGCGGCCTCGGCGCCTTCCTCTGCGCCTACGACCTGTTCCTCGCCGCGCTGGCCCTGGTGTTCGCAGCGCGGCACGCCGCGCTCCTGCTCGCGGCCTGGGAGGCGATGGCCGTCAGCTCCTTCCTGCTCGTCTCGTTCGACCACGCCGACGCGCAGGTGCGGCGGGCCGGGCTCGTCTACCTCGTCGCCTCGCACCTCGGCGCCGCCTTCCTCTTCGCCCTCTTCCTGCTGCTCGGGCGCGAGGCCGGCTCGTTCGACCTCGACGCCATCGCCGCGGTCCGGGGCGGCGCGGTCGCCCCGGCGCTCGCCTTCGGCCTCGCGCTCGTCGGGTTCGGCGTCAAGGCCGGCCTCCCCCCGCTCCACCTCTGGCTCCCCGAGGCCCACCCGGCCGCGCCGAGCCACGTGTCGGCGCTGATGTCGGGCGTGCTCGTGAAGGCCGGCCTCTACGGCATCCTGCGGGTGGTCACGCTGCTCCCGCCGGCGCCGGCCGGCCACGGCGCGGTGCTCCTCGGCCTCGGGCTCGCGGGCGCGCTCGGCGGCATCACCCTCGCGCTCGGACAGCGCGATCTCAAGCGCGCGCTCGCCTGCTCCACCATCGAGAACGTGGGGCTCGTCACCGCCGGGCTCGGCGCGGCCCTCTCGGCCCGCGCCCTCGGCGCCCCGGCGGTGGCCGCCCTCGCCGCCCTCGCCGCGCTGTTCCACGTCTGGAACCACGCGCTCATGAAGGGGCTCGCCTTCCTCTCGGCGGGCGCGGTGGTCCACGCCACCGGCACGCGCGACCTCGAGGCCATGGGCGGGCTCCTGCGCCGCATGCCGGCGGTGGGCGGGCTGCTCCTCGCCGCCTGCGCCGCCCTGTCGGCCCTGCCCCCCTGGAACGGCTTCGCCTCGGAGTGGCTGCTCTTCTCGGCCCTCCTGCGCGGCGCCGTGGACGCGCCGGGCGCGGCGGCGCTCGGGGCCGGGCTCGCGCTCACCGCGCTCGCCCTCGTGAGCGGCCTCGCCGCGCTCGCCTTCACCCGCGTCGCCGGCGTGGCGCTGCTCGGCGAGCCGCGCAGCGAGGCGGCCCGGACGGCCCACGCGCCCGGGGCGGCCGCCTGGGGGCCGCTCCTCGCCCTCGGCGCGGGCTGCCTCGCGCTCGGGCTCTTCCCCGGGGCGGCCCTCCGGCTCGTCGCCCCCGCGGCGGCGCAGCTCCTCGACCGCCCCGCCGAGGAGCTCCTCCTCGCGGCCGGCCCGGCGGTCCGCGCCGGCGGCGGGCTCCAGGCCGGCGTGCTCGCCTTCGTGGCCCTCGCCGGCGCGCTCGAGCTGTGGCGCCGGCTGCGCGTGCGCCGCCAGGGCCAGGTCGCGGGCGAGACCTGGGGCTGCGGCTTCACCGTCCCATCGGCGCGGGTGCAGTACACCGCCTCCTCCTACGCGCAGCTCCTCCTCTCGACGGTGGCGCCGCGGCTCCTGCAGCCCCGCGCCCGCGTGACGCCGCCGCAGGGCGTCTTCCCCGGCGCGGCCCGCTTCGAGCAGCGCGTCCAGGATCCGGCCGAGGAGCGGCTGTTCGGGCCGCTCTTCCACGCGGCGGCGCGCCGCTTCCGGCTCCTGCGCGGGCTCCAGTCCGGCAAGCTCAACCTGCAGCTCCTCTACACGCTCGTCACGCTGGTGGTGCTGGTCGCGATCCTCGCCCTCCGGAGCCGGCCGTGAGCCACGACCTCGCCCGCGCCGGGCTGCAGCTCGCGCTGCTCGCCGTCGTGCCCCCGCTCCTCCCCGGCATCGTCTCCCGCGTGAAGGCCCGCGTGGCCGGCCGGAAGGGGCCGCCGCTCCTGCAGCTCTACTCCGACCTGGCGCGGCTCTGCCGCAAGGGCGAGGTGAAGAGCACCACCGCCGGCGCCGCGTTCCACCTCGGCCCGGTGGTGGCCGCCGCCGGGGCGCTCGCCGCCGGGCTGCTCGTCCCCGGCCCGGGGTCGCCCGCCCTCCTCGCGTTCCGCGGGGACCTGTTCCTGCTGGCCGGGCTCCTCGCCGCCGGCCGGTTCTGCACCGTGCTCTCGGCCCTCGACACCGGCTCCGCCTTCGAGGGCATGGGCGCCGCCCGCGAGGTGACCTTCGCGAGCCTGGCCGAGCCGGCGCTCTTCCTCTGCCTGCTCACGCTCTCGCGCGCCACCGGCGAGCTCTCGCTGTCGGCGATGCTCGGCCCGGCGCTCGGGCCGGCCTGGGCGCTCTGGGCCCCGGCGCTCCTCCTCTGCGCGGTGGCCCTCTTCGTGGTGGCGCTCGCCGAGAACTCGCGCATCCCGGTGGACGACCCCACCACCCACCTCGAGCTCACCATGATCCACGAGGTCATGGTGCTCGACCACTCCGGCCCGGACCTCGCGCTCGTGCTCTACGGCGCGGCGGTGAAGCTCTACGTCTTCGGCGCGCTCCTCGCGCGGCTGCTGCTCGGCGGCGGCGGCCAGGGGCTCCTCGGGGGCAGCCTGTCGCTCCTCGTCGGGCTCGCGCTCTTCGCCATCGCGGTCGGGCTCGTCGAGTCCACCATGGCCCGCCTGCGGCTCGCCCGGGTGCCGCAGCTCCTCGTCGGCGCCGGCGTCCTCTCCCTCTTCGCCTTCGTCCTCCTGGTCCGATGAGCGCGCTCCGCCTGGCCACCATCGCCGAGACGGTCTTCATCCTGGTGGTGATGATCGACTTCTTCGTGCTCGCCTCGTCGCGGCTCAAGGCGGCCATCCGCGCGGTGGCGGCGCAGGGGGCGCTGCTGGCGCTCTTGCCGCTCCTCCTCGCGCCGCAGGAGCTGCACGTCCTCCATGTGCTCGCGCTCTCGCTGGGCGCGCTCCTCGTGAAGGGGATCGCCATCCCCTGGATGCTCGGCTGGGCCATGCGCGAGGCCTCGGTGTCGCGCGAGGTGGAGCCGGTGGTCGGGTACGTGCCGTCGCTCGTGCTCGGCGGGCTCGGCGTGATGCTGGCCTTCGCCTTCTCCGCCACCCTCCCGCTCCCCACGCCGGAGCGCCACCCCTACCTCGTCGCCACCTCGCTCTCCACCGTCTGGACCGGGATGCTGCTGGTGGTGAGCCGGAAGAAGGCGGTCTCGCAGGTGCTCGGGTTCCTGGTGCTCGAGAACGGCGTCTTCGTCTTCGGCCTGCTCCTCAGCGACTTCATGCCCTGGATGGTCGAGGCGGGCGTGCTCCTCGACCTCTTCGCGGCGGTGTTCGTGATGGGCATCGTCATCTTCCACATCCACCGGACATTCTCCTCGATGGACACCGAGAAGCTCTCGGCCCTGCGAGACTGAGCGCGATGCTCCTCGTCGTCCTCTTCCCGCTGCTCCTCGGCGCCCTCGCCTTCGCGCTCCCCTCGCGCCGGGCGCGGCCGCTGCTGCTGCTCGCGGGGGCGGTGGGGCACGCGGCCGGCGTCGCCTGGCTCTTCGCGGATCCCGGCGAGGCGATCCCGGGCTGGCTCGAGCTCGACGCGCCCGGCAAGGTGGTGCTCGCCACCGTCTCGGCCCTGTTCCTCGCCTCGGCCGCCTACGCCCAGCGCTACCTGCGCCTGCGCGAGGACCGGGAGAACCGGGTCTTCGTGGGCGGCCTCCTGGTGCTGCTGGCGGCGCTCTCGGTGGTGGCGCTCTCGCAGCACCTCGGGCTCCTCTGGGTGGCCATCGAGGTGACCACCCTCACCACGGCGCCGCTCATCTACTTCGACCGCGACGCCCGCTCGCTCGAGGCCGCCTGGAAGTACCTCCTCGTCTGCTCGCTCGGCGTGGCGCTGGCGCTCCTCGGCACCTTCTTCCTCGCGCTCGCGAGCGCCGCGCCCGGCGGCCCCCGCTCGCTGGTGCTGCGGGAGCTGGTCGCCGCCGGCCCGGCCCTCTCGCGCCCCTGGGTGCGCGCCGCCTTCGTCTTCCTGCTCGTCGGCTACGGCACGAAGATGGGGCTCGCCCCGCTCCACTCCTGGAAGCCCGACGCCTACGGCGAGGCCCCGGGCCTCCTCGGCGCGCTCCTCTCCGGCGGCGTCACCAGCGCCGCCTTCCTGGCGCTGGCGCGCGTGCTCCAGGTCTGCGGCGCGGCCGGCGAGGGGGACTTCTCGCGGCAGGCGCTGCTCGTGATGGGGCTGCTCTCGATGGCGCTGGCGTGCGTCTTCATCGTGGGGCAGCGCGACTACAAGCGGATGCTGGCCTACTCCTCGGTGGAGCACATGGGCATCCTCGCCGTGGGGCTCGGCGTGGGCGGCGCGGCCGGGGCGGGCGCGTTCTTCCACGCGCTCAACAACGGCCTCGTGAAGGGCGTGCTCTTCCTCGCCGCCGGCTCCATCCACCGCTCCTACGGCACGAAGCGGGTGGACGAGGTGCGCGGCGCGCTGCGCCGGCTGCCGCTCTCCGGGCCGCTCTTCCTGGCCGGCTTCTTCGCCGTCACCGGCGCGCCGCCGTTCGGCCCCTTCTTCAGCGAGCTCGCCATCCTGCAGGGCGCCTTCGGCTCCGGCCACGCCGTGGCCGGCGCGCTCTTCCTCGCCTTCACCGCCGTGATCTTCGTCGGCATGGGGTCCATCGTCCTCGGCGTGGTGCAGGGCGACCCGGAGGGCTGCCCGGAGCGGCCGGGCCAGGCCGACGGCTGGGGGAACGCCGCGCCGCCGCTGGCGCTCCTCGCCGCCTCGCTCGTGCTCGGGCTCTGGCTCCCGCCGTCCTTGCGGGACCTCTTCGCCGCCGCCTCCGCCACCGTGGGGGGCCGGCCGTGAGCGACCGCCTCCTCCCGGTCCGCAACGGCGCGGTGGTGCCGCTCTCCGAGATCCCGGTGCTGCCGCCGGCCGGGTTCCAGCTGCTCCTCGGCGAGACCCTCGAGGCGGGCGGCCGGCTCGCGGCCTACGTGGGCGAGCGCGACGCCGGCGGCCAGGTCCGGCTCACGGCGCTCCTCGCCGACGACGCCGCCGGCCGGCTCGGCCTCGCCGCCACGCTCCCCGGCGACGCGCTCCCGTCGCTCGCCCGCGACTTCCCGCAGGTGGAGCGGTTCGAGCGGGCCCTCTTCGAGGAGCACGGGGTGCGGCCCGAGGGGCACCCCTGGATGAAGCCGGTCCGCGGCGCGCTCGCGGACGGCGCCCCGCGCTGGGCCATGCAGGGGCCGGAGCTGCACGAGGTGGCGGTGGGCCCGGTCCACGCCGGGATCATCGAGCCCGGCCACTTCCGGTTCCAGTGCCACGGCGAGCACGTGTTCCACCTCGAGATCCAGCTCGGGTACCAGCGGCGCGAGGTGGAGCGGCTCCTCGAGGCGGCGCGCGGGCCGCGGGCGCTCGCCCTCGCCGAGTCGATCGCCGGGGACACCGCGGTGGGCCACGCCCTCGCGCACGTGAGCGCGGTCGAGGCGCTCGCCGGCATCGAGGCCCCGCCGCGCGCGCAGGCGCTCCGGGCGGTCGGGCTCGAGCTCGAGCGGCTCGCGAACCACGTCGGCGACCTCGGCGCCATCGCCGGCGACGTCGGCTTCCTCCCCTCGGCCTCCTACCTGGGCGCGCTCCGCGCCGAGTTCCTGAACGCGCTCGCCGAGCTCTGCGGCAACCGCTTCGGCAAGGGGCTCCTCGCCCCGGGCGGCGTCCGCTTCGACCTCGACCCGGCGGAGACGGCGCGGCTCGCCGACCGGCTCTCCGGCGCCTTCGCCAAGGTGCGCGAGGCGGCGGGCCTCCTCTTCCGCTCGCCCTCGGCGCGCAACCGGACCGACGGCACCGGGGCGCTCACGCGGGCGCTCTGCGACGAGCTCGGGCTGGTCGGCCCCTGCGCGCGGGCCTGCGGCGCCGGCCGCGACGTGCGCCGCGACCACCCGGCCGGCCACTACCGGCAGGACCGGCCGCCGGTGGCGAGCGCCGACTCGGGCGACGTCTACGCCCGGGCGCTGGTGCGGCTGCTGGAGGCCGAGCGGAGCGCCCAGTTCGTGGACCGCACCCTGCAGCTCCTCCCGGAGGGACCGGCGCGCGTCACCTGCCCGCCGCCCGCGCCGGGCCACCTCGCGGTGGCGCTCGTGGAGGGCTGGCGCGGCGAGCTCGCCCACGTGGTCACCGCCGGCGAGGGCGGCCGCTTCGCCCGCTACGCCGTGGTGGACCCGTCGTTCCACGACTGGGCCGGGCTCGCGCTGGCGCTCCGCGGCGAGCAGATCTCCGACTTCCCGCTCTGCAACAAGAGCTTCAACCTCTCCTACGCGGGGCACGACCTGTGATCGATCTGCTGCGCCTGCGCGCCCGGCTCGGCCGGCAGACGGTCGCCTACCCGGAGGGCCCGGCCCGCTTCCCGGAGCGGTTCCGCGGCCGGCCGGCGCTCGACCCGGACCGCTGCGAGGCCGGCTGCCGCGCCTGCGCCGACGCCTGCCCGGTGGACGCGGTGCTCCGCCCCGGCGAGGCCGGCATGGCGCTCGACCTCGGGCGCTGCACCTTCTGCCCCGGCTGCGAGGAGGCCTGCCCCACCGGCGCGGTGCGGTTCACCCGCGACTACCGGCTCGCGGCCCGCGACCGCGAGGCGCTGGTCGTCTCCGGCGACCGGCCGCTCCTCGCCGAGGCCCTCGGGGCCGAGCTCCGCGGGCTCCTCGGCCGCTCGCTGCGGCTGCGGCAGGTCTCGGCGGGCGGCTGCAACGCCTGCGAGGCGGAGCTCAACGCCACCGGCAACGTCCAGTTCGACTTCTCCCGCTTCGGCGTCCAGTTCGTCGCCTCGCCGCGCCACGCCGACGGGGTGGTGGTGACCGGGCCGGTGTCGGATCACATGCGCGAGGCGCTGCGCCGGACCTGGGAGGCGACCCCGTCGCCGAAGATCCTGGTGGCGGTCGGCGCCTGCGCCATCTCCGGCGGGCCGTTCCAGGGCGGCTCGGTCGCGGGCGGCGCCGCCGAGGCGCTCCCGGGCGTGCCGGTGGACCTGTTCATCCCGGGCTGCCCGCCGCACCCGATCACGCTGCTCGACGGGCTGCTCCGGCTCCTCGGGCGGGTGAAGGGCGAGGCGCTCTCGCTCTCGCCGACCGGGATCGTGGGCCCGGCGCGGCGGGGGTGAGCCGGGCCCCGCCCGGCCCGGGGCGAATTCGAGGTCCCCGGCCCGCTCGGTGGTAGGCTCCCCCGCCCATGGCCGCCGCCTCTCCCGCTCCCCGCTGGCTCCTGCCCTTCGCGACCGCCGCGGTGCTGGCCGGCGCGGCGCTCCGGCTCGCCTGGCCGCAGGACATGGAGTGGAAGGGCGACGAGCAGGCGATGTACGCGCTCGCCTCCGACCTCGCCCACGGCGGCCCGCTCCCGTGGGTGGGGCTCGGCTCCGGCGTCGGCACGCGCAACCCGGGCATGAGCGTCTGGGTCTTCGGCGCGCTCCACCGGCTCTTCCACGTGCGCACGCCGGTGGACCTCGGGCGCGCCG
This sequence comes from Anaeromyxobacter paludicola, assembly GCF_023169965.1. Classification (NCBI taxonomy): domain Bacteria; kingdom Pseudomonadati; phylum Myxococcota; class Myxococcia; order Myxococcales; family Anaeromyxobacteraceae; genus Anaeromyxobacter; species Anaeromyxobacter paludicola. Next base: position 4,033,955 of record NZ_AP025592.1, on the reverse strand, counting down.
TGATGGTCCTCGACGCCGCCGCTCTCGTGGGGCTCCTCGCCTTCGCCCTGACCCGGCGGCGCGAGGAGCAGGAGGGCTGGGCCTGGGCGGCGACGCTCGGCGCGCTCAACCCGGGCGCGGTGCTGCTCCAGCGCAAGATCTGGGCGCAGTCGGTGCTGCCCCTGCCCACCCTCGCCTTCCTGGCCGCCTTCGCCTGGCGGCGCACGCTGGCGGGCGCCTTCCTGTGGGGGCTCCTCGGCGCCTGCCTGGGCCAGATCCACATGAGCGGCTTCTTCTTCGCGGGCGGGATCGCGCTCTGGACGGCGCTCCTCGACCGCGGCCGCCGCGCCGAGGAGAAGCGGCCGGTCCGGTGGGGCGCGTGGCTCGCGGGCTCGGTCCTGGGCGCGCTGCCGCTCGTGCCCTGGGCCCGCGCGGCCCTGCTCGCGCCGGGCGGCGCGCCGGCGCGCCAGCTCGCCAACGCGCAGGAGCTCGGCTTCTGGCGCGACTGGCTCCTCGACCTCGGCGGCCTGCAGCTCCGCTACACGCTGCGGGGCGACTACCTGCGCTTCCTCGCCGGGCCGCGGCTGCTCGGGTGGCCCACCTACGGCGCGGCCGCGGCGCAGGCGGCGCTCCTCACCGTGGCGGTGGCGGCGCTCCTCCTCGGCGCGCGCGGGCTCCTGCGCGGGGCGAGCCTGCGGGGGCGGCTCCTCTCCGCCTCCACCTCGTCGCTCGCGCAGAACGGCGCCTTCGTGGTGATGGGGCTCGCCATCACCCTCGCCGGCATCAAGTTCCGGCCGCACTACCTCCTCGTCGCGTTCCCGCTCACCTACCTCTGGTTCGCCCGGCTCGCGCTCTGGCACGCGCTCGGCCGGAGGCTCCTCGTCGCCACCTGCGCGCTCTACCTGGCGCTCTCGGGGGCCTTCCTCTTTTACGTGCACACCCACGGCGGCGCGCCGGGCGGCGAGTACGGGAGGTCCTGGTCGGCGCAGCAGCGGTGAGCGCCCCTCCCTGTCCCTCCCCCGCTCCGCGGGAGAGGGGAAGAGGGACGCCGGGTCGGATGCGTCGAAGAGCGCGCCGCGCGGCGCTCCCTCCCCGCTCGGGCGGGGAGGGCTGGGGAGGGGCGGCCCAGGGCCCGCTGCCTCCGCTCACGCGCTCGGTGGCGACTGGATCTGGGTGCCGGGGGCGGGAGGGGGCGTGACGATCGGCTGCGTGGGGAGCGCGGCCGGCTCGGGCTCGAGCGGCATCGCGATCCAGAACGCGATGTAGACGAGGAGGCCGATGCCGGCGCCGAAGAGGAGCGTCAGCAGGAAGGCCACGCGGAGCGCCGCCACCGGGAGGTCGAAGCGGTTCGCGAGGCCGCGGCAGACCCCGGCGATCATCTTGCCCTCACGGGCCCGCTCCCACTCGCGGGCCGGGGTGTGCGCGCCGATCCAGCTGCCGCACGCGGCGCACTTGACGGCCTGGGGGTGGTTGCCGGTCTTGCAGTAGGGACAGGTGGTCATGGAGAGGCCTCCGTTCGGACGATCCTACGTCCGGGCGGAGGCCTTATTTCAGTCCCCAGGCGGGACCCTCCGCGGAGGTCAGGACTCCTTCGCGAAGGGGTCGTCCTCGAGCGGGATCACGTCCCTCGGATCGAGCGCCAGGCCCTCGCCCACCATGGCCGCGAGCTCCTCCGACTGCCCGGAGAGCTCGCCACGATCTCGGAGAGCCGGGCGGAGGAGCACCCGCCATGCCAGCCGCGGGCCGGGCCGGGACCCTGGACTGGACGCGGGCCCCGCCGCCGCCCTGGGCGCGCCCGCGCGCGCGCCGGGATGGCGCGGGTCAACGCTCTTCGGCGGTCGACCGCGGAGTCGATCGACCGCCGAAGAGCGGGTCCGCGAGGCCCCTGGATCGGGTTCACACCCGGGGTGAGAACGGCGACCGGTGCTTCATCGACCCGCCCGCTCCAGCACCATCTCGCTCGACGCGAACGTTCGCTTCCAGGCGCTCACGTCCTTGAAGCCGAGCCGGGCGTAGAGCGGCTGCGCGTCCTTGGTGGCGAGCCGCACCGCCGCGGCGCTGCGCACGGCGGGGTGGTCGAGCAGGAGACGCATGAGCGCCGTTCCCAGGCCGCGGCCGCGCCAGGGCCGGTCCACCACCACGTCGTAGATCCAGGCGGTCTTGCCGTCGCTCACCGCGCGCGCGCTCGCGATGACGAGCCCGTCGTCGCGGGCGCCGACCCAGGCCTGCGAGAGCTCGTGGGCCCGCGCGATGCTCTCCGGCCGCAGCCCGGCGAGCCAGTACTCGCCCTCGAGGAGCTTCACGGCCTGGGCGAGGTCGGCCGGAGCGGTGCCGAGCGCGCAGGTGAGCGGCAGGCCTCCCGCCCAGTCGAGGAACGCCGGCACCGGCGCGCCGGGGTTGGCGGACCGGATCACCTCGATGGCGCGTGGATCGCCCGGCAGCCCCCGCTCCCAGAGCTTCTCCATCATCCGCGCCAGCTCCTCCGGCTCGCGGTTCTGGCCGAGCTTGGCCTTGCCGTCGAGGTGCTCGATCGGCATCCGCAGCACGAGCATCTCGTCGAGCGCCGCCCCGTAGAGCGGGCTCTCGGCCTCGAGCGGCTCGAAGCCTCCCTCGGGCTGGTACTTGGCCATGAAGGCGCGGAGGATGCGCGCCTTCTCCGCCCGGTCCTTCACCTGCTCGAGGTGGCCGTGGGCCTGCACGCTCCGGTAGAGCGTGGTGGCGACGCAGGCCCGCCGGGCGTCGATCATGAAGCTCGGGATCTCCGCCACCACCTCCTCGGCCGAGACCACCGCCGGCATGCCCACCGTGGTCCCCTTCTCGCCGGCGCCCGAGCCGTGGAAGAAGACCGCGCCCTCCATCACCACCGCGTTCGAGGCGCGCAGCACCGGCTGGCGCACCGGGGTGGTGGTGGCGAGGTGGACCACGCGGGCGTCGGCGAGGAGGTCGAGGGAGTCCTCGCGGCTCATCCCGAAGAAGGCTTCCTTTCGCATGCGTCAAAGTCTGTCACGACTCGCCGCGCGCGGCGAGGACGAGCGCGGTGCGCCGCTCGAAGAGCCCCTTCTCGAGCCCCACCGGGAGCTGGTGAGGGTTCACGAACCGCTTCACGCCCGGATGGAGCAGCGCGAGCTGCTGGCGCACCCGCGCGCGGGCCTCCTCGAGCGTGGGGCGCGGGCCGACCAGCGCGCCGCCGCGGAAGACCGGCCGGAGGAGGTCCTCCCCCTCGAGCGCTCCGTCGAGCGTCTTGCGGCGGGTGAGGTCGAGCGGGTCCACGATGGTGGCCGGCGACGGCAGCCCGCTCCACTCGTCGTAGATGGCGTCGGCCACGAGCACCCCGTCCTGCACGAAGCGCCTCACCTGGAGGAGCCCCGGGATGGTGGTCTTCTGCACGCGCTCGGAGAGCTTGACGCGGTACTTCCAGGGCTCGCCCGGCCGGCGGACCGCGGTGAGCTTGTAGACGCCGCCGAGCGCGCCGTCGGGCTGGCCGGTGACGAGCCGGGTGCCGACGCCCCACGCCGCGATGCGCGCCCCCTGCTCCTTCAAGCTGTCGATGATGAGCTCGTCGAGCTCGTTGGAGGCGAAGACGGTCGCCTTCTGGAAGCCCGCCTCGTCGAGCAGCCGCCGGGCCTGGATGGAGAGCCAGGCGAGGTCGCCCGAGTCGAGCCGGATCCCGAGCAGCTCCTTCCCCTGCGCGCGGAGCCACTTCCCCACCTCGACGGCGTGGCGCACGCCCTCGAGCGAGTCGTAGGTGTCCACGAGGAAGAGGCAGTTCGCCGGCAGGGCGCGCGCGTAGGACTCGAAGGCCTCCCGCTCGTCGTCGAAGAGCATCACCCAGCTGTGCGCGTGGGTGCCCTTCACCGGGATCCCGAAGAGCCGGCCTGCGAGAACGTTGGAGGTCCCGGCGCAGCCGCCCAGGTAGGCGGCGCGGCTCGCCGCCAGCGCGCCGTCCACGCCCTGCGCGCGGCGCAGCCCGAACTCCACCACCGGCTCGCCCCGCGCCGCGAGGCAGACCCGGGCCGCCTTGGTGGCGATGAGGGTCTGGAAGTTCACGAGGTCGAGGAGCGGCGTCTCGAGCAGCATGCAGGGGATGATGGGCCCCTTCACGCGCACGACCGGCTCGTACGGGAAGACGGCCGTCCCCTCCGGCACCGCGTCCACGTCCACCTCGAGCCGCAGCCCGCGCAGGTGGTCGATGAAGCCGGCCTCGAACAGCGGCGCGCCGTCGGCCCCCCGCTGCGCGGCGACGAAGGCGAGGTCCTCCTCGTCGAAGCGGAAGTGCTCGAGGTAGTCCACCGCCAGCTCGAGCCCGGCGGCGATGGTGAAGCCGCCGCCGTACGGGTGGCGCCGGAAGGAGATCGTGAACACCGCCTCGGTGTCGGCCAGCCCCTCCTTCCAGGCCGCGTAGGCCATGGTGAGCTGGTAGAAGTCGGTGAGGAGCGCGAGCGAGGGGCGGTACAGGGCGGAGGGGAGCGGCATCCCCCCATGCGTACGCCCGCCGCCCCGGCGCGTCCACGCCTTCGACGGGCGGAGCCGGGCGCGCCGCCGCTACCCGAGCCGCTCGTACGCGCTCTTCACCGGGCCCGCGCCGTACCTGCGCTCGAGGCGCCGCACGGTGAAGTGGGCGCGCGCGGTGCCCTGGTAGTGCTCCATGAAGAGCGAGTTGACCGCGGCGCCGCCGGCCGCCCCGAGCACCGGCACGAGCTGCGCCGCCGCCTTCTCCGAGACGGCGAGGCCGAAGCGCTGGGCGACCCGGGCGAGGAGCTGCACCAGGGCGGGCGCGGCGCGGTCGCCCACCGCCTCGGCGATCCCGCGCTGCGCCACGTACTCGGCGGCCCCGGAGACCGCCTTCGCGAGCGCCGCCCGGACGGCGAAGTAGGCGGTCTCGGAGGCCTCGTCCTCCGCGGTCTCGGTGCCGTAGGCGAAGACGGTGAGGCACTCGAGCCGGCCCTCGATGCGCGAGAGGTCCTCGCCCTGCGCCCGCGCGTGATCGGCGATGGCGCGGAACATGAGCGTGGTCGAGACCGGCAGCTCGACCATGAGGCCCGGCAGGCCGATCGCGCCGCCGAGGGCGCCGCTGGCGACGGCGAGCCCGCGGTGCAGCCAGCGGTTCGGCGCGCGGGCCGGGCCCGCGTCGAGCGTCCGGAGCGCGAGCGCCAGGGAGGCGTCGAGCGCCTTGCCGGTGCCGCGGGAGATGAGCTGCTGGCTCGCCGCCGGGAGCGCCTTCACGAGCGCCTCGACGGGCCGGCCGAGGTAGTCGGCGAGGCGGATGGCGAGGCCGGGGTGCTCGAGGATCCGCTTCGCGGCCGTCAGCTCGGTCTCGTCGGCGGGGGTGAGGGGCGGCGAGGGCATGCGCCTCCATTGTGGCCGAGGCGGCGCCGGCGCGCATGCCCCGCCCTCACCCCCCGCAGACCGCCGACCCGACCACCAGGAGGAGGAGCACGATCCCCGCCGCCACCCCGGCCGGCCGCCACGGCTCGCAGCGCCACGCGAACCAGCGCTCGGCGCGACGCCGGAAGCGGGGGAGCTGCGCGTACTCCCGCCAGGCCTCGGCCCGGAGCCGGCGCGCGCCCGCCGGGTCTCCCTCGCCCGCGGCGACCTGCGCGAGCCAGTAGCGACCCTCGACGCTGCCGGGCCGCACCGAGAGGAGCCGCTCCAGCGCCGCCCGCGCGCCGGCGAGGTCGCCGCTCGCGAGCCGCAGCCGGCCGAGCTCGAGGTCGATCTCGCCGTCGCGGAAGCCGGGCTCGAGCTCGCGCGCGGCGCCGAGCACCTGCTCGGCCTGGGGGAAGAAGCCGGCGCGGGCCATGGCGGCGCCCATCGTGTACGCGGTGTAGACGTCCTCGTCGCCGGCCTCCACGTTGGGGCGCAGCACCTCCACCGCGGCGCGCGGGCGCCCCTGATCGAGCAGCAGCTCGGCGAGCTCGAAGCGGGCGCGGCGGTCGTGCGGGTTGGCCTCCAGCGCGCGGCGCAGCTCGGCGCGGCGGCGGAAGCGCGCCAGGTGACGGAGCGGGTCGGGCAGCAGCCCGAAGGTGACGCGGTCCGCCGACCACCAGATGACGATGACCAGCAGCGCGGCCAGGAGCGGGTTGCCGGTGACGAAGCTCAGGAGCCAGAAGCCGAGGAGGTAGGACACGGCGGCGCCCTTAAAGCACGGAGGCGGCGCCGGGTCGAGCGGCGGCGCCGTACGGCGGCCCCTCCCCGGCCCTCCCCGCGCGGTGGGGAGGGTGGACCTCGGGGCCATCGGACGCCCGCGGCTGCAGCTCGTTCCGCCCTCCCCGCCGTTGCGGTAGAACCCGCGCATGCCCTCCGCCGGACCGGCGCTCGCCGGGCCACGCCGCCGCCCCGCTCCGGGCCCCGCCGCCCGCCCCGCGCCCGGCTGGCTCCTGCGCGACGTGCTGCTCCCGTTCGCGTGGACGCGGGCGGCGCTCCTCGGCGTGGCCTGGTTCGCGCTCCAGTTCGGGCAGAGCTGGACCTACCCGCGCCCGGCGGTGGCGCTCCGCGGCTTCTCCTACACCCGCCAGCTCTGGCTCGACGTGTGGGGGCGCTGGGACACGATCTGGTACCTCGACCTCGCCGCCTGGGGCTACAAGGCGACCGGCCCCATCGCCCACGCCCAGAGCAACATCGCCTTCTTCCCCGCCTACCCGCTCCTCGTCCGCGCCGCGCACGCGCTCCTCCCCCGCGCCTGGCAGGGCGAGCTCGGCCGCTTCGCGGTCGCCGTCGCGCTCTCGAACGTCCTCGCCGTCGCGGGGCTGGCGCTCGTGCACGCCTACGTCCGCGCGCGCTTCGCCGACCCGGCGCTGGCGCGCCGGACCGTGCTCTACCTGCTCGCCTTCCCGGCCGGCTTCTTCCTCTCCTGCGCCTACTCGGAGGCCCTCTTCCTCTTCTGCTGCGCCGCCGCCTTCCTCGCGAGCGCGCGCCACCGCTTCTGGCTGGCCGGGCTCGCGGCGGCGGCGGCGAGCCTGGCGCGCCCGGCGGGCGTGCTCCTCGCGCTCCCGCTCGCCTTCCACCTCCTCGAGGCGCGCGGCTGGGATCCGCGCCGCACCTTCCCCCAGGCGCTCGCCCTGCTCCTCCCGCCGCTCGCCCTCGCCGGGCACGCCGCGAACCTCTGGCGCGTCACCGGCGAGCCGCTGGCCCTGTTCCACGCCCAGGCGGCCTGGGGCCGCCACCTCACCTCGCCCTGGCGCACCTTCTTCTTCCCCTCGGGCTACGACCCGCACATGGGCCCGGTGGAGCAGGCCGCGCTGGGGCTCTTCCTGGCGCTCGGCCTGTGGCTCCTCCGCGAGCGCCACTTCGCCGGGGGCGCGTTCACCCTGCTCTCGCTCGTGCCCATCCTCACCTCGGGCACGCTCATGTCGAGCGTCCGCTTCCTGGCGGTGCTCTTCCCGGCCTTCGTCGCCCTGGCGGAGGTCGCCGAGGGCGAGGCGGCCGACCGCTCGGTGCTGACGCTGTTCGCGATGGGCCAGGCGGCGCTCTTCGTCGCCTGGACCCGCTTCTACTGGGTCGCCTGATCGGCCGATCCCCTCCGCGGGAGAGCCCGAAGGGCCAGGCTCCGCCGCGGCGCCGGGGGCGTACGCTCGTCCACCGCGGAAGCCGCGCGGGAAGGAGGGCGTATGAAGGCGCTCGTGTATCACGGCCCCGGGAAGCGCGCGTGGGAGGAGCGGCCCCGGCCGGCGTTGAAGGAGCCCGGCGACGCGGTGGTGCGGATCGCGAAGACCACCATCTGCGGCACCGACCTGCACATCCTCAAGGGCGACGTCGCCACCGTCGCGGAGGGGCGGATCCTCGGCCACGAGGGGGTGGGCGTGGTCGAGGAGGTGGGCCCGGCGGTGAGCGCGTTCAAGAAGGGCGATCGGGTGCTCATCTCCTGCATCACCGCCGACGGCCGCTGCGAGGCCTGCCGCAAGGGCATGTACTCGCACTGCGCCCACGGCGGCTGGATCCTCGGCCACACCATCGACGGGACGCAGGCGGAGTACGTGCGCATCCCGCACGCCGACACGAGCCTGTACGCCGTGCCGCCGGGCGCCGACGAGGAGGCCCTGGTGATGCTCTCCGACGTCCTCCCGACGGGCTTCGAGTGCGGCGTGCTGAACGGCGCCGTGAAGCCGGGGGACACGGTGGCGATCGTGGGCGCCGGCCCCATCGGCCTCGCGGTGCTGCTCACGGCGCGCTTCTACTCGCCGGCCGAGATCGTGATGGTGGACGTGGACCCGAACCGGCTGGAGGTGGCGCGCCGGCTCGGCGCCACCCAGGTGGTGTCGAGCGCCGACGGCAAGGCCGCCGAGCGGGTGCTCGCGCTCACCGGCGGGCGCGGCGTGGACGTGGCGGTCGAGGCGGTCGGGGTGCCGGCCACCTTCGACCTCTGCCAGCAGGTGGTGGCGGCGGGAGGGCACCTCGCCAACGTGGGCGTGCACGGCAAGCCGGTGTCGCTGCAGCTCGAGCGACTCTGGGCGCACAACGTCACCCTCACCACCCGGCTCGTGGACACGGTCTCGACGCCGATGCTGCTGAAGACGGTCCTGTCGGGGAAGCTCGCGCCGCTCCAGCTCGTCACCCACCGCTTCCCGCTCGGCCGCATCGATGAGGCCTACGAGACCTTCGGCCACGCCGCCCGCGAGCGGGCGCTGAAGGTGCTGCTGCTCGCCGGTTGAGCCGGTCGCGCCGGTCGCGCCGGGCCCTCGCGGCGGGCGGGGGCCCTTTCTCCGGTTGCGCCCGGGCCGCTTCGGCGTCATTCATGCACCAGGCGAACAGGGGGTCACACGATGAGCGCGGCGACGGATCGACTTGGGGTGAAGCGGGAGTTCGAGCTCGGCGGGGGGCGGAAGGGCCGGCTCTACTCGCTGCCGGCGCTGGAGGCGCAGGGGGCGGGCCCGATCTCGCGCCTCCCGGTGAGCCTGCGCGTCGTGCTCGAGTCGCTCCTGCGCAACTGCGACGGCCAGCGGGTGCGCGAGGAGGACGTGCGGGCGCTGGCGGGCTGGAGACCGGCCGCCGAGCGGACGGCCGAGGTGCCCTTCGTGGTCGCCCGCGTGCTCCTGCAGGACTTCACCGGCGTGCCGCTCCTCGTGGACCTCGCCGCCATGCGCTCGGCGGTGGCGCGGCTCGGGCGCGATCCCGGCGCCGTCGAGCCGCAGGTGCCGGTGGATCTCGTGGTGGACCACTCCGTCCAGGTGGACGTGGCCGGCGTGCCCGACGCGCTCGCGCGCAACGAGGCGATGGAGTTCCAGCGCAACCGCTCCCGCTACGAGTTCCTCAAGTGGGGGACGCAGGCGTTCGAGACCTTCCGCATCGTCCCGCCCGGCTTCGGCATCTGCCACCAGGTGAACCTCGAGTACCTGGCGAAGGGCGTCCTCGAGAAGGACGGGGTCTGGTACCCCGACACGCTGGTCGGGACCGACTCCCACACCACCATGGTGAACGGCATCGGGGTGGTCGGCTGGGGCGTCGGCGGCATCGAGGCCGAGGCGGCGATGCTCGGCCAGCCCAACTACCTGCTCACCCCGGACGTGGTCGGCGTCCACCTCACCGGCGCGCTGCGCGAGGGGGTCACCGCCACCGACCTCGTGCTGGCCCTGACCGAGCTGCTCCGCAAGACCAAGGTGGTCGGGAAGTTCGTCGAGTACCACGGCGAGGGAGCCCGCACGCTCCCGGCGGTCACCCGCGCCACCATCGCCAACATGGCGCCCGAGTACGGCGCCACGCTCGGCTTCTTCCCGGTGGACGAGCAGACCCTGCGCTACTACGCCGCGACCGGCCGGAGCGCCGAGCAGGTGGAGGCGATCCGCGGGTACTTCACCGCCCAGGGCATGTTCGGCATCCCGCGCCGCGGCGAGGTGGACTACTCGACCGTGGTCGAGCTCGACCTCGGGTCGGTCGTCCCCTCCGTCGCCGGGCCGAAGCGGCCGCAGGATCGGATCGCGCTCGGCGGGCTCAAGGAGCGGTTCCGCTCGCTGCTCGCCGCGCCGGCGGAGGGCGGCGGCTTCGGGCGCAAGCCCGAGGAGCTGGGCCGGAAGTTCGGGGTGGCGAAGGGCGCGGACGGCGCGGCGAGGCCGGGCGGCGGCTCCCAGGAGCCGCGCACCGCGCCGGTGCTGCAGGTGGTGCAGAACACCAACCCGCTCACCGAGCTCGAGATGATGAACAACCGGCCCACCCCGGACCGGCCGGAGTCGTCGCTCGGGCGCACCGCCACCGACGACGAGATCCGGCTCGGCCACGGCGACGTGGTCATCGCCGCCATCACGAGCTGCACCAACACCTCCAACCCCGGGGTGATGCTCGCCGCCGGCCTCCTGGCGAAGAAGGCGGTGGAGCGGGGGCTCACGGTGAGCCCCACCGTGAAGACGTCGCTCGCCCCCGGCTCGCGAGTGGTCTCGGACTACCTCGCGAAGACCGGCCTCCAGCCCTACCTCGACGCGCTCGGCTTCAACGTGGTCGGCTACGGCTGCACCACCTGCATCGGCAACTCCGGGCCGCTCGACCCGCGGATCGAGGACGTGGTGACCCGCAACGACCTCGTCTGCGCCGCGGTGCTCTCCGGCAACCGGAACTTCGAGGCGCGCATCCACCAGGCCGTGAAGGCCAACTTCCTCATGAGCCCGCCGCTCGTGGTCGCCTTCGCGCTGGCGGGCCGGGTCGACCTGGACGTCGAGAAGGAGCCCATCGGCCTCGCCAAGGACGGCCAGCCCGTCTTCCTGCGCGACCTCTGGCCCACGGTGGCCGAGGTGGACGCGCTCCTCGGGACCGGCAGCGACCCGGCCGCCTATCGCCAGAACTACGCCGACGTGGCCGGGCAGAACCGGGCCTGGCTCGAGATGCCGGCGCCCGCCGGCGAGGTGTACGCCTGGGACGCGCAGAGCACCTACATCCGCGAGCCCCCTTACTTCCTGCCCTTCCCCGCCCAGCCGGCCCCCATCGCCCCGGTGCGCGGCGCCCGGGCGCTGGCGGTCTTCGGCGACTCGGTCACCACCGATCACATCAGCCCGGCCGGCAGCATCAAGCCGAGCTCCCCGGCCGGCGGCTGGCTGCAGGAGAACGGGGTGCAGGTGCCCGACTTCAACAGCTACGGGTCGCGGCGCGGCAACCACGAGGTGATGGTGCGCGGCACCTTCGCCAACGTGCGGATCAAGAACCTGCTCGTGCCGGGGGTGGAGGGGGGCGTCACCGTCCACCAGCCCTCCGGGCGGCGGATGTCGATCCACGAGGCGGCGCTCGCCTACGAGCAGGAGGGGGTGCCCCTCGTCGTCTTCGCCGGCCAGGAGTACGGGACCGGCAGCTCCCGCGACTGGGCCGCCAAGGGCACCCGGCTCCTCGGCATCCGGGCCGTGGTGGCGCGCTCGTTCGAGCGGATCCACCGGTCGAACCTGGTCGGGATGGGGGTGCTGCCCTGCCAGCTCCCCGACGACGTCACCGCCCAGAGCCTCGCCATCGACGGCAGCGAGACCTTCGACCTCGAGGGCGCCGAGGGCGCGCTCGCGCCGCGGCAGCGGGTGACGCTCGCGATCCACCGCAAGGACGGGCGGACCGACCGGGTGCCGCTGACGCTCCGCATCGATACGCCGATCGAGGTGGAGTACTACCGGCACGGCGGGATCCTGCCCTACGTGCTCCGGCAGATCGTGGGGCGGTGAGGCCCCCGCAGTTCCTGTAGCCCCCTAGCCCGGCCGCGCCAGCCGCCACCGGAGCAGGGGCGGCGTGACCATCGTCGTCACGAGCACCATCGCCACCACCGCGGCCAGCTCGCCGGGACCGAGGAGCGGCGCGCCGCCGAGCTTCAGGCTCATGCCGATGCCGGCGAAGATGAGCCCCACCTCGCCCCGGGGCACCATCCCGATGCCGACGGCGAGCCGGTCCACCCCGCGCTGCAGCACGGCGAGCCCGCAGGCCTGTTTCCCCAGGAAGGCCGCGAGGATGAGCGCCAGCGCGAGGAGCACCGGCCCGCCGGCCAGGGCGCGCAGGTCCACCTGCAGCCCCATCCGCACGAAGAAGAGCGGCACCGTGGCGGTGGAGAGCGGCAGGAAGAGATCCTCGATCCGGTCGCCCTCGGGCAGGAGCTCGTCCCAGGGGACGCCCTCGAGCACGAGGCCCGCGGCGAAGGCGCCGACGATGGGCGCGAGCCCGGCCACCTCGGCGAGCCAGGAGAGCCCGAGGCAGGCGACGAGGGCGGCGGTGAAGAGCACCCCCTTGCCGTGCATCCGGGAGGCGCCGCGGAACAGCCGGGGGGCCGCCCAGCGGCCGACGACCAGCGCCAGGGCGAGGAAGGCGACGGCCTTCCCGCCGACGAGGCCGAGGGTCGGCAGCGGCGCCCCCTGCCCCTCCACGAGCCCCACCATCACCGCCAGGACGAGCAGCCCGAGCACGTCGTCGATCACCGCCGCGCCGAGGATGATCTGCCCCTCCACCGAGCCGACCCGCCCCATGTCCTTGAGGACGCGGGCGGTGATGCCGACGCTGGTGGCGCAGAGCGTCGCGCCGAGGAAGAGCGAGACGAAGGGGTGGCGGCCCGGCAGGAGGAGCTGGCCCGCCCCGTAGCCGAGCGCCATCGGCACCGCCATCCCGACGACCGCGACCAGCAGCGCCGACGGGCCCACCTTCAGGAGGTCGGCGAGCCGGGTGGAGAGCCCGACCTCGAAGAGCAGGAAGATGACCCCGAGCTCGGCGATGGCCCCGACCACCTCGTCCCTGGCGGCGTACTCGAGGCCGTGGAGGCCGGCCAGCGGCAGGGCGCCGAGCAGGATCCCGGCGGCGAGCTCCCCCAGCACCGCCGGCTGCCGGAAGCGCTCGGCGGCGCTGCCGCCCACCCGCGCCGCGGCGAGGAGGACCACCAGCGCGAGGAGGACGGGACCCATGGGCACGGGAGTGTGTCAGCGGCCCGGCGCGCGATCCAGCATTACCGCCTGTCAGGGACCCCTGGTATGAACGTATCGGGCCCGCGCCCCGCGGACAGGTGGCGCGGGCGGGCCGGCCGGCCCGAGCAGGAGGTCGTTCGAGATGGCAGTCAAGGTGATGGTCGCGACCGCGATCGCGCGGGAGCCGGAGAAGCCGGAGAAGAAGCCGCGCGCGCAGGGCGAGGAGAAGCCGAAGCGTCGCCGGTCCTCGGTGTACGACGCCGACGGCAACGAGGTCTTCATCACCCTCATGTGCCTGAAATGTCACAAGATGCGGCCGCTGTCGCAGTTCGGGCTGCGCAAGATGGCCGACGGCGCGATCCGGAACCAGCCCTGGTGCCGGGGCTGCCGCTCCGGCGCGGGCGCCGGCGCCGGGAAGAAGAAGGAGGAGGCAGTTTCTGCCGCCCCCTCGCTCGAGCCGGTGGCCGCTCCTCCCGTCCTCGCCGCGCCCGAGGCCCCTGCAGTTCCTGCCGCCTCCCAGGCCGCGCCCGCCCGGCCGGCGAACCCCTCCGCCCAGATCGCCGCCGCGCTCGCGGCGGGACTCGGCCGGCGGTAGCCGCGGCGCGGCCAGGCCCCGCGACCGCCCGCGCTCCCTCCATCACCCTCCCCGCTGCGCCGGAGGGAAAGGCCGCGTCTCGCCCCCGCGACCGGCGCCTGAGCCGGCGTCCGGCCGGGCGCCGTGCCTCCGCCCCGCAAGCTATGCGCCCCTCCTGGGGAGTACGCCGCACACTCGCACCAACTGTCACGGTGCGGCCGCTAACGAGTAAGTGTGAAAACCGAAGTAGCCCCCTTTGGGGCAGTCCCTCGGTATCGCCGGGAAGTCCGGCCACATGGCGTATTAGACCCGTGAACTCGACCATTTACGCGAGCCCGAGCGGTTGCTTTACACCATGAGCGTAGGTAGCATCACCGCGCCTCAAAACAGACCCTCCCGCGTCATCCACCGGCCTGGGGAGCCACTCCCTTCGGAGTTTCCACATGAACGAGCCGAAGAAGACCAGTCTCAAGCTGAAGCTTCAGGAGAAGATCGAGGCGTTCCGCCCGAGAATCACCAAGCTGAACAAGGAGTTCGGCAACGTCCAGATCGACACGGTGAACATCGGGCAGGCGATCGGCGGGGCGCGAGACGTCCGCTGCCTGGTGACCGACATCTCCTACCTCGACCCGCAGGAGGGCATCCGGTTCCGCGGCAAGACCATCCCGGAGACCTTCGCCGCCCTGCCCAAGGTACCGGGCTCGGACTACCCGTTCGTCGAGGGCTTCTGGTACTTCCTGCTCACCGGTGAGGTCCCGACCCTCGCGCAGACGCTCGAGGTGGTGCAGGACTTCCGGGCCCGCTCCCAGGTCCCGCAGTACGTCTTCGACGTGCTCCGCGCCATGCCGCGCGACACGCACCCGATGACGATGCTCTCCACCGCCGTGCTGGCGATGCAGCGCGAGTCGAAGTTCGCGCACCGGTACGCCGAGGGCATGAAGAAGAACGACTACTGGGATCCGATGTACGAGGACTCGACCGACCTCGTCGCCCGGCTCCCGGTGATCGCGGCCTACATCTACCGGATGAAGTACAAGGGCGACATCCAGATCGCCCCGAACCCCGAGCTCGACATGGGCGGCAACTTCGCCCACATGATGGGCATCGCGCGGCCGTACGACGACGTCGCGCGCATGTACTTCATCCTCCACTCGGACCACGAGTCGGGCAACGTGTCGGCCCACACCACGCACCTCGTGGCCTCGGCCCTCTCGGACGCCTACTACAGCTTCTCCGCCGGCCTGAACGGCCTCGCCGGCCCGCTCCACGGCCTCGCCAACCAGGAGGTGCTGTCCTGGGTGCAGGGCGTGATGAAGAAGATGGGCGGCAAGCTGCCCTCCGACGAGGAGCTCGAGAAGTTCCTCTGGGACACGCTCAACTCCGGCCAGGTGGTCCCGGGCTACGGCCACGCGGTGCTCCGCAAGACCGACCCGCGCTACACCTCGCAGATGGAGTTCTGCCAGAAGTACCTGCCGGACTACCCGATGTTCAAGCTCGTGAACGCGATCTACCGGGTGGCCCCGAAGGTCCTCACGGCGCACGGCAAGACCAAGAACCCGTGGCCGAACGTGGACGCGCAGTCGGGCGTCATCCAGTACTACTACGGCCTCACCGAGTACGACTTCTACACCGTGCTCTTCGGCGTGGGCCGCGCGCTCGGCGTGCTCGCCAACATCACCTGGGACCGCGGCCTCGGCTACGCCATCGAGCGGCCGAAGTCGGTCACCACCGAGATGCTCGAGAAGTGGGCGCTCGAGGGCGGCCGCAAGCCGGCCGCCGGGTAGCTCCCGGCGCGACTCCCTGAAGCGCTGCGGCGCGGCCTCGCGAGGGGCCGCGCCGCGCTCTTTTCGGGCCGCGGGGGCCTGCCCAGGGCACCCGGGGAGCCTTCTTCCCTCCCCCGCTGTCGCGGGAGACGGGATACCACCAGGAAACAAGAGCGGCGCGGCCCCGCCGAAGGGCCGCGCCGCCGGTGCTTCGAGGCTCTCTCGCCCGCCCTACTTCGCGCTCGCCTGGGCCCCGGAGAGCACCGGCTCGAGCCGCGCCTTCTCCTTCTCGAAACCGTCCTTGGCGGCGCCCTCGAGGGCGAGCCGCTTCGTGGCGTGGATGGCGAACGGGTCGAGCACGCGGCCGTCGCCGGCCTCGAGCTGGTAGTGCAGGTGCGGCGCGGTGGAGTGGCCGGTGTTGCCGGAGAGCGCGATCTGCTCCCCCTTCTTCACCTTGCGCCCCTGCCCCATCTCCTTCGGCACCTGCTCGAGGTGGAGGAAGATGGCGTGCCGCCCGCTCCGGGCGTCCACGAGCTCGAGGCAGTTGCCGTTGGCCGAGAAGTGCCAGTTGCGCCGCTCGATGGTGCCGTCGAAGGGGGCCACCACGGGCGTGCCGACCGGCGTCTTGAAGTCCACGCCCTTGTGGCGGCGGCCGTCGCGCAGGAGCGAGGTGACCTGCTCGTAGGTCGCGATGGGGCTGTCCACGAGCCGCTCCTCCACCTCCTGGCCGTCGGCCTGGTAGTAGCGGGCGAAGGCGGAGCCGTCGGGCTTGTAGCGGTACGCGGCGATCACCTTGCCGAGCTTCTGGGCGCTGTAGCGGAGCGCGTCCACGATCGGCTCGCGCGAGGGGAGCTGCCCGAGCGGCACCGGCGCGTTCGGGTCCGGCATCCGGTAGACGACCTCGATCTTGTCGCCGCGGCGGCCGTCGCGGGCCACCTGCAGGTACCAGACGAGCAGGCGGTTCACCACCTGCGTCAGCTCGCTCGTGATGGCCTTGTCGCTCTCCGGGAGCGCGCGCCCGATGCTCTCCTCGAGCGAGCCCTGCAGCGTCGCCTCGATGCGGCGCGGCGCCTGGGGCTGCTGCGCGGCGGCCTGCTGCTGCGCGAGCTGCGGCCGGACGCCGGCGAGCGCCGGGGCGCCCGCCGCGCCCGGGAGGGAGGGCGGCGCGGGGAGCTTCTCGGGCGCGGGCTCCGCGGCCGCGGCCTGCGTCGCGCCGGGAGTCGGGGCCGGGGCGGTGGCCGGCGCGGCCGGCGCCGGCGCCTCGCCGACGACGGCGGTCTTGAGCCGCGCCAGGAGCCCCTTGTGCGGGGGCGGCGCGGCGTCGGCCGGCCCGTGGCGGCGGCCGGCGAAGTACCCGCCCCCGCCCACGCCGGCGACGACGAGGAGGAAGATGAGGAAGCGGCCCCAGCCGCCCCCGGACTTCGGGGCCATGCTGGTGCGGAACGACGAGGGAGGATCGATCGAGAGACGGACCATGGACCACCTGTGTTGCGGTGCGAACTAGCAACGCCCGGACGTCGGCGTCTGTTCCTTTAGACCAGAGACGGCGCGGGCGACGCGACGCGCCATCGGGGGAGTGCCCTCGGGGTCAGAAGAAGAAGCGATCGACGACGCCGCGGCTCCACTCCATCACCGTGGGCCATCCCACCACCGCGTCGAAGGTGGTCTCGGCGGCGTCGGGCGAGACCTTCTGCTCCACCAGGCTCGCGCTGCACGCGAGCAGCCGGCACCCCTCGGCGGAGGCGCGGGTCTCGACGAGGAGCGCCGCGCCCCCCTCCCGCTCGCCGTGGGCCGCCGCCTCCACCAGCGCGGGGAGGGCGGGACCGAAGGCGAAGACGTCCACGCGATCGCCGCGGGCCGCGGCCGTCGCGGCGCAGGAGCCGGCGAGCCGCAGGGCGACCGGGTCGTCGTGGGACAGGAAGATGGCGACGCGCGCCTGGGGCATGGACGCCTAGTACACCACTTCCCGGCGTGCTTCCAAGGCGTCCGGCCGGGCGGGCGCCGCGCCGCGGCCGCCGCCCTCGAACCCGCGCCGCCCGGGGAGCCCGCGGGCCCCTGCGACGCGCTGTGACCTCCCGCGGCGGCTCTGCTATAAGCCACGCCGCAATGAGCGACGAGAAGAAGACGCGCGCCGGCGAACGCCCACCCCCCATCGTCATCCGCAAGGGCCAGGTCGGCCCCCTCCCGCCGGAGGTGATCGCCGGCCAGTCCGCCCGCGCGGGCGAGGCGAAGCGGGACGACCGGCCGCTCTGGAAGCGGCTCGCCGAGGAGAAGTCGAGCGGCGCCGCCGCCCCCCCTGCCGAGGGGGCCGCCCCCGAGGCGCCCGCGCCGGCCGCGAGCGGCAAGGACCGCCCGCGCCAGGAGCGCGGCCCCCGACCCGGCGGCCCCGGACCGCGCGGCCCGCGCCGCGAGGGCGAAGGGCGCGGCCGCGGCGACCGCCCCCGCGAGGAGCGCCGCTCCGAAGGCGGCGGCCGGGCCGAGCCCGCGCTGCTCGACGTCGCCCCGCTGCCGCTGCCCGAGGCCCCGGCGCCCGACGAGGGCTCCTTCGCCGACATGTTCGCCGAGGCCGAGAAGGCCCCCCGCCGCCGCTTCCAGATCGGCGAGAAGGTGGCCGGCAAGATCCTCCAGCTCGGCCACGACGTCGCCTTCCTCGAGCTCGGCTCCGGCACCGCCGAGGGCATGATCGACGTGGTCGAGCTCCAGGACGAGAACGGCGTCGTGACCGCGCAGGTCGGCGACATCGTGGACGGCGTGGTGGTGAAGGGCGGCGAGCGCGGCGTGGTCGTCTCGAAGGGGCGCGGCCAGCACAAGGGCCACGACCGCGAGGCGCTCGTCGAGGCCGCCCGCACCGGGCTGCCGGTCGAGGGGCTCGTGAAGGCGGCCAACAAGGGCGGGCTCGAGGTGGAGGTGATGGGGCAGCGGGCCTTCTGCCCGATGTCGCAGATCGACCTGCACTTCGTGGCCGACCCGGCCGCGTTCGTGGGCCAGAAGCTCGCGTTCAAGGTGCAGCGCGCCGACGACCGCGACGCGGTGCTGTCGCGCCGGGCCCTGCTCGAGCAGGAGCGGGCCGAGAAGGCCCGCGCCACCCGCGAGAAGCTCGCCGAGGGGGCCGTGTTCGACGGCACCGTCACGAGCGTCCAGGACTACGGCGCCTTCGTGGACCTGGGCGGCATCGAGGGGCTGGTGCACGTCTCCGAGCTCTCCTGGGACCGGGTCTCCAAGCCGCAGGACCTCCTCAAGGCCGGCGACGCCATCCAGGTGCAGGTGCTCAAGATCGAGCAGGACGCGAAGAAGGGCGAGCGCATCGGCCTGTCGGTCCGGTCGCTCACGCCGCGCCCCGAGCCGGAGAAGCCGGCCGAGGGCGCCGCCCCCCCGCGCCCCGCCCGCGCCGCGCCGCCGCCCCCGCCGCGCGTCGGCGACGTGGTGGTGGCGAAGGTGGACAAGATCGAGCCCTTCGGCGTCTTCGTGCGCTTCGCCGGCGGCCGCGGCCTCGTGCCCGCGAGCGAGACCGGCACCCCGCGGGGCGCCGACCTGCGCAAGAGCTTCAAGGTCGGCGACGACGTCACCTGCCTCGTCTCGGCCATCGACGAGCAGGGGCGCATCCGCCTCTCCAAGACCGGGGCCGAGGCCGCCGCCGAGCGCGCCGAGGCGCAGGAGTATCTCCAGAAGTCGGCGCCCAAGGGCGGCGGCAAGGGCTTCGGCACGCTCGGGGACCTGCTCAAGGCGAAGCTGGGGAAGTAGCGCCGGCGGGCGCCCCAGGGAGGGGGCGCGGCGAGCGCGCTGTCCCCCTGCCCGGCGTGTCCGCCCCCTCCGCTAACATCGGGCGCTCCGGTGGACGGAGCCGGGCGGAGGGCACATGGAGCCGGTCTTCATCGTGGTGATCGCGGCGGCGGTCGTCGCCGCGGGCGTCGGGCTGGGGCTCTGGGTCGGGCGGCGCGGAGGCGCCGTGCGCGACCAGGAGCGGCTCGTCGCGCTCTCCGCCGACCTCGCCCGCGCCTCCGCCGTCGCCGAGCAGGAGCGGCGCCGGGCCGGGGAGGGCGCGGCCGAGGTGGCCCGCCTGCGCGAGGGGGCCGAGGCGCTGCGGCGCGAGGTCACCGCGCTCCTCGAGGAGAAGGCCCGGCTCGCCTCGGAGCTCGAGGCCGAGCGCCGGGCGGCCGCCGAGCGGCAGGCCGAGGCGGAGCGCTCGCGCGCGCAGGTCCGGGCCGAGATCGAGCTGCTCGCGGCGCGGCTCCTCGACGAGAAGGGCGCGGCGATGCTGCACCAGAGCCGCGAGGGGCTGGCCGCGCTCCTCGCGCCGGTCGCCGAGAAGCTCCGCGCCTTCGAGGCCAAGGTGGACCGGACCTACGACCAGGAGAGCCGCGATCGCGCCTCGCTCCTCTCCTCGCTCCAGCGGCTCCAGGAGACGCAGTCGAGGCTCCACGAGGACGCCGAGAGCCTCGCCCGCGCCCTCACCGGCGACTCCAAGGCCCAGGGCGACTGGGGCGAGCTGGTGCTCGAGCGGGTCCTCGAGACGGCCGGGCTCACCGAGGGGCGCGAGTACGACCTGCAGGTGAGCCACGCCGACGAGGAGGGCGGGCAGAAGCGGCCCGACGCCCTCGTCTACCTCCCCGGCAACCGCGTCGTCATCGTGGACGCGAAGTGCTCGCTCACCGCCTTCGTGGAGGCGATGCGGGCGCCCACCGAGGCGGAGCGCGAGGCGGCGCTCGACGCGCACGTCGCCTCGGTGAAGAAGCACGTGAAGGAGCTCGCCGGGAAGAGCTACCAGGACGTGGTGAAGGAGCGCACGGTGGACATCGTGCTCCTCTTCGTGCCGAACGAGGCCGCCTTCCACGCCGCCATCTCGCGGCGGCTCGGGCTGTACGAGGAGGCCTTCCGGCAGCGGGTGGTCCTCTGCAGCCCCACCACCCTGCTCGCCGCGCTCCAGCTCGTGAGCCACGTGTGGCGCTCCGAGAAGCAGAACGCCAACGCCCAGAAGATCGCCGACGAGGCCGGCAAGCTCCTCGAGAAGCTCACCGCCTTCGTGAAGGACCTCGACGGCGTGGGCGCCAGGCTCGACCAGGCGCAGAAGAGCTTCGCCGACGCCCGCGGGAAGCTCGTCTCGGGGAAGGGCAACGTCCTGCGGCGCGCCGCCGCCATGGTGGAGCTCGGGGCGCGCGCCAGGACCGACCGGGTGGACGCGCTCTTGCTGGAGGTCACCGGCGAGGACGGGGCCGAGGAGGTCCTGGCGCTCGAGGCGGTGGCGGAGGGCGGGGCGGGGAAGGCGCCGACGGCGTGAGCCGAGCCCGCCCTACCCCTCCTCCACCCCCCAGCCCCACCCCGGCATCCCTCCCGCCGGCTCGGGCCCGAGGTTCGCGCGCAGGGTGAGCCCGGGCCTCCGCACCGTGAAGGCCCGCCCGTCGCGCGCCACCTCCGGCCAGTGGGCGCCGATCGCGGCGGCGTGGCGGCGGCGGACGGCGAGGAGCTGCCGGTAGACCTCCCGGAGCGCGCCGTGCCGGCCCGACCTGCGGTGGGTCAGCCGGCTCTGCTCGAAGGTCTGCGGGTCCTGCGGATCGGGGATGGGCCGCCCGGCGGCGACGGCGATGAGCTCCTTCTTGCGCCCCTCCGACACCGCCCGCGCCAGCGCCGGGTCGCCGTGGCTGGTGAAGTAGAGGAACGGCCGCGACTCGCCGTACTCCTCGCCCATGAAGAGGAGCGGCAGCGCCGGGCCCAGGATCAGGATCGCGGCGGCGGGCGCGAGCGCCTCCCAGGGCACGAGCGCGGTGAGCCGCTCGCCGAAGGGCCGGTTCCCCACCTGATCGTGGTTCTGCAGGCAGGCCACGAACCGCAGCGGGAGGAGCCCCTCGGTGCTGGTCCCGAACGGCCGCTTGCGGAACTCCGAGCGCTGCCCCTGGTACACGAACCCCTGCAGCAGCGCCCGCTGCACGTCCTCCGGCCGCCCGTAGTCGGCGTAGTAGTGGCCCCGCTCGCCGGTGAGGAGCGCGTGGAGCGCGTGGTGCAGGTCGTCGGCCCACGCCGCGCACGCGCCCCAGCCGCCGGGGCCGGGCTCGACCACCTTCCGGTCGTTGAGGTCGCTCTCCGCGATGACGTGGATCTGCCGCCCGGTCTCGCGCGAGACCTCCGCCACCCGGTCGCAGAGCTCGCCCACGAGGTGCCGGGGGCTGTCGTCCTGGATGGCCTGCACGGCGTCGAGCCGGAGCGCGTCCACCCGGTAGTCCCGCGCCCAGCGGACCGCCGCCTCGAGCATGAAGTCGCGCACCGGCCGCGCGTCCTCGCCGTCGTAGTTGAGGCCGTCGCCCCACGGCGAGCGGTGGCGAGAGGTGAAGTAGGGACCGAGCTCCGCGAGGTAGTTCCCCTCCGGGCCGAGGTGGTTGTAGACGACGTCGAGGCAGACGGCGAGGCCGAGCCCGTGGGCCCGGTCCACGAAGCGCTGCAGCGCCTCCGGGCCGCCGTAGCCCTCGTGCACCGCGTGCAGCTCCACGCCGTCGTAGCCCCAGTTCCGATCCCCCGGGAACGGCTGCACCGGCATGAGCTCGACGCAGGACACGCCGAGGTCCACCAGCTCCGGCAGGCGCGCCGCCGCCGCGTCGAGCGTGCCCTCGGAGGTGAAGGTGCCGAGGTGGAGCTCGTAGAACGTGAGCGCCTCCAGGGGCAGCCCGCGCCAGCCGCCGGCGGTCCAGCGGAACGCGCCGGGATCGAAGACCTGTGACGGTCCGTGCACGCCGTCGGGCTGGCGCAGGGACGCCGGGTCGGGGCGCGTCCGTCCGTCGGGCAGCACGAGCACGTAGCGGGCGCCGGGCGCGACGCCCGGCACCTCGGCGCCGAACCAGCCGTCGGGCGAGCGGGCCAGCGGAACCTCTCGCCGTTCCAGGCGGATGGAGAGCCTGTCCAGGCGGGGGGCCCAGACCTGGAATCGGGTGCTTCCCGGGAGGGTTTCGGTACCGTGAAGGGGCGGTCGCATCGCACCAAATGTACGGCTACCTGTACTGGCGCACCGGCCGCCAGCGGGGTAACCTCGCCGCCCCCAGTACCTCCATTCCAACCGACAGAAGGGGAGCATTGATGCCTGCGCCGATGAACCACCACCTGCGCTCGTGGGTGGACGAGATGGCGAAGCTCTGCAAGCCGGACCAGGTCTACTGGTGTGATGGGTCCGACGAGGAGCGCCAGCGCCTCACCGCCGAGGCGGTCAAGGCCGGCGTCCTCCAGCCGCTGAACCAGCAGAAGCTCCCCGGCTGCTACTACGGCCGCTCGAACCCCAACGACGTGGCGCGCGTCGAGCACCTCACCTTCATCTGCACGCCGACGCAGGAGGAGGCGGGCCCCACCAACAACTGGATGGACCCCAGCGAGGCCTACGCCAAGCTGTCGAAGCTCTACGACGGCGCGATGAAGGGCCGCACCCTCTACGTGGTGCCGTACATCATGGGCCCGGCCGCCTCCCCGTTCTCGAAGGTGGGCATCGAGCTCACCGACTCCGTCTACGTCGCGCTCAACATGGCGATCATGACGCGCATGGGGAAGGTCGCGCTCGACCGCCTGGGCGAGGGCGCCGACTTCAACAAGGGCCTGCACTCGGTCCGCGACTGCAACCCGGACAACCGGTTCATCTGCCACTTCCCGCAGGACAACACCATCTGGTCGGTCGGCTCCGGCTACGGCGGCAACGCGCTCCTCGGCAAGAAGTGCCTCGCGCTGCGCATCGGCAGCTACCTCGCCCGCAAGGAGGGCTGGCTCGCCGAGCACATGCTCATCCTCGAGGCCGAGAGCCCGCAGGGCGAGAAGACCTACGTCGCGGCGGCGTTCCCGTCGGCCTGCGGCAAGACCAACTTCGCCATGATGATCCCGCCCCCGGCGTTCGAGGGCTGGAAGATCCGCACCGTCGGCGACGACATCGCCTGGATGCGCGTGGGCGAGGACGGCCGGCTCTGGGCGGTGAACCCGGAGAACGGCTACTTCGGCGTGGCGCCGGGGACGAACTACAAGACCAACCCCAACGCCATGAAGTCGATCGAGAAGGACACGCTCTACACCAACGTGGCCCTCACGCCCGACGGCGACGTCTGGTGGGAGGGGAAGGACGGCGAGGTCCCCGAGACCCTCACCGACTGGAAGGGCAACCCCTGGAAGAAGGGCTCGACCGAGAAGGCGGCCCACCCGAACAGCCGGTTCACGGCGCCGGCCCGAAACAACCCGGCCCTCTCCGACAAGGTGGACGATCCGAAGGGCGTGCCCATCTCCGCCATCATCTTCGGCGGCCGCCGCTCCACCACCGTGCCGCTGGTCCTCGAGGCCTTCAACTGGACCCACGGCGTGTACATGGGCTCCACCATGGGCTCCGAGACCACCGCCGCCGCCACCGGCGCGGTCGGCGTGGTGCGGCGTGACCCGATGGCCATGCTGCCCTTCTGCGGCTACGACTGCGGCAGCTACCTCGGCCACTGGCTCGAGATGCAGTCCCGCATCCCGAACCCGCCGCACATGTACCTCGTGAACTGGTTCCGCAAGGGCCAGGACGGCAAGTTCCTCTGGCCGGGCTACGGGGACAACATGCGCGTCCTCAAGTGGATGATCGACCGCGCCCACGGCCGCGTCGGCGTCCAGGAGACCCCCATCGGCAACGTGCCGAAGCAGGGCGACCTCGACCTCAACGGCGTCAAGGCCACGCCGGCGGAGGTGGCCCAGGCCACCCGCATCGACCTCGGCGAGTGGGAGCAGGAGCTCGGCTCGCAGACCGAGTGGTTCCAGAAGCTCGGGAAGACGCTCCCGCGCGCCATCGCGCTGCAGCGCGAGCAGCTCCTCGAGGCGGTGAAGACCGCCCGCAAGGTGCAGGGCAGCTAGCCGAGCCGGAGCGCGCAGGACAGGCGGCGAGGGCGCATCCCGGGTAGAAAGACCGGGTGTGCACCCTCGCCGTCGCCTTTGGAAGCGACCGCCGCTTCCCGCTCGTCGTGGCCGCGAACCGCGACGAGCTCCTCGCCCGGCCCGCGGAGGGCTGGGCCGTCCGCGAGAACCCGCGCGCCAGGCCCGGCGGGCCCTCCCGGATCCTCTGCCCGCTCGACCTCTCGGGCGGGGGCACCTGGATCGGCCTCTCCGAGACGGGCCTCTTCGCCGCGCTCACCAACTTCCACCCCGAGGACGGCGACTGGCCCGACCGGCGGCGGCTCTCCAGGGGCGAGCTGGTCCTGCGCGCGCTCGCCGAGCCGGACGCGGCCCAGGCGGCGGCCGCCGCCCAGGCCGTCGCGACCGACCGCCACAACCCCTTCCACCTCGTCGTGGCCGACCGGGAGCGCGCCTTCCTCTGGCGCCACGACGGGCGCCGCGCCGCGCTCGGGCCGCTCGAGCCGGGGCTGCACGTGGTGACGGAGCGGAGCGCCGACGGCTCCGACCCGCGCGCCGTCCGGGTGCGCGCCCGCTGGCCCCTCGACGCGAGCCCGCCCGCGCTGGCGGCGCTGCTGGCGCTCCACGAGGGCGGCCCCGGCGAGCCGGCGGTCTGCATCCACCACTCGGAGCTCTACGGCACGCGGTCCGCCACCCTCCTCCGGCTCGCGCCGCGGCTCGGCGAGTCCGAGCTCCAGACCGCCGACGGCCCGCCCTGCCTGGCGCCGTTCGAGGACAGGGGCCGGCTCCTGCGGGCGCTCGCCCGATCGTCTTGACAGGCCCCCCTCCGGACCAACATCTTCAAGCCCTCATGGGACTCCTCGACCGCATCCCCTCGCGCCCGAAGCCGGCCGCGCCCCCCGAGTCGATCGACGTGAACGACCGGGGCGAGCTCGAGATCGCCTGGCCGGGCGGGCCGCGCGTGATCATCCCCCCGGTCCAGCTCCGCGACGCCTGTCCGTGCGCCGGCTGCATCGAGGAGGGCACGGGCCGCAAGCTCCTCGACACCGCCTCCATCCCCGCCGACATCCGGCCGCTCGGGATCGACCCGGTGGGCAGCTACGCGGTGCAGATCCGCTGGTCGGACGGCCACAGCACCGGCCTCTACACCTGGGAGACCCTGCGGCGGGCCTCGGGGCTCGAGCCCTAGGGAGCCTCCCCGCTGCTGGTCTTCATCTCAGACCTCCACCTCCGGCCGGGCGCGGCGAGCCGCATCTCGCGCGCCGCCCAGCTCACCCGGCTCTGGCAGCGGATCGAGGGGGGCCGCCCCGGGGCGCCGGTCCGGCTCTGCCTCGTCGGCGACATCTTCGACCTCGTCCGCGCGCCCGACTGGCTCGACCGCGGGGTGAAGCCGTACCACCCGCCCTCGCCGGAGCAGGCCGCGGTGGTGCTCGAGGCGGTCGAGGCCACCATCGCCGCCGAGCGCCGCTTCTTCGACGCGCTGCGCGGCAAGGTCGAGGACGGCACGCTCGAGGTCCACTACCTCCTCGGCAACCACGACCGGCTCCTGGCCCACGCTCCGGCCGCGCGCGCGGCGGTGCGGCGCGCCCTCGGGCTCCCCGGGGGGGAGGCGGCGCTCCCCACGCGCATGATCTTCCCGGAGGAGCGGGTGCTCGCGTACCACGGCCACACCGTGGACGCCGTCTGCCACGAGCCCGACGGCTCCGCGCCGCTCGGCGATCTGCTCGCCTCCGAGCTCATCGTCCGCTTCCCGGTCGAGATCCGGCGGGCGCTGCAGGTGGAGCAGGCGAGCCTCGACGACATCGACGACGTCCGCCCGGTGCTGGCGGTGCCGGCCTGGGTGCGCACCCTCGCCGAGGGGGAGCCGCGCCAGGTGGCGCGCGTGGTGGCGCGGGTCTGGCGCGACCTCATCGAGGAGTTCCTCGAGAACCCCTTCGTGAAGGACTGGATGAAGGCGCACCACCGCCCGCTCAAGCTCGACCTGGCGCAGCGGGTGAAGCTCCTGCTCGCGCTCTCGGCCCGGGCGAAGCAGCGCGACGAGCCGCGCCTGACGCAGCTCTACTACCTGCTCTTCCGGCTCATCGACGTGCGGCTCGCGAAGGCGGCGGTGAAGGAGCTCGAGAAGCGCGAGCACCGGGGCCTCTCCTACGTGGTGAACGGCCACACCCACTTCGCCGGCATGAAGCCGCTCGGCGTCGTCCAGGGCGAGAGCGCCTGCTACTTCAACACCGGCACCTGGCGCACCCTGCACCAGCTCGGCAACGTGGCGCGCGGCCGGCCGTCGTTCCTCGCCTACGACGCGGCCGCCTACCTCGTCTTCTTCGGCCCGGGCGACCCGCTCGGCCGGCGGTTCGAGTGGTGGCAGGGAGCAGGCGGGTGACGGGCGGCGCGCGTCACCGCAGCGCCGCGGCCACGCCGCGGTAGCGGTTCACCTCGGGCTCGCCCCCCTTGCGCGCCTCCGAGAACGACACCGCGCCGAGCGACCCCTCCCCGCCGCGCAGGGCGTGCAGGAGCATCCGCAGGGGCGCCAGGTCGGCCCCCGACTCCCGCGCCTCGCGCACGAGGACGTCCAGCGCGGCGCGCGGCTCGTAGGGGCCTGAGCGGAACGGCCGGGGGGCGGTGAGGGCGCTGAACGCGCTCGCCACGCCCACGGCGGCGACGAGCGGCGACGCGGCCGCCTCGAGCCGCGGGTACCCCTCCCCCGCCCAGCCGTGGTGGCCCAGCGCGACCTCCACCGCCGGGTGCTCCCCGAGCAGGCTCGCCACGTACAGCGCCCCGAGGAGCGTGTGGGCCGCCACCTCCCGCGCCTCGGCGGCGTCGAGCGGTCCCGTGGCCTGCCGGATCCGGACCGGCACCTGCCGGAGGCCGATGTCGTGCAGCAGCCCGGCCGCGACCGCCTCCGGGAGGCCCGGGGGCTCGGCGCCCTCGGCCGCGAGCAGCATCCGGGCGGTCAGCGCCGCCGTCGAGAGCGCGTGGGCGTAGCGGAGCGGGTCGGCCAGCTTGACCGCCGAGAGCTCGTCGAACAGCGGGCCGGGCAGGCTCACCGCCCGGAGCGCCCGGAGCGTGCCGGCCTCCGCCGCCGGGCCGCGGAGCAGCCACTCCTGGGAGGCGCCGAGGAGCGGCAGCCGGAGATCCTGGGCGACGAAGCTGTCGGCGAGCAGGCGCCGCGGCCCCCGGGGCGCGCGCCGCGCCGCCTCGCGGATCGCGGCCGGCGAGACGACCGCCCCGCGCCGGGCGACGAGCACCCCGCGGCCGTCCACGATGTCGTGCTGGAGGGTGGCGCTGTCGAGCATGCCTCACCCAGCGTAGCGCGGGGGCGGCCGGCGCGCGACCGGCGTCGCGCCCGGGGCATCGCACGGGGGCTGCGCCCCCGCCCCGTCGGCAGAGCCGCCGGGGCCGCTCACCGCCGCTTCCGGGACATGGCCCGGTCCATCTCGCGCTTCGTCTCGCGCTCCGCGATGGCGTCGCGCCGGGCATCGCACGGGGGCTGCGCCCCCGCCCCGCCGGCAGAGCCGCCGGGGCCCCACCCCTGCTCGGCGGGTCCCTTGCGCTTCGCTCCGCGAAGCTCTCCCGCCGGGAGGGGCGCCGCCCCTCCCCGGCCGTCGCCGAGGCCGCTCACCGCCGCTTCCGGGACATGGCCCGGTCCATCTCGCGCTTCGTCTCGCGCTCCGCGATGGCGTCGCGCCGGTCCTCGTGCGTGCGCCCCTTGGCGAGCGCGAGCTCCACCTTGGCCCAGCCGTCCTTGAAGTAGAGGGCGAGCGGCACGAGGGTGTAGCCCCGCTGCTCCACCTTGCCGCGGATCTTCTCGATCTCGGCCCGGTGCAGCAGGAGCTTGCGCTCGCGCAGCGGCGGGTGGCCGAAGAAGGCGGCCGGCTGGTACTCGCCGATGCGGCAGTTCACGAGCACGAGGTCGGCGCCCTTGGGCTGGGCGTAGGCGTCGGACAGGCTCACGTTGCCGGCGCGCAGGCTCTTCACCTCGCTGCCGGAGAGCGCCAGCCCCGCCTCGAAGCGGTCCTCCACCTCGAAGGCGAAGCGCGCCTTCTTGTTCTGGGCGATCATGCGAACGCCGTCCGCGGGCCTGGCCGCGCCGCCCTTCTTGTTCATGGCAGCCGCAGGTTGTCGATGAGGCGGGTCTTCCCGGCGAAGGCGGCGACGAGCATCACCGTGCCCGGCACGGCCCGCTCCACCGGCCGGAGGGTCTCCGGGTCCATCAGCTCCACGTAGTCCACGCGCACCCCGCCGGCCTCGAGCGCCGCCCGCGCGCCGGCCACGAGCCGCGCCGCGTCGCGCTCGCCGGCGGCCGCCGCGTCGCGGGCCTGGAAGAGGGCGCGGGAGAGCGAGAGCGCCTGGGTCCGCTCGGCCGGCGAGAGGTAGCTGTTGCGGGAGCTGCGGGCGAGCCCGTCCGGCTCGCGCACGATGGGCATCCCGACGACCTCCACCGGGAACCCGAGGTCGCGGACCATGGCCCGCAGGACTTGAAGTTGCTGGAAGTCCTTCTCGCCGAAGAAGGCGAGGTGCGGCTGCGAGAGCAGGAGGAGCTTCGCCACCACCGTGGCGACGCCCCGGAAGTGGCCCGGCCGGCGCGCGCCGCAGAGCCCCTGCGAGACGCCGGCCACCTCGATCCAGGTCTGGTGGCCGGCCGGGAACATCGCCTCCGGCGCGGGCGCGAGGACGCGGGTGACGCCCGCCTCGCCGCACCGCCGGAGGTCGCCCTCGAGGTCGCGCGGATAGGCGGCGAGGTCCTCGTTGGGCCCGAACTGGGTGGGGTTCACGAAGACGCTCGCGAGCACCACCCCCTGCGGGCCGACGCGCCGGCGCGCCTCGCGCATGAGCGAGAGGTGGCCGTCGTGCAGGAAGCCCATGGTGGGGACGAGGGCGAGGGTGCGGCCCTGGGCGCGGTCCTGGAGCGCGCGCGCCTGCCAGGCCGCGGGGTCGCGGACGAGCTCTGGGGTGGTCATCTCGGAAAGGCTCTCCTAAACCGGCGCTCCTATCACGGAGGGCTCGCCGCCGTCCCCCTCCACGAGCTGGAGCAGCCGCAGGCTCTGCCCGTGGAAGCTCTGCTCCTCCGCCGGGAACTGGGCCTCGCGGACGTCGGAGACGTACGCCTTCACCGCCTCGCCGATCGCCTTGCCCACCTCGCCGTAGCGCCGCACGAACTTGGGCTTGAAGCCGTCGTCGAGGCCGAGGAGGTCGTTCACGACCAGCACCTGCCCGTCGCAGTGGACGCCGGCGCCGATGCCGATGGTCGGGATGGGGAGCTGGCGGGTGATGAAGCGGGCCAGCTCGGCCGGGATGCACTCGAGCACCACGGCGTACGCGCCGGCGGCGGCCATGGCGCGGGCGTCGGCCAGGAGCTGCTGCGCCTTCTCCTGGTCCTTCCCCTGCACCACGTAGCCGCCGAGCTTGTGGACCGACTGCGGGGTGAGGCCGACGTGGCCCATCACCGGCACGCCGGCGCGGACGATGCGGCGGACCACCTCGGCGTAGTCGTGCCCGCCCTCCACCTTCACCGCCTCGGCGCCGCCCTCGGCCACGAGCCGCATGGCGTTCTTCACCGCCTCGTCCACGCTCGCCTGGTAGCTGCCGAACGGCATGTCGCACACCAGGTGGGCGCGGCCGGAGCCCCGGTCGAGGCCGCGCCGGACCGCGGCGCAGTGGTGGATCATCTGGTCGAGGGTGACGGGGAGCGTGGAGCCGTGACCGAGCTGGGTCATCCCGACCGAGTCGCCGACCAGGACCACGTCGATCCCGGCGGCGTCGACCAGGCGCGCCATGGTGGCGTCGTAGGCCGTGACCATGGCGATCTTCTCGCCAGCCTGCTTCATCCGGAGCAGGTCGTTGACGGACAAGCGCTTGGGGGGAGCGTTCTGCTTGGACATTCTCTGTGGACCTCTGGTGCAGGCCCGTCGCCGGGTCCCGCCCTGGGTGAGAACGAGTTCGCCCTTTTGTAGCCGCTCGGCCGCCCGGATGAAAGCGCGCCGGCCTTGAAATCCGGGGCCCATCGAGACCGCTTGCTCCCCCGATCGGCGCATGTCATGTAGATCGCGCCAACCGTGATCTTCGGATCGCGGACACCCTGATCCGGGGATCATGGTGCGCCTTGACAGGCCATGCATGGCAACGTATCGTCACACTCGTTTCCGGCCCCGGCTGGAACGGGAATCGGAACGGGAGGCGTCAGGATGGGTGCAGCGCGGAGGTCGGCGGGTCAGGCGGTCGCGGTCGCCGCCCCGGTCGCGGCGAGGCGGGGGGAATCGATGGAGGTCGACCCGGCCTTCCATCGGGCCATCTTGAAGATCGCGCTCGAGCTCAAGAAGCCCGAGGCGACGAGCTACGACGAGATCGTGGAGCGGACCATCCGCGCCATGAAGCTCGATCCGGTGGGGTTTCGGCGGTATCTCGGCGAGAACGGGGCTCGGAACATGAGCCTCCTGCTCGCCACGGCGCGCGCGCTGGGGGTCTGAGCCCGGGGCGTGCCGGCAAGGGTCAATGGGCGCCTGTCCGACTGAAGGTGGACGGGCGGCGGGCGAGTTTGCGGCCAGGCGCCCATTGTTTTTCCGCTGAGCGGCGCGCGCTCCTTCGAGCGCACCCCCTCCCCGGCCCTCCCCCGCTCCGCGGGAGAGGGGGAGCCGGGCTCACCTCTCGGCCGCGATCTTCGGCAGCGCCCGCGCCAGCCTCGCCCACTCCTCCACGCTGAGCGTCTCGCCGCGGCGGCGCGGCTCCACGCCGGCCTCCGCGAGCGCGCCCAGGATCACCTCGGGCGCGCCGAGCCCGGCGCCGGCGAGGGCGTTCGAGAGCACCTTCCGCCGCTGCGCGAACCCGGCCTTCACCACCCGGCGGAACCAGGCCGGGTCGTCCACCGGCACGAGCGCCTCCCCGAAGCCGACCCGCACCACCGCGCTCTCCACCCTGGGCGGCGGCAGGAAGGCGCCGCGCGGCACCCGGCGCTCGAGCGACACGGTGGCGCGCTGCTGCAGGAGCACCGAGAGCAGCCCCCAGTCCTTCGTGCCCGGCGACGCGGCCAGCCGCTCCGCCACCTCCGCCTGCACCAGGAACACCGCCCGCGAGACGTGGTCGGCCTGGTCGAGGAGCGAGAAGAGGATGGGGCTCGTGAGGTGGTACGGCAGGTTCCCCACGACCGCGATCCGCCCCCCCGCGGCGAGGGCGCCGTAGTCGAGCCGGGCCGCGTCGGCCTCGAGGAGCGTCACCCGCTCGCCGAGCTCGCCCCGGAGCACACGCGCCATGTCGCGGTCCCGCTCGACGGCCACCACCACGCCGCCGTGGGCCGCCAGCCGCGCGGTGAGGTGGCCGAGTCCGGCGCCGAGCTCCACCACGCGCTCGCCGGGGGACTCGACCGCGAGCCGGGCGATGCCGTCGAGGATCTGCTCGTCGCCCAGGAAGTTCTGGCCCCAGCTCTTCTTGGCGCGCAGGCCGTACTTGTCGAGGAGGGCGCGGGGGCTCGGGTGCGAGCGGACGGTCTGTTCGGGCAAGGGTGGTCTTCCGTGTGTGCTAGAGCCGCCAGGCCGGGTCGGCGTTGAGCTCCGGTCCCTGCGCCTCGCCGCGCCGGAGCGCGTGGGTGCCGGCGACGGCGATCATGGCGGCGTTGTCGGTGCAGTGGCGGATCGCGGGCAGGAAGACCTCGATCCCCTCGAACTCGGCGGCCTTCTCCTGCACCGCCTGGCGGAGCCGCCCGTTCGCGGCCACGCCGCCGGAGAGGACCACCCGGTCGAGCTGGAGCCGGCGCGCGGCGCGGAAGAGCTTCTGCACCAGGGCACCCACGATGGCCTCCTGGTAGGAGGCGCAGAGGTCGGCCAGCGCCTGCCCCTCCGGGACCCCGAGCTTCTTCACGTGGTGGAGCAGCGCGGTCTTCAAGCCCGAGAAGCTGAAGTCGAGGTCGGCCCCCTTCACCACCGCCTTGGGGAAGCGCACCGCGGCGCGGTCGCCGTCCTTCGCCAGCCGGTCGATGGCGACGCCGCCGGGGTACGGCAGGCCGAGCAGCTTGGCGCCCTTGTCGAAGGCCTCGCCGGCGGCGTCGTCGCGCGTCTGGCCGAGGCAGCGGTACCGGCCGAAGTCCTCGGCGAGGTAGAGCGAGGTGTGGCCGCCCGAGACCACCAGCCCGAGGTACGGGAAGCTCGGCGGCGGGTCGGCGAGGAAGCTCGCGAGGAGGTGCCCCTCGAGGTGGTTCACCCGGGCGAGCGGCTTCTCCCACGCGAGCGCCAGCGCCTTGGCCGCCTGCACGCCGACGAGGAGCGCGCCCACCAGGCCGGGCCCCGAGGTGACGGCGATCCCGTCGATCCCGGCCGGCTCGACCCCGGCGCGCGCGAGCGCCTCGTCCACCACCGGCATCACCTGCACCACGTGGTTGCGCGAGGCGAGCTCCGGCACCACGCCGCCCCAGCGGCGGTGGATCTCGATCTGCGTGGCCACGACGTCGGACAGCGCGCGGCGCCCGTCCTCCACCACCGCCGCCGCGGTCTCGTCGCAGCTCGTCTCGATTCCCAGGATCCTCACGCGTGCCTCGTCAGCGGAAGAAATAGACGAGACCGGCCGCGGCCGCCAGCGCGGCGAGGACGGCGGCGAGGGTCAGCTGCCGCCCCGGCGGCTCGGGCGCGGGGCGCGGGGGCGGCGCCGGCCGCGCGCGCACCGGGCGCACCGGACGCGGCGGGGACGCAGCCGGGGCGGCGGCGCTCGGGGGCGGCACCCGCTCGCCTCCGAGCGGCACCGGGCCCGCGCTCGGCCGGAGCGGCTCGGGGCGGGGCGGGGGACCGGCCGGCGGGAAGCGCAGCACGGCGGGCGCCGGGCCGGACGGCCGGGGCGCGCCGAACTCGAACTCCTCCGCTGGGATCGGCGGTCCCTCCGGCGCGGGAGGGGGCGCCGGGGCCGGCGGCTCGGGCGCGCCCGGGTCCGGGCTCGCGAACCACTCGAGCTGCTCGGCCTGGGCCCTCACCTCGGGCGTCCGCAACAGCCCCTCGAACCAGAGCTTCGAGAGCACGGTCAGGTTGGCGAGGTCGTCCCCCTCCGCGTCGGCCACCACCGCGTCGAGCGAGCGCCGGCCGTCGAAGAGCCGGAGCAGCCCGTTCACGTCGTCGGGGATCTCCTGCAGCCGCTCCGCCAGGAGCGCCGCGTCCACCTCCAGCACCTCGCCCAGCGGCGGCAGCGCCTCGAGGAGCCGCGCCTTCTCGTCGAGCCGGCGCATGCCCTCCATGAGGAGCGCCTGCGTGCTGCCGGCGATGCGCCGCTCGCGCTCCACCGGCCCGAAGTCGATCCCGAACTCGCCCTCCTGGATCTCGAGCAGGCGGTAGAAGGCGCGGGCCCCGCCGGCCCCGCCGAGCTCGCAGTCCACCACCGCGCCCTCGCGGAACCAGACCGTGGCCTGCCGCCCGCCGGAGGTGATGCGCAGGGCCCCGCTCTTGCGCCCCAGCATCAGGGTCTGCACGAGGTCCACGATGCCGAGGTCCGCGAGGTTCCCGGCGAAGCGCGCCCGCTCCCGCTTCTCCAGCCGGTCCTTCTCCCGGCGCTGGAGCAGGATCTTGACCCGGGTGACGATCTCCTTCGTGTAGATGGGCTTCGTGAGGTAGTCGTCCACCCCGAGCTCGAGCCCGCGGACCTTGTGCTCCACCGACCCCTGGCCGGTGAGGAAGATGAACGGGATGTCGGCGAGCCGCGCGTCGGCCTTGAGGCGCCGGCAGAGCTCGTACCCGTCCATCACCGGCATCTGGGTGTCGGAGAGGACCAGGTCCGGCTGCGACATCTGGCACTTCTCGAGCGCGTCGGCGCCCTGGGCCGCGGAGGTGACCGAGAAGCCCGCGTTTCGCAGGCTCACCTCCATCAGCCTCAGCGACTCGGGGTCCGCGTCTACGAGGAGCAGGTGCTGCTTGGCCAAGGGTGCCTTCGGGTCTGTCGAACGTGGGTGCCCAGCGGGGGGCAATCGTCTGCCGGGGGCGCGCTGGCGTCAAGCCTCTGGGCTGCCCCGCCTGCGCTGGATCAGGACGGCCGCTGGCCCCGGCGCAGCGCGATGAGCCGCAGCTCCCGCGCGGCCTCGAGGTGCCGGGGGTTGGCCGCCACGGCCCCGCGAAAGAGCCGCTCCGCCCCGTGCTCGTCGCCGTCGTCGCGCGCGAGCAGGGCCGCCACGTAGAAGGCCCGGTCGCAGGAGGGGTCGTGCATGGCGGCGGCGGAGAGCTCCGCGGCGCGCGCGCGGTCCGGCCGCGCCGGGTCCATGAGGCAGGCGAAGGCGAGCAGCGCCTGGTACTCCGGGCGAGGGTCGGCGGCCACCGCCGACTCGAGGAAGCCGCGGGCGCGCACCCAGTCCCGCGTCTTCACGCAGGCGTCGCCCTTCTTGAAGTCCACGAGCGCGTACGGGTCCGGCGGCCGCCCGGCCGAGGTGCGGGCCAGGTACTCGGCGCGCCGGCCGGGATCGGCCAGCACCTGGTAGGCCTCGTTCACGGCGCCGAAGAAGGCGGAGACGCGCGGCGCGAGCTGGCGGACGCCGGGGGTGGCGAAGAGGTCGGGGTGGAACCGGCGCGCCAGGTCGAGGAAGGCGCGGCGGGCGCCGTCCACGGTCGCGGCCGGCTCGAGCCCGAGCCGGACGAAGAGATCGGCGCTCGCGGCGCGCGACTCGGCGAGCTCGAAGTCGAGCCGGAGCTGCCGCTCCTCGCCGGTGGCGGCGAAGCTGGCCCGGCTGGCCGGGTCGGCGGCGCGGAACTGGTCGCTCGCGCCGGCGTCCCGGCCGGCAGGGAACGCGGGCGGGGAGACCCGGGCCTCCCGCCGCGGCGGCGCGGGCGGGCCGTGGGGCGCGGGCGCCGGGGCCCCGGGCGGCGGGGGCGGGCCGTGGCGCGCGGGCGCCGGGGCTCCGGGCGGCGGGCGCGCGCCCATGTTCTCGAGGGCGCGCGCGAGCAGCCGGGCGCGGCGCCGACGTGACTCCTCGGCCGCCTCGTCCGGCGGGCGCGGGCGGGCCGGGGCGGCCACCGGCGCGGGACGCGGCGGCGCGGCCGGCGCCGCCTCGGGCGCGAAGGCCTCCTCGGTGGCGTCCGGGATCTCCACCTCACCCGTGATCTCGATGACCTCGGGCAGCTCGATGGGAGGCGCGGCCCGGGCCTCGTCGCCGCCGGCCAGCCCCAGCAGCACGAGCGCGGCGAGCACCGCCCTCGCCCGCTCCGGCGGGAGGTCGCCGCCCGCCACGAAGCGGGAGGGCTCCACCGGCGAGGCGAGCCGGGCCACGAGGGTGGTCTCCTCGGCGGTCCAGCCGAAGGCGCGGGCCACGGCGGCGTAGCCGGCCCGGAAGGCGACCTGGGGCCCCGCCTGGGCGAAGGCCGCCTCGACGAGGGACGCCGCCTGGGGCGCGGTCAACGCGTCCACCACCGCCCGGAGCGGGCTGGTGCGCACCCCGCGGGTCCACTCGGGCGGCTCGCCGGGCTCGAAGCGGAAGGTCCCCTCGGCGAGCCGCGCCACCTGCGCGAGGTAGCCCGACTGCTGCCGCGAGAGGGCGGCGTCCACCGCCTCGCGGCTCACCGCCCCCATCTCCACGAGGAGGTCGCCCTGCTTGCGGCCGGTGCGCGACATCTCCACGAGGCTCTTCTCGAAGGCCGGCAGGTCGATGAGCCGCGCCGCGAGCAGCTCCTGCCCGAGCGGCCGGAACCCGGCGTAGCTCTGGGCGCCGACCGGGACCCCGGCGCGGAGGTAGAGGCGCGAGGCGCCCCCGCCCGCGTCGAACAGCAGCGTGCCGGTGGCGCGGGCGTTGAAGGCGTCGAGCAGCACCGCCGCCAGCGGCACCGCCGACAGATCACCCGTCTTTTCCAGGAGCCCCACGCGACGGCGAGTGTACCGCAACTCCGGGTGCGGTAGATCTTCCCGGGCGGCCGAGGGGCCGGCCGGCGAGGGGGAGCATGGCGGTCATCGGCATCGTCAACAACCCGGGCTCCCGGCACAACCGCCGCCACCCCGACACGCCGCGCCGCCTCGCGAGCCTCGTGGACGGCGAGGGGCTCGTGGCCGACGCCAGCAACCTCGAGGAGCTCGCGCGCGCGCTCGGGGAGTTCCGCGGCGCGGGGGTCGAGGTCCTGGGCGTGAACGGCGGGGACGGCACCGCCCACGTGGTGCTCACCGCGGCGGTGACGGCCTGGGCCGGCGCGCCGCTCCCGGCGCTGCTCATCCTGCGCGGCGGCTCGATGAACACGGTCGCGCACGGCCA
Source organism: Anaeromyxobacter paludicola (assembly GCF_023169965.1). NCBI lineage: Bacteria > Pseudomonadati > Myxococcota > Myxococcia > Myxococcales > Anaeromyxobacteraceae > Anaeromyxobacter > Anaeromyxobacter paludicola. The sequence continues at coordinate 3,997,778 of NZ_AP025592.1, read as the reverse complement.
CGGGCTCAAGGGCACGCCGGAGTCGATCCTGCGGCGCTGGGTCGAGGGGCGGCGCGAGCGGCGCCCGCTGCGGCAGGTCGAGCGCGACCTGCTTCAGGTCGAGTGGGGCGGCCGCCCGCCGCAGTACGGCTTCCTCTTCGGGACCGGCGCGGTGGTCCGCTTCCTGGAGACCTACTACGCGCGCGGCCGGACGACGCCGCTTCGCGCGGCGGCGCTCGCGGCCCGGGCGGTCGGCTCGGCCCTCGTGCGGGGCCGCTTCGCCGCCGACCTCACCCGCCGCGAGCCGGCGCGCGTCGTCGCCGACGGCGACGACTGGCCCTCCCTGCGCTACCTCGCGGTGCTCGCCGGGTCGGAGCCGGACATCGGGCTCGGGTTCAAGCCGTTCGCCCGCTGCGACGAGCAGCCCGGCTTCTTCCACGCGGTGGGGGTCACCTCGAGCGCCCTCACCCTCGCGGCGGCGCTCCCGGCGATCCGGCTGGGCCGGCCCTGGCGGCGGCGGGTGGCGATGGACGCGGTCACGCGCGACCTCGCCATCGAGGCGCCGGAGCCGTTCCGCTTCACGCTCGACGGCGATCTCTACGACTCCGACGGGTCGGTGCGGATCACCACCGGGCCGCCGGTGCGCATCCTCCTACCGTAGCGCCCGCCGGCCCACCCTTGACGGGGGCGCCGCGAGCCGGTACGAGCGCTCGCCGCGCCATGGAAACGACCTCCTCGCCCGCCCCCGCCCCCCGCCCCGGCCTCGCCGGACGGATCGCCGCCACCCCGCGCTCCTACCTCTACGGCTCGCTCGCCGGGATGGGGGCCTACCTCCTGGTGATGGGGCTCACGCTGGGCAACCGGCCGGAGCAGTTCCTGCTCTGCGCCCTGATGTTCCTGCTCGCGGTCTGGAGCGCCGGCACGCGCCGCTTCTTCGCGGGGATGCTGCCGTTCCTGCTGTTCGGGATCATCTACGACCTCACCCACCTCACCGAGCCGCTGGTGCGCTACCTGCACGTGCACGTGGCGGAGCCGTACCACTTCGACAAGCTCTTCTTCGGCGTCCCGGTGGACGGCGTCCGGCTCACGCCCAACGAGCTCTTCGCCCGGTTCCACTGGCCGGCGGTCGACCTCGTGACCGGGTCCGCCTACATCCTCTACCTTTACTGGTCGCTCGGCTTCGCGGCCTGGCTGCTGCTCGCGAAGCGGAAGGACGACCGGATCCAGCGGCTGGCGCGCCGCTTCGGCTGGACCTTCCTCGCGGTGAACGTGGCCGGGTTCGCGACCTACTACATCTACCCGTCGGCCCCGCCCTGGTACGTGACGCAGTACGGCCTCGGCCCCGCCAACATGGCGGCGCAGGCCTCGGCGGCGGCGGCGGCCCGCTGGGACGCGATGACCGGCCTCCACTACTTCGCCGCCTTCTACGGCCGGAGCGCCGACGTGTTCGGGGCCATCCCCTCGCTCCACGTCTCCTATCCGCTCTTCGTGTTCCTCTACGGCCGCCAGCTCGGCAAGCGCTGGCTCGACGTGGTCAGCTTCGGCTTCTTCCTCCTCGTCTGCTTCTCGGCCGTCTACCTGCAGCACCACTACATGCTCGACGTGCTCCTGGGCGTCACCTACACGCTCGTGGGGGTGGGGATCGAGCGGGCGCTCGCCCGCCAGCCCGCCGCGGCGGCCGCTCCGGCCGCGATGGAGCCGGCCGACGCCGAGTAGCCCGGGCCCTTTCCCGCTCGGCCTCTGCTAGGCTGCGCGCGCCATGTCCGAGACACTCCACCCGGTCGCGATCCTCGTGCCGTGCCTCAACGAGGAGGCGGCCATCGAGGCGGTGGTGCGCGGCTTCCGCGCCGCCCTGCCGGGCGCGCCGGTCTACGTCTACGACAACGGCTCGACGGACCGGACGGTGGAGCGAGCCCGGGCGGCGGGCGCGGTGGTCCGCACCGAGCCGCTGCGCGGCAAGGGCAACGTGGTCCGGCGGATGTTCGCCGACGTGGAGGCGGAGGTGTACGTCCTCGTGGACGGCGACGACACCTACGACGCCGCGGCGGCGCCGAGACTGGTCGCGAAGCTCGAGGACGAGCAGCTCGACATGGTCTGCGCGGCGCGGGTGACCGACGCGGTCGCCGCCTACCGGCCGGGGCACCGCTTCGGCAACGCGCTGCTCACCGGGCTCGTGGCCCGCATCTTCGGGAACCGCTTCCGCGACATCCTCTCCGGCTACCGGGTCTTCTCGCGCCGGTTCGTGAAGTCCTTCCCGGCCCTCTCGGCGGGGTTCGAGATCGAGACCGAGCTCACGGTCCACGCCCTCGAGCTGCGCATGCCGGTGGCCGAGGTGGACACGGCCTACCGGGAGCGGCCGGCCGGCTCGGCGAGCAAGCTCAACACCTGGCGCGACGGGGTCCGGATCCTCCGCACCATCCTGGCGCTGGCGCGGGAGGAGCGGCCGCTCCTCTTCTTCTCGGTCGCGAGCGCGCTCCTGACCACCCTCGCGCTGGCGCTCGCGGCGCCGCTCGTGCCGACGTACCTGGAGACCGGCCTCGTGCCGCGGATGCCGACCGCGCTCCTCTCCACGGGGCTCGTGATCCTGGCCTCGCTCTCGCTCGCGTGCGGGCTCGTCCTCGACACGGTCACGCGGGGGCGGCGGGAGCTGAAGCGGCTCCAGTACCTCCGGTGGCGGGCGCCGGAGCGGGCGGCGGGGCACGGGGCGCGGCGGGGCGGCGCGGCGGCGTAGCCGCAATGTCAGTCAGTCAACGAGCTTCCCTCGGCAGAACGGCGCTCGCGCGTCCACCCCGGACCTTCTTCGGGCCCTGACGCGAGCGGAGGGGGCACGCGCGAGCGATCCCGTCGATCTCGGCGGCGGCGCCGCCGCCTCGCCGGACGGAGTCTGTGCGCGCGAACGCGGGGGCCGGTGCAACGAGGCCGCGCCCGCGAGGAGGGACGGCTCGTGCCAGCAGCTCCGCGCAGCGTGCCACCATTGCTGCCGGTCCGTTTCGTTACCCATGCACCCAATCCGGACCGCGTCTTCGCTTGACACGACCCTGGGCCTTCGCGCCTCGCGACGGTCCCGCGCGCTGGGCCTGCCCCTCCCGACGCGTCCGGCGCGCCCTGCGCGGTGCGCTCGCCGTCTCCGAGGGAGCGCGGAGGCTGCTCCGGGAAATCCCGGCCACGGGCCGACCAGACCCCTTCCCGGAGGGCTCGAAAACCGCTGATAAAACGGAGCGTATGAACGCTCCGCTCTCCTCCGACCCGGCCGCGCTGTCCGACCGCGCGCTGCTCGATGCCCTCACTTTCCTCGTCCGCCGCGAGCGCGAGGCCACCGCCGACTTCGTGGCGCACCTCGCGGAGGTCGATGCCCGCAGGCTCTACCGCGACCACGCCTGCCCCTCGATGCACGCCTACTGCGTGAACGTGCTCCACCTCTCCGACGAGGCCGCCTACAAGCGCATCAACGCCGCCCGCGCGGCGCGCCGCTTCCCCGTCATCCTGGAGATGCTCGCCGATGGCAGGCTCCACCTCTCCGCCGTATGCCTCCTCGCGCAGCACCTCACCGAGGAGAACCACGGCGCGCTCCTGGACGCCGCGGTCCATCGCAGCAAGCGCGACGTCGAGCAGCTCCTCGCCGAGCGATTCCCCAGGCCGGACGTCCCCGAGGCCCTGCGCAAGCTCCCGAGCCCACCGCCGCGCTTCGCGCCGTCGGCGCAGCCCGAAGCGTCGTCGCTGGTCGCTCCGCCGGAAGCGCCTTCGCTCCTCGCTGCCCCCGCGCGCTCGCGCCCGCTCCCACGCCGGTCGCGGTGCCGCCACCGCCGCGCGCTGCGCTCGCCCCCACGGCGATAGTGGCGCCTCCTCCCCCGCCGCCGCGACCCGTGCTCGCCCCGCTCGCGCCCGAGCGCTACAAGCTCCAGCTCACCATCTCTCGCCAGACCCGCGACCGGCTGGAGGAGGCCAGCGACCTGCTCGGCCATCAGTTGCCGACCGGAGACCTCGCCGAGGTCGTCGACCGGGCGCTCGAGCTCCTGGTCCGCGAGCTTCGCAAGCGAAAGTTCGCCGAGACCCGAACGCCGCGCGCACCCAGGTCCGCCCCGGCGACCGAGGGCTCGCGGCACATCCCCAACCACGTGCGGCGCGAGGTGGCCCTTCGCGACGGCAACCAGTGCACCTTCGTCGCTGAGGACGGACGGCGCTGCCCGGCTCGCCGCAGGCTCGAGTTCCACCACCAGCGGGTCGCCTTCGCGAAGGGCGGGGAGGCGACGGCCGACAACATCTGCCTGCGCTGTGCCGCCCACCATGGGCTCGCGACCGAGCACGAGTTCGGCCGCGAGCACGTCGCCCGACGCGTCGCCGAGGCCCGGCAAGCGCGCGAGCGCCGCCGCGTTGCCAAGGCGCCGTCCCCGGGGACGGCGTTCACCACCTCATCTTTCGCGTTCGGCCCGACCTGACCGATGCGCGGGGCGCGTGCAGCTCCGTGCTCCATCCGCCGGTTCCTCCCACCGCGCGCGGCGGGACGAGCTTCCGTGAGTGTTCCTCATCTCGCGGGCGCGGCCTCGTTGCACGGGCCCCCGCGCTCGGGCGCACAGACTCCGTCCGGCGAGGCGGCGGCGCCGCCGCCGAGCTCAACGAGATCGATCGCGCGTGCCCCTCCGCTCGCGTCATGGCCCGAAGGACGCCGGGGTGCGACGCGCGAGCGCCCGCTCAAACCGAGGGAGGCTCGTCAGTGACTGGCATTGCGCCTGCCTCCCCGGCCCTACCGCCTCGCCACCCGCGCCTCGGCCCAGGGGGTCTCGAGGATGAGCCACTGGCGCGGGCTATCGGGGGCGGCGTAGGCGAGCGCGAGGTCGCCGGGGAACCCCTCCAGCGGGAGCGAGCCGTCGGGCCCGAGCGGGAGCAGGTCGTAGAACAGGTAGCGGCGCGCGGCGGGGTCGGCCGGCGAGCCCATGTGGGCGAGCGCGGAGCCGTCGAGCACCACGTAGCGGACGCGGTGATCGCGGAGCCAGTCGAGGAGCTCCTGCGCGGGCACCGGCTTCTCGTCCCAGCTCGCGGAGACGATGAGCTGCTCGGCGCCGGGGAGGAGCCAGCTCGCCTGCAGGTGGGTGCGGGCGTCCACGGCGTAGGTCTCGCCGGGGCGGACGTGGGCCACGAGCCAGTCCTCGACGGCGGCCATGCCCGGGGGCGGCGTCATGGCGGGGGCGTGGAGCAGCGCGGTGGCGGCGACGGCCCCGGCGGCGCAGAGGGCGGTGCGGCGGACCAGCGGGCGGGGCGCGGGGGCCTGCAGCGCCTCCCAGAGGCGCGAGGCGAAGGCGGGGACGAGCGTGGTCGCGACGAGCGGGAGGAAGTAGCGCGAGTTGGCGCCGCTGGCGCTGAAGGCGACGAAGAAGGCGTAGCTCCAGGCGCAGTGGACGAGGAGGAACGTCCGCGCCGGGCCGCGGGGCATGCGCCAGAGCCAGCGCAGCGAGATCACGAGCGCCGCCAGGGCGGCCACGATGAGCGCGACGTGGACCGGGCCGCCGGGCGTGGGCGCCACCAGGGCGAAGGCGTCGAGGAGGTTGAAGCTCACCTCCCCCACCCCGCCCACGACGCGCCAGGCGAGCGCCCTGGGCGTCACCTGGGCCACCCAGGCGAGGAAGCCGTCCGGCAGCTTGTCGTAGGCGTGCGGGGCGAAGACCTCGGCGAAGTCGGGGAGCTTGTCGATCCAGACGAGCCGCGAGTTGAACTGGTAGAGCGGCGTGTGGAAGAGCCGCACGTTCCGGCAGAGGAGCGGCGAGGCGGTGACGAGGAAGGCGCCGCCGAAGAGCCAGGCGCCGCGGTGGACGAGGGCGCGCCACCGCTGCTCCACGAGGAGCGCCAGGGCCACGCAGACCGGCAGGAAGATCGCCGTGCCCTTGGTGAGGAACGCGAGCCCGGAGAAGACGCCGCCCGCGAGCCAGGGCCAGGGCCGCCCGGGCCGCCGCAGGCCGTCGAGCACGGCGCCGACGGCCTGGGCCCAGAGCGCGACGAGCAGGGGCTCGCACCACTCGCGCGACGCCACGTTCACGAAGGTGCGGCCGCAGGCCAGCAGCAGGACGGCGACCAGCGCCGGCCCCTTCCCGAAGTGGCGGCGGATCACCTGCCAGCAGGAGAGGAGCGCGACGACGCCGAGGGCGAGCGTCAGCAGCTGCGCGTCGCGGTGGTAGCCGAGGTCGGGGCGCGCGACGAGCGACAGGAGGGCGAGGAAGAGCGGGTGGCGGTTCGACTCGGTGTAGCGGTGCCCGGCGTAGAGCTCGCGCAGGAGCCCCAGCGGGCCGCCGAGGGCCCGGATCTGGTGGCCCATCTCGAGGTACCCGACGTCGTCGAAGTACGGGTAGCTGTTGCGCCACGCCTCGGCGCCCGCGAGCGCGAGGAAGAGGACGCAGGCGAGCGCGACGACGAGCTTCTCGGCGCGCGGGCTCGGCGCGGGGACGGGGAGGCCGGCTTCGTTCACCGGCGCAGACTAGACCGGGGCCGGGCCGGGGCCAAGCGCGCGCGGCCCTCCGGCGCTACCGGCTCGCCTTGGCGCCGCCGGCGCCGCCGCTGCCGCCCTTCTGCGGCCCCTTCTCCAGCTTGGAGATGAGCGCCTCGACGCCGTCCTTGTTGATGATGCGCGCGAAGGACGAGCGGTAGTTCGCGACCGTGGAGACGCCGTCCACCACGATGTCCTCGATGCGCCAGCCCTCGGACCCCTTGCGCATGGCGTAGCTGATCTCGGTCGGCTCGCCCTGGATGGTCATCTCGGTGGGCACCTTCACCACGTCCTCGCCCGCCTTCTCCTCCGGCTTGTAGGCGATCTCGGTGGAGCGGTAGCCCTCCACGTCGCCGGTGGTGGCGCTGCGGAAGCGCTTCTCGAAGGCGCCGATGAGCCGCTTGCGCTGGCTCTCCGTCATCTTGTCCCAGTTGTGCCCGAGCGCCGCCTTCGCCATGGCGCGCAGGTCCACGGTGCGGGTCAGGAGCTTCTCCAGCTTCGCGCGCACGGCCGGCGTGATCGCCTCGCCCTTGGGCGGGAGCTCGGCGCGCACCTCGGCCGCGCGGGCCTGGAGCGCCTCGGTGGCGGAGCCCGGCGCGGCGGCGACGGCGAGGAGGAGCGCTAGCGCGAGGGACATGGATCGGTTCCTTTCCTGGGTGAGACGCCGGCGACCTGGTCGAGCTTGGCCCGGGCCACGAGGAGATCGTAAGCCGCCTGGACCTGCTCCACCTGCGTCTCGACATAGCCGGCGTAGGCGTCGAGCAGCTCCTTCGGCTCCGCCACCCCGGCCTCGAAGTCGAGGCCGGCCGAGCGGAACCAGCTCTTGCCCGAGCTGAGCGCGGCGCGGGCGGCGGAGAGCCGCTCCCTCGCCTGGACGACGTCGGCCACCGCCGACTCCACCTGCACGGTGACGAGGCGCATGAGCCCCTCGCGCTGGCGGCGCAGCGTCTCGCGCTCGGCGCGGACCTTGCGCGCCTGCGCGGTGAGGAGCGGGAAGGCGAGGTCCTGCTTGACGCCGAGGGCGACGCCGCCGCCGACGGTGTTGAAGGGGTCGTAGGCCCAGGGGTTGAACTGCGGCGAGCGGTTCGGCGCGTAGGCGAAGGTGAAGCTCCCCCCGAGGAAGAGCTGCGGCTTCATGGCGCCGTAGGCGGCGTCGAGCTCGGCGTCCTTGGCGAGGAGCCCCTGCTCGAGCGCGAGGAGGTCGGGCCGGTGCTGCACCGCCGCCGCGCGCGCCTCCTCCATCGTCGGCGCGGGGCCGGGGTCGAGCGGGAGGGGCGCGTCCTTGAGGACCAGCTCCTCCGGCAGCATGGCGGCCGTGGCGGCGAGGCCGTCGTGCGCGAGGGCCAGGCCCCGGGAGGCCTCGGCGCGCCGCTTGCGGAGCTGCGCCTTGTAGAGGTCGAGCCGGTACCGGTCGGCCTGCTTCACCGAGGCGTCCCCGGCCTCGAGCGCGTCGGCGAGCTGCTTCTCCACCTGGGAGAGGTTCTTCTCCACGTCGTCGCCGATGGCGAGGAGCTTCCTCGCGGCCGCCTCACCCCAGTAGAGCTGCACCACCCGCTGCTGCAGCTCGGCCACCTTGTCGGTGACGAGCAGCTCGCGCGCCCGGACCCCGGCGTCGGCGGCGTCGCGCGCCGCGTCGAGCCGCCCCCAGGTGTAGAGCGGCTGGACGACCTGCAGCTCGAACCGGACGAACGGTCCCAGCCCATCGAGCGTGCGGTTGGTGGAGGTCTCGGGGTGGAGGATGGTCCCCTTGGCCTCGGGCACCGGCCCGCCGAGGAAGGTGAGGGAGGCGCTCGGGAGGATGCGGGCGGCCCGGGCGATCGACTGGTCGGCCTCCGCGGCGCGCAGCTCCGCCCGCCGGATGGCGACCTCGTCCCCGTTGCGCGCGGCGAGGGCGAGCGCGCCGTCGAGATCGACGGGCCCGCAGACCGGCGCGGCGCCGAGCAGGAGGGAGAGGGACAGGGTGAGGAGCACGCGCACTCCGGCGAGTTCGATGGACGGGCAACCTACTTGGCAAGACTGGCGAAGTTCAAGTATTTAAGGGCGCGCGTGAAGGACGAGCTCCTGGTCTGGGTCAATTCCCCCGCCACCACCTGGCTGCCGCTGGTCGGCTTGACCGGCGCGCTGTTCGCGACGCTCCTCGCCTTCGGCCTGAAGAGCGCCATCCACGGGCGGCCCCACTCGGCGCGGGTCGCCCAGACCGGTGGGACGTTCCTGCTCGGCGAGTTCTTCATGGAGTGGGGGCTCTGGGTATTTGCCCCCTTCGCCCGATTCGCGGTCCGCCTGGGGCTGCACCCCGACACGCTCTCCTGGACCTCGCTCGTCCTGACCATCGCCGCCGCGGCCCTGATCGGGCAGGGCGCGTTCGGGCTGGGCGGCTGGCTGCTGCTCGTCGGCTCCGCGTGCGACTCGCTCGACGGCTCGGTGGCGCGCGCCCGCGGCCTCGCCTCCGACGCGGGCGAGACGCTCGACGCCGTGATCGACCGCTGGGCCGAGATCGCCACCTTCTTCGGCTACGCCTACTACTACCGCGACGACCCGATGGCCTTCTCCATCGCCTGCGCGGCCTGCGCCGGCGCGGTGCTCGTGAGCTACACCCGCGCCAAGGGCGAGGGCTTCGGGATCGACGCCAAGATGGGGACGATGCAGCGCCACGAGCGCGCCGCCTACCTCATCACCGCCACCATCCTCTCCTCCATCGCCGAGGTGGTCTGGCCGTCCGCCGGCCGCCCGCGGCACCTGCTCGTGCTGGGCGCCCTCGCGCTCATCGCCATCTTCGCGAACTGGACCGGCGCCCGCCGCACCGCCTACATCCGCGCGGAGCTGCGCAAGCGATGAGCTCCCTCACGCCGCAGGCGGAGGGCTGGGCGGCGGAGGCCGGCCGGATCGCCCGGGCGCAGGCTTCGTCCGCCCTCGCCACCTTCGTGGACTGGGCGCTCATGACCTCCCTCGTCGCCCTCCACGTGCACTACCTCGTGGCCGCCTGCGTGGGCGCCCTCGCCGGGGCCGTCACCGACTTCTCCGTGAAGAAGTGGTGGGTGTTCGGCGCCGGCCACGGCCTCATCCACGCCCAGGCGCTCCGCTACGCGGCGGTGTCGGCCGCCTCGGCGGGCTGGAACGTGCTGCTCGCCTGGGCCATCGTGGACCTCGCCGGCGTCCGCCCGGCCGGCTCGCCCGTGCCGGGCGTGATCCTGGCCTCGCTGATCGTCGGCTTCGTCTGGAACTACCCGCTGCACCGCCACTTCGTCTTCTCCCGCTCCACAGGGCACGCCTCGACATGAAGAAGATCCAGCTCCGCACCGAGATCCCCGGCCCCCGCTCGAAGGAGGTCGTCGCCCTCGAGCAGCAGCACCTCTCCCCGGGGCTCCAGGGCTTCGCGCTCTGGGCCGGGGTCGCCATGGCGAAGGGCCAGGGCTCGACCCTCACCGACGTGGACGGGAACGTCTACGTGGACCTCATCGGCGGCATCGGCGTGAACGCGCTCGGCCACTGCCACCCGCGTTACGTGGCGGCCCTGCAGCGCCAGGCCGAGACGCTCACGGTCGGCAGCTTCACCTCCGAGCCGCGGGCGAAGCTCGTGAACGAGGTCTGCGCCATGGCCCCGGCCGGCCTCGACCGGCTGCAGCTCTACTCGGGCGGCGCCGAGGCGGTCGAGTCGGCCCTCCGGCTGGCGCGGCATCACACCGGCCGCTCCGAGGTGGTCTCGTTCTGGGGCGGCTTCCACGGCAAGACCGCCGGCGCGGCGGCGCTGCTCGGCACCCCGGCCCGCGACGGGCTCGGCCCCCTCCCGGCGCACGCCACCCAGATCCCCTACGCCGACTGCTACCGCTGCCCGTTCCGCCTGGAGCGGGCGAGCTGCGACCTCGCCTGCGCCGACTTCGCCCGCAAGGCGATCAAGGCCCAGCCGGCCGGCCCGGTCGCCGCGGTGATCATGGAGCCGATGCAGGGCACCGCCGGCAACGTCGTCCCGCCGCCGGAGTTCGTGGCCGCGGTGGCGGACGCGGCGCACGAGGTGGGCGCGCTCTTCATCGCCGACGAGATGATCTGCGGCTTCGGCCGCACCGGGAAGCCGTGGGGCGTGTCGCACAGCGGCGCCCGCCCGGACATCGTCACCCTCGGCAAGGGCTTCGGCTCCGGCTTCCCGGTGGCGGGCGTGCTCACCACCGACGCCATCTCCAGGGCGAAGCCCTGGTCGAACCCCTCCGGCGCCTCCTCGAGCTACGGCGGGAACGCGCTGGCCGCCGCGGCCGCGCTCGCCTCGGTCTCGGTGATCCGCGAGGAGAAGCTCTGGGAGAACGCCGAGCGCGTGGGCGCGGCGATCCTCGCCGAGCTCCGGCGCATGCAGGAGCGCCACCCGTTCATCGGCAAGGTGGACGGCGCCGGGCTCTTCCTCGGCGTGGAGCTGGTGAAGGACCGGAAGACCCGCGAGCCGGTGGACGGCAAGGTGATGCAGCAGGTCTACCGGGACTGCGTGAAGAAGGGGCTGCTCGCGATGAGCTACTCCCCCCACCTGCGGCTGCAGCCGGCGCTCACCATCGACGCCGAGACGGCGCTCGAGGGGCTGGCGGTCCTCGACGAGGTCTTCGCCGAACTGAACCGGAGCGGCGCCTGGCGCTAGCCTCCGCGCGTGCCGCGGGCGCGCCGACGGAATAAGGAGCAAGTGAGATGACGGGAAGGACGAGCTCGGGTCGGCGCCTCCGCGGCGCCCTGGTCGGCTTCGGCTTCATCGGGGCCAAGGGGCACGTGCCCGCCTACGCGAAGCGGGAGGACGTCGAGATCGTGGCCGTGGCCGACGTCTGCCCGGCTCGCCGCGAGAAGGTGGCCGAGCAGCTGCCGCGCGCCCGGGTCTACGAGAGCCACGAGGCGCTCCTCGCGGCCGAGCGGGAGCTCGACTTCCTGGACGTCGCCACCCCGCCCTGCGACCACGCCGCCATCGCGCGCGCCGGGCTCGAGCTCGGGCTCCACGTGCTCTGCGAGAAGCCGCTCACCACCACGCTCGCCGACGCCGCCTCGCTGCTCGAGACCGCGAAGCGCGCCCGCCGCGTGCTCTTCCCGGCCCACAACTACAAGCACGCGCCGGTGGTGCAGGCCATCCGCGAGATCATCGCCAGCGGGAAGATCGGCAAGGTGCGCTCGGTGACCCTCGGCACCTACCGCAACACCCACGCCAAGGGCGTCACCGAGTGGAACACCCACTGGCGCCGCCAGGTCCGCTACTCCGGCGGCGGCATCGCCATGGACCACGGCAGCCACAGCTTCTACCTGACGTTCGACTGGATGGGGGCCTGGCCGACCGCGGTCACCGCCAAGATGTCGAACCTCGAGCCGCAGAAGTACGACACCGAGGACAACTTCTCGGTCGTGCTCACCTTCCCGAACGGCCTCGCGCACGCCCACCTCACCTGGACGGCGGGCGTCCGCAAGGTCCAGTACTCGGTGCAGGGCGACCAGGGCGCGATCACCGTGTCCGACGACGACCTCGAGATCGCGGTGATGAAGCGGACCGGCGGCGAGGACGTGGCGCAGGGCAACGTCACCTGGGAGTTCGAGAAGCGGACCATCGCCTCCGACTGGATGGACGCGAGCCACACCCGCTGGTTCAACGCCATGTTCGACCAGTTCCGGGCCGCCATCGACCGCGGCGACTACGCCGGCAAGGAGGCGCAGGACGCCTACCGGTGCATCGAGATCATCACCACCGCGTACCAGTCCGCCGCGCAGGGCTGCCGCGAGCTCCCGCTCGGCGTCCCGCCGGACGAGGCGGTCCGGAGCGGCAGGTGAGCCGAGGCGATCGGGCCGCCGGCGAGGCGGGCACCGCCCCGGGGGAGGCCCCGGAGGGCGGGGGGCCGGCGACGGAGACCTGGAGCGATCGCCTGGTCGCCTTCCTGGTCCGCTGGCGCAAGCCGATCCTGGTCCTCGCGGCCGCGCTCACGGTCGCGGGCGGCTGGTACACCCGCCAGCTCTACGGCGACCTGCGCTCGAGCGTGGAGGAGCTCCTCCCGGAGAGCGCGCCGTCCGTGGTGGCCGCGCGCACGCTCGGGCCCAAGCTCCACACGGTGACGCACCTCTCGATCGTCTTCGAGGGGAAGGACGGCGACGCCCTCGAGCGGCTCGCCGACGACGTGGTGGCGAGGCTGCGGCAGCTGCCGAAGGGCATGGTGGACTCGGTCGAGTACCGGACCGACGCCCAGTCGGAGTTCATGCACCGGTTCGGCCCGCTCTACCTGCACCTCGACGACCTGCGGGAGATCCAGCGGCGCATCGACGCCCGGGTGGCCTGGGAGAAGCAGAAGGCCAACCCGCTCATGGACCTGCTCGGGGAGAACGACCCGGGCCCGGCCCCGCCGCTCGACTTCTCCGACATCGAGAAGAAGTACGAGGGGGCCACCGGCCTGCTCTCGAGCTTCCGCAACGGCTACTACCAGACGCCGGACGGCCGGATCCTCGTGATCCTGGTCCGCCCCCCCGAGCTCATGGGCGGCTACGAGGCCAACAAGAAGCTCGTGAAGGCCGTCAAGGAGACGGTCGCGTCGATGCAGCCGGCCCGGTACGACCCGAGCGTCAAGGTCGGCTACGACGGCGAGGTCGAGTCGCTGCTCGAGGAGCAGGACGCGCTCGTCGCCGACCTCGCCTCCTCCACCGCGGTGGTCGTCGTCTTCGTGCTCGGGGCGCTCTGGCTCTTCTACCGGCGCTGGCGCGCCATCTACGCCATCTGCGCCGCGCTGCTCGTGGGCTGCTCGCTCACCTTCGGGGCCGCCTGGTTCCTGGTCGGCCACCTCAACGCCAACACCGCCTTCCTCGGCTCCATCGTCCTCGGCAACGGGATCAACGTCTCGATCATCCTGGTGGCGCGCTACCTGGAGGAGCGGCGGCTCGGGGTGCCCATCCTCCCGTCGCTCCAGGTCGCCTGGCGCGGCACGCTCGCCGCCACCTTCGTGGCCTCCTTCGGCGCCGGGCTCGCCTACCTCTCGCTCTCGGTCACGAGCTTCCGCGGCTTCAGCCAGTTCGGGCTCATCGGCGGCGTGGGCATGGCGCTCTGCTGGGTGACCGCCTACCTCCTCATCCCGCCGCTCGTCGCCACCATCGACGGCCGCCACCCGGACGAGCTGCCGCGGCAGGCGCCCGGGTACGTGGGCCTCTTCGCCTCCACGCTGGTGCAGCGGCACGGCAAGGCGATCCGCTGGGGCACGGTGCTCCTGCTGGTCGCGGCGGCGGGCGGGATCCTCTCCTACCGCGGCGACCTCATCGAGTACGACCTCTCCAAGCTGCGGGCCGCCAAGAGCGCCCGGAGCGGCTCCATGTTCTGGGGCCGCAAGGTGGACCAGGTCTTCAAGGCCTACCTCACGCCCATCGTGGTGCGGGCGGAGACGCCCGAGGAGCTCGAGCGGGTGGTCTCCACCATCGAGCAGAGCCGCAAGGCGCTCGGCGCCGGCGACCCCATCCGCGAGATCCGGACGCTGCAGAACGTCATCCCGGAGCACCAGGACGAGAAGCTGCCGCTGCTCGACAAGCTGCGCCGCTCGCTCAGCGACCAGCGGCTCTCGAAGCTCCCGCCCGACCAGCGCAAGCTGGCGCTCGAGCTGCGCCCCCGCCCCGACCTCCACCCGGTGACGGTCGCCGAGCTCCCCTCCTCCATCTCCGTCCCGCTCACCGAGCGCGACGGGACGGCCGGCCGCGTGGCGCTGGTGTTCCCGCGCGTGGTGGGCACGCTCGGGCCGAAGCAGCTCTCGGAGATCACCGGCCTCGTGCGCGGCTCGATCGAGCGCTCCGGGGTGCGGGCCCAGGCGGTGGGCGAGTCCCTGCTCTTCAACGACATCGCCGGCGCCATCTGGAGCGACGGGCCGCGCGCCACCTTCGCCGCGCTCGCCCTGGTCTGCCTGCTCGCGACGCTGGTCTTCGGCCGGCTCCGCCCGAGCCTCTGGACCGTCGGGAGCCTGCTCGTGGGCGTGGCCTGGCTCCTCGGCGCGGCCGCGGCGGCCCGGGTCCGGCTCAACTTCCTCAACTTCGTGGTGCTGCCGATCACCTTCGGCATCGGCATCGACTACGCGGTGAACATCGTCCAGCGCTGGCAGCTCGAGGGCGAGGGCTCGATGTGCCGCACCGTGCGCGAGACCGGGGGCGCGGTGGCGCTCTGCTCGGCCACCACCATCATCGGGTACGCCTCGCTGCTCGTGGCCGACAACCGCGCCCTGCGCGGGTTCGGGCTCCTCGCCTCGCTCGGCGAGGTGGCCTGCCTCACCGCCGCCCTCCTCGTCCTCCCCGCCTGGATCGAGCGCGGCGATCGATGTAGGACGGAGTAGGCGTTCCGTCCGGGCGGTCGCTTGACGCGACGCCTCCCGTTCGATACTCACGCAGCGCGGCGCCGAAGGGCCCCGGAAAGGGCGGAGAGTCAGGAACATGGCAGACATCTTCGAGAAGTGCGTCAACTGGAAGGACGCCGACCTCGCCAAGCTCGCGGGCCACTACGCGTACTACCGGGTCATCCAGGAGACCGACGGCACCGAGGTGGTGATCGACGGCAAGCGGGTCATCATGGCCTGCTCCAACAACTACCTCGGGCTCGCCAACGACCCCCGGGTCAAGGAGGCCGCCGCCGAGGCCTCGCGCCGGTGGGGCGCCTCCACCTGCGGCTCGCGCGTGCTCAACGGCACCACCGAGCTGCACGACGAGCTCGACCACCGGCTCGCGAAGTACCTCGGCCGCGAGGCCGCGGTCACCTACTCGACCGGCTTCGGCACCAACGTCGGCGTCCTCTCGTCGCTCATCCTGCGCAAGGACACCATCTTCGCCGACCGCATGGTGCACGCCTCGCTCGTCGAGGGCATCCAGGCGGCGCTCGGCGACTGCAAGCGCTTCCGCCACAACAACATGGACGACCTGGAGCGGCTGCTCGCCAGCGCCGATCCGGACTCCGGCAAGCTCATCGTCGTCGACGGCATGTACTCGATGGAGGGCGACCTCGCGAACCTGCCGAAGATCGTCGAGCTGAAGAAGAAGTACAACGCGCGGCTCTTCGTGGACGACGCCCACGGCTTCGGCGTCCTCGGCGAGGGCGGACGCGGCACGGGGGAGCACTTCGGGCTGCACGACGAGGTGGACCTCCAGATGCTCACCTTCTCGAAGTCGCTCGCCTCCATCGGCGGCTGCATCGCCGGCCCGAAGGAGGTCATCAACTGGCTCAAGCACAAGTCGCGGCCGCTCGTCTTCTCGGCCTCGATGACGCCGGGCGCCGCCGCCGCCGCGCTCAAGAGCCTCGAGATCATCGAGCAGGAGCCGGAGCGCCGCGCGCGGCTCTGGGACATCTCCGAGCGGCTCCACCGCGAGCTGCGCGGGATGGGCTTCGACACCGCGCCGTCGGTCACCCCGGTGCTCCCGATCGTGATCGGCGACCAGACCCTCTGCCTCTCCTTCTGGCGGAGGCTCACCGACGCCGGCATGTTCGCCTCGCCGGTGGTGAGGCCGGCGGTCGAGAAGGAGCTGGTCCGGACCGTCTTCACCGCGACCCACACCGACGAGCAGGTGGACCGCTCGCTCGACATCTTCCAGCGCTGCGGCCGCGAGATGGGGGTCATCCCCTACAAGAAGCCCTCCACGCGGGTGGAGGTGAAGATGGCCCGCCCCGGCTGCAACGGGTTCTACTCGTCGGCCGAGGACGGCATCACCGCCATCTCGGTGGAGCGCAGCCCGGTGAAGGGCAGCCTCGGCGTGGGCGAGGTGCTCCAGCAGTCGGACCGCCCGCTGTCGGAGCGGCTCGGCGACGTGGTCGAGATCATGACCTGGCGCGCCCTCAACGCCGGCCCCGAGGACGTGAAGAAGCTGGCGGAGCTGCCGACCACCCTCTGGCAGCAGCGCCGCCGCCTGCGCACCAAGCTCATGGGCGCCGGCGTGAAGCTGCTCCAGCGGCGCCAGTCCGGCGGCCGCACCGCCGACCGCGAGTAGCGGAGCGAACTTGCAGGATCCGAGGCACGACATGGTCCAGCCCGCCGTCACCGAGCACCCGGCCACCCAAGGCCAGCCCGCCCGCCCCGACCCGGAGGTGGAGGTCGTCTCCGTCCAGTCCGGGCTGGAGAAGGACGCCTTCATCCGGCTGCAGTGGCAGATCAACAAGGGCGATCCGAACTGGGTCCCGCCGCTGCTCATGGAGCGGCACGAGTTCCTCGATCCGGCCAAGAACCCGTTCTTCAAGCACTCCGAGGTGGGGCTCTACCTCGCGCGGCGCGGCGGGGAGACGGTGGGGCGCATCGCCGCCGTCAACGACCGCAACTTCAACGCCTTCCACGGCTCCAAGACCGCCTACTTCGGGCTCTACGAGTCGGTGAACGACCCCGGCGTCTCCGCCGCGCTCTTCGGCGCCGCCAAGGCCTGGGCGCGGTGGCGCGGCCTCGACTCGATGATCGGGCCGCTCAACCTCTCCACCAACTACGACTGCGGCCTCCTGGTGGACGGCTTCGACACGCCGCCGTACCTGCTCATGCCGCACAACCCGTACTACTACGCCGACCTCTTCGGCGCGTGCGGGCTCAAGAAGTCGAAGGACCTCTACGCCTTCGAGCGCACCGCCGCCGAGCCGCCGCCCGAGAAGTTCGCGAGCATCGCGGAGAAGGTGCGCAAGCGCGAGGGGCTCCTCGTCCGGCCGGTGAACCTGAAGGACTTCGAGGCCGAGGTGGCCCGGCTCAAGGCGGTCTACAACGCCGCCTGGGAGAAGAACTGGGGCTTCGTCCCCATGACCGACGCCGAGTTCGACAAGCTCGCCCGCGACCTGAAGCAGCTCGTGGCGCCGGGCCTGTGCCTCGTCGCCGAGGCCCACGGCGAGCCGGTGGCGTTCTCGCTCACGGTGCCCGACTTCAACCAGGCGCTGAGCCACGTGGACGGCCGGCTCACCCGCTTCGGCCTGCCCATCGGGCTCGCCAAGCTCATGTACTACTCGCGCCAGATCGACCGGGTGCGGCTCATGGCCCTCGGCGTGATCGAGCGCTACCGCAAGCGCGGCATCGACGCCGTCCTCGTGGTCGAGACCATCCAGCGCGCCCGCCAGCTCGGCTACAAGGGCGGCGAGATCTCCTGGACGCTCGAGGACAACCACCTCATCAACCGCGCCATCGAGGCCTGCGGGTGCGTCCGGCACAAGACCTACCGGATCTTCGAGACGCCGGTCGAGTAGGACGCGTCCGCCCGGTCCGGCGGGCGCCGGAGGGATCCCCGCGGTGAAGGTCCTCGTCACCGGCTCGACCGGCTTCATCGGCCAGCACGTCTGCCGCGTCCTGCTCGCGCGCGGCCACGCGGTGCGGGCGCTGGCGCGCAACCCCGCCGCCGCCGCGCCGCTCTCGGCGGCCGGCGCCGAGGTGGTGAAGGGCGACGTCTGCGAGCCCGCCACCCTGCCCGCGGCGGTGGAGGGCTGCGAGGCGGTGCTCCACCTCGCCGGCGTGGTGAAGGCCCTCGGCCGGCCCGCCTTCTTCGCGGTCAACGCCGGCGGGACGCGGCACCTCGCCGACGCCGCCATCGCCGCCGGGGCCACCCGCTTCGTCCTCGTCTCCTCGCTCGCGGCGGCGGGCCCCTCCACTGCGGCGCGGCCGCGCACGGCGGACGACCCGCCGGCCCCGGTCTCGGCCTACGGCGAGAGCAAGCTCGCCGCCGAGGCGGTGCTGCGGGACCTCGCCTTCCGGCTCGAGGCGACCGTGGTCCGGCCGCCCATCGTCTACGGCCCGGGCGACCGCGAGGTGCTGCCGCCGCTCCTCGCCATGGCCCGCGCCGGGCTCATCGTGAAGGCCGGCCTCGCCGAGAAGCGCTACAGCGTGGTGCACGTCGAGGACCTGGCGCAGGGGATCGCGCTCGCCCTGGAGCATGGGCGCCGGCTCGGGCCGGCCGGCGGCGAGGGCGTCTACTACCTCGACGACGGCGCGACCTACACCTGGGAGGAGATCGGCCGCGCCGCGCTCGGTCCGCTCGGGGTCTCGGGCCGCGTCCTCGCCCTGCCCGAGGCGGTGAGCTGGGTCGCCGCCGCCGGCGCGACCGCCTTCGCGCAGCTGCGCCGCAAGGCGGCGGTCTTCTCGCTCGACAAGGTCCGCGAGATCCGCCAGCCCTCCTGGACCTGCGACGCCTCCCGCGCCCGCAGCGAGCTCGGCTACGCGCCGCGGTTCCTGCTCGGCGAGGGGATGCGGCAGACGCTGGTGGCCGAGGGGCACCTCGCGGGCGGGCCGGCGCCCTCGCCGTGATGCCCCGTCATGGTCACCCGGTGACCATGACGGGCGCGTGGACCTCGCGCCGCCCGGCTCACCCCTTCGCGATCTTCTGCGCGGCCTCGCGCAGGATCCCGATCACCCGGCGGAGCTCCTCGACCGCGGCCCCGCGGCGCGACCGCACCGCCTCGCGCAGCGCATGCACGGCGTCGTGCAGCTCGGCCCGCTCCGGCGCCCCGCGCGCGTCGCCCTCCACCTCGTCGGCGAAGGCGTCGCGGACGCGCGCCATCCTCTCCCCGATGCGGGCGAGCTGCGCGAGGAGCGCGTCGGCCTCGGTCCGTCGCGCCGCGAGGTCCTTCGCGCCCTCCTCGGTGAGCCGGTAGCGCTTGCGCGCGCCCTCCGCCTCGGAGGCCGCGAGCCCCGCCTCCTCGAGGTAGGTGAGCGCCGGGTAGATGACGCCGGGGCTCGGCGTGTAGAAGCCGCCCGACCGCTCCTCGACCGCCTTGATGAGCTCGTAGCCGTGGCGGGGCGCCTCGCCGATCAGGGCGAGCAGGAGCAGCTGCAGGTCCGACGACGAGAGCTTCCGCCCCGCGCGGAACCCGAAGTCGCCCGGATCGCCGCCGCGGCCGAAGCCGAACGGC
This sequence comes from Anaeromyxobacter paludicola, assembly GCF_023169965.1. Classification (NCBI taxonomy): domain Bacteria; kingdom Pseudomonadati; phylum Myxococcota; class Myxococcia; order Myxococcales; family Anaeromyxobacteraceae; genus Anaeromyxobacter; species Anaeromyxobacter paludicola. The sequence goes on along the minus strand of NZ_AP025592.1, from coordinate 3,978,513 downwards.
CGCCCGTGGCCGTGGTGACCGTGGCGGTGACCGCCGAAGCCGCGTGGCCCGCAGGCCCACGGGCCGAAGCCGGCCTCCGCGAGGCCCTGCTCCATCGCGTGGTGAAACCGATGTCCGAAGTGCATGTGCGTTCTCCTCGAAGCGGACGGCGCCGCGCCGCCCTGATCGCTCGACGTATCGAACGATACAGTCACTAGATATGTCGTACGATATAAGCCGTCAAGCGAAGCGCGCCTCGGGGCCCGCTGCTGCGTCCAACACCTCGTTCCTACAGGGAATCTCGCCGGTCGGAGGGAAGGCTCTCCCTGCTGTCGCAGGGGCCGGCGACGCGCTTCTAGCCGGCGGGAACCCGCAACGTCCCCGCCGCCACCGCGCGCTCGACCCGCTCGCCCGCCGCGACCTGGGTCCCCTCCCAGAGCACCGCCTCGCGCACCCGGGCGCCCTCCCCCACCCGGCTGCCAGGCTCGAGCACCGCCCCCGGCCCCACCTCGGCGAAGGCGCCGACCTCCGCCCCCTCGCAGACAAGCGCGGGGCCGTGGAGCCGCGCCTGCGGGTGGACCCGCGCGCCGGGCGCGACGCGCACGCCGGGCGCTGCCTCCCCGCCCGGGAGCCGCACCGCGCCCCCGGTCCTCCCCGCGAGCGCGTCGAGACAGGCCTCGAGGTAGCGGGCCGGCGTGCCGAGGTCGTTCCAGTAGCCGCTCGCGACGAAGCCGCGCACCGCGCCCGAGGCCATGAGCGGCGGGTAGACGTGCCGGTTGACGTCCACCTCGAACGGCGCCTCCGGCACCCGCGCCAGCAGCCCCGGCGAGAGCACGTGCACGCCGGAGAAGTGCCAGGGCGTGAGCCCCTCCCCGCCCGGCCCGAAGCGGCTCGCGATCCGGCGCACCGCGCCCTCGCCGTCCACCTCGACCGAGGCGTAGGTCGCGCCGGCGGGCATGGGGAGGAGCACCATCGTGGCGAGCGCGCCGCTCGCGCGGTGGGCGGCGAGGGCGGCCTCGAGGTCGAGGTCGAAGAGGATGTCGCCGTTCCAGAGCACCACCTCGCCGGCGCCGTCGAGGTGGCGCCGCGCCTCGCGCAGCGCACCGCCGGTCCCCGCGATCACCGGCTCCTCGGACACCGCGAGCGGGAGGCCGACCTCGGCCGCCGCGCCCTCGGCGGCGCGCGCGAGCGCCCCCGGGAGGTGGTGCGCGTTGACCACCAGGCGGGCGGCACCGGCGCGGGCGAGCGCGCGGAAGGCGTGGCCCAGCAGCGGGGCGCCGCAGACCGGCGCCGCCGGCTTGGGGAGGAGGTTCGTGAGCGGGCGCAGCCGCGTCCCGAGGCCGGCGCCGAGCACCATGCCGACGAGCGGCGCGCGCGGCGCGGGGCCGCTCTCCCCGGGGCGTTCCATGGTAGGAGCACCATAACCGATGACGACGCCCGCGCGCCTGCGCCTGTTCTACGCGCTCTACTACGGCAGCGTCGGCGCCACGCTCCCGTTCCTCGCGCCCTACCTGCGCGGCCTCGGGTTCTCCGGCGCGGCGATCGGGACGGTGCAGCTCATCGGCCCGCTGCTCTCCGCCCCGGTCGCCCTCGGCTGGGCGGCGGCGGCCGACCGGCTCGGCGCGCCGGCCCGGGCCCTCTCGCTCGCCGCGCTCTGGGCGGCGGCCGCCACCGCCTTCCTGCCGCTCGCCCACGCCCCGGCCGCGGTCGCGCTGGTGCTGGGGCTCCAGGCGCTCGCGCAGCCGGCCGTCATCCCGCTCGCCGACGCCGTCACCCTCGAGCAGACCCGTCCGCCGGGGCCGTCGTACACCCGCATCCGGCTCTTCGGCTCGCTCGGCTACATCCTGCTGGCGCAGGGGCTCGGGCTCCTCCTCACCGCGCGCGGCGACCGGGCCGGGGACGCGGCGGTCCCGCTCGCCATCGCCGCCTGCGTGGCCGGCTACGCCTGGGCGGCGCGCCGCCTGCCCGAGACCGCGGCCGCCGGCCCGAGGCCGGCCCTGCGCGAGACGCTCGCCCTGCTCCGGAGCCCGCCGCTCCTGGCCCTCATCGCCGCCTGCGCGCTGCACTGGGCCGCCTGCGCGCCGTTCCACCTCCTCTTCGGGGTCTTCGTCCGCGACGCCGGGCTGCCCTCGGGCGTCACCGGGCTCGCCATGACCGTGGGCGTCGGCGCGGAGGTGCTGGTGCTCCTCGCCTACCCGCGGCTCGCCGCCCGGCTCTCGCCGCGGGCGCTCTTCCTGGCCGCCTTCGCCGGCTCGGCGCTCCGCTGGACGCTCCTCTCGCAGGCGCGCTCGGCGGCGGCGGTGGTGGCGCTGCAGTCGCTGCACGGGCTCACCTTCGGCCTGTTCTGGGGAGCGGCCATGTCGGCGATGACGGCGCTCGTCCCCTCGCGGCTGCGGGTCACCGGGCAGGCGCTGTTCTCGGCCGTGGTGTTCGGCGCCGGGAACGGCCTCGGCTACCAGCTCGCCGGCATCGGCTACGACCGGCTCGGAGGCGTCGGGCCGCTGTTCGGCTGGGCGGCGCGGGTGGAGCTCGTGCCGCTCGTCCTCGCGGGCCTGCTCGCCCGCCGCTGGCGGCGTTGACCCACGGTCGCGCGAAGAGTTCCGCAGTCCGCTTGGGTCACGCCCCATTCATCGGGTGAATCGGGTACCCCCGTCCGGTCAAGGGAAGATCCGTCTTTTCCCCCTCTTGGCGCTGGAGGCGCACCCGATGGCGACGTCCGGAACCACCACCTTGCCCCCCTTGCACCGCCCGTCCGGAAGCGCGGCCGCGGCGATCACCCGCGACGAGAAGATGGTGATCTTCGCCTCGTCGCTCGGGACGGTGTTCGAGTGGTACGACTTCTACCTGTACGGCTCGCTGGCGGCGATCATCTCGAAGCAGTTCTTCTCCGGGGTGAACGAGACCAGCGCCTTCATCTTCGCGCTGCTCGCGTTCGCGGCCGGCTTCGCGGTCCGTCCCTTCGGCGCGCTGGTCTTCGGCCGGCTCGGCGACATGATCGGCCGCAAGCACACCTTCCTGCTCACCATCCTCATCATGGGGCTCTCGACCGCCATCGTCGGCCTCCTGCCCTCGTACGCGACCATCGGCGTGGCCGCCCCCATCATCCTCATCGGGCTGCGCCTCCTGCAGGGGCTCGCGCTCGGCGGCGAGTACGGCGGCGCCGCCACCTACGTGGCCGAGCACGCGCCGCCCGGGCGGCGGGGCAACTTCACGAGCTGGATCCAGACCACGGCCACGCTGGGCCTCTTCCTGTCGCTGCTCGTCATCCTGGCCTGCCGCACCGCCCTCGGCCCCTCGTTCGAGACCTGGGGCTGGCGCGTGCCCTTCCTCATCTCGGTGCTCCTGCTGGCGGTCTCGGTCTACATCCGGCTCCAGCTCGCCGAGTCGCCGGTGTTCAAGCGCATGAAGGAGGAGGGCAAGGCCTCGAAGGCGCCGCTCACCGAGTCCTTCCTGCGCTGGGGCAACCTCAAGATCGTGCTGCTGGTCCTGTTCGGCGGCGTCGCCGGCCAGGCGGTGGTCTGGTACACGGGCCAGTTCTACGCGCTCTTCTTCCTGCAGCAGACGCTGAAGGTGGACCCGCAGACGGCGAACCTGCTCATCGCCGGCGCGCTCGCCCTCGGCACGCCGTTCTTCATCATCTTCGGCTCGCTCTCCGACCGGATCGGCCGCAAGTGGATCATCCTCGCCGGCTGCCTCGTCGCCGCCCTCACCTACTTCCCGATCTTCAAGGGGCTCACCCGCTTCGCGAACCCGGACATCGCCGCCGCCGAGGCCGCGAGCCCGGTGACGGTGGTGGCCGACCCGAAGGACTGCAGCTTCCAGTTCGACCCGGTCGGCAAGACGCAGTTCACCTCGTCCTGCGACGTGGCCAAGAGCTGGCTCGCGAAGAAGGCGATCCCCTACCGCAACGAGGAGGCGCCTCCGGGCACGGTGGCCGCGGTCAAGATCGGCGGGACCACCATCCCGAGCTTCGCGGGCCGGCAGCTCGCCCCGGCCGACTTCAAGGCCCAGAGCGCCACCTTCGACAAGGCCATGGGCGGCGCGGTGAAGACCGCCGGCTACCCGGCCAAGGCCGACCCGGACAAGATCAACTACGTCGTGGTGCTGCTGCTGCTCACGCTGCTCGTGATCTACGTGACCATGGTGTACGCGCCGATCGCCGCCTGGCTGGTGGAGCTCTTCCCGGCGCGGATCCGGTACACCTCGATGTCGTTGCCGTACCACATCGGCAACGGCTGGTTCGGCGGCTTCCTCCCGACCATCTCGTTCGCGATGGTGGCGGCGACGGGCGACGTCTACTACGGCCTCTGGTACCCGATCGTCGTCGCGGTCATCACCTTCGTCATCGGCGCGCTCTTCATGCCGGAGACGAAGGACCGGGACATCCAGCACGCCTGAGCGAGCAGCCCGGTGCGCGACCTGGGGGGCGCGCACCGGTGCTCGCTCAGGCCAGATCAGAAGGGGGCTGCGCCCCCTCCCCGTCGAGCAGAGCTCGCCGGGGGCCCTCCCCTGCCGCGCCGGAGCCGGGCGCGCGGCGCTCCTCGCTTCGCTCGCGAGCTTGCGCGCCTTCCGGCGGGGAGGGGCCTGCCCCTCCCCACCTTCGGTGGGGCCCCTCCCCGCTCCAGTGACCGGGCGCCGCAGCCCACGGCTTCCGCTCACCTCGCCCGCACCACCGTCACCGAGCACGGCGCCTCGACCGCGACCCGGGTCGCGACCGTGCCGAGGATCCGCTTGAGCGGCCAGTCCGGCGGCGGGCCGCCGATGACCAGGTGATCGACCCGGTTCGCGCGGGCGTAGGCGAGCAGCGCCGCGGCCGGATCGGAGCCCTCGATGGCGTGGAACGAGACCCGGCCCGGCTCGAGCCCGAGCGGCTCGGCCCAGTGGCGCAGGATCGCGAGGTGCCGGAGCCGCCGGCGCGTGGCGGTGTCGGCCGCGTCGGAGCCGCCCAGCTCCGGCGCGGGCGGGATCACCGTCACGCAGGCGAGCCGGTTGCCCGGGTCGGCCGCGAGCAGCCGGCGCGCCGCCTCGCGGACCGCCTCGAGCTCCGCCCGGTTCCGGTGCTCGGTGGCGATCGCCGCGAGCACGATGGGCGCCCGCGCCAGGTGGACCGAGGGGTGCGACGGCGGGGGCGGCTCGAACCCGAGCGTCTGCAGCCAGCGCAGGAGCTCGCGGAGCCCGGCGCGCCGCCGCAGCCGCCGGCCCCGCTCGGTGACCACGATCTCGCCGGGGTGGGCGAGGTCCAGGGCCAGCTGCGCCGCCGAGGGGTGGCGCCGCTCCGGGTCGGGCTCGAGGCAGCGGAGCACCACCTCCTGCAGCCACTCCGGGATCCCGGGCGCGACGGCGCGCGGCGGGAGGGGGTCGCGGAAGAGCCGCTTGCGCAGCCCGGCGGGCGAGGTGGGCGCGCCGAACGGGAGCCGGCCGGTGGCGAGCTCGTACAGCACCGCGCCGAGCGCGAAGAGGTCGCTCCGCAGGTCCCCCCGCTGGCCGAGCACCTGCTCCGGCGCGATGTAGGGGGCCGAGCCGACCGGGTGGCGCACCTCCTCGGCGAGGAGATCGGGGAAGTGGGCGTGGTGCGCGAGGCCGAAGTCGAGCAGCACCGCCTCGCCGTCCGGCCGCAGGATCACGTTCGAGGGCTTGAGGTCGAGGTGGATCGCCTCCTGCGCGTGGACGTCGTGCAGCGCGCGGGCCACCGCCGCGCCGAGCCGCGCCACCTCCTCGGGCGGGAGCGGCGCCCGCTCCAGCTCGTCGCGCAGCGGGCGGCCCTCGACCCGCTCCATCACCAGCCACGGCCGGCCCTCCTCGAGCCCGCCGGCCGCCACGAACCGCGGCACGTGCGGGCCGCGCAGCGCCGCGTGCACGGTCTGCTCCACCTCGAAGGTGACCACCGTCTCGCCCGGCTCGCCGAAGCCGAGGCGCGGCACCTTCATGACGAGCGGCGCCTCCGACCCAGGCCGCCGCGCGGCGTAGACCACCCCCATCCCGCCCGCGTGGAGCGGCTCCCCGACGACGAAGCCGCCGAGCTCGGTCCCGGGCGCGAGGAGCTCGCTCGTCACCGCCCGCGCTCCAGCCGCGCGGCGAGCCGCTCCGGCAGCCCCGCCGCCCGGATCCGCGCCGCCGCGCCGGCGACGTCGTACGGCACCCGGTGAAAGGTGAGCGTGCCGCGCGCGAGGTCGGCGAGGGCGTAGCAGGCGGCCGCGATGCCGTCGCGCGGCTGGCCCGCCGAGCCGATCACCGCGAGCCAGCGCCGGTGCCCCGGCACCGGGATGGCCACCTCCGGCACCGGCGTGAAGGGGAGCACCCGGCCGCCGGCGCCGGCGTAGTAGAGGGCCGGCTGGTGCACGTGGCCGCAGTAGACCCAGGTCGCGCCCGCCGCCGCCAGGCTCTGCGCCGCGCGCCAGGGGTCGGTCACGTAGGTCCAGTCCGCCGGCCGGTCGGCGCTCGCGTGGACCAGGGCGAGCTCGCCCTGGCGCGCCACCAGGGGCAGCCCCTCGAGGAAGGCGCGCTCGGCCGGGCCGAGCCGGGCGCGGGTCCAGGCGATGGCCTCCGCCGCGGCCGGGTCCATGCTGCCGGTGAGACCGTCGATCGCCGCCTGGTCGTGGTTGCCCCGCACCACCATCGCGCCGCGCGCGGCGTGCTCGGCGACGATCTCCAGCACCGCCACCGGATCCGCCCCGTAGCCGACGAGATCGCCCGCGAACGCGTGGGCTTCCGCGCCCTCCGCGCGCGCGTGCGCGAGGCAGGCGCGGAGGGCCTCGAGGTTGGCGTGGACGTCGGCGAGGAGGGCCAGCCGCATCGATCTCAACTTCGCGCAAACGGACGATTACTGCTGCATCAGATCAAGCTCAAATGGGTGCGCAACGGCTGCGTCAAAGTAAATTTGCGATTTTCGCCTGAAACACCAGCGCGTTGACTCGATTGGGCATTGATCCGCCCCGTCTGAGCCATTGCGGCGTCTGGTACAGTTCTCTGGTCCGGAGGAGGTCTGGAGGAGGCGCGCAGGAAATTCCGCTGGCACCCACCCTGCGCACCGGCCGGAACGAATGTCGTGAAGTGCGGAGTGAGCGACGTACCCCCCACGCTGCTCGACCGAACCCGACGCGGGTCGATACGAGCCTGATGAGAGGTCATCGATGGCGAATGCGACGCACCAACTGAAGCAGGCTTCCACCGGCCCCGAGAAATCGGCGCACGAGGTCATCAACTCGCACGAGTTCAAGCGGCTCGTCGCGAAGCGCTGGACCGTGAGCACGGCGCTGCTCGCGGCGCTGTTCGTCACCTACTACGGCTTCATCCTCCTCATCGCCAACGCCAAGCCGGCCATGTCCCAGAAGATCGGCGAGGTGACCACCCTCGCGATCCCGGTGGGCATCGCGGTCATCGTCATCGCCTTCGTGCTCACCGCGATCTACGTGGCCTGGGCGAACGCGAGCTACGACCCCGAGGTCGAGCGGCTCAAGGGACAGCTGAAGAAGTAGGGCGACCAGACCCCCACGCGAGGAAACCGACCCATGCCCCCCAGCGCCCAGCCCATGCAGACCACCCTCGGCAGCCCCCAGGCGTCCTCCATCGCCTTCTTCCTCCTCATCGTCCTCGTCACCCTGGCCATCACCTACTGGGCCGCCAAGCGGACCAAGTCGGCCAAGGAGTTCTACGCGGCCGGCCGCAGCGTCTCCGCCGTGCAGAACGGCCTCGCGCTCGCCGGCGACTACATGAGCGCCGCGTCCTTCCTCGGCATCGCCGGCATGGTGGCCCTCAAGGGCTACGACGGCATGATCTACGCCACCGGCTGGCTCGTCGGCTGGCCGGCGCTGATGTTCCTCATCGCCGAGCCGCTCCGGAACCTCGGCAAGTTCACCTTCGCCGACGTGGTGGCGTTCCGGCTGCGGCAGACGCCGGTGCGCATCGCCTCGGCGGTGGGCGGCATCCTGACCGTGCTCTTCTACACCATCGCCCAGATGGTCGGCTCCGGCGCCCTCATCAAGCTGATGTTCGGCATCAAGTACGAGTACGCCGAGATCCTGGTGGGCTGCATCATGCTCGCCTACGTGCTCTTCGGCGGCATGGTCGCCACCACCTGGGTGCAGATCATCAAGGCGGTGCTGCTGCTCCTCGGCGTGAGCCTCCTCACCGTGCTCGTGCTCGGCAAGTTCGACTTCAGCCCGGGCAACCTCTACGCCGCCGTGGCCGGCCAGTACGGGCAGGCCGCGCTCGAGCCGGGCGGGCTCGTGACCAGCCCCCTCGACGCCATCTCCCTCGGCCTCGCGCTGATGTTCGGCCTGCTCGGCCTGCCGCACATCCTGATGCGCTTCTACACCGTCCCCGACGCCAAGGCCGCCCGCAAGTCGGTGCTCTACGCCACCGGCCTCATCGGCTACTTCTACATCATCATCCCCATCGTCGGCTTCGGCGCCGCTGCGCTCGTCGGGCGCAAGATGATCACCAGCATCGACAAGGGCGGGAACATGGCCGCCCCGCTCGTGGCGGAGCTCCTCGGCGGTACGCCGTTCCTCGGGTTCATCGCCGCGGTCGCCTTCGCCACCATCCTCGCCGTCGTCGCCGGCCTGACCCTCGCCGGCTCGTCGGCGTACTCGCACGACATCTACGTGTCGATCATCAAGAAGGGGAAGGCCACCGAGGAGGAGCAGATGAAGACCGCCAAGGTGGCGACCGTCATCTTCGGCCTGGCCGCCGTGATCCTCGGCATCTCCTTCAAGGGCCAGAACGTGGCCTTCATGGTGGGCCTCGCCTTCTCCATCGCGGCGAGCGCCAACTTCCCCGCGCTGCTCATGTCGGTGCTCTGGAAGCGCTTCACCACCCCCGGCGCGGTGGCCTCGATCCTCACCGGCGCGTTCCTCTCCATCGGCATGATCGTGCTCTCGCCGACGGTCTGGGTGGACGTGTTCCACAACGCCACCCCGATCGTCGGGCTCAAGAACCCGTGCATCGTCTCGATGTCCTGTGCCTTCGCGATCGGGATCATCGTCTCGCTGCTCACACCCGAGCCCCGCGCGCAGGAGATGTTCGAGGACGAGAAGCTCCGGACCTACCTCGGCGTCGGCGCCGAGTAGCTCTCGCGAGAAGCCTCCTGAGCCCAGGCGGGCGCTCCTCCTCGAGGGGCGCCCGCCTTTTCTTCGCCCGTCCGAGAGTCCTTGCCGGAGAGCCGTAACTCATTGCCCGTGTCAGGTCCCCGAGTGGCTCCAGAAGTCACCTGAACGGGGCTCTCGCCTCGCTGTGACCCGGGCGAGCAGACCACGCCGGGCAGCAGCGCGCACGCTTGCGCGGCGCGCGAGGAGGAAGACCCGACCGATCGACGAACGCTCCCCCGCGCTCCGAGCGAGGGCCGAGCCTGTTCCTACAGATGCTCGCGTCCTGGCGGGCGAATCAGGCCGGCACAGCGCAGCGGACGTCGTGCTCGACTCGCAGGTGGTACGTGCCCGCTGGGAACAGCGCGTCTCGCACGCCGGATCGCAGCTCCACGAGCGCGCTGCGGTAGGCTTCGAGGAAAGTCCGTAGCCTCCCGATGGCCTCGATGCGCTTCCACTTGTCCTGGGCGGCGATCCGCGGGTTGAGCGTTCTCCTGGGCGCGCCTGCCGCTGGCCGGCTGAGCGGCTGTTCCGCGAGCACGCGCCTCCGGCCCAGGAAACCGCGCGCTGGCGCCTCTGCCCGTGCCTTGACCTCGAGCTCCTCGAGCGCGGACCCGACGAGCCGCTGGAACTCCTCCACAGACGCGAATCCTGCGGGAAGCGACAGGTCGAGCGTGGCCGTCCCAGGCATCGTTGCGCTGAAGAAGACCTCCGGTCGGGCCGCCGTCAGGGTGGCGGTGCCGAGCAGCTCGGGAGCGGACCAGAGCCCGGGCCAGTCGCGCCCGTGACGAACCAGGCCTGCCGAGGCGGGATTTGCGAGGGTGTAGGCGATCTTTCGAACGACATCGCCTGAGTCCGCCTGTGAGACGGCGCTGTATGAAGCGTCCGCCGACCAGAAGCCCTCCCATCGACCGAGCGAGGCGTTCACTGCCCTGGCGACGAGGCCGTCGAGGTACTGCATGAACGCCGGCAGGCGGGCCTCGGGATCCGTGACCACGAGGTGGTAGTGGTTGGAAAGTACACAGAACGCGTGCACGCGGACGCCGTGAGTCCGGGCCGCGAGGGCGAGCACGTAGAGGAAGATTCCGTTCGTCTGCGCCGAGGGCCGCAAGAAGAGGCGGCGCTCCGAACACCGACGAGTGACGAGATAGACGGCCCCTGGAAGAATTTGTCTCGGCGCGGTCATGCCATTCCACAGGGCAGGAGGCGTGCCGGAGTTGGGTTCGAGCGAGATCGCGGACTTGGACCGACTCAGGCCGAGAGCGGGCGTCCGCCGCGCGGACCATGATCCGCGGTTCAGTTCTCTCGGTCGGGCGCGGCTACAATCCCCCCGTGCACCCCGCCCGCGCCCTGCGCCTCGTGAAGCTCGTCCACACCGCCGTCTGGGCGTTCTTCGCCGGCTGCATTCTGGCCATCCCGGTGCTCGCGCTCTCGGGCCGCCTCCGCGCCGCCGCCACGCTCTCGCTCGTCGTGCTCGGCGAGGTGCTCGTGCTCGCCGCGAACCGCCTGCGCTGCCCGCTCACCGACGTCGCCGCCCGCTACACCGACGAGCGCGCGGACAACTTCGACATCTACCTGCCGCTCTGGCTCGCCCGGCACAACAAGCTCGTCTTCGGGACCCTCTACGCGCTGGGCGAGCTGGTGCTGGCCTGGCGCTGGCTGGAGTGAGGGGCCGCCCAAGACATCCCGGGGGCGCCTCTACCCGAGCAGCTCCGGCACGTGCCTCCCGAGCACCCCCCGCAGCTCCGCCAGCTCCGGCAGCCGCCCGAAGGCGTCCCGGACGTACCGCAGCGACGCCGGGATCGAGACCAGGAACCCGGGGTTCTTCTTCACGCGGTCGATGAAGACGAACCTCCCCGCGTCCTTGAGCTTCCGCTGGACCGTGAGGAGGTCGAACAACTCTCGGAAGGGCCCGTACTCGAGCCGGGGCCCGCCCGCCTCGTGGAACCGCTCCAGCCAGCGGCGCAGCATCCGCTCCACGAGGTCGGCCGGGAGCTCGACGTAGCTGTCCCGGAGCAGCGCCACGAGATCGTACTGCCGCGGCCCGAGGAGCGCGTCCTGGAAGTCGAGGACCGCCTGCTCGCCCCCCGGGAGCACCATCAGGTTCCGGGATTGGTAGTCGCGGTGCGTGAACCCGAGCGGCTCGGCCGCGAGCCGGGCCGAGAGCCGATCGAACTCGGCGTCCACGAAGGCGCGCTCGTCCGGCGCGAGCGAGGCGCCCTTCCAGGCCTCGAGCAGCCACTCCCGGAAGTGGTCGAGCTCCCAGCGGTAGAGCCCCTGGTCGAAGCGGCGGCCGAAGGCGACGCAGGCCGGGTCCGGCCGCGCCTCCGCCGCGGCGCGCAGCCGGGCCAGCTGGTCCACGGCGGCCTCGTAGAGCTTCTCCCGGTCGTCGCCCGCCAGCAGCCGCGTCTCGAGCATGTCGTCCCCCAGGTCCTCGAGGATCATGACCACGCCCGGCACGCCCGCGAGCGCCCCCTCCGGCGGGAAGAAGGCCAGGATGCGCGGCACCCGGACGCCGATCCGGGCGAGGTACCGCTGCACGTTCACGAACGGCTCCTCCGCCGGCGGCCCGCCCTGCGTCGCCTCCTCCGGCTTCGCGCCGGGCGGCATGACCATCACCATGAGCGAAGGGGAGGCGCCGCGCGCCCGCCAGTAGGTGCGCAGGGAGGCGTGCCCGCCCAGCCCCTGCACCGGACCGTCCGCGACGGCGGCCCCGGCGTGGCGGCGCAGCGCCTCGCGCACCCGCGCCTCCGCCAGGGGCCCCGTGGTGGTCGTCACCGGATCGCTCGCCATCGCCTGCCTCCGAAGCCCTTCCGCGCCCCGACCCGCGCGTTGACACCCCCGCGAGCGGACGCCTATAACCCCTCGTTTACAGCCCGCAAATCCTCACCGGAGCCAAAGGCACATGCCCTACCACGACAGCGTCCTCTCGGCCATCGGCCACACCCCGCTGGTCCGGCTGCAGAAGGTGGTCGGCCCCGAGGACGCGACCGTCCTGGTGAAGCTCGAGTACCTGAACCCCGGCGGCTCCATCAAGGACCGCATGGCCCTCCACATCCTCGAGAAGGCCGAGCGTGCGGGCGTGCTCAAGCCCGGCGGCACCATCGTGGAGAACACCAGCGGCAACACCGGCGTCGGCGTGGCGATGGCCGCGGCCGTGAAGGGGTACCGCTGCATCTTCACGATGCCCGACAAGATGTCGAAGGAGAAGCAGGACACGCTCAAGGCCTTCGGCGCCCAGGTGGTCGTCACGCCGACCAACGTGCCCGCCGAGTCGCCCGAGAGCTACTACTCGGTCGCGAAGCGGATCGCCGCCGAGACGCCCAACAGCTTCTACCTGAACCAGTACCACAACCCCGACAACGTCGAGGCGCACTACCGGGTGACCGCGCCGGAGATCTGGGAGCAGACCGGCGGCAAGTTCGACGCCTTCGTGGCCGGCGTCGGCACCGGCGGGACGATGAGCGGCTGCGGCCGCTACTTCAAGGAGAAGAACCCGCAGATCCAGAACGTCGGGGTGGACCCGGTCGGCTCCGTCTACCACTCGATGTTCAAGACCGGGAAGCTGTCCCAGCCGCACGTCTACAAGGTGGAGGGGATCGGCGAGGACATGATGTGCGGCGCGATGGACCTCGCGGTGATGGACGACGTCCGCCAGGTGGACGACCGCCAGGCCTTCACCATGGCGCGGCGCCTCGCGCGCGAGGAGGGCATCTTCGCCGGCGGCAGCGCCGGCGCCGCGGTGCACGTCGCCGTGCAGCTCGCCAAGGAGCTCGGCAAGGGCAAGACCATCGTCGTGCCCCTCCCCGACGGCGGGCGCGCCTACATCTCCAAGTTCTTCTCCGACGAGTGGATGCGCGACAACGGCTTCCCGGTCGCCGAGGGCGCCGAGGGCGTCGCGTCGGCCACCGTGCGCGACATCCTCGGCGGGCGTCGCGGCGAGGTGATCACCGCGCGGAAGACCGACAAGGTCGAGGTCGTGGTGAAGGCCATGAAGGAGCACGACATCTCGCAGATGCCGGTGGTGGACGACGCCGGCCGCGTGCTCGGGATGATCCACGAGTACGACCTGCTCAACTTCCTCATCGAGGGGAAGCACCGGCTCACCGAGGTGGTGGAGCCGCTCGTCCAGCCGCTGCAGGGCGTGGTGTCGGCCGACACCGCCATCGGCAAGCTGCGCGACATCTTCAACGACGACAACGTGGCGGTGGTGAAGGAGGGCGACAAGGTGACCGGCATCGTCACCAAGATCGACCTCATCGACTTCCTGGGCCGCAAGCTCCACTAGCTCTTCGCGAGGCGACGACCATGGCCGACGACAAGGACCTCCGCTTCGAGACGCTGGCGATCCACGCCGGCCAGCGCCCCGACCCCACCACCGGCGCCATCATGACGCCGGTCTACCTCACGAGCACCTACGTGCAGGACGGCCCCGGCGAGCACAAGGGGTACGAGTACTCGCGCACGCAGAACCCGACGCGCGACGCGCTGCAGGGCTGCCTCGCCGCGCTCGAGGGGGCGAAGCACGGGCTCGCCTTCGCCTCCGGCCTCGCCGCCACCGACGCACTGATGCACCTCCTCGAGGCGGGCGACCACGTGCTCGTGTCCGACGACGTCTACGGCGGCACCTTCCGCATCTTCGACAAGGTGTACCGCCGGCACGGGATCGAGTTCAGCTACGTGGACGCGAGCGACGCCCGGAACGTGGAGCGCGGGCTCCGCAAGAACACCCGGCTCGTCTGGCTCGAGAGCCCGACCAACCCCATGCTGAAGCTGGTGGACCTCGCCGAGGTCTCGCGGCTCGCGCGGGCGCACGGCGCGCGCACCGTCGTGGACAACACCTTCGCCTCGCCCTACTTCCAGCAGCCGCTGTCGCTCGGGATCGACGTGGTCACCCACTCGACCACCAAGTACCTGAACGGCCACTCCGACGTCGTCGGCGGCGCCGTGATGACGAGCGACGACGCCCTCCACGAGCGGATCAAGTTCCTGCAGAACGCCGTGGGCGGCGTGCCCGGCCCCATGGACAGCTTCCTCGTGCTGCGCGGCCTCAAGACGCTGCACGTGCGGATGGAGCGCCACGCCCAGAACGCGCTCGCCGTGGCGAGGTTCCTGGAGGGCCACCCGCAGGTGGAGAAGGTCACCTACCCGGGCCTCGCCTCCCACCCGCAGCACGAGCTCGCCCGGCGCCAGATGAAGGGCTTCGGCGGCATGCTGACCTTCGTGGTGAAGGGCGGACTGGAGCCGGCCCGGGCCTTCCTGAAGGCGCTGCGGATCTTCGCCTGCGCCGAGTCGCTCGGGGGCGTCGAGAGCCTCATCGAGCACCCGGCCATCATGACCCACGCGAGCGTGCCCCCCGAGACCCGCGCGAAGCTCGGCATCGCCGACGGCTTCATCCGCGTCTCCTGCGGCATCGAGCACGTGGACGACCTCGTGGCCGACCTGGAGCGCGGGTTCGCGGCGGCGAAGCGGGCCTGAGGCGCCCGCCGCGGCGGCCCCGCTCCCGGAGGTGCGGGGGAGCCGGCCGCTGCTCCAGCGCGTGCTCGCGAACCTGCTCGAGGACGCCGACGAGTACTCCGGCGCCGGCCTACTGCGGCTCGACCCCCCGCTCCACCGAGCAGCTCCCGCCGACGCCCAGCTTCCGGAAGATCGTCGCCGCCGGGCAGAACCCGGTGAGCGCGCTCTGGAACAGGTTCGCGCCCACGAACGCCGTGAACCAGAGGAACCAGCTGCTCACGTACACCGGGCTCGCCGGCGCGCCGAGCGCCAGCGAGAGGAGCACGAAGGTCCCCGCCAGCATCCGCACCGCTCGTTCGACCGTCATCGAAGATCCTCCAGCCGGCGTCCCTGCCGGCGCAGCCGGTGTGAGCCGCGCCCCCCCGGATCGGTTCGCGGGACCGTTCGGGGATGCCCGTCTGGCCGCTTTGCTTGCACCCCCCGGACGGAGTGTTATCTCCCGCGCCATGAACCTCTTCAGCCCCCTGAAGCTGCGCGAGCTGACCCTCCGCAACCGCGTCGGCATGTCCCCCATGTGCCAGTACTCGGCCGAGGCCGGCCGGGCCAACGACTGGCACCTCGTCCACCTCGGCAGCCGGGCGGTGGGCGGCGCCGGCCTCGTCATCTTCGAGGCCACCGCCGTCACGCCCGAGGGGCGCATCAGCCCCGCCGACCTCGGGCTCTGGGAGGACGCCCAGATCGAGCCGCTGGCGCGCATCGTCCGGCTCGTCGAGTCGCACGGCGCCGCCTCCTGCCTGCAGCTCGCCCACGCCGGTCGCAAGGCCAGCACACGCGTCCCGTGGGAGGGCGAGGGCGCGGTGCCGGAGGCGCAGGGCGGCTGGAAGGTGGTGGCGCCGAGCCCCGTCCGCTTCTCGGACGACTACCCGTCCCCCGCCGCGCTCGACGAGGCGGGGATCCGCCGGGTGGTGGACGCCTTCGCCGCCGCCGCCGGCCGCGCGCGGCAGGCCGGGTTCCGCTCCGTCGAGGTCCACGCCGCGCACGGCTACCTCCTGCACCAGTTCCTCTCCCCGCTCTCCAACCTGCGCAAGGACGGCTACGGCGGCTCGTTCGAGAACCGGATCCGGCTCACGCTCGAGGTGGCGCGCGCGGTGCGCGAGGCCTGGCCGAGGGAGCTGCCGGTCTTCATCCGCATCTCCGCCACCGACTGGGCCGCGGGGGGCTGGGACCTCGCGCAGTCGGTCGCGCTCGCGAAGGCGCTAGAGGGGACGGTGGACCTCGTGGACGTCTCGTCGGGCGGGCTCGTCCCCAACGCGGCCATCAGCGTGGGCCCCGGCTACCAGGCCACCTTCGCCGAGCAGATCCGGCGCGAGGCCGGCGTCGCCACCGCCTCGGTCGGCATGATCACCTCCCCGGCGCAGGCCGACCACATCATCCGCAGCGGCCAGGCGGACCTCGTGCTCCTCGCCCGCGAGCTGCTGCGCGATCCGTACTGGACCCTGCGCGCCGCCCGCGAGCTGCGCCAGGAAGGGCCCTGGCCGAAGCAGTACCTGCGCGCCTCCCGGTAGTCGCGCGGGCTCCGGGGACGCGGCCGCCCGCCGCGCCCCGGGCCGCCGGCGCACGACCGACCCGGGGCCGGCCCCGAGCCGGAGCTGGCCGGGCCGCCTGCCTCAGGCCCGGCCGCCTTCGCCGACCCTCGCCGCGGTCCCGGGCTCCTCCTCCCGCGTGGAGCCCGGCGCCACCACCCGGCCGCGCCGCTCGAGCGACCAGCCCGTCTTCAGCCCCAGCACGAACCAGCCCAGGATCACCGCGCCGATGGCGAAGAGCGTGTCGCCCGGGACGCGCAGCCAGCGGAGCGCGTTCATGGTGGGCGTCTGCAGGAACTCCGACGAGCGGGCCCACCAGGTGCCGACCTCCACCGAGGCCCAGGCCTGCAGGAGCCCCAGCGGCAGGAGCGACAGGAGCACCATCAGCGACAGCCCCACGTTGATGGCCCAGAACGAGACCGCCAGCGGCGCGTTCTTCCAGGCCGCCCCGGGGCGCAGCGCCCGCAGGCAGAAGAGCATGAGGCCGATGCCGAGCATGCCGTACACGCCGAACAGCGCGGTGTGGCCGTGGACCGGCGTCGTGTTGAGCCCCTGCATGTAGTAGAGCGCGATGGGCGGGTTGATGAAGAAGCCGAAGAGCCCCGCGCCCACCAGGTTCCAGAACGCCACCGCCACGAAGTAGTAGATGGGCCAGCGGTAGGCGGCGAGCCAGCTCCGGGCGCGCGCCAGGCGCAGGTTCTGCCAGACCTCCATCCCCACCAGCGTGAGCGGCACCACCTCGAGGGCGCTGAAGACCGCCCCCACCGCCAGCACCCCGGCCGGCGTGCCGGTGAAGTAGAGGTGGTGGAAGGTGCCGAGGATGCCGCCCGCCAGGAAGACGATGGTGGAGAAGAAGACCGCCTCGGTGGCGCGGTGCACGTCGAGGAGCTGCAGCCGCACGAAGAGGAAGGCGATCACCACGGTGGCGAAGACCTCGAAGAACCCCTCCACCCAGAGGTGCACCACCCACCAGCGCCAGTACTCGACGAGCGCGAGGTGGCTGTTCTTCCCGTACATGAGCCCGGCGCCGTAGAAGGCGGCGATGGCCACGCTGGAGAGGACGAAGAGCAGGAGGAGCGGCCTCGAGTCGGCGGGCGCACCGGCCCGCCCCGCCAGCTCCGCCTCGCTCCGCCCCGCCCCCGCCGGCGCGGCCGTCCCGCGCAGCGCCGGCCAGAGCGCCCGCAGCATGATGAAGAGCCAGATGAAGAGCCCGGCGAAGAGGAAGAGCTGCCAGAAGCGGCCCAGGTCCACGTACTCGTACCCCTGGTGGCCGAACCAGTACCAGGCGTCGCCGGGGAGCCGCTGCTTCACCGAGAGCCACTCGCCGGCGAGCGACCCCACCACGATCACCAGCAGGGCGGCGAAGAGCACGTTCACCAGCGCGGCCTGGCCGCGCGGCTCGTGCCCGCTCACCGCCGGCGCCACGTAGAGGCCGGTGGCGAGCCAGGAGGTGGCGATCCAGAAGATGCCGAGCTGGGTGTGCCAGGTGCGCGCCACCGCGTACGGCAGCACCTCCGCGAGCGGGAAGCCGTAGAACCCGCCGCCCTCCACGCCGTAGTGGGCGGTGACGGCGCCGAGCAGGATCTGCACCACCAGGAGCGCCGCCACCACCCAGAAGTACTTCACGGTGGCGCGCTGGCTGGGCGTGGGCGCGAGCCCGAAGAGCGGGTCGCGCTCCGGCAGCGCCGGGCGGAGCGCGTGCTCCTCGCGGCCGGACTGGTACCAGACCAGGCCGCCGATGCCGGCCAGCAGGAGCACGAAGGAGAGCACGCTCCAGACCAGCGCCGCCCCCGTGGGGCGGTTGCCGACGAGCGGCTCGTGCGGCCAGTTCTGGGTGTAGGTGACCGTCGAGCCGGGGCTCTCGGTCCCGGCCGCCCAGCTCGTCCACCAGAGGAACGCGGCGAGGTCCTGCAGCCGGCCCGGGTCGGTGAGCGCGCCCCGCGGGATGGCGTAGGCGTCGTTGCCGTCGCGGAAGACGCGGCCGTAGTGCTCGGCGTTGGCCCGGAAGGCGGCCGCCCGCTCCGCGCCGAGGGTCACGGCGCCGGTCGAGGGGTCGTAGGTGTTGCGGCGCATCACCGCGGCCAGCCGCGCCTTCAGTCCGGCCTGCCGCTCCGGCCCGAGCGCCGCGAACCCGCTCGCCCCCTCGTCGCGGGCGAACCGCTCCAGCACGAAGACGCTCTCGCGGTGGAGCCAGTCGGCGCTCCAGTCGGGCGCGACGTAGGCGCCGTGACCCCAGATGGTGCCGACCTCCTGGCCGCCCATCGACTGCCAGACGTTCTGGCCGCGCTGGATGGCGCCCGGCCCGGCCAGCAGCGCTCCGCCGGGGCCCACCACCCGCTCCGGGATGGGCGGCTTGGCCGAGTCGATGCGCGGGACGAAGGCCGCCAGCGCCGCGAGCGAGCCGAACACGACGAGGGCGAGGGCGATCCAGTAGCCGCGGTAGCGCATGCGAGGGCTCCTCCGGGCGATGCCGCTCGCAAAGCTAGTGACCGCCCGGGTTCGCGCCATCGGGCCTGAAGGGGGAACCGGCTGGCGGTCGTCCGGCTCCCGCGGATCGCATCGACCGCCCGCCGCCCGGGCGCCCGAAAGGTTCGCCTCCCGCCCCGTCCTCCCTTACGATCGACGCATGCTGAAGCTCGGCCGTTACCAGCTCGCCTCGCTGCTCGACTGCACCTTCGCGCTCGACGGCGGCGCGATGTTCGGCATCGTCCCGAAGCCGCTCTGGGAGAAGAAGATCCCGGCCGACGCGCGGAACCGGATCCGGCTCGCCGCCCGGTGCCTCCTCGCCGTGGACGAGGGGAGCCGCCGGCGCATCGTGGTGGACGACGGGATGGGCGAGCGCTGGGATGCGAAGCGCGTCGAGATCTACGGGATCGAGCGCGTCCAGGGCGGGCTCCTCGCCGACCTGCGCCGGCACGGGGTCGAGCCGGAGGAGGTGACCGACGTGGTGCTCACCCACCTCCACTTCGACCACGCCGGCGGGACCGCGGTCGGGCCCGCGGGCGCGGCCCACCTCGCCTTCCCCAACGCCACCTGGCACCTGCAGCGGCGCAACTGGCAGTGGGCCCACGCGCCGAGCGAGAAGGACGGCGGGAGCTTCCGCGAGGAGGACTTCGCGCTCCTCGCCCACTCCGGGCGGCTGCACCTCGTGGAGGGGGACGCCGAGCTCTTCCCCGACGTGGAGCTCATCGTCTCGGAGGGGCACACCGTCGGGCAGCAGCTCCCGCGGTTCCACGGCGACGGCACCCACCTCACCTTCTGCGGCGACGTCATCCCGACCCACGCCCACCTGCGGACGAGCTGGGTGATGGGCTACGACCTCTACCCGCTCACCACGATCGAGGAGAAGAAGATGATCCTCGCCGAGGCGCTGGAGGAGGACGGGATCCTCTTCTTCGAGCACGATCCGGCCTACGCGGCCTGCCGCCTCGCCGAGGAGAAGGGCGAGCCGGCCTTCCGCGAACCGGTCGCGATGTAGTACGAAGCGGACCCCCTATGGAACCCTACGTCACCGTCACCCGGCGCGGCGCCGACCGGCTCGCCCACGGCCACCCCTGGATCTACCGCGGCGACGTCGAGTCGGCCCCGGCGCGCGTCGAGAGCGGCGACGTGGTCACCATCCAGGACGGCCGCCGCAAGTTCCTCGGCAAGGCCTTCTGGTCCGCCCGCTCCAAGATCGCGCTCCGCCTGCTCACGCGGGACGAGGAGCCGGTGGACGACGACTTCTTCGCCGAGCGGATCCGGAGCGCCATCGACCTGCGGCGCGTCGCCTTCGGGGACGAGCCCGCGGTGCGGCTGGTCCACGGCGAGGCGGACCTCCTCCCCGGGCTGGTGGCCGACCGCTACGGCGACGTGGCGGTGGTGCAGACGCTCGTCCCGGGCACCGACCGCCGCAAGGCGCTCATCGCCGACGTCCTGGCGGGCGAGCTCGGCCTGCGGACCGTGGTGCAGCGCAACGACGTGCGGGTGCGCGAGCTCGAGGGGCTGCCGCAGGAGAAGGGCGTGCTCCGGGGCGAGGCGCCGGGCGCGCTCGAGTACCGCGAGGGCGAGGTGCGGCTCGGGCTCGACGTGCTCGAGGGCCAGAAGACCGGCGCCTTCCTCGACCAGCGGGAGAACCACCTCGCGGCGGGGGGCTACGCGCGCGGCCGCTGCGTGGACTGCTTCAGCTACGCCGGCGGGTTCGCGCTGCAGCTGGCGCGGCGCGCCAGCGAGGTCACCGCGGTCGAGATGCAGCCGGTCGCGGCCGGGCTCCTGCGGGGGAACGCCGCCCGCAACCGGGCCGGCAACCTCTCGGTCGTGGAGGCGAACGCCTTCGACTGGCTGCGCGACGAGTCGGAGAAGGCGCCGTCCTGGGATCTCGTGGTGCTCGACCCGCCGGCCTTCGCCAAGAACAAGGAGGCGGTCCCGGCGGCGCGGCGCGGGTACAAGGAGATCAACCTGCGCGCCATGCAGATCCTGAAGCCGGGCGGGATCCTGGTCACCGCCTCCTGCAGCTACCACGTGCCCGAGGCGATGCTGGAGGAGATCGTCCACGAGGCGGCGCGCGACGCCGGCCGGCCGGTGCAGGTGCTGGAGCGCCGCGGGGCGGGGCGCGACCACCCGGTGCTCCTGGGCGTCCCCGAGACCCGCTACCTGAAGTGCTTCGTGCTCCGGCTGCCGTAGCCGCGGGCGCGCCGCGGCCGCTCCCCGGGGAAGGTGCAGGCGGCGGCCAGGGCCGCGAGGGCGGCCAGGGGTTGGCCGAGGCGGCGTCCCCGACGCTAGAATCGCCCCACATGCCCGCCCTGCCCGAGCCGTCGTCCCCGTCCTCCCACCCGGTCCAGGGGCGCTCGATCCCGCGCTCGCCCACGGTGACGGTCCGCCGCGGCGAGCGGGTGGACACCGTGCCCACCGGGACGCGCGTCGGCGCGCTCCTCCCCGGCGAGGTGGGCGGCGTGCTGGTGGTGGCCGGGCTCCTCGGCCAGAAGCCGGTCTCGCTCGCCACCCCGCTCGTCGCCGACGCCACCCTGGCGCCGCTCACCACCGAGCACTGGGAGGGGCGGCGCATCTACGCCCGCAGCGTGGCGCTGGTGCTCCTCGAGGCCGCCCGCCGGCACTGGCCGGAGTGCGTGGTCCGGCTCGGGCCCTCCCGCGGCCGCACCCAGGTGGTCGCCTTCGAGGGCGCGGCCCCCGCCAAGCTGCCGGTGCTCGCCGCGACGCTCACCGCCGAGATGGCGCGCGTCGCCGCGGAGGACCTCCCCATCCGCCACGAGACCTGGATGGTGGAGGAGGCCATCTTCCTCTTCGAGCAGCGCGGGTGGCGCGAGGCCGCCCGCCTGCTCCGGCACCGGCGCGAGAACACCGTGCCGCTCGTGGCCTGCGGCGAGATCTACGCCCTCGGCATGGGCCCGATGCTCCCCTCCACCGCCGAGGTCCGCGGCTTCACCCTCACCGCGGCCGAGAACCACCTCCTGCTCGACCTCGGCCGGCGCGACCCGCGCAACGGGGTGCAGGCGGTCGCCGCCGCGGAGGCGAGCGAGAGCTCCATGGAGCGGGCGCACGAGGCCTGGCTCGAGGCCATGGGCGTGCGGAGCGTGGGCGACTTCGGCGAGGCCTGCGTGAGCGGCCAGGTGAGCCAGCTCATCAACGTGGCCGAGGGGTTCCACGAGAAGCGGATCGGCCAGATCGCCGACGACATCGCCGCCGCCGGCGACCGGATCCGGATCATCGCCGTGGCCGGCCCCTCCTCCTCCGGCAAGACCACCTTCATCCGGAGGCTCAAGGTCCAGCTCCAGATCGACGGCAAGAACCCGCTCGGCCTCGGGCTCGACGACTACTACGTGGACCGCGAGAAGACCGTCCGCGACGCGGCCGGCGAGCTCGACTTCGAGGCGCTCGAGGCGCTCGACCTCCCGCTCCTGCAGGACCACGTGCGCCGGCTCCTGGCCGGCGAGGCGGTGCGCACCGCGCGCTACGACTTCAAGACCGGCCGGTCACACCCCGAGGGCGGACCGGTCATCCAGCTCCGGCGCGGCGACGTGCTCATGCTCGAGGGCATCCACGGCCTCAACCCGGCGCTCCTGGGCGGGATCCCGCGCCCCGGCGAGCTCTTCCGCGTCTTCGTGCACCCGGCCACCACGCTCGCCTTCGACCGGCTCTCGCGCGTCTCGGCGACCGACCTGCGGCTCCTGCGCCGGATCGTCCGCGACCGGCACCAGCGCGGCTACTCGGCCGCCGAGAACATCCTCCGCTGGCCGTCGGTGCAGGCCGGCGAGCGCAAGCACATCTTCCCCTTCCAGGCCGAGGCCGACGCGGTCTTCGACACCTCGCTCATCTACGAGCCGGCGGTGCTGAAGGTCTACGCCGAGCGGTACCTGCTGGAGGTGCCGGCGAGCCACCCCGCCTTCCCCACCGCGCACCGGCTCCGGCTGCTCATCGACCAGTTCGTCTCCATCTACCCCGATCACGTGCCCCCGACCTCGCTCCTCCGGGAGTTCATCGGCGGGAGCGGGTTCGAGTACTGAGGCGGGGGCGCCTCGCGCTGCAGCTCGGCCGCGCGGCCGCGCCGGGCGTAGAGGTAGTAGAGCACCGGCACCGCCACGCGGGAGAGGAGCGTGGCGGCCACCTCGCCGGCCATGAGCGAGATGGCGAGCCCCTGGAAGATGGGATCGGCGAGCATCACCGCGCTCCCCACCAGCACCGCCGAGGCGGTGAGCAGCATGGGCCGGAAGCGGACCACGCCGGCCTCCTCCACCGCCGTCTCGAGCGCCATCCCCTCGCGCAGCTTCAGCTCGATGAAGTCCACGAGGATGATCGAGTTGCGCACGATGATGCCGGCGCCGGCGATGAAGCCGATCATGCTCGTGGCCGTGAAGAAGGCGCGGGCGAGCCCGTGCGCCGGCAGGATGCCGATGAGCGAGAGCGGGATGGGCACCAGGATCACGAGCGGCACGAGGAAGCTCTCGAACCACCCGACCACCAGCACGTAGATGAGGACCAGCACCGCCGCGAAGGCGAGCCCGAGGTCGCGGAAGACCTCGAGGGTGATGTGCCACTCGCCGTCCCACTTGATCGAGGGCGTCTCCGTCTCCTCGGGGTGCGCGAGCCCGAAGCGCGGGACCACCTCGCCGCCCTGGCCGCGCAGCGCGTCGAGCTTCCGATCCAGCGCCGCGAGCGCGTAGACCGGGCTCTCGATCTCCCCGGCCAGGTCGCCGAAGACGTACGCGACCGGCTTCAGGTTCTTGTGGAAGACGGGCGCGTCGGCCCGGCCCTCCACCGGGCGCACCAGCTCGGAGAGCGGCACCGCCCCCCGCGCGCCGGGGACCGTGAGCTGCAGGAGCTGCTCGGCGCGGGCGCGCCAGGCCGGCGCGAGCTGCAGCACCACCGGCACCTGCGCCGCCCCGCGCTCCACGTGGAAGGTGCCGAGCCGGTCCCCCTCCCCCGCCGCGGCCAGGGTCTGCACCACCGCGGCCGGCTGCACCCCGTGCAGCGCCGCCTTCTCGGCGTCGAGCACCAGCGAGAGGCGCGGCGAGGTCGGGGTGAGCGTCGAGTCCACGTCCACCACGCCCCGGGTGCCCTGGAAGGCGGCGAGCACCTCGCCGGCGATCCGCTGGCGCTCCGCGGCGCTCGGCCCGTAGACCTCGGCCACCAGCGTGTCGAGCACCGGCGGGCCGGGCGGGATCTCCACGATCTTGAGCCGCGCCCCGGCCGGCCAGGCGAGCTCCTGGAGCGCCGGGCGCAGCCGGGTGGCGATGGCGTGGCTCTGGGCCTTGCGGTCCGACTTGGGCACGAGGTTGACCTGCAGGTCCACCTGCTCGGCCTCCTCGCGCAGGAAGGAGTGGCGCACCATGCCCACGAAGGTGAACGGGGCGGCCACGCCGGAGTGGACCTCGACGTCCCTCACCTCCGGCTCCTGCAGCAGGCGGCGCGCCAGCCGCTGCCCGACCGCGAGCGCGTCCTCGCGCGCCGTCCCGGCCGGCAGGTCGAGCTGGACCTGGAACTCGCTCTTGTTGTCGAAGGGCAGCATCTTCACCTTCACCGCCCCGAACCAGACCAGCGAGGCGGCGCCGGCGAAGAGCACCAGCACGAGGGCCAGGAACCCGAGCCGCGCCTTCCCGGAGCGGAGCAGCGTGCCCATCACCTTCCGGTAGGCGCGGGTGGCGGCGCCCTCCGGGGCGTCGGCGTGGCGCCGCTCGTCCTCCGGCGACGGCCTCGCCGGCTCGCGGGCCGGGTCGGCCGGGTGCAGGCCGGAGGGGTCGCACGCCGGGAGGCGGGCCTCCTTGCGGAAGACCTTCATCGCCGCCCAGGGGCTCACCGCGAAGGCGATGATCAGCGAGAAGATCATGGCGACGCTGGCGCCCACGGGGATGGGGCGCATGTACGGCCCCATGAGCCCGCGCACGAAGGCCATGGGCAGGATGGCGGCGATGACGGCGAAGGTGGCGAGGATGGTGGGGTTGCCCACCTCGTCCACCGCCTCGATCACCGTGGCGGCGAAGCTCCGGTCGCCGCGCGGGAGGTGCAGGTGGCGGTGGACGTTCTCCACCACCACGATGGCGTCGTCCACCAGGATGCCGATGGAGAAGATGAGGGCGAAGAGGGTGACGCGGTTGAGGGTGTAGCCGAACAGGTAGGTGAGGAGCAGGGTGAGGGCCAGCGTCACCGGCACCGCCACCGCCACCACCAGGCCGGCGCGCCAGCCCATGGCGAGCGCGATGAGGGCGATGACCGAGAAGGTCGCGATGAGCAGGTGCTCGATGAGCTCGTTCGACTTCTCGCCGGCGGTCTCGCCGTAGTTGCGCGTGACCGTCACCTTCACGCTCTCCGGCACGAGCCGCCCGCGCAGCGACTCGAGCTTGCGCTGGACGCGCTCGGCGAGGGCGGTGGCGTTGGCGCCCTTGCGCTTGGCGAGGGTGATCGACACCGCCTGCTCGAAGCCCGCGCTCCCCTTCTCGCCGTACAGCACCACCGCCGGCTCGGGCTCGGGGCCGTCCGCCACCCGCGCCACGTCCTCCAGGTAGAGGGGCCGGCCGCCGCGGACCGCCACCACCACCCGCCGCAGCTGCGAGGCGGTGAGCACGAACCCGCGCGCCTCCACCTCGGTGCGACGGCCGCCGTCCACCAGGGCGCCGGCGGGGAGCTGGGCGCTCGCGCCCTCGAGCGCGGGGCGGAGCTCCGCCAGCGAGAGGCCCAGGCTGCGCAGCTTGTCGGGATCGGGCTCGATCCGGACCACCCGGCGGGCCCCGCCCAGCACCTTCACCTGCGCGGTCTCGGGCACGTCGGCGAGCTCGCGGGCCACCTCCTCGCCGAGGGCGCGCAGCACGCCGGGCGGCGTCGGGGCGCCGTGCAGGGTGAGGGTGAGGAAGGGGACGTCGTCGATGGTGAGCAGCCGCACCAGCGGCGGGCGCGCGCCGGCCGGCAGCAGCTCCGGGTGCGCCACCAGCTCCTGGTGCACCTTCACCAGCGAGGGCTCGAGCGGCTCGTTCACCTTGAAGCGGACGGTGAGGAAGGCCGCGCCCGGGGAGCTCGTGGAGTAGAGGTACTCGACGCCGGGGATGCCCCAGAGCCGCCGCTCGAGCGGCGTGGTGAGCTGGCTCTCCACCTCGCGCGGGATGGCGCCCGGGAAGGGGACGATGACGTCCACCATCGGCACCACGATCTGCGGCTCCTCCTCGCGCGGCGTGAGCAGCACCGCGACGGCGCCGAGGAGGATGGCGGCGACCACCCCGAGCGGCGTGAGCTTGCTCGTGAGGAACGCCTGCGCGATGCGGCCGGCGAGGCCGCGCCTCGGAGCGGAGGTCATGGCGCGACCTCGACCGGCTCGCCGTCCTTGAGCGGGCCGGGCGCGTCGATCACCTGCTCGCCCGGGGCGAGGCCGGCGCGGACGGGGATCCGATCGCCGGCGGCCTCTCCCACCGCCAGCCAGCGCAGCTCGGCCCGGCCGCGGTCGAGCACGAAGACGCCGGTGAGGTCCCCGCGCTCCACCACCGCCGAGCGCGGGACCCAGAGCCCGGCCCGCGCGGCCGCGGCCGGGCCGCCCGCGGCCGGCAGCTCCACCCGGGCGAAGGCGCCGCTCGCGAGGCCGGCGGCGCCCTCCACCACCCGGGCCCGCAGGCTGCGGCGGTGGGAGAGCGGATCGGCGCCGGTGGCGAGGCCGGTCACCAGGGCCCGGCCGTCCTTGCCGTCGGCCTGGAAGCGGAGGCGGGTCCCGATGCGCAGCCCGGCGGCCTCCTCCTCGGAGAGCGTGACCTGCACCTCGAGCCCCCCGGCCTCGAGCTCCACGAGCGGCTGGCCCGGGCCGACGAGGTCGCCCGCCTGCACCCGCCGGGCCTGCACCGTCCCGTCGAAGGGGGCGCGGATCTCGGTGTAGCCGAGGCTGGCGCGGGCGGCGGTGACCGCCGCCTCGGCCTGCGCCCGCTGCGAGGCGGCCAGCTCGAGCTCGCTCCGGGTGGCGGCGCGCTCGGCCTCGAGCCGCTGCATGCGCGACTCCTGCGCCCGGGCCGCGGCGAGGGCGGTCTCGGCGGCCCGGCACTGGCCGCGCAGGTCGGCGTCGTCGAGCCGGACGAGGAGCTGGCCCTTCCTGACCCGCTGCCCCTCCTCCACCGCCACCTGGCGCACCTGGGCGGCGAGGCGGGTGGAGAGGGTGGCGCGCCGCTCGGCGGCGAGGCTGCCCGCGACCCAGCGGCCGGCGCCGGGGCGCTCGGACGAGACCAGGCGCACCGGGCGCGGCGCGGGGGCGCCGGCCGGGGCGGCCAGGGGGATGGCCGGGGCGACCCAGGCCAGGAGGAGGGCGAGCGCGGCGACGGGGCGCGCGAGCGACGCGCGGACCGCGGCGGGGGTGGCGGGGACGATGGTCTTCATGGCTGCACTCCTTCCACGGGCTCTCCCCGGGCGAGCTGACGCTCGGCGCGCGCGACGCGGGCCTCGAGCCGGCTGCCGCGCAGGAGGGCGCGAGCGCCGGCGAGGCCGGCCTCCGCGTCGAGGACGTCGGTGAGGGGCAGGAGCCCCTCGCGGTGGCGCGCCTGGCGGAGCGCGCGGGCCGACTCCGAGGCGGCCACCGCCTCCTCCGCGGAGCGGACGCGCGCGTCGGCGGCGGCGATGGCGCGCTCGGCCTCCTCCACCTCGCGGGCGGCCTGCCGCTCCTGCCACTCGAGGTTCCGGGCCGCGGCGGCGGCGCGCGCCCGGGCGGCCTCGACCTCGCGGCCGGTGGCGAGCGAGAGGTTCCAGCGGGCGCCGAGCACGGCGGTGAGCCAGGTCGCGCCCTGGTCGAGCGCCGAGCGCATCGTCTCGACGCTGCCCTGCGCGAAGACCTCGGGGAGGAGCCCTCCGCGCGCGGCGGCGACCCCCTCCCGCGCCGCCTCGACCTGCGCCCGGGCGGCGAGGAGGTCCGGGCGGCCCCCGGCCGCACCCCCTCCCCCGCCCTCCCCCGCTGGCGCGGGAGAGGGAGACGCAGCCCGGAGCTCCGCCCCTGCCGGCGCGGGAGAGAGGCCGCTCGGCCCGGCGCCCCCGGGAGCCTCCGCGAGCGGCGTCGTGAGCTGCGCCTCCCGCGCCCGCTCCCCCACGAGCAGCGCCAGCGCGGACCGGGCGCTCGCGAGCCGCTGCGCCGCCCCGGCGCGCTCCGCCTCGGCCTGGGCGCGGAACGCGGTCGCCCGCGCCACCTCGGAGTCGAGGAGGAGCCCCCGCGCGTTGCGGGCCCGCACGAACCGCTCCGTCTCCTCGGCCTGCCGCCGCACGTCCTCCGCGTGGGCGAGCCCCTCCGCCGCCACCTCGGCGCCGAAGTAGCTGCGGACCACCGCGAGCGCGAGCTCCTGCCGCCGCCGCGCCTGGCTCTCCCCCTCCGCCTCGGCGCCGAGCGCGGCGGCGCGGGCGCCGGCCGAGATCCGCCCGCCGCTGTAGAGGGGCACGGTGACCGAGCCGGAGAGCCCGAGTCCCCCGACCGGGGTAGGAGCATTGAGCCGGTCGGGCGCGAAGTCGCCCGCGGTGATCCGCTGCTCGTCGAGCCGCAGCCCGAAGGCGTTCATCGGCTCGTCGGTGACCAGGGCGCGGGCGCCGAGCCCGAGGGTCGGCCAGTGACCGGCCCGGGCCGCCTCGGCCTGGGCCCGGGCCGCCTCGAGCTGCGCCTCGCCGGCCGCGAGCCCGGGGTGGCTGGCCCAGGCGGCGCGGATGGCGTCGGCGAGCGAGAGCGACTCGGCGGCCCGGGCCGGCGCCGCGAGGAGGACCGCCGCCGCGGCGACGGAGATCAAGGAGCGGGTCATGGTGGGCCTCGGCGTCGGCACGCACGGTCCGAGCCAACACCTCGGCGGAGGATTCGAGAAGCGGCAGGATGGGGCGAGCCCGGACCCATCCCCGAAGGGCCGGAGCGCGCCTCCGAGCCTCCGGCCGGCCGGCGGGAGCCGCCTAGAGGAACTCGCAGGCGGGGAAGAGCAGCACCTCCTCGATGCGCTCCGCCCCGGCGAGCAGCATGAGCAGCCGGTCGAGGCCCACCGCCACCCCGCCGGCGTCGGGCATGCGCCCGACCGCCTCCACGAACCGCTCGTCGATCGGGTAGGCCGGCCGCCCGAGCCGCGCCCGCAGCGCCCGCTCCTCCTCGAGCCGCCGCCGCTGCTCGGCCGCGTCGTTGAGCTCGCAGAACCCGTTCGCGAGCTCGAGGCCGGCCACGTAGAGCTCGAACCTTCGCGCGTGGCGGCCGTCCGCCGTCAGCTTGGCGAGCGACGCCATCCGCGCCGGCCAGTCCACGAGGTAGACGGGGCGCGGGGCGCCCAGGCCCGGCTCCACCCGCTCGAGGAAGATGCGGAAGAAGAGGTCGTCGAACCCCTCCCCCTCCGGCCCGACCGGCAGCCCCCGGTCATGCGCCGCCGCCCGCAGCCGCTCGCCGTCCTCCCCGCAGGCGTCGAGGTCGAGCCCGGCGCGCCGCTGGAAGGCCTCCGCCACCGCGAGCCGCTCGAAGGGCGCCGCGAGGTCCACCGCGACCCCGCCGCGCCGGACGGCGGTGCCGCCCGCCACCGCCCCGGCCGCCGCCTCCACCAGCCGCTCGAGGTCCCGCATGATGTCCTCGTGGTCGGCGTGGGCCCGGTAGAACTCGAGCATCGTGAACTCGGGGTTGTGCGTCGCCGAGACCTCGCCGTTCCGGAAGACGCGCGCGAGCTGGAAGATGCGCTCGAACCCGGCGGCGAGGAGCCGCTTCATGGCGTACTCGGGCGAGCTGTGCAGCCAGAGCGGCACCGGCGCGCCGCCGCCCTCGGGCACGAACGGCGCCTCGAAGCAGGCGATGTGCGGCTCCATCCCGGGGGCCGGCACGAGGCACGGCGTCTCGACCTCGTCGTAGCCGTGCTCGGAGAAGAAGGCCCGCACCGCGGCGTTGAGCCGGGCGCGGGCGCGCGCCCGGGTCACCTTCTGGGGATCCATGCGCCGGAACTTAACCGAGGCCGCGGGCGGGTGGTTAACATGCGTCCTCGTGAGAACCCCCGCCCTCCTCGCCGCCCCGCTCGCGCTCGCGCTCGCCTGCGCCCACGCGACCCCGCCGCCGGCCGCCCCCGCGCCGGCCGCGCCCGGCGCCGCCCCGGCCGCGGGGGCCCCGGCCCCGAGCCCGCTCGCGCCGGTGCGCGACGAGGTGGACCGGCTCCTCCACGACGAGGCCGACGCCATCTGGAAGGGCTGGACCACCGGCGCCCCCATCGACCTCGACGCGGTCCACGCGCGCCACGCCCGGCTCTTCACCCCGGAGACCCTGGCCGCCGTGCGGGCCGCCCGCGCCGGCGCCGCCGGGGCCGAGCTGCAGGCCCTCGACGCCCTCGCGCGCTACCTGCAGGGCGAGCTCCTGGCGCGCGCCACCGCGGCCGAGTCCGAGCGCGCGGCGGCGGCGGCCGCCGCCGCCACCGTGACCTGGGACGGCCGCAAGGTGGCCGCGAGCCGCGTCCCGGCCCTGCTCGCGGCCGAGCCCGACCCGTCCCGCCGCGCCGCCCTCGAGCACCTCGCGGCGGAGGCGGCCCGCGCCCGGGCCCCGCTCGCGCAGGCCTGGGCCAGCGCCGTCCGCGACCAGGCCGGCCGGCTCGGGTACCCGGACGCCCGCGCCCTCGTCGCCGACCTGCGGGGCGCGCCCCCGGAGCGGCTCGCCGCCCTCGCCGAGGACGCGCTCTCGGCCACCGACAAGCTCTACCGGATGCTCCTCGCCGACCTCGCCGGGCGCGAGCTGAAGCTCCCGCTCGACCGGCTCCGCGAGCGCGACCTGCGCCGGCTCTTCCGCACCGCCCGCGACGCCCGGACCTTCCCGGCGCCGCGCGTGCTCGGCCACGTCTCGGCGCTGATGGACGGGCTCGGCTTCGCGGTGGGGCAGCAGAAGAACCTCACGGTGGACGACCGGACCGACGCCCGCAAGGATCCGCGGCCGCTGGTGATGCCGGTGGACGTGCCGGGCGACGTGCGGGTCTCCTTCGTCCCGCAGGGCGGCGCGCCCGAGCTGCGCGGGGTGCTGCACGAGCTCGCCACGGCGCAGTTCCTCGCCCACGTGCAGACGCCGGTCATGGAGTTCCGGCGGCTCCCGCCGCCCGCGCTCACCGAGGCCTACGGCACGCTCTTCGAGTGGCTCACCGCCGATCCCACCTGGCTCGTCGAGCGCGCCCAGCTGCCGCTCGGCCACCGCGACCTCGCGGTCCGCACCGAGCTCTGCGACCGGCTCCACGCCGTCCGGGGCCTCGCGGCGCGGGTGCTCGTCGAGGCGGCCCGCCTGAAGGACCCGGCCGGCGCCGAGGCGGCGGCCCGGCGCTTCGGCGAGCGGGCCTTCGCCCACCCGGTGGAGGCCGACGAGGCGGCGCTCTTCCTCGTGGACCAGGACCCCCTCCTCGCCTCGGCCGAGGAGCTGCGCGGCGCCCTGCTCGGCGCGCAGCTCGAGGCCTACCTCTCGCGCCGGGCGGTGGACGCGCCCTGGTGGCGGTCGCGCGAGGCGGGCGGCTGGCTGCTCGACCGCTGGTCGGTCGGCGGCCGGCTCACGCCCGACGAGCTGGCCCGGCTCACCGGGAGCCGCGCCCTCGACGCGGCCGGGCTCGCGGGGCTGGTGCGGGCGCGCGCCGAGGCGGCCGGTCTGCGGCTATGATGCGGCGCGCCCCGCGCTCCGCATGAGCCCTCCCTCGCACATCGACGTCGCGCACCCGGCCGACCTCGCGCCGCTCGGGAGCGCGCTCTCGGCCCTCGGGATCGGCCTCACGCTGGTCGATCGCGACCTCAAGGTCGAGTGGGCCAACGAGCACGTCTGCGCCTACGCCGCGGAGCTGTCCTGCGGCGGCCACCACTGCTTCGCCGCGCTCTGGAAGAAGGCGCACCGCTGCTCCGACTGCCTGCCGCTCCTCGTGTTCCGCACCGGCGAGCCGCAGGAGGGGGTGCGCGAGCGGTCCCGGCCCGGCGGCGAGGTGGAGGCCTGGCGCGTGCGCGCCGTGCCGGTGCGCGACGCCGCGGGCGCGATCCGCTGGGTGGCGGAGAGCTTCGTCCGGCTCTCGGCCCTCATCCCCGATCTCGCCGGCGGCCGGGGCCGCCTCGCGGCCCAGTCGGCGGCGGCGAGCGGCGCGGCCTTCCTGGTGGTGGACCGCGAGGAGCGGATCGTCTCCTGGGGCCCGGCCGCCGCGGCGATCTTCGGCTGGCCGCTCGAGGAGGCGCTGGGGCGCCGGGTGGAGCTCATCGTCCCCGAGGACCGGCGCGACGAGGAGCGGCGCGTCGCGGAGCAGGTCGCGGCCGAGGGGCAGGCGCCCCGCTTCGAGACGGTGCGCCGCGCCCGCGACGGGCGGCTCGTGCCGGTGGCGCTCTCGGCGGTGGCGCTCCGCGACGAGGCCGGCCGGCTCATCGGCCGCTCCTGCGTGGTCGAGGACCTCTCCGCGCTCGACCAGCTCCGCGGCCGGGTCGCCGCCCAGGAGCAGCTCCTCGCCCACATCACCCGCGAGGCGGCCGACGCCATCCTCGCGGTGGACGCCGCGGGCACCATCACGAGCTTCAACCGCGGCGCGGAGCGGCTCCTCGGGCTCACCGCCGCCGAGCTGGTGGGCCGCCCGCTGTCGCGGCTCGTGGACGGGCAGGAGGTGGCGCGGCTCCTCGAGCGGACCGAGCGGCGCGGCACGCTGCGCGGCGTGCGGCTCGCCCTGCGCGACGCCCGCGGCGAGGCCATCCCGGTGGACGTGTCGGCGGCGGCGCTCGGCGGCGGCGGGACGGCGCTCGTGGCCCGCGACGCCTCCGGCCGCGAGCGGCTCGAGCGGCAGCTCATGCGCTCCGAGAAGCTGGCGGTGGTCGGCAGCCTCGCCGCCGGCCTGGCCCACGAGATCGGCACGCCGCTCACGGCCATCAGCGCCACCGCCGAGTACCTGGCGCTCGACGCGCGCGACGAGGCGCAGCAGAAGGAGCTCGCCGCCATCGTGGGCGAGACCGAGCGGATCGGGCGGCTGGTGCGCGACCTCCTCGGCTTCGCCCGCAGCACCCCGCGGCCGCCCCAGGCGGTGGCGCTGGCCGAGGCGGTGGAGCGGGTCCGCGGGCTCCTGCGCATCCCGGCGGAGAAGCGCCGGGTGGAGCTCCTCTGCGAGCTGCCCCCGGGGCTGCCGGAGGTCTTCTGCGACCCCGACGCGCTCCACCAGGTGCTCCTCAACCTCATGCTCAACGCGGTGGCGGCCGTCGGCGAGGGGGGCCGGGTGGGGGTGCGCGCCCGGCGCGACGACGAGGCCGAGCCCTCGCTCACCTTCGAGGTCCACGACGACGGCCCGGGCGTGCCCGAGCCCCTGCGCGAGCGGATCTTCGACCCGTTCTTCACCACCCGCGCCGACGGGACCGGCCTCGGCCTCGCCGTCTGCGCCCAGGCGGTGGCGAGCCAGGGCGGCGACATCCGCGTCGGCACGGGGCCGCTCGGGGGCGCGAGCTTCCAGGTGCAGCTCCCGGCAGTGGCGCGGTCGCCGGCGCCCGGGGAGGCGCCGTGACCCGCGCCCTCGCGGTGCTGGTGGTGGAGGACGACGCGCGGCTGCGCGAGATCCTGGTGCGGCACCTCGAGCGGATGGGCTACGCGGTGCGCGACGCGCCGGGCGCCTCGCGGGCGCTGCAGCTCCTCGAGGAGGCGGCGGCCGACGTGGTGCTCTCCGACGTCCGCATGCCCGGCATCGACGGCCGCACGCTCCTGCAGCTCGTGCGCGAGCGCTTCCCGGCCACCAAGGTGGTCCTCATGACCGCCTTCGGCAGCGTGGACGACGCCGTCGAGGCGATGCGCGCGGGGGCCTACAGCTACGTCACCAAGCCGTTCCGGGTCGAGGAGGTCGCGGCGGTGCTGCGCAACGCCGCCCGCGAGGTGGCGCTCGGGCGCGAGGTGGAGGGGCTGCGCCGGGCCGCCCGCGGCCGCTTCAGCGCCGACCGGCTGGTGGGCCGCAGCGCCGCCATGCAGCGGGTGCGCGCCCAGCTCCTCGAGGCGGCGCGGGTCGGCTCGACCGTGCTCCTCACCGGGCGCAGCGGCACCGGCAAGGAGATGGCGGCGCGCGCCATCCACGGCGAGGGGCCGCGCGCGGGCGGGCCGTTCGTGCCGGTGAACTGCGCCGCCATCCCCGAGCAGCTCTTCGAGAGCGCCATGTTCGGCCACGTGAAGGGCGCCTTCACCGGCGCGCACGAGAGCCGGCAGGGGTTCCTCGAGCGCTCCTCCGGCGGCACCCTCTTCCTCGACGAGGTGGGCGAGATCCCGCTCTCGCTCCAGCCCAAGCTCCTGCGCGCCCTGCAAGAAGGCGAGGTGCTGCCGGTGGGCGCCACCCGCCCGGTCACGCTCGACCTGCGGGTCGTCGCCGCCACCAACCGCGCCCTCCCGGCGATGGTGAAGGAGGGCGCCTTCCGGGAGGACCTCTACTACCGGCTCGACGTGCTCCACGTCGAGCTCCCGTCGCTGTGCGACCGGCCCGACGACGTCCCGGTCCTGGCCGAGCACCTCCTGCTCGAGCTCGCCGACGAGCAGGGGGCCGCCTCCCTGGGGATCACCGCGCGGGCGCTCGAGGCGCTCTCGCGCCACCGCTGGCCCGGGAACGTCCGCGAGCTCCGGAACGTGCTCGAGCGGGCCCTGCTCTCCTCCTCGGGGCGGGCCATCGACGTCGGCGACCTGCCGCCGGGGCTCGGGGGCCAGGCGCGCCCGCTCGACCCGGGCGGCGCCCCGGCCGACGGCGGGCTCATGACCCTCGAGGAGCTGGAGCGGGCGCACGTCGAGAAGGTGCTGGCGGCGGTCGCCTGGAACCGCTCGGCGGCGGCGCGGATCCTCGGGATCGACCGGCGCACCCTCTTCACCAAGATCCAGCGCTACGGCCTCGTCGGCCCGCTGCGCGCCGGCCCGGCGGCGGACCTGGAAGAGGACGCCTGACGGCCCGATCGTGCCCCCGGCCGCCGGATCCTTACCGGCGGGTCGCCGCCAACGTACAAAACCGCCCCACCCGCCCGTTGGGATGAAACGCCCCACGGCCGGCGCGGGAGCCCGGGAGCGGCCGTTTTTCGCCGGGAACGCGGCGCCTCCCCTGGCATCTTCCTTGCCTTTACGCTGGCCCCGTGAGAGGCACCGCGACGCCCCCAGTTCCCACCGCCCCACCCGCCCGGGCGGGTGGCATGATGCACCCACAGTCACGCGGCGCGGCCCCCCGCTAGACCAGGAGCACTCGCAATGGACGCATTGATGCTCGCGCGGATCCAGTTCGCGGTCACCATCGGATTCCACTTCATCTTCCCCCCCATCAGCATCGGCCTCGGCTGGATGCTGGTCGCGGCGGAGTGGCTCGGCTGGAAGAAGAACGACCCCGACTTCGTCCGCGTCGGGAAGTTCTTCGGCAAGCTCTTCGCGGTGAACTTCGCGGTGGGCGTCGCCACCGGCATCGTGATGGAGTTCCAGTTCGGCACCAACTGGGCCCAGTACTCGAAGTACGTGGGCGACATCTTCGGCGCGCCGCTCGCGGCCGAGGGCGTCTTCGCCTTCTTCCTCGAGTCCACCTTCCTCGGCCTCTACCTCTACGGCCGGGGCCGGGTCTCGAAGGCGCTGCACTGGTTCTCGGCGCTGATGGTCGCCGTGGGCGCCACCCTGTCGGCCTTCTGGATCATCGTCGCCAACTCCTGGCAGCAGACCCCGGCCGGCTACGTCGTCCGCAACGGCCGCGCCGAGCTGACGAGCTTCTACGACGCGGTCTTCAACCCCTCGACGATGCCGCGCTACCTCCACACCGTGACCGCCGCCATCGTGACCGGCGCCTTCGTCATGGCCGGCGTCGCCGCCTGGCACCTGCTGCGCGACCGCGACTCGGCGTTCGCGCGCAAGGCGATGCGCATCGGCGTGGTGGCCGGGCTCATCTTCTCGATCCTCGAGGTGATGCCCTTCGGCCACCTCCACGCGCAGCAGGTGGCGCGGACCCAGCCCGAGAAGTTCGCGGCCATCGAGGGGCTCTACACCTCGCAGAACCACGCGCCGCTGGTGCTCTTCGCCATCCCCTTCTCGCCGCCGCCGCAGCTCAAGGCCAACATCGAGGTCCCGGGGATGCTCTCCTGGATGGCCTTCGGCGACATGGCGGCCCACGTCCAGGGGCTCGACGCGGTGCCGCAGGAGGACCGCCCGCCGCTCTGGCTCACCTTCGTCTCCTTCCACAACATGGTGGCGCTGGGGAGCTGGTTCATCCTCGTGATGAGCCTCGCCGCCTGGAACCTGTACACCGGCAAGCTCTTCACGAACCGGCTCCTGCTGAAGGCGCTCGTCTGGTCCATCCCGCTCCCGGTCGTCGCCTGCGAGCTCGGCTGGACCGCGGCCGAGGTCGGCCGGCAGCCCTGGATCGTCTACAAGCTCCTGCGCACCTCGCAGGCCCACTCGGCCACCGTCACCGCCGGGGAGATCTGGTTCTCGCTCCTGCTCTTCGGCGCCATCTACCTGGCGCTCGGGGCGCTCTGGCTCTTCCTCATGATCAAGAAGGCCAAGACCGATCCGGACGACATCCAGGTCGGCGCGGCGGCGGCCTAAGGGAGGCACGCACATGGACCTCAACACCACCTGGTTCCTCCTCGTCGGCGTCCTCATCTCCGGCTACGCGGTCCTCGACGGCTTCGACCTCGGCGTCGGCATCCTCCACCTGTTCGCGAAGAGCGACGCCGAGCGCGACGTCCACGTCGGCGCCATCGGCCCGGTCTGGGACGGCAACGAGGTGTGGCTCCTCACCGGCGGCGGCGCCCTCTTCGCCGCCTTCCCGGTGGTCTACGCCACCATCTTCAGCGGCTACTACCTCGCCCTCATGCTCCTCCTCGTCGCGCTCATCCTCCGCGCGGTGGCGATGGAGTTCCGGCACAACGTCGAGGCGCCGGCCTGGCGCCGCGCCTTCGACTGGGCCTTCGGCGTGGGCAGCCTCCTGCCGGCCATCCTCTTCGGCGTCGCCGTCGGCAACGTCCTGCGCGGCGTGCCGCTCACGCCGGAGCACGAGTGGGCCGGGAGCTTCCTCGGCCTGCTCAACCCGTACGCGGTGCTGATCGGGCTCGTGAGCCTCGCCATGTTCGTCATGCACGGCGCGCTCTACCTCCGGATGAAGAGCGAGGGCGCCCTCCACGAGCGGATGGGCAAGGTCGCGGTGGGGGCCTGGATCGCCTTCCTCGCCGTCTACGCGCTCGCGACGGTGGCCACCTTCTTCGTCTCGCCGTTCCTGTTCGAGAAGGCGACCTCCAACCCGGCCTTCTGGGGCCTCCTCCTGCTGCTCGCCGGCGGGCTCGCCACCATCCCGCGCGCCACCCGCGCGGGCCGGAGCGGCACGGCCTTCCTCGCCTCGTCGGTGGTGATCGTCTCCGCCATCTTCCTCGCGGCGGTGAGCCTCTTCCCGCGGCTCGTCCCGTCGCTGGGCGGCCTCGAGAACAGCCTCGACATCTACAACTCCGCCTCCTCGCCCAAGACGCAGGGCGTGATGCTGGTCATCGCGCTCCTCGGCATGCCGCTCGTGCTCGCCTACACCGCGGCCGTCTACCGGATCTTCCGGGGCAAGGTGCGGCCGGGCCACGCCTACGGCGAGGAGCCCTCGGCCGCCGAGCGGGCCGGCGCCCGCGCCGCGCGCTAGAGACCGGTCCCGGGCCTCGCAGCCCCCCAGGAGACCCCCGGCCCACGCCCCTGGGCCGGGGGTCTTCGTCTTCCGGCGCGCCCCCGCGCCGGCCAGCATCGTCAACCCGGATGCGCCCGCCGGTTGACGACCCCGGGCGGCTGCGGTACTCGGACCAGCGATGCCGGTCGAGCCCTCGCCCATCGCGCTGGCCGTGGCGCCCTCCGGAGCGGGCCGTCCGCTGGTGCTGCTCCACGGCTGGGGGCTGTCGTCGCTCGTCTTCTCGCCGCTCCGGGCGGCGCTCGGCGAAGGGCTCCGGGTCATCGCCCCCGACCTGCGCGGGCACGGCCGCTCCCCGGCCGCCCCCTCCGCCACGCTCGAGGACCACGTCGCCGACCTGGTCGCGCTCTTCGAGCGGCTCGAGCTGCGCGAGGCGCTCCTCGCCGGCTGGTCGCTCGGGGCCCAGGTGGCGCTCGCCGCCGTCCCCCGGCTGGCGCCGCGCCTCGCCGGGCTCGCCCTCCTCGCCGGCACGCCCCGCTTCACCCGGGCCGAGGGGTGGGAGTGCGGGCTCCCCGCGAGCACGGTGGAGGCGATGGCGCTGCGCTTCCGCCGCGACCCGGCCCGCGTCCTCTCGCGCTTCTTCGACGGGATGTTCGCGCCCGGGGAGGCGTCGCCCGAGGCGGTTCGCCGGCGCTCGGAGGAGCTGCTCCTCGCGGCGCCCCCGCCGTCCGAGGCGGCCGCGCTCGCCGGCCTCGACCAGCTGCTCCGGGTGGACCTGCGCGGCGACCTCGCCGGCGTGGCGGCGCCGGCGCTCGTGCTGCACGGCGACGCCGACGCGGTCTGCCCGCCCGGCGCGGGCGCCTACCTCGCCGAGCGGCTCCCCCGCGCCCGGCTCGTGCGCCTCGCCGGCGCCGGGCACGCGCCCTTCGTCACCCGCCCGGCCGAGTGCGCCCGGGCGCTGGCGCGCTTCGCGGGGGAGCTCCCGTGAACCAGGTGGACAAGGCGCGCGTCCGGGCCGCGTTCGATCGCGGCGCGGCGGCCTACGACGAGGCGGCCCGGGTGCAGGAGGCGGCCCGGGACGAGCTCCTCGCGCTCGCCGCGCCCCACCTCCCCGCGCGGCCCCGCCTCCTCGACGTCGGCGCCGGGACCGGGGCGCTCCTGGCCCGGCTCGCCGGGGAGAGCGCCCTCGCCGCCGGCGTGGACCTCGCCCCCGGCATGGCCGCCGCCGCCCGGGCCCGCTGCCCGCGCGCGCGGCTCGCGGTGGCCGACGCGGAGCGGCTGCCGTTCCGGTCGGGGGCGTTCGACGTCTACCTCTCGAGCTCGGCGCTGCAGTGGCTCACCCGGCTCGACCTCGCCTTCGCCGAGGCCCGGCGGGTGCTCGCCCCGGGCGGCCTCCTCGCCGTGGCGCTCTTCTGCGGGGAGACGCTCCACGAGCTGCGCGGCTCGTATCGCGCCGCCGCGGCCGCGCGCGGCGCGCCCGACCCGACGCACCGCTTCTTCTCGCGGGCCGAGGTCGCCGCCGCCCTGCGCGACGCCGGCCTCGCGGTGCTCGAGGAGCGCGGGGCGGTCCACGTGGAGTGGCACCCGGACGTGGCCGACCTGCTCCGCGCGCTCCGCCGCATCGGGGCGGGCAACGCGGCGCCGCTCGCCCCCTCCCCGGCCCTCCCCCGCTGCGCGGGAGAGGGAGAAGGCCTCCCGATCTCCGTGCCGCGGGCCTCCGGCCTCGCCGGCCGCCGCCTCATGCTCGACATGATGGACCGCTACCGCGCGGGCTTTTCCAGGGACGGTGCCATCCCGGCGAGCTACGAGGTAGGCTACGTGGTGGCGCGCGCCCCCTGACCTCACCTCGCCGCGCGCGCCGGGGAGCTTGCCGTGAAGACCCTCGCCGCCCTGGCCGTGCTGCTGCCCACCGTCGCCCTCGCGCAGGGCGCCTACCCGCCGCCCCCGAGCTACTACCCGCCCCCGCCGCCCGGCGCGCGGCGCTACCAGCCCGAGCCCACGCGCGACACCTGGTACATCGGGTTCGGCGTCGGCGCGGGGGACGGCAGCGTCAGCGGCCAGGGCCAGCGGCTCAACCTCTCGGACCTGGGCGGCGGCGGCCGGCTCGGGCTCAACTTCAAGGTGGGCGCCACGCTCACGCCGAAGCTGCTCCTCGGCTTCGACCTGCTCACGCTGTCGTCGTTCGGGACGCAGTACGACTCGGGCGGCTTCCCCTACGACGCGACCGCCACCATCGCCGACGCCGACCTGATGCTCACCTACTTCCCGTGGGAGAAGGGGTTCTTCGTCCGCGGCGGCGTCGGCCCCTCGTTCCTCACCTTCGACAGCCGGGGCCCCGGCTACCACGACAGCGTGAGCTACGGCGGCTTCAACGGCGACGTCGGCGCGGGGTACGCGTTCTGGCTCGGCCGCCGCTTCAACCTCACCCTGAACGCCGACTTCGCCGCGCAGACCTACGGCAGCTCGAGCACCCGGCCGGAGAGCTCGCGCTTCTTCCTGATGTGGGTCGGGTTCGACTGGTACTAGCCGGCGGTTCGGGACGCGCGGAGCTCCCGCCCCCTCTCCCTGGCGAAGGCCCGGGAGCTCCGCGCGACGCCGGGAGCTAGTCGAACGAGCCGAGCGGCAGCACCGTCCGCCCGTACATCTCGTTCCAGATCTGCGCCGCGCCCACGTACATGGCGCCGAGCCCGCAGAGGATGCCCTCGTAGCCGGCGAGGCGGGTGACCGCCTTCGAGCCGGTGGCGTCGCCCACCGCGAGCAGGAAGAAGAGGATCGTGAGCAGGAAGAACACGATCATGAGCGCGCGGGTGGTGCGGAAGGTCCCGACGAAGAGCACCAGGCTGAAGAGCCCCCAGACGAACAGGTAGGCCGCCATGGCCCGCCCGTCGGCCGCCTCGATGCCGAAGCGCGGCATGAGCACCAGCGCCACCAGGCTGATCCAGAAGAAGCCGTAGGAGGTGAAGGCCACCATGCCGAAGGTGTTCTTCTTCTTCCACTCCATGTAGCCGGCGATCACCTGGGCGATGCCGCCGTAGAACATGCCCATCGCCAGGATCATGCTGCCGATCCCGATGAAGCCGGCGTTGTGCATGTTGAGCAGGATGGTCGTGAGCCCGAAGCCCATCAGGCCGAGCGGCGCCGGGTTGGCGGTGGAGTCGCGGATCACCGTCTCGTGCGGCAGCGCGCGCGCGATGTCGCGCACCGGGGTCGAGGTCACGGCCTGCAGTTCGCTCATGGCAAGGGTCTCCTTCGTGAGGAAGGCATCCCCGTATCACACCGAGCGTGCGCCCACACCGTCAGCGAAAATTGACGCTACGCCAGGGCCTCCGGCGGCTGATCCCGGTCAACGGAGAGCCGCCGGCAGCGCCGGGGCCGGGGCGCGGGGGGCGCCGGGCGCGCCGCGGCGGAGCGATCCTCAGTCCGGGAGCTCGACCAGGTAGAACTTGTTGTCGGAGCGGTCCGCGATCCGCACCGGCCGCTTCTCGCCCAGCGCCGCGCGGAGCGCCGGCAGCCGCGCCCGCTCCACCACCACCCACTTGCGCCCCCTGCCCGCCGCGAAGGCCCGCAGCTTCTCCGCGCCGACGAGCTCCCGCACCAGGGCGCGCGAGTAGAAGGTCTCGCCGCGCCAGTTCATCTCCCAGGCGGCGACGGGCTCGTCGGGCGAGGCGCGCTCCCTGAGCCAGGTGCGGAACACGTCGCGCTGGCTCCAGTGCGGCGAGAGCTCGCGCCAGTGGTACCAGGACAGGTAGAGGGCGCCGAGGAGCGCCGTCCCGCAGAGCGACAGCGCGAGGCCGCGGCGCGAGCGCCAGAGCCAGGCGAGCAGGCCGGACAGGCCGCAGGCCACGAAGAGCGTCCGCAGCACCGCGCGCGCGCCGAAGGAGAAGAAGAGCGGCCCCACGGCGCGCCCGGGGTGGAGCGCGGCGAGCTCCGCCTCCGGGTAGGGGCGGTCGTAGTTGTAGACGAAGAGGTCCACGAGGTGCTTCGGCTGCTCCGCCAGCGAGTGGCCCACCACCGCGAGCGCCGCGGCGCCGAGGAGCAGCGCCGGGAGGTGCCGCTCCGGCGCCTCCTCCCAGAGCCGGTCGAGGAAGAGCGCGCAGAGCACCGCCAGCGGCGGCACCGCCGGGAAGATGTAGTGGTGGAACTTGGTGGCCGAGAGGCTCATGAGCACGTAGGCGACGACCGCCCAGAGCCCGCACAGCAGGGCCAGCTCGTCGCGCGGGGTCCGCGCCTCCCGCGCCCGCGCCGGCGCCCGCAGGAGCTCGCCGAGCGCGCCCGGCAGGGCGGCCACCCAGGCGCCGAGGCCGTAGCCGAGCTGCTCGATGAAGTAGTCGAAGGTGCCGCCCGGCGTGGTGGTGTGCACGCCCGACTCGAGCCGCTTCAGGTGGTCGTGGATCCAGAAGCGGTAGGCGAAGGTCTTCCCCTCGTCGTCCACGCCGCGGAAGAGCGAGAGCACCACGTACCAGGGCGCCGCCACGGCGAGGAACAGGAGCGGGCCGATCGGCAGCCAGAGTCGCCCCACCCGCTCCGCGAGCCGGAGCCGCCCGAGCCGCGACCACTCCCCGGTGGCGGCGAACCAGGCCAGGAAGGCGGCCCCGGCGAGCCCGAAGCCGAGGAGCCCCTTCGCGAGGGTGGCGAAGGCGAGGAACAGGTAGCCGGCGTACGCCCAGGCGGTGCGGTGGGCGCGCGGGTCCATCACCGCGACGGCGAAGCACATCGTGCCGCAGGTGGCGAGGGCCACGA
Source organism: Anaeromyxobacter paludicola (assembly GCF_023169965.1). Lineage (NCBI taxonomy): Bacteria > Pseudomonadati > Myxococcota > Myxococcia > Myxococcales > Anaeromyxobacteraceae > Anaeromyxobacter > Anaeromyxobacter paludicola. Next base: position 3,936,663 of record NZ_AP025592.1, on the reverse strand, counting down.
ACGGCATGTCGGTCGTGGCCTGCCGGGCGAGGAGCGCGTAGAAGGGCGCGGTCGCCGTCGCCAGCGCCGCGAGGAGGCCGGCGCGGCGCGAGGCGAGCCGGGCCACCGCCACGTACACCAGCGCCACGGCCAGCACGGCGAGGAGCGCCACCGGGAGCCGCACCGCCCACTCGGTGAGGGTGGAGAGGCCGCTCGGGGTGGGCGGCGCGAGGTCGGCGCCGGGCGGCAGGTGGGAGGTCTGCGCCCCGAAGAGCGCCATCCCCGCCGCGGTGAGCCACATGAGGAGCACCGGCTTGGAGAAGAACCAGGCCGACTCCCAGTACGGGTGGACGAAGTCGTCGCGCACCAGCATCTGGCGCGCCACCTCGGCGTAGTGCGGCTCCCACGGGTCCCACAGGCCGGCCGAGCCGAGCCATGGCAGGAAGAGGAGCGCGGCGAGGCCGGTGGCGGCGAGGAGGCCCCGCACCATGGGTGACGGGGCGCCGGCGGCGGAGGGCATCCCCTGCCTCATAACACGGGCGCCGGGAGGCCGCGGGCTCGGGTTGGGCCGCCGCGGCGCGCCTTGGCACCCCAAAAGGCGCGGGATATCATCCGGGTCCACCGTGACCACCCCCGCCCCGCCGCCGACGCCCGCGGAGTTCAAGCCGCACGTCTTCGGCAAGTTCTTCCTGCTGCAGCGGCTCGCCATCGGCGGGATGGCCGAGATCTACCGCGCCAAGACGGTGGGCGCGGGCGGCTTCGAGAAGGAGCTGGTGGTGAAGCGGATCCTGCGGGAGCGCTCGCAGGACCAGGGCTTCATCCGGATGCTCGTGAACGAGGCCCGGCTCACGGTCCAGCTCACCCATAACAACGTCGCCCAGATCTACGAGTGCGGCGAGGTGGACGGGCACTACTTCATCGCCATGGAGCTCGTCGCCGGGGTGTCGCTCCGGGAGATGCTCCACGCCTTCACCCGCGCCGGCGCGCAGCTCACGCCCGAGCAGGCCATCTACCTCACGCTGCAGCTCCTGCAGGGGCTCGACTACGCCCACCGCAAGGCGGACGGGCAGGGGCGGCCGCTCCGGATCGTCCACTGCGACGTCTCGCCCGACAACGCGCTCGTCTCCTGGGAGGGGGAGCTGAAGCTCCTCGACTTCGGGATCGCGCGCGCCGCCACCAGCCTCTCCAACTACAAGGAGGGCATGCTGATGGGGAAGCTCGGGTACGTCGCGCCCGAGCAGGCCTCGGTGGACCGCGCCTGGGACCACCGGGTGGACCTCTTCGCCGCCGGCATCCTCCTCTACGAGCTGCTGACGCGGCAGAAGCCGTTCCCGAAGGCGAACGACGTGGAGTCGCTCGTCGCCTCGCGCAAGGCGCGCGTGGTCCCGCCGTCGGAGATGATCGAGGGGCTCCCGCGCGAGCTCGACGGCATCCTCGCGAAGGCGCTGGCCTACGACCCGGAGAAGCGCTACGCGCGCGCCCGCGACTTCGCCGAGGCGCTCGTGGACGTCCTCTTCCCCACGCCCCACAGCGCCATCCAGGACCTCCTGGCGCAGCGGATCCAGGAGGTGTTCGCGGATCGCATCGGCCGCGAGCGCGCCGGCCGCGCCCACGACGCCCTGGTGATGAAGGTGCTCCAGCACGTGGCCGAGCGGCCGGAGGAGCGCCCGCGCCCGCCGCCCCTGGCCCTGGACGCGGCCCGGCTCACCTGGCCCGCGCCGCCGCCGCCCCCGCCGCCGGCGCCGACCCCCGCCGACCCGCTCGCCGACGTGGAGGTGGTGGTCCCGACGGCGCGCCCCGCCGCCCCCGGTCCGGCGCGCCGGCCCGCGGCCCGGCCCCGGCGCGGCGCCCTCGCCGCCGCCTTCGCCGCCGGCGCCGGCGCGGGGCTCGCCGTGGCCGCGGGCGCCCTCGCCTGGCAGGCCCTCGCGGGCGGCGCCACGCTGGTCGTCACCTCGGAGCCGCCCGGCGCGGCGATCACCCTCGACGGGGAGCGGCAGGACGCGGTCACCCCGGCGGTGCTGGAGCGCGTCGGCGTGGGGCGGGTGCACGAGGTCCGGGTCGAGGCGCCGAACCGTCGCGCCGCGACCGCCTCGGTTCCGGTGGGCGCCCTCGCGCGGGCGGCCCGCGTGCACGTCGCCCTCGCCCGGGCCATCGGGCCGGTCACCGTCCGCTCCTCGCCCCCCGGCGCGGCGGTGCGGATCGACGACGCGCCCGCCGGCGTCACCCCGGTCACCATCCCCGACGTGAAGCTCGACGAGCGCCACCGGATCGACCTCTCCCTCGCCGGCTACGAGCTCGACCAGTTCGTGGTGCTGCCGGCGCAGGACGGCGCGCGGTTCGAGCGGGAGCTGTCGCGGACCGGCCGGGCGCGGCCCCGGGAAGGCGGCCTCACGCGCCCGTGAAGCGCGGGGGCCGCTTCTCCAGGAACGCGGCCCGCCCCTCGGCGAGGTCGGCGCTCTCGAAGGCGCGCCGCCGCAGGTCCGACACCTCCTCCCGCTCGCCGTCGGTGAGGCCGCGCTCGTGGGCCGACTCGAGGAGCCGCAGGATCCGCTTCATCCCCTGCACCGCGAGCGGCGCGTTGCCGGCGATCTCCTCGGCGAGCGCGAGCGCGGCCGCCTCGGCGTCGGCCGCCGCGACCACCCGGTCCACGAGCCCGAGCGAGAGCGCCTCCTCGGCGCCGACCGGCCGGGCGGTGAAGAAGAGCTCGCGGGTGCGCGCCGGACCGAGGAGCGAGAGGAAGCGGCGCAGGCCGGCCGCCGAGTAGACCACCCCGAGCCGGGCCGGCGGCATCCCCAGGCTCGCCCCGGGCGCGGCGACGCGCAGGTCGCAGGTGACCGCCAGCTCGGCGCCGGCCCCGTAGGCGGCGCCGTTCACGAAGGCGATGGTCGGGCAGGGCACCGCCTCGACCGCCTCCATGGCCCGCTCCACGGCCTCGTCGGGCCGCTCGCCGGCGCCGCCGCTCCGGGGCAGGGCGCCGATGTCGAACCCGGCCGAGAAGGCCCGATCGCCGGCGCCGCGGAAGACGAGGCACCGCACCCGGTCGCGCGCCGCGGCGAGGCAGGCCTCCTCGAGCTCGAGCAGGCCCTCGAAGTCGAGCGCGTTGCGCTTGCTCGGGTTGGCGAGGGTGACCAGGCGGACGAGGCCGCGATCGGCCCAGGCGACGGCGCCCATCTACTCGAGCACCACGAGGACGTCGCCCTCGCTGACCGGCTGTCCCTCCTTGCAGCGGACCTCCTTCACCCGCCCGGCGGCGGTGGCCTCGACCGGCATCTCCATCTTCATCGACTCGAGGATCACGAGCGCGTCGCCGGGGCTCACGGCGTCGCCCGGCTGCTTCTCGATGCGCGCCACCGTGCCGGTGATGTGGGCTGCCACCTGGGCCATCTCGCCTCCGTCCGCTTCGAGGTTCCGGGCGTGAACGTAGCGTGCAGGCGGCCGCCCGGCAACGGCGACGGCGGGTCGCCGCCGCGCGCCCGCGCGCTAGTCGCGGCCGCCGGCGCGCCCCTGCTCGCGGTGGGCGAGCAGCGCGCGCACCGTGACCACCAGGTCCTGGTACTTCACCGGCTTCTGCAGGTAGAAGGCCGCGCCGAGCGACAGGGCCCGCTCCCGCTCCGGCTCGCCGCCGGCGCTGATCACCACCACCGGGATCCGCGCCAGCCGCGGGTGGCGCTGGATCCGCTCGAGCAGGGCCAGCCCGCTCATGATGGGCATGTAGACGTCGGTGACGATGAGGTCCACGCCCGGCAGCCGGTCGAGCCGGGCGAGCGCCTCGCCGCCGTCCTGGACCAGCTCCACCGCGAGCCCGGGCATCCCCTCGGCGGTCGCCCGGCGCAGGGCCGAGGTGTACATCGCCGCCACGAGCGAGTTGTCCTCCACCAGCATCACCCGGTAGGTCCGGTCGGCCCGCGGCATGCGCTCGGCGGCGCGGACCAGCGCGCGCAGCCGGTCCCGGTCCTCGCGCCGGTCCTCGGGGATGCGCACGCCCACGCCGGGCGGGGCGTCGGGCCCCTCGCCGCGCAGGCGGACCACCTCGGCCGAGATCTCGTGGGGGTCGAGGAGCTGCGGGAAGCTGAGCTGCAGGGTGACGCGGTCGCCCACCTGGAACTCGCGCTCGGTGCGGACGAACAGGCCGCCCTCGGAGAGGTTCTCGGTGTAGTCGTGCGCCCGCGCCTCCTCGTCGGGGTAGCTGACCGCGAGCACCAGGGGAGCCCGGGGATGCGCACGCTGTTCGCGATGTTCCATTCCGTCCCGTCCAGCCCCCGCCGGCACTCTACTCCCTCCGATGGAGGCGGCGAGGAATCGATCCGCGCCCGCGAGGTGCGCGCAGGTGCGCCGCCGGCGCACGCCGAAGCCCGCCCGGAGCACGACACCCGGCGGTTCCTGCGTTAGGCTCTCCGACCCATGAGTCGTCAGGCGCCGCGCATCCTCATGCCGGGAGAGCTGGAGAGCCGGCGGAGCTTCATCAAGAAGGGGCTGCTCGGCGCGGCGCTCCTCGCCGCCGGCGGGGGGGTGTGGCTCGGGACGCGCCGCACCCACCCCGAGCCGGCGCTGAAGGGGCCGTTCCAGGTGCTGACCGACGCCGAGGCGACGGTGATCCTGGCCATCGCCGACCGGCTGGTGCCGCCGCGCCGCGGGTTCCCCCGGCCCCTCGACGTGGGCGTGCCGGGGAAGGTGGACGCCATCGCCGCCATGGCGCACCCGGCGGTGCAGCGCGAGATCCGGCAGCTCATCGGGCTCTTCGAGAGCCCCCTCACCGGCGCCTTCCTCGACGGGCTCCCCGGCACCTTCACCGGCGCGTCGCCCGAGGCGCAGGACCGCCGGCTGCACGACTGGGCCACGAGCCGGCTCGCGGTGCGCCGCACCGGGTTCCGCGCGCTCAAGAAGCTGGTCTACGCCGCCTACTACGCCTCGCCCCAGACCTACCCGGCGGTCGGCTACCCCGGCCCGCCCATCCGCGCGGGAGGCCGCTGATGGCCGAGCCCTGGCGCGCCAACGGCCCCGGCCGCGTCCTCACCGGCGCCGACATCGCCCGCGACTACGAGGAGCGGGCCGACGCCTGCGTCATCGGCTCGGGCGCGGGCGGCGCGGTGATGGCGGCCCGCCTCGCCGAGATGGGCGCGCGGGTGGTCCTGCTCGAGGAGGGCGGGCTCTACACCCGCAACGACTTCGACATGCAGGAGGCCACCGCCTACCCGCGCCTCTACCAGGAGAAGGGGCAGCGGGCCACCGCCGACCTCTCCATCACCGTGCTCCAGGGGCGCTGCGTCGGCGGCGGCACCACCGTCAACTGGACCACCAGCTTCCGCACGCCGGAGCGGGTGCTCGAGCACTGGCGCGCCGCGCACGGCGTGGAGGGGCTCGACCCGGCCACGCTGGCGCCGCACTTCGACGCGGTGGAGCAGCGGCTCAACATCCGCGAGTGGCCGCTCGCGCAGGTGAACGGGAACAACCGGGTGCTCTGGGACGGCTGCGGCAAGCTCGGCTGGCAGCGCGCCCTCACCCGCCGCAACGTGGACGCCTGCGCCAACCTCGGCTACTGCGGCCTCGGCTGCCCCATCGACGCGAAGCGCTCGATGGACGTGACCTACGTCCCCGACGCCGTGAAGAAGGGGGCCCACCTCTACGCCAACACGCGGGCGGTGCGGATCGAGCTGCACCGCAAGCGCGCCAACCTGGTGCGGGCGGAGGTGCTCGATCCGGCCACCGACCGGCCCAAGGGCCACTCGGTGCTGGTGAAGCCCAAGGTGGTGGTCCTCTGCGGCAGCGCGGTGAACAGCCCCGCGCTGCTCCTGCGCAGCGGCCTCGACTTCAACGGGCGCGTCGGCAAGCGGACCTTCCTCCACCCGGTGGTGGCCAGCATCGGCGTCTACCCGCAGCGCATCGACGGCTTCTACGGCGCGCCGCAGTCGGTCACCTCGCACCAGTTCATCGAGCGCGGCCCGGGGAAGATCGGCTTCTTCATGGAGACGGCCCCGGTCCACCCCATGCTGGCGGCGAGCGCCGCGGGCGGCTTCGGGGCCGCGCACCAGGAGGTGATGGCCCGGCTCGGCCACGTCTCGGCCCTCATCGGGCTCACGGTCGACGGCTTCCTCCCCGGCGACGAGGGCGGCACCGTCTCGCTCCGCAAGGACGGCCGGGTGCGGCTCGACTACCGGCTCCGCCCGGAGCACTGGGAGGCGCTCCGCGAGGCCAACAAGGCGCTCGCCCGGGTGCAGCTCGCCGCCGGGGCCGAGTCGGTCCATTCGCTCCACGAGGACCCGGTGGAGCTCCGCCGCGAGGCCGACCTGCCGAAGCTCGACGCGGCCCCCTGGCGCCCGGTGCGCGTCGGGCTCTTCACCGCCCACCAGATGGGCGGCTGCGCCATGGGGAAGGACCCCGACAAGTCGGTCGTGAGCGCCCGGCTCAAGCACCACCACGTGGACAACCTCTTCGTGGCCGACGCGTCGATCTTCCCCTCCTCGCTGGGAGTGAACCCCCAGGAGACGGTGTTCGGGATCGCCCACTGGGCGGCCGGGCACATCGGGCGCAACCTGCGCTGACCGCCGTTCGCCGCCGCGGTCGCCCGTCACCCAGGGTGCCGCCGCGCCCGGCCGTGCCGACCCCGCCGGGCGGTTCTTTCCCGAGGGGTTCCCGGCTCCCCGGGCGCCCCCCGGCGTGGCACCGCCGATGCAACTGGGGCGGGAGACCCTCACCGCGACTCCCCAATGACCCCTTCGACGCGCATCACGATGAGTGGAGTCACCGCCGCGCTGCTGTTCTTCCTGGCGCTGGCCCTCCTGACGACGGGCTGCTCGGGCCGCTCCAGCGCGCCGCGCCCCCTCGGGAGCGCCGCCGCGGCGCTCACCGCCCAGGGCGGCGCCGACGCGGTGGTGACCGGCCTCGGCGGTCCGGACGACGTCGGGACCCTCGACCTCACGGCCCGCCCGCCCGACGACGGCGGCGACCTCGACGACGGCGCCTGGAGCGTCGACCTCTCCGCCGTCTTCCCGGACGGCGTCGCGCTCTTCGGCCGCCGGCTCGACCCCCGCGACGTGTGGGTCACCACCAACGGCTTCCTCACCTTCGGGCGCCGGGGGAACGCCTGCGTCCCGGGCGGCCTCGGGCTGTCCAAGGTCCCCATGCTGGCGGCGTTCTACGCCGACGCGGACCTCGGGCGCGGGGGCCACCTCTACGTCGCGGCCGACCCCGACCCGGCCGATCCGGTCGTGACGCTCACCTGGTGGCAGGTGGCCGCGTTCGGGAGCGACGGCACGGACCGGAACACCTTCCAGCTCCGGCTGCACCGCGTCGCGCTCGACGCCACCGGCGGCGACGCGGCGGCGGTCGAGTACCGCTACGGCCAGCTCCAGTGGACGGGGGCCGTGCCCGCCGCGGCGGGCTGGAGCGACGGCGCGGCGCCCGGGAACGAGGCGTACGACGCCTTCGGGACCGCGCCGACGCTGGTGGAGGCCGAGATCGCCTGGGCCGACACGACCGACGTGGCCCGCAACGCCACCCCGGATCCGGCGGCGTCCAACCTCGAGCCCGCCCTACCCGGCGTCTACCTCTGGCAGCCGCTCTCGGTCACCGTGACCGGCGGTTCCGGGCAGGAGGCGAGCCCGTCCACCGCCTTCCCCGCCCCCCTCTCGGTGCACGTGCAGGATCCGTCGGGCGCGCCGGTGGCCGGCGCCCGCGTGAGCTTCCGGGTGCGCGCCGGCGACCCGACCGCCAGCCTGGGCGCGAGCGAGGTGGTGACCGACGCGAACGGCGACGCCCGCACCACCGCCACCGCGGGCACCGCCACCGGCAGCTACGACGTGACCGCCTTCGCCTCGGGCGCGGGGATCTCGGGCGGCGTCTCCTTCGCGCTGGCCAACGCGGCGCCGGCGCCGACTCCGACCCCCACGCCCACTCCCACTCCTACGCCCGAGCCGACCCCCACGCCCACGCCCGCGCCGAGCCCCACGCCGGCCCCGACCGCGGCGCCGACGCCCGAGCCGACGCCGACCCCCGCCCCGACCGCGACCGCCACGCCCGAGCCGGCCCCGTCGGGCACCGAGCCGACGCAGTCGCCCGCGACGGTCGCGCTCCCCGCCGCGCAGGGCTGCGCGACGCTGCCGGGCCGTCCGGGCGCGAGCCCGGTCTGGCTCCTCGCGGGCGTGGCGCTGCTGGCCCGCCGGCGGCGCGCTTGACGGGAGGCGGCCAGGGTTGACCTAATGTGCGCTTCCCCCCTGCGGAGGCGCGGAATGGAGACGACGAAGTACCTGCTGCCCGAGAGCCAGATCCCGACCCACTGGTACAACGTCATCCCCGACCTGCCCGGCCCGCTCGCGCCGGTGATCCACCCGGGCACGCTGAAGCCGGTGACCCCCGACGACCTCCTGCCGCTCTTCCCGCTCGCGCTCGTCGAGCAGGAGGTGTCGCGCGAGCGGTTCATCGAGATCCCGCGCGAGGTGCGCGAGATCTACCGGCTCTGGCGCCCCACGCCGCTCTTCCGGGCGCGGCGGCTGGAGCAGGCGCTCGGGACGCCGGCCCGCATCTACTACAAGTACGAGGGGGTCTCGCCGGCCGGCTCGCACAAGCCGAACAGCGCCGTGCCGCAGGCCTTCTACAACCGGCAAGCCGGGATCAAGCGGCTCGCGACCGAGACCGGCGCCGGGCAGTGGGGCAGCTCCCTCGCCATGGCCTGCAGCATGTTCGGGCTCGAGTGCACCATCTACATGGTGAAGGTGAGCTTCTCGCAGAAGCCCTACCGCAAGAGCCTCATGCAGCTCTTCGGCGCCAAGGTCATCCCCTCCCCCTCCCCCGAGACCGCCGCCGGGCGCGCCATCCTCCAGCGCGATCCGGGCAACCTGGGCTCGCTCGGAATCGCCATCTCCGAGGCGGTGGAGGACGCCGCCACCCACTCCGACACCCACTACGCGCTCGGCAGCGTCCTCAACCACGTCTGCCTGCACCAGACGGTCATCGGCCAGGAGGCGAAGGCGCAGCTGAAGCTCGCCGGCGACTACCCGGACGTGGTCATCGCCTGCCACGGCGGCGGCTCCAACTTCGCCGGGCTCGCCTTCCCGTTCCTGGCCGACCGCGCCGCGGGGAAGCGGGTGCGCTGCCTCGCCGCCGAGCCGGCGAGCTGCCCCAGCCTGACGAAGGGCGTCTACGCCTTCGACTACGGCGACACCGCGAAGATGGCCCCCATCGCGAAGATGTACACCCTCGGGCACGACTTCATGCCGCCCGGGATCCACGCCGGCGGGCTGCGCTACCACGGCGCGTCGCCGCTCGTCTCGCAGCTCTTCGCGGCCGGCGAGATCGAGGCCCGCGCCTACGTCCAGAACGCCTGCTTCGAGGCCGCCCTGCTCTTCGCCCGCAGCGAGGCCATCGTGCCCGCGCCCGAGTCGTCCCACGCCATCCGCGCCGCGGTGGACGAGGCGCTCCGGGCCAAGGACGAGGGGCGGGAGCGCGTGATCCTCGTCGGGTTGTCCGGCCACGGACAGCTCGATATGGGGGCGTACGACGCTTATCTCTCCGGAAACCTCGAGGATCATGAATACTCCGAGGAGAAGATCCGGGAGGCGCTGGCGCGTTTGCCTGAGGTGGACCCGTAGGCGGCGCCGGGCCTCTCCCACCAGAGGTGGCCCGTCCCCCTCCCCGGGGCGGGCCCCCTCGACGAGAGGGAACCGCATGAAGCCCTTCGCCGCGCTCCTCGCCGCCGCCGCCCTCCTCGCCGCCCGGCCCACGCCGGCCGCCGACGTGGTCCGGCTCGGCAACCTCAAGTTCGCCCACTACGGCGCGGTCTCCTACATGAAGGAGATCGGCAAGAAGTACGACCTCGACGTCCGCGAGCGGATCTTCCCGAAGGGCGTGGACATCATCCCGGGCATCCTCGCCGGCGAGGTGGACCTCGCCGCGAGCGCCGCCGACGCCGCGGTGGCCGGCCGCGCGGCGGGCGCCCCCATCTTCGCGGTGGCCGGCTTCGCCAGGGGCGGGGCGCGCATCGTCGGCCGCGCCGACCTGGGCCTGAAGCGCATCGAGGACCTCAAGGGGCGCAAGGTGGGCGTCCCGCGCGGCGGCGCGCAGGAGATCCTGCTCTTCGCCGAGCTCGCGAAGCACCAGCTCACCTGGTCCGACCAGCCGGGCAAGGCCGACGTCCTCGTCGTCTACCTCCAGTACGCCGACCTGAACCAGGCGCTGATGGCGAAGCAGATCGACGCCATGTCGCAGTCGGAGCCGCAGTCCACCCAGGCCATCGCCAAGGGGTTCGGCACCGAGATCGTGAAGCCCTACGACACGCCGCTCGGCGAGCCGGAGCGGGTGCTGGTCATGACCGAGAAGCTCTACGCCAACCACGACCTCGCCCTGCGGGTGATGAGCTGCTTCGTCGAGGCGACCCGCACCTTCCTCGCCAACCCCGCCCTCGCCGAGAAGTACGTGCGCGAGAGCCTCTTCAAGGGGCAGCTCGGCTCGCAGGACTACAAGGACGCGATGCAGAACGCCGCCTTCACCTACGACCTGTCGCTCGACCACGTGCAGCGCACCACCGACCTCATGAAGAAGTACGGCGTCGGCAAGCTGCAGAGCCCGCCCCCGGCGTCGGCCTGGGTGAAGCTCGAGCTGCTCGAGCAGGCGAAGAAGCAGCAGGGCGTGAAGTAGCCGATGCGCGCGCGCCTCGTCCCGCTGCTGCGCGCGGTCCTCATCCCGGTCGCGGTGCTGCTCTTCTGGGAGTGGCTCGCGCGCAGCGGCCGCGTCTCGCCCCAGATCCTGCCGCCGCCCTCGCAGGTGGCGCGCCGCTGGGTGGCCTACCTGCTGCCGCTCGAGCCCTGGGACCCGGCCGGCGGCCGCTCGCGGCTCGCCTGGCTCTTCTCGGGCGAGCTCCCCGGCGACGCGGTCGGGAGCCTCAAGCGCGTGCTCGTCGGCTTCGTCATCGGGGGCGGCCTGGCGCTGCCGCTCGGGCTGCTCATGGGGGCGAAGGACTGGGTCTACCAGCTCTTCGATCCGCTGGTGCAGATCCTCCGCCCCATCCCGCCCATCGCCTTCATCCCGCTCTCGATCCTCTGGTTCGGGCTCGGCGACCCGCCGGCCTACTTCCTCATCTCGCTCGGCGCGTTCTTCCCGGTGCTCATGAACACCATCGCCGGCGTCCGGAGCGTGGACGCCATCTACATCCGCGCGGCGCGCAACCTCGGCGCCGGGCAGCAGGTGCTCTTCCGGCGCGTCATCCTGCCGGCCGCCACCCCGTACATCCTCACCGGCGTGCGGGTGGGGGTCGGGGTCGCCTTCATCGTGGTGATCGTGGCCGAGATGATCGCGGTGAACAGCGGGCTCGGCTACCGCATCCTGGAGGCGCGCGAGTTCTTCTGGTCGGACAAGATCATCGCCGGCATGTTCTCCATCGGCCTCGCCGGGCTCGGCATCGACCTCGGCATGAACGCCCTCAACCGCCGGCTGCTGCGCTGGCACCGCGGGCTGGAGCAGGGGCGATGACCGGCGGCGCCCCGATGATCGCGGCCCGCGGCGTCCGGCAGGTCTTCCGCACCGGGGGGCGCGAGGTGACCGCGCTCGCCGGCATCGACCTCACCGTCGGAGCGGGCGAGTTCGTCTGCCTCCTCGGCCCGTCCGGCTGCGGGAAGTCCACCCTGCTCAACGCCATCGCCGGCTTCACCGCCCCCACCGCGGGGACGCTCGAGGCCGGCGGGCGCCCGGTGACCGCGCCCGGGCCGGACCGGGCCATGGTGTTCCAGGAGTACGCGCTCTTCCCCTGGATGACGGTGGAGAAGAACGTCGCCTTCGGGCTCGAGCTCAAGGGCGCGCCGCGGGCCGAGATCCGCCGCACCGTGGACGCCTGGCTCGCCAAGCTGTCCCTGCAGGACTTCCGCGACCGCTACCCCAAGGACCTGTCCGGCGGCATGCGGCAGCGCGTCGCCATCGCCCGCGCCCTCGCCATCGACTCGCCGGTGCTGCTGATGGACGAGCCGTTCGGCGCGCTCGACGCCCTCACCCGCCGCAACCTGCAGGACGAGCTGCTCCGGATCTGGTCGGAGCTCCGCAAGACGGTGGTCTTCGTGACCCACGGCATCGAGGAGTCGATCTACCTCGCCGACCGGGTGGTGGTGATGACCTACCGGCCCGGCACGGTGAAGCAGATCGTGCCGATCGCGCTGCCGCGGCCCCGCGACCCGGCGAGCCCCGAGTTCAACGAGCTCAAGAAGTCGATCGCCCAGCTGGTGATGGAGGAGCAGCTCCGGCACCAGGAGGCGGAGGCGCGCGGGGCGACGGCGGACTAGCCGGAGGAAGCGGGCAGGCGAGCGCTCCGTGCCCCGCTCGAGCGGGTCACGGGGCGGGGTCCCGGCTCACCCGTTCCGCCAGGTTCACCCGGATCGAGATCGTCCGTTTACCGGCTCTTCCGCTGGCCCGCCGGCTGCACATGACGCGGCTCGCGCGCCCTCCCCATGGGCGACAGGAGCTTCGCCATGAAGATCTCTTCCAAGGTGGTCGCCCTCGCGGCCGGGACCGGCGCCGTGGTCGCCCTGGCCCTCGGCCTCTGCATGGCCCGCTTCGGCGCCCAGGCGTCGGACCGCCGCATCGACGAGTACGAGCGGACCCTCCGCGCCAACTTCGACCGGAACGCGCGGCTCCAGGTGGAGAGCGCCGTCTCCATGCTGCAGGCGATCTCCGACCGCGCCGGGCGCGGCGAGCTCACCGAGCCCCAGGCCCGCGCCCTCGGGGCGGACCTCCTGCGCGGGCTCCGCTACGACAAGGAAGGCTACTTCTGGGCCGACACCTACGACGGCGTGAACGTGGTGCTCCTGGGCCGGCCGGACGAGGGGAAGGGGCGCCTCGACAAGACCGACGCCAACGGCTACGCGATGGTCCGCGAGTTCCTCCGGAACGGCCGCGCCGGCGGCGGCTTCACCGACTACGCCTTCCCGCGCAAGGGCGGCGGCGCCGCCGCGCCCAAGCGCGCCTACACCCTCGGCTTCGCCCCCTTCGGCTGGGTGGTCGGCACCGGCAACTACGTGGACGACATCGACGCCCTCGTGGCGCAGCAGCGCGAGGCGGCGCTGCGCGAGCGGCGCGCCCAGCTCCTCACCATCCTCGGCGTGTCCCTGCTGGCGGTCCTCGCCGCCCTCGCCGCCGGCTTCACCCTCGCCCGCACCATCACCCGGCCGCTCCGCTTCCTCGGCGCCGAGGCCCGCCGGCTCCGCGAGGCGGTGGGGCGCGGCGAGCTCGCCGTCCGCGGCGACGCGGCGGCGGTCTCGCTCGAGTTCCGGCCCATCGTCGAGGGCATGAACGAGATGATGGACGCCTTCGTCCACCCCATCGAGATGACGGCCGCGTGCGTGGACCGGATCTCGCGGGGCGACGTGCCGCCCCGCATCGAGGAGGCCTACCGCGGCGACTTCAACGCCATCAAGGACAGCCTCAACCGCTGCATCGACGCGGTGAACGCGCTGGTCGCCGACGCCACCCGCCTCTCGGCGGCGGCGGTGGAGGGCCGGCTCGCCACCCGCGCCGACGCCGCGCGCCACCAGGGCGACTTCCGCAAGGTGGTGGAGGGCGTGAACGCCACGCTCGACGCGGTGATCGCGCCGGTGGAGCAGGCGGCCCGCTGCGTGGACCGGCTCGCGCAGGGCGACGTGCCGCCGCCCATCGCCGAGCCCTGGCCGGGCGACTTCGACGCGCTCAAGCGGAACCTCAACGCCTGCACCGCGGCGGTCCGCGCCCTGGTCGCCGACTCGCGCGCGCTGGCGGAGGCGGCGGTGGAGGGCCGGCTCGCCACCCGCGCCGACCTCTCCCGCCACCACGGAGACTTCCGCGCCGTGGTGCAGGGCCTGAACGACACCGTGGACGCGCTCGTCACCCCGCTCCGGGTGGTCGCCGACTACTGCGACCGGATCTCGCACGGCGAGATCCCGCCGCTCCGCACCGGCGTGGCGAAGGGCGACTTCCAGGCGATCCGCGAGAGCCTCAACCGCTGCGTCGGGGCGCTCGGGGCCCTGGTGCGGGACGCCGACGCCCTCGCCGCCGCGGCCGCCGCCGGCCAGCTCGACCAGCGCGCCGACGCCTCCCGGCACGAGGGGGCCTTCCGCAAGACGCTCGAGGGCGTCAACGGGGCGGTCGAGGCGATCGTGAAGCCGTTCCGGGTGGTCGCCGGCTACTGCGAGCGGATCTCGCACGGCGACCTCCCGCCGCTCCGCACCAACGCGGTGCAGGGCGACATCGTGGCGATGCAGCAGAGCCTCAACCGCTGCGTCGAGGCGGTCGCTGCGCTCGTGGCCGACGCGAAGGCGCTGTCGCGGGCGGCCGTGGAGGGCCGGCTCGCCGAGCGGGCCGAGGTGACGAAGCACGAGGGGGCCTTCCGCGAGGCCCTCCAGGGCGTGAACGCCACGCTCGACGCGGTGCTGGCGCCCATCGGCGAGGCCACGGCGGTGCTGGAGCGGCTCGCCGAGCGCGACCTCACCGCCCGGATGAAGGGCGACTACCAGGGCGACCACGCCCGCGTGCAGACGGCCCTCAACGCCTCCGCCCAGGCGCTCGACGAGGCGCTCTCGCAGGTGTCGCAGTCGGTGGGCCAGGTGTCCTCCGCGGCGAGCCAGATCGCGTCGTCCTCGCAGGCGGTCGCGAGCGGCGCCTCGGAGCAGGCGGCCTCGCTCGAGGAGACCACCGCCAGCCTCGACTCGGTGGCGGCGATGGCGCGCAGCAGCGCCGAGCACGCCGGCCAGGCGAGCGCGCTCGCGACGAGCGCGAGGGGCCAGGCCACCGAGGGCGCGGCGGCGATGTCGCAGATGCAGGTGGCGATGGATCAGATCCGGGCCTCGGCCGAGGGCACGAGCGCCATCATCCGCGACATCAACGAGATCGCCTTCCAGACCAACCTGCTCGCCCTCAACGCGGCGGTGGAGGCGGCGCGGGCCGGCGAGGCCGGGCGCGGGTTCGCGGTCGTCGCCGAGGAGGTCCGCTCGCTCGCGCTCCGGAGCAAGGAGGCGGCGCAGAAGACCGAGGCGCTCATCCAGCAGTCGGTGAAGCAGGCCACGCAGGGCGCCGAGACCTCGCGCCACGTCTCGGCGAAGCTGGGCGAGATCGTGGGCGGGATCGGGAAGGTGACCGACATCGTGGCCGAGATCGCCGCCGGCGCGAAGGAGCAGTCGGCCGGGATCGAGCAGCTCCACAAGGCGGTCTCCGAGATGGACAAGGTGACGCAGCAGAACGCCGCCAGCTCCGAGGAGTCGTCCTCGGCGGCGAGCGAGCTCTCCGGGCAGTCGGAGGAGCTCGCCGCCATGGTCGGGGCGTTCAGGCTCGGGGCGGCCGCGCGAGAGGGCTCGGCGCAGCGCTCCCTCCCCGCTCGCGCGGGGAGGGCCGGGGAGGGGCGGCCCGCCCTGCCCCGCGGGCTCACCCCCTCCCTGTCCCTCCCCCGCTCCGCGGGAGAGGGGAAGAGGAGCACCGCCGGCGAGGCACCGAAGCGCGCCCCCGGGGCCATCGCGCTGCGCCCCGAGGACCTCATCCCGCTCGAGGAGGACCCGCTCTCCGCCGAGTTCTAGGGCGCCTTCTCGGGGTCGAGGAAGAGGTCCGGGTAGAGCTCCGCCCCCGGCGTCACCGCGTAGCGGTCGAGGTCGGTGACGCCCTCCGCCCGCAGCACCTCGTCGTCGATGAAGAAGTTCCCGGTGCAGGCCCGCGCCTCGCGCGCCAGGATCGCGACCGCCGCGTCGCCCACGATCTCGGGCTTGCGCGAGTGGGCCGCCATCTCCTCGCCGCCGAGCAGGTTCACCACGGCGGCGGTGGCGATGGTGGTCCGGGGCCAGAGCGCGTTCACGGCGATGCCCTGGGGCCGGAGCTCCTCGGCCATCCCGAGCACGCACAGGCTCATGCCGTACTTGCTCATCGTGTAGGCGACGTGGCTCGCGAACCAGCGCGGCGAGAGGTCGAGCGGCGGCGAGAGGTTGAGGATGTGGGGGTTCCCCGACCTCGCCAGGTAGGGGATGGCCGCCTGCGTGCAGGCGTAGGTGGCGCGGACGTTCACCTGGTGCATGAGGTCGAAGCGCTTCATCGGCGTCTCGACCGTGCCGGCGAGGAAGATGGCGCTCGCGTTGTTCACGAGCGCGTCGATCCCGCCGAAGCGCTCGGCCGCCTCGGCCATGGCGCGCGCGATCTGCTCCTCGCTGCGCACGTCCACCTGCAGCGCGAGCGCCTTCCCGCCCGCCGCCTCCACCTCCTCGGCGGCGCTGAAGATGGTGCCAGGCAGCTTCGCGTGCGGCTCCACCGTCTTGGCCGCGATCGCGACGTTGGCGCCCTGGCGCGCGGCGGCGACGGCGATGGCCTTGCCGATGCCGCGGCTCGCGCCGGTGATGAAGAGGGTCCTGCCCTGGAGTGTGCCCACGCCGACCTCGCCTGATTGGGGAATCGGCTGGAACATGATCCGGCGGACCGCGGCGGCGCAACCGGTCAGGAGGGCCGGAGCGGCGCGACGGGCGCGATTCCCACCGATCGCGCGATCAGGACGCGATCCCCCCACGGCTTGCGTGTAGGTGTCCGCGCACCCCCAGCGCTGGCCGATCCGACCCCGGGGGTCACTGATCTTCCGAGCAGATCCAAGTCCTTGAATAACCGGGGCTTGTTGACAACCCCCGCCGATCTCCGTAGATCCGAGCGTGCCGGTGGGAAATGGTGTCAAAAAGCGGATCCCAGCGGCATCCAGAGGCGGCGCGCCTTGTTCAGCGGAACCTACGAGCACACGATCGACGCCAAGGGCCGCACGAGCCTGCCGGTGAAGCTGCGCGAGCAGCTCGCCCAGGCCGGCGAGGCGAGCATCGTGCTCACCCGCGACGCCCACAGCGCCTGCATCGCCGCCTGGCCGAGGAGCGCCTGGAAGAAGGTCGAGGAGAAGATCGCCACCTTCTCCCCGATGAACCGGGTCCAGCAGGCGAACCTGCTCCGCTTCTACTCGGCGCAGCACGAGGTCGAGCTCGACGTGCACGGCCGCGTGCTGGTCCCGCCGGCGCTGCGGCAGCACGGCGGGCTCCAGAAGGACGTGGTCTGGGTCGGGATGGTCCACACCATCCAGCTCTGGGACAAGGCGCGGTACGAGGCGGAGATGTCGAAGCAGCTCGCCCCCGACGAGGTCATCGACCTGTTCGCGGGCGCGTTCAGCACGGGTGCGTGAGGAGGGACGGGCATGTACGAGGCACGGCATCAGGACGGCGTCACCATCATCCGCGGCATCGGCGAGCTCTCGCGCGAGGAGCTCGAGGCCATCGCCCGGCTCGCCACCGTGGTCCGCGAGGGCGGCCGCATGGTGGTCATCGACATGAAGCGGGTCACCCACCTGCACTACGCCGGCGCGGCGCTGCTCAAGTCGATCCCCGGCCTGCGGGCCGCGGGCGCGAGCCGCTACGTCCGCGACCTCGTCTACGCCGGCGGCGCCGGCGGCTTCGTGGAGCTGTACGGCAACCTGGAGGAGGCCCTCCGGGCGGCGTGAGCGCGGAGTTCCACCATGTCACGGTCCTCGCCAACGAGACGGTCGAGCTGCTCGCGCCGGCCCCGGGGAAGCTCATCCTCGACGGGACGCTCGGCGGCGGCGGCCACTCCGAGCTCCTCCTCTCCCGGGGTGCGCGCGTGATCGGCGTGGACAAGGATCCGGCCGCCCTGGCGGCGGCCCGCGCCCGGCTGGCGCGCTACGGCGAGGCCTTCCGGGCGGTCCGCGGCGACTTCCGCGACGCCCGCAACGTGCTCGACGCCCTCGGCATCGGCGGGGTGGACGGCGCCCTCGTGGACCTGGGCGTCTCCTCGCCGCAGCTCGACGAGGCGGAGCGCGGCTTCTCCTTCTCCCGCCCCGGCCCGCTCGACATGCGCATGGGGCAGGAGGGCGAGACGGTGGCCGACCTCCTCGCGCGCATCGACGAGGCCGAGCTGGCCCGCATCCTGCGCGAGTACGGCGAGGAGCCGTTCGCGCGCCCCATCGCCCGGGCCGTGAAGCGCGCCGTCGCCGCCGGCGACCGGCTCGACACCGCCGGGCTCGCCGAGGTGGTGGCCCGCGCCGTCCCGCGCAAGGCCTGGCCGAAGCGCATCCACCCGGCCACCCGCACCTTCCAGGCGCTCCGCATCGCCGTCAACGACGAGCTCGGCGCGCTCGCGGCCTGGCTCGGCGCCCTCCCCGCCACGCTCGCCGTGGGCGGCCGGGCCGCCGTGATCAGCTTCCACTCCCTCGAGGACCGGATGGTGAAGGAGCGCTTCCGCGAGCTCACCCGCGGCTGCACCTGCCCGCCCGGCCTCCCGGTGTGCGCCTGTGGCGCCGATCCGGCCTTCCGGGCGGTCACGCGCAAGGCGGTCAAGGCTTCCGAGGACGAGGTGGCTGCGAACCCGAGGTCGCGCAGCGCCAGGCTGCGCGCCGTGGAGAGGCTGCGATGAGCGCGGATCCCGGTGTCTGCGGCCAGGGGGGCCGCGTGGTGCGTTGCGCCGCCTGGGTGGCGCTCTTCTCCGCGGTGGCCCTGTTCCGCATCTGGAGCCACACGCAGGTGATCACCTCCGGCTACGAGCTGGCGCGCCTCGAGGGCGAGCACCAGCGGCTGGAGGACGAGCACGGCAGGTTGCAGATGGAGGTCGCGCGTTTGCGCGCGCCGGGGCGCCTCGAGCGCTTCGCCCGCGCGCAGCTGGGCATGGCTCCGCCGGCGCCGGGAACGGTGATGGCGGGCACCGAGGTCGGGCGGGTGGTGGTGGCGGAACGGGCGGGCGGTGTGGCGGCGGACAAGGGGACCCTCTCCTCTCGCAAGCAGCAGGGGCGCGAGCGGACCGGGCATCCCGCGCCGGCGGAGCCAGCTGTCTTCAAGGTCGCGAGCGCAGGGTAGCCTCTTGAGGCCCGGCGTGGACGCGCAGGCGGCGAAGGGCGTCGCCTTCCGCATGTGGATCGTGGCGGCCGCGCTCGCGGCCGGCCTCGTCACCGTCGCGGTGCGGGCGGTGCAGCTCCAGGTGGTGCAGAAGGACCACCTCGGCGGCATGGCCCGCGACCAGTACGTCCGGCCCATCGAGCTCAAGCCGCGCCGCGGCGTGATCACCGACCGGAACGGCGCCGCGCTCGCGGCCGACGTGCAGGCCGACTCGGTCTTCGTGGACCCGAAGGACCTGCCCCCCGATCCGGCCCGCGGCCCGGCCGTCGCCCGGCTGGCGCGGACGCTGGGGGTGGACCCGGGCCCGCTCTTGCGCCGCATCGCCGTCTCGCGCCGGTTCGCCTGGGCCAAGCGGCGCGTCACCCCGGCCGAGTCGGCCGCGGTGAAGGCGCTCGGGATCCCGGGCGTGCACTTCGTGCAGGAGTACAAGCGCACCTACCCGCGGGGCGAGCTCGCCGGCCAGGTGCTCGGCGTGGTGGGCGACGACGGCGAGGGGCTCGAGGGCGTGGAGCTCTCGCTCGACGACGACCTGCAGGGCGAGGCGGTGCGGCTCGACTCCCTGCGCGACGGCCGGGCCCGCGCCCTCTACCCCGAGCGCGGCGGCGCCGGCCGGGTCCGCGAGGGCGCCCGCGTCGAGCTCACCCTCGACCAGGGGCTGCAGCACGCCGCCGAGCAGTCGCTCGCGGCCGCCGTCCAGGGCGCGCGGGCCAGGGCCGGCATGGCGGTCGCCCTCGATCCCCACACCGGCGAGATCCTGGCGCTGGCCAACGCGCCGCTCGCGAACCCGAACGCGGTGCGCCACCCGGCCGAGCTCCGGAACCACGCGGTGCAGGACGCCTTCGAGCCGGGCTCCACCTTCAAGGTGTTCTCGGTGGCGGGCGCCCTGGAGGAGCGGGCCGTGGGCCCCGAGGACTCGATCTTCTGCGAGAACGGGGCCTGGCGCGTCGGGCGCCACACCATCCACGACCACCACGGGCTCGGCTGGGTGACGCCGGCCAGGATCCTGGCCGAGTCGAGCAACGTCGGCGCCGGCAAGATCGCCGCGCGCCTGGGGCGCGAGAAGCTCTACCGCACCTACCTCGCCTTCGGCTTCGGCGCGCCCACCGAGGTCGGGGTGCAGGCCGAGGCGCGCGGCACCGTCAACGCGCCGCGCGCCGACATCTCGCTCGCCACCATGAGCTTCGGCCAGGGGGTCACCGCGAGCGCGCTGCAGATCACCGCCGCCATGGCGGCGATCGCCAACGACGGCCTGCTGCTCCGGCCCTGGCTGGTGCGGCGGGTGGTCGATCCGGCCGACGGGACCGAGCTGCTCCACGCCACCCCCACCCCGGTGCGCCGGGCGGTGTCGCCGCAGACCGCCCGCACCATGGCCCGCTTCCTGGAGGGCGTGGTCGTCGAGGGCACCGGCAAGAAGGCGCGGCTCGCCGGCTGGCGCGCCGCCGGCAAGACCGGCACCGCCCAGAAGGCGGATCCGCTCGGCGGCTACTCGGCCGACAAGCGCTTCAGCTCGTTCGTGGGCTTCGCGCCGGCCGAGGCGCCGCGGGTGGTCATCGGCGTCTTCATCGACGAGCCGAAGGGCGACGTGTACGGCGGCGACGTGGCCGCGCCGGTCTTCAAGGCGCTCGCCGAGACGGCGCTGCAGTCGATGGGCGTGCCGCCGAGCGCGCAGCTCCCGGCGGTGGCGAAGGCCGGCGCCCCCTCCCGCGCGACGCCGGTCGAGCCGGAGCCCGACTTCCCGGTGGTGGAGTCGGCCGCGCAGGAGGCGGAGCGCGCCCGCCGCGCCGAGCAGGGGGGAGTGGCCGTCCCGGCGCTCGCCGGCCTGCCCGCCCGCGCCGCGCTCCGCGCGCTGGAGCAGGCGGAGCTCATGGGCGAGCTGGCCGGGTCCGGCCGCGTCGAGTCCCAGTTCCCCCGGCCGGGCGAGGTGGTGGACCGCGGCACGCGCGTCCGCCTGCACCTCGCGCCGCCCGGCTAGGTTAGTGGTAGAGAAGGCGCAGCCCCCCGATGCGGCTCTCCAGCGTCATAGAAGGCACCGGCGCCCGCCCCGCCGGCCCCGCCTCCGACCCCGACGTCACCCTCGTCACCGGCGACTCGCGACGGGTGCGCCCCGGCGCCCTCTTCGTGGCGGTCCCGGGCACGCGCGAGGACGGCGCCGCCTACGCGGCCGCCGCGGCCCGCGCCGGCGCGGTGGCGGTGCTCGCCGAGCGGCCCGTCGCCTGCGGGCCCGCCGCCCTCCTCCTCGTGCCCGACGCCCACCGCGCCCTCGCCCTCGCCGCGGCCGCCTTCCACGGCCGGCCCGGGGACGCGCTCGCGCTCGCCGGCGTCACCGGCACGAAGGGCAAGACCACCGTCACCTGGCTCGTGGAGGCCTGCGCCCGCGCCGCCGGCGTGCCGCTCGGCGTCGTCGGGACGGTGAGCTTCCGCTACGGCGAGGTCTCCCGGCCGGCGACGCACACCACCCCCTCGCCCGAGGCGCTGCAGGCCTTCCTCGCCGAGATGCGCGACGCCGGCGTGCGCGCCGCCTGCCTCGAGGTCTCGTCCCACGCCCTCGCGCAGGAGCGGGTGGCCGGGCTCTCCTTCCGCGCCGCCGGCTTCACCAACCTGACCCGCGACCACCTCGACTTCCACGCGGGGTTCGAGGACTACTTCCAGGCGAAGCGGCGGCTCTTCTTCCCCGACCCGGCGGCGCGGGGCGGCCTCGCCGAGGACGGGCTCGCGGTGGTGAACGCCGGCGACGACCACGGGGCCCGGCTCGCCGCCGAGCTCGCCCAGGCGGGGCGGCGCGTCTGGCGCTACGGCGTCCCCGGCGCGGAGCTCCGGGCCGAGGGGGCCACCTTCTCCCTCGCCGGCATCCGCGCCCGGCTCGAGACGCCGGCCGGCGCGGGCGACCTCGCCTCCCCGCTGGTCGGGAGCCACAACGTCGAGAACCTGCTCTGCGCCGCCGGGCTCGCGCTCGGCCTCGGGCTCCCGCTCGGCGCCGTCCTCGCCGGCCTCTCCGCCTCGCCCGGCGCGCCCGGGCGGCTCGAGCGGATCTCCGCCCGCGGGGTGTCGGTGTTCGTGGACTACGCGCACACCGACGACGCCCTCACGCGCACGCTCGAGGCCCTGCGGGCGCTCCGGCCGCGGCGGCTGGTGGCGCTCTTCGGCTGCGGCGGCGACCGCGATCGCGGCAAGCGGCCGCTGATGGGCCGGGCGGCGGCGCTCGGCGCCGATCTGGTGGTGGTGACGAGCGACAACCCGCGCACCGAGGACCCGGCGGCCATCATCGGCGAGATCCTGCCGGGGGTGGAGGCGACCGGCCTCCCCCGGCTCGAGCCGGCGCTGGCGCTCGCGGGCGGGCGGGGCTATCTCGTGGTGCCCGACCGGCGCGAGGCCATCGACCTCGCGATCCGGGCGGCCCGCGAGGGGGACGCGGTGCTGCTCGCCGGCAAGGGGCACGAGGACTACCAGATCGTCGGGACCGAGAAGCGGCACCTCGACGACCGCGAGGAGGCGCGCCGAGCGCTCGGCATCCCATGAACGGCCCGGTCTTCACGCAGGAGGAGCTCGAGCGCGCGACCCAGGGGCGCTTCACCGGCCCGGCCGCGGCGCGCGCCGAGGGCGTCTCCACCGACACCCGCACCCTCGCCCCGGGCGCCTGCTTCGTCGCGCTGCGCGGCGAGCGGTTCGACGGGCACGACCACCTCCCCGAGGCGCAGCAGGCCGGCGCCGCCTGCGCGGTGGTGGAGGAGGGGCGCGCCGCGGCCCTCGCCGCCGGCCTCGCCCGGCTCGATCAGGGCAACGGCAGCCCCGGCCTCGCCGGCGCCGGGCTCCCGCTCCTCGCCGTGAAGGACACGCTCGCCGCCCTCGGCGCGCTGGCCCGCTTCCACCGCCGCCGCTTCCGGATCCCGGTGGTCGGCGTGACCGGCTCGAACGGCAAGACCACCACCCGCGAGATGGTGGCCGCCATCCTCGCCACCCGCGGCCCGGTGCTCCGGACCGAGGGGAACCTCAACAACGAGGTGGGCGTGCCGCTCACGCTCTTCCGGCTCGGCGCGGAGCACGACGCCGCCGTGATCGAGATGGGCATGAGCCACCCCGGCGAGATCCGCCGGCTCGCCTGCATCGCCGAGCCGCAGGTCGGGGTCGTCACCAACGCCACCGCCGCCCACCTCGAGGGGCTCGGCAGCGTGGACGGGGTGGCCGACGCCAAGGCCGAGCTCTGGGCCGGGCTGCCGCCGGGCGGCATCGCCGTCGCCAACGCCGACGACCCGCGCATGCTGAAGCGCGCCCAGGCCTCCGGCAAGCGGGTGCTCACCTTCGCGAGCGGGCGCGGCCGGCGCGGCGACGTGGTGGCGCTCGACCTCCTCTCCCACGGGCCGGAGGGGCTGGCCTTCACCCTCGGCATCGGCAACCGCGAGCTCGAGGTGCGGCTCCCGCTGGTCGGGCTCCACAACATGGCCAACGCCGCCGCGGCGGCCGCCGCCGCGGTGGCGCTCGGCTGCAGCGACCGCGAGATCGTGGCGGGGCTCGCCCAGGTCCGCACCGTGGGCCGGCGGCTCCGGCTCGAGGAGCTCCCCTCGGGCGTGCTCCTCGTGGACGACTGCTACAACGCCAACCCGGCCTCGATGCAGGCCGCCCTCGAGACCCTCTCCCAGCTCGCCGCCGAGCGCGGCGGCCGGCCGGTGGCGGTCCTCGGCGACATGCTCGAGCTCGGGGCGGCCGAGGAGCCGTCGCACCGCGCCCTGGGCGAGCAGGCCGCCCGGGCCGGGCTGAAGCTGCTCGCCGCCTTCGGCCCGCGCTCGCGGACCACCCTCGCCGCCGCCCGCGCGGCCGGCCTCGCCGAGGCCGCTTCGCTCCACACCGAGGACCTGGGCGAGCTCGCGCGCGAGGTGCGCGCCCGGCTCGCGCCCGGCGACGTCCTCCTCGTCAAGGGCAGCCGCGGCAACCGCCTCGAGCGGCTCGTCGAGGCCCTGAACGAGCGCCGCCCATGACCCGCGTCCCCCTCCGTCCGGTCCCCTAGATGCTCTACCACCTCCTCTTCCCGCTCGCGGGGCGCTTCGGCCTCTTCAACGTCCTGCGCTACCCCTCCTTCCGGATCATCGCCGCCGGCTTCACGGCGCTCGCGCTGGGGCTCCTGCTCGGCCCGGCCTTCATCGAGCGGATGCGGGTCATCCAGTACGGCGTCTCCAACGTCCGCGAGGACACGCCCGAGACGCACAAGAAGAAGTCGGGCACCCCGTCGATGGGCGGCGCCCTGGTGCTCTTCTCGCTGGTGGTGGCGACGCTCCTCTTCGCCGACCTGCGCAGCCGGCTGGTCTGGGGCGTGCTGCTCGTCACCGTCGGCTACGGCGCCATCGGCTTCACCGACGACTGGCTCAAGATCTCGAAGAAGAACTCCAAGGGGCTCGCCGGCAGGAAGAAGCTCCTCTGGCAGCTCGTCATCGTGCTCGCCGTCTACTACGGGCTCTTCACCGACCTGCACTTCTCGCTCGGGAGCGCCTTCCCGTTCGTGACGGTGGGGAGCCGGCTCGACCTGCACCTCTCCCTGCCCTTCGTCTCCACCGTGCGGTTCGAGCCGTCGCTCGGGTGGCTCTACCTGCCGTTCATGCTGGTGGTGATCATCGGCACCTCCAACGCGGTGAACCTGACCGACGGCCTCGACGGGCTCGCCATCGGCCCCACCATCGTCTCGGCCTCCACCTTCCTCATCCTGGCCTACGTGGCCGGGGCCACCATCGGCGGGTTCCACCTCGCGCCCTACCTGCGCATCCCGGAGATCCAGGGGGCGGAGGAGCTGGCGGTCTTCTGCGCCGCCATGGTGGGCGCGGGGATCGCCTTCCTCTGGTACAACACCTATCCGGCGTCGGTGTTCATGGGCGACGTCGGATCGCTGGCGCTCGGCGGCGGGCTCGGCACCCTCGCCGTGCTCACCAAGAACGAGGTGGTGAGCGCCATTCTCCACGGCGTCTTCCTCGCCGAGACGGTGAGCGTGATGGTGCAGGTGGCGTCCTTCAAGACCACGGGCAAGCGGGTGTTCCGGATGGCCCCCATCCACCACCACTTCGAGCTCGAGGGCTGGGCCGAGCCCAAGATCATCGTCCGCTTCTGGATCATCTCCATCGCGCTGGCGCTGGTGGCGCTGGCCTCGCTCAAGCTGAGGTGACCGTGGGCTTCCCCGACAGGCTCGAGGGCGCGCGCGTCACCGTGGTGGGCCTCGCCCGCTCCGGGGTCGCCGCGGCGCGGCTCGCCGCCCGCGAGGGCGCCCGCGTCACCGTGACCGACCGCCGCCCCGCGGCCGAGCTCGGGCCGCAGCGCGAGGCGCTCCGCGGGCTCCCCGTGCGCGAGGCCCTCGGGGGCCACGACCTCGCCGACTTCGAGGGGGCCGATCTCGTCGTGGTGTCGCCGGGCGTGCCGCTCTCCATCCCCCCCATCGCCGCGGCGCGGCGCGCCGGGGTGCCGGTGGTGGGCGAGGTGGAGCTCGCCTTCCGGCTCCTCGGCGGCGTGCCGGTGGTGGGCATCACCGGCACCAACGGCAAGAGCACCACCACCGCCCTGACCGCCGCCCTCTTCGCCGAGGACCGGCCCACCTTCGCCGGCGGGAACCTCGGGCAGCCGCTCTCGGAGCTGCTCCTCGACGGGCCGCGGGCCGAGGTGGCGGTGGTCGAGCTCTCCTCGTTCCAGCTCGAGGGGATCGAGGCCTTCCGGCCCACGGTGGCCGCCATCACCAACGTCACCCCCGACCACCTCGACCGCTACGCCAGCGTGGACGAGTACGCCGCCGCCAAGGGGCGCCTCTTCCTGAACCAGGGCGAGGGCGACTTCGCGGTCGCGAACGCGCGGGACGACCGGGCGCTCGAGCTCGCCCGCGCCTCCCGCGCCGCGCTCCACACCTTCGGCTTCGGCCCGCCCGAGCCGCGCGCCGCCCGCTGCGCCGGGGGGGCCGCGACCGAGCTGGTCGTCACCCCCGCCTCCGGCCCGGCGGAGACCTACGCGCTGCGCAACCGCGCCCTCCGCGGCAGCCACAACCGCGAGAACGCCATGGCCGCCGTGCTCTGCGCGCGGCTCCTGGGCGTGCCCCCGGCGGCGGTGCAGCGCGGGCTCGACGCCTTCCCCGGCCTGCCGCACCGGCTCGAGCTCGTCCGCGAGCGGGGCGGCGTGGAGTGGGTGAACGACTCCAAGGGCACCAACGTGGACTCGACCTGGGTCGGGCTCTCGGCCTTCGAGGCCGGCCGGCCCTCGGTGGTCCTCATCATGGGCGGCCACGGCAAGGGCGCCCCCTACGCGCCCTTGCGCGCGCTCTTCCCCGGCCGCGTGAAGGCGCTCCTCACCATCGGCGAGGACGCCCCCGCCATCGAGCGCGAGCTCTCCTGCCTCGCCCCCATCGAGCCCTGCGGCACGCTCGACCGGGCGGTGGCCCGGGCGGCGGCGCTGGCGGGTCCCGGGGACGCGGTGCTCCTCTCGCCGGCCTGCTCCAGCTACGATCAGTTCCAGAGCTACGAGCACCGGGGCGCGGTCTTCCGCCGCCTCGTCGAGGAGCTGCCCTGATGGCGCCGCCGGCCTCCGATCGCAGCTGGTCCCGCAGGCCGTCCGCGGCGCCCGTGGACGGGTGGCTCCTCTTCGCCGTCCTCGCCCTCACCGCCTTCGGCGCGGTGATGGTCTACTCGGCGAGCGCGGTGACCGCGGCCGCCAAGAGCGGCGACCAGTTCTTCTTCCTCAAGCGGCAGCTCGTCGCCGCGGCGGTGGGCGCGGGGCTCCTCGTCGGCGCCCTGAAGCTGGGGTACCGCCGCTTCGAGACGCTCGCCTACCCGGTGCTCCTCTTCACCCTCTTCTCGCTCGTGCTCGTGCTCGTCCCCGGGATCGGCAAGGTGGCCGGCGGGGCGCGCCGCTGGATCGGCGCCGGGCCGCTCTCGTTCCAGCCGGCGGAGCTCTGCAAGCTCGCGCTGGTGCTCTACCTGGCCCGCTCGCTCGCCTACAAGCGCGACAAGATGCGCCTCTTCTCCATCGGCTTCGTCCCCCACGTGATGGTGGCCGGGGTGCTGATGGTGCTCTGCCTCTTCGAGAAGGACCTCGGCACCTGCGTGGTGCTGGCGGGCGTGCTCCTGGCGATGCTGTTCGCCGCCGGCGCCAAGGTCACCTGGCTCGTGGCGGCGGTCTTCGCCGCCATCCCCATCGGCTGGAAGCTCATCGCCGGCACCGACTACCGGCTGAAGCGCTGGCTCGCCTTCAAGGATCCGTTCGCCTACCGCGACGGCGTCGGCTTCCAGATGGTGGAGTCGCTGCTCGGGGTGGGGAACGGCGGCTGGCTCGGGCAGGGGCTCGGCGACGGCAAGGGGAAGCTCTTCTACCTCCCCGCCGCGCACACCGACTTCATCGGCGCGGTCATCGCCGAGGAGCTGGGGCTCGTGGGCATGCTGCTCCTCGTCACCCTCTACGGCGTCTTCGTCTGGCGCGGGCTCAAGGCCGCCTTCGGCGCCTCCGACTCCTTCGGCTGCTACCTCGCGCTCGGGCTCACCACGCTCGTGGGCGTGCAGGCGGTCTTCAACCTCTGCGTGGTGCTGGTGCTCCTGCCGACGAAGGGGCTCACCCTCCCCTTCGTCTCCTACGGCGGCAGCTCCCTCATGACGCTGATGGGCGCGTCGGGGCTCCTGCTCTCGGTGAGCCAGAGCCAGGGCGGGTTCCTGAGGCGCGGCGCGCAGGCCGTGCGGCTCCAGGCGGAGGTGGCGCCGTGAGGATGCTCGTCGCCGGCGGCGGCACCGGGGGCCACGTCTTCCCCGGCATCGCGCTCGCCGAGGAGGTGGTGGGGCGCCACCCGAGGAACGACGTGGTCTTCGTCGGCACCGCCCGCGGCCTCGAGGCCAAGGTGGTGCCGCAGGCCGGCTTCCCCATCGAGCTCATCGAGGTGGCGGGGCTCAAGGGCAAGGGGCTCCTGGGGCTCCTCACCGGGCTCTTCCTCCTCCCGCGCGCCTTCCTCCAGTGCGTCCGGATCCTGAGGAAGTGGCGGCCCGACGTGGTGGTCGGCGTGGGCGGCTACGCCAGCGGCCCGGTGGTGCTCGCCGCCTGGCTCCTCGGGTTCCCCACCGCCATCCAGGAGCAGAACGCCCTGCCCGGCTTCACCAACCGGATCCTGGGGCGCATCGTCCGGAGCGTCTTCACCGCCTTCCCCGAGGCGGGCCGGTACTTCAAGGCGTCCAAGGTGCAGCAGCTCGGCAACCCCATCCGCCGGCAGCTCATGGACAACTACATGCGCCCGTCGGAGCCGCACGAGGAGCTCCGCCTGCTGGTGTTCGGCGGCTCGCTCGGCGCGCACGCGCTCAACATGCGGGTCATCGAGGCCCTGCCGCACCTCGCCGACCTGAAGGACCGGATCCGGATCACGCACCAGACGGGCGCGAAGGACCGGGAGCAGGTGGAGAAGGGCTACCGCGCCGTCGGCTTCCAGCCGGAGGTGCGGACCTTCATCACCGACATGTCGGGCGCCTACGCCGGCTGCGACCTCGTCGTCTGCCGCGCCGGCGCGACCACCCTGGCCGAGCTGACCGTCTGCAAGAAGCCCTCGATCCTGGTCCCCTTCCCCTTCGCGGCCGACAACCACCAGGTGGTGAACGCCCGCAGCCTGGTGGACGCCGGCGCGGCGGTCATGATCGAGGAGCGGGACCTCACGGGCGAGCTCCTCGCGTCCGAGGTGCGCGCCATCCTCACCAACCCCGAGCGGCGCGAGCGGATGGCCCGCGCCGCCGGCCTGCTCGGCGCCCCGCAGGCGGCGCGCGAGATCGCCGAGGTCCTGAGCGAGCTCTCGCTGCGCCGCTGGGGCTCGCGCCTCGGCCAGGACCGCGGCCCGGACTTCGCGCCGGTCCGCCCGCCCGAGCCGGAGCCCGGCCAAGAAGGAAGCGCCCGCCCATGATCCTGTTCCGTTCGCGCTCCGCCAAGATCCACTTCGTCGGCATCGGCGGCATCGGCATGAGCGGCATCGCCGAGGTGCTGCTCAACCTCGGCTACCCCGTGTCCGGCTCCGACCTCAAGGAGTCGGAGACCACCCGCCGCCTCGCCGGGCTCGGCGGGCGGATCCAGATCGGCCACGCCGCCGCCAACGTCGCCGACGCCGACGTGGTGGTCACCTCGTCGGCGGTGCGCCGCCAGAACCCCGAGGTGGTCGAGGCCCGCGCGCGGAAGATCCCGGTCATCCCCCGCGCCGAGATGCTGGCCGAGCTGATGCGGCTCAAGCACGGCATCGCCATCGCCGGCTCGCACGGCAAGACCACCACCACCTCGATGGCGGCGCACCTGCTCGCCCACGCCGGCCTCGACCCGACCGCGGTGGTGGGCGGCAAGGTCAACGCCTTCGGCTCGAACGCCAAGCTCGGCAAGGGCGACTACATGGTGGTCGAGGCGGACGAGTCGGACGGCTCGTTCCTGCGCATCTCGCCGACGCTGGCGGTGGTCACCAACGTGGACCCGGAGCACCTCGACCACTGGAAGACCCCGGCGGCGCTCCGGCAGGGGTTCGTGGACTTCGTGAACCGGGTGCCCTTCTACGGGCTCGCCATCCTCTGCGTGGACCACCCGACGGTGCAGTCGCTCATCCCCGACGTGGAGAAGCGCTTCGTCACCTACGGCGAGGCGCCGGTGGCCGACTACCGGCTCGCCGACATCGCCCTCGAGGGGCCGGCGGTGTCGTTCGACGCCTTCCGGCGCGGCGAGCCGCTCGGCCGGTTCCAGGTGGGCATGGTGGGGCGCCACAACGCGCTCAACGCGCTCGCCGTGATCGCCCTCGCCGACGAGATGGGCATCCCCACCGAGGTGACCCGCGCCGCCCTCGCGAACTTCAACGGCGTGCAGCGCCGGTTCACGGTGCGCGGGGAGGCGGGCGGGGTCACGGTGGTGGACGACTACGGCCACCACCCCGCCGAGGTGAAGGCCACGCTCAAGGGCGCGCGCGAGTCGTTCGGCCGGCGCGTGGTCTGCGTGTTCCAGCCGCACCGCTACACCCGCACCCGCGACCTCCTCGACGAGTTCGTGACCGCCTTCAACGACGCCGACGTGCTCGTGCTCTCCGAGATCTACGCCGCCGGCGAGGAGCCCTTGCCCGGGGTCTCGGGCGAGCACCTCGCCGAGGCCATCCGCGCCTACGGCCACAAGGACGTGACCTTCGTGCCGGAGCGGGCCAGGCTGGCCGAGGCGGCGCGGGCCAAGGTCCGGCCCGGCGACCTCGTCATCACGCTGGGCGCGGGCGACGTCACCGCCGCCGGCCCGGAGATCCTGAAGCTCCTGGAGGGCTGACGACCTTGGCCCTGTGGCGGGACGAGCTCGCGTCGCGGCTGCGCGGCGAGGTGATCCGCGACGCGCCGCTCGCGCCGCGCACCTCGATCCGGGTGGGCGGCCCGGCCGACCTGCTGGTGCGCCCCGCCGACCCCGACGACCTCGCCGAGCTGCTCCGCGCCTGCCGCGACCTCGGGGTGCCGCTCCTGGCGCTCGGCGGCGGCGCCAACCTGCTCGTCGCCGACGCGGGCGTGCGCGGGGTGGTGGTGAAGCTGCCGGGAGACCTCGGCGGCGAGTCCGGCGACGGCGCCCGCCTGGTGCTCCCGGCCGGCGCGCCGAGCGCCCGGCTGCCCGCCCGCGCGCAGGCGCTGGGGCTCGTCGGCTGCGAGTTCATCGCCGGCATCCCCGGCACCCTCGGCGGCGCGGTGGCCATGAACGCCGGCACGCGGCTCGGCGAGATGAAGGACGTGGTGACGCGGGTGGAGGTGGCGACCGCCGACGGCGCCGGGTGGCTCGAGGCCTCCGCGCTCGGGTTCGCCTACCGCACCTGCCGGCTGCCGCCCGGCGGGGTGGTGACGCGGGTCGAGGTCCTGCTGCGCGAGGGGGACGTGGCGGCGAGCGCCGCCGCCATGCAGGCCGACAAGGACCACCGCCGCCGCACCCAGCCGCTCAGCCAGCCCACCTTCGGCTCCACCTTCCGCAACCCCCCGGGCGACCACGCCGGGCGGCTCATCGAGGCGGTCGGGCTGAAGGGGCACCGCGAGGGCGGCGCCGCCTGGTCCGACGTCCACGCCAACTTCGTGGTCAACCTGGGCGGCGCGCGGGCCGCGGACGTGCTCGAGCTCGTCCGGCTCGCCCGGACCCGGGTGCGGGAGCGCTTTGACATCACCCTCGAGCCGGAGGTACGGCTCGTGGGCGACTTTCCGGACGGGCTGAAGGAGATCTGAGATGGGGACGTGGACTGGGAAGAAGGTGGCGGTGCTGCACGGCGGGCGCTCGGCCGAGCGCGAGGTGTCGCTGCGCACCGGCCAGGGCTGCGCCGAGGCGCTCCGCGCCCGCGGCTACGACGTGGACCTCATCGACGTGGACCTCGAGGTGGCGCGCGCCCTGCGCGAGCGGAAGGTGGACGTGGCCTTCGTGGCGCTCCACGGCCGCTGGGGCGAGGACGGCAGCATCCAGGGGCTCCTCGAGTCGATGGGCATCCCCTACACCGGCTCGGGCGTGCTGGCCTCGGCGCTCGGCATGGACAAGGTCTTCTCGAAGCTCCTCTTCCGCGAGCACGGCCTGCCGGTGGCGGAGTACCGCGTGTTCCAGCGCGGCCAGGCCGAGCACATCGGCGTGGGCGACCTGCCCTTCGGGCTCCCGGCGGTGGTGAAGCCGGCCGGCGAGGGCTCCAGCGTCGGCGTGCACATCGTGAAGGACGCGGCCGCGCTGCGCGACGCCTGCCGCGACGCCGCCGGCTACAAGGGCGACCTCATCGTGGAGCGGTACGTGAAGGGCACCGAGGTGGACGTGGCGGTGCTCGACGGCAAGGCGCTCGGCGCCATCGAGATCGTCCCCACCCGCGAGTTCTACGACTACACCGCCAAGTACACGCCGGGCGCGACCGACTACTACTACCCGGCCCGCCTCCACCCGCTGCACCTCACCCGCGTGCTCGAGGCGGCCGAGAAGGCCCACGCCGCGCTCGGCTGCAGCGGGGTCACCCGCATCGACTTCATCGTGACCGCCGACGGCACGCCGTACATCCTCGAGGCCAACACGCTCCCGGGGATGACGGCCACCTCGCTCGTCCCCAAGATCGCCGCCGGCCTGGGCATCAACTTCGGCGAGCTCTGCGAGCGGCTCCTGGACGGGGCCGCGCTCAAGGCCTGACGCCGGGCCGGGCTCCCCCGGGAGGCGCGCCCCCGCCTGCGGCGCGCCGGCCCGGGCCGCCCGGCTTACACGTCTCCTCGCCGCCGGGGTGCGGCGAGGAGGGACGCGTGAAATTCCTGGTGATGTGGGAGCTCGACGTGCCGCGCCTCAGCCCGGCGCTGGTGCAGGCCGTGCTGCGCATGCCCGACTACGCCAAGGGGATCCTGGCGCAGGGCAAGCTCGACAAGCGCTACCACGTGGTCGGGAAGCACGGCGGCGCCTGGATCTACGACGTGGACTCGAACGAGGAGCTGGAGCGGCTCCTGGCGCTGGCGCCGGTCTACAACTACGCCCGCTACGACGTCTACGCGCTCGCCGACATGGAGAGCCCGGCGCAGGTGCTGCAGCCCGGGCCGGACCCCGGCGCGGCGCCGTGAGCGGCGGCGGGCGGCCAGCGCGCGCCGGCCGCCCCCGGTGACGCACGGACCGCGCTACTTCGCGGCCCCGCAGCCCGCCTTGCCCTTCGCGGCGGCCTCGCTCTTGGGGTCGAGCGCGAGCGCCTGGTCGTAGACCTTGGCCGCCTCGGCGCAGTCGCCCTTCCCGGCCAGGCCGTCGCCGAGCAGCAGGTAGCCGGCGACGAGCTTCGGGTCCTTCTCGACCGCCTTGCGGCCGTGGTCGATGGCCTTGTCCCAGGACTTCGAGCCGAGCATCAGCTTGCCGTAGTTGACGTGCCGCTTCGCCTCGTTGTCGCTGCCGCCGGGCATGGTGGCCTTGGCCGGCGCGACCACCTTGTCGAGGCCGGCCTGGTCGATCTCGCCGAGCGCGAACCGGACGCGGGCCTCGACGAGGGCGCAGTAGTCGAGCTTGGAGAAGGGCTGGTAGGCGGTGACCTTGCCGGCCTTGTCGGCGATGGCGAGCTCGGGGGTCATGCGGAGGTTGAGCTTGCCGTAGAGCTTCCCGCCCTCGTCCACCAGCACCGGCATCTCCGCGCCGGACTCGGCGACCATCGGCGCGACCTCGGCGGCCGGGTAGGCGTCGGAGACCACCGCGGCCCAGTGGAGCTTCCGGCCGGCGAGGTCCTTCTCGCAGCGCGCCAGCTGGCGCAGCGCCTCCTTCGAGTGCTCCTGGTCCGGGCGGAAGAAGAAGACGAGGCTCACCTCGCCCTTCTTGGCCACCGGGGCCCGGCCGCTGCCGTCGAGCTTCGGCAGCACCTCGTCGATCACGTGGCCGGTCTCGGCGATGGCGCTGCTGGAGAACGGCCAGCCCAGGGCGGCCACCACCAGCCCGGACAGCATGAAGGCGCGGCGCACGTCGCGAAGAGTCAGCAGTGCCATGGATTCGTTCCCTCCCTCTCTGGCCCGATTCTCGGGCATCCCCCCGGCCGGGAGCAACGACGAACTCCCGCGCCGGGGACGTCACGCAAAGAAAACGGGCGCGGCCTTCGCGACCGCGCCCGGTATCCTGCCGCCGGCGAGGGCTACCTGGCCCCCGCGGCGCACCTCTGCTTCCCGGCCGTGGCGGCCGCGTTCTGCGGTTCGAGCTTGAGCGCCTCGTCGAACGCCTTGGCCGCCTCGGCGCACTTGCCCTGCCCGGCGAGCGCCCCGCCGAGCAGCGCGTGCGCGCTCGCCAGCGCCGGGTCCTTCTCGAGCGCCTTGCGCGCGTTCTCCTCGGCGCTGGCGGTGTTGCCCGACTTGAGCATCATCTCGCCCATCTTGACGTGGCGCCGGGCGACCTGGTCGTCGCCCCCCTGCGTCGCGCGCGGCGGCGCGAGCACGGCCTGGAGCTGCTGGGCGTCGATCTCGCCGAGGACGAACTGGATCCGGGCGGTCACGAGCGCGCAGTAGTCGATCTTGTGGAAGGGCTCGTAGGCCACCAGCTTCTGCTTGGCGTCCACGATCCCCACCACCGGGTGGAGGCGGATCCCCAGCTTGCCGTAGAGGGCGTCGCCGACGTCCCGGACCACCGGCATCTTGACCCCGGCGTCCTTCACCACCGCGCGGACCTCGTCCGGCGGGTAGGTGTCGGAGACCACCGCCACCCAGTGCACCGGCTTGCTCTCGAACCGCTTCTCGCAGTCCACGAGCTGGCGCAGCGTCGAGACCGAGTGCTCCTGGTCGGGGCGGAAGAAGACGAGGACGTTGGCGAGCGCCTTCTTCGCGAGAAGGGGCGCTCGCCCGCCGTCCAGGGTGGGCAGCTCTGCGTTCTCGACGGTACCGCCCAGGTCCACCCGGGCCCGGGCGACCTCCGGTGCCGTCGCCCCCCCGGCGACCAGCAGCATCAGGACAGGGAGACGACGGATGTTCACGCGGAGGACCTCGCTACTTCTTGGTTGCGACCGTCTTGTTGGAGTACGGCTTGGTGTCGTGGCAGGTCTTGGCGCACTGGCCGCCCGTCGCCGTCTTCTGCCAGCCGACGTTCAGGCCCCAGCCCGAGGAGCCGAACGGCGTCTTCTCGCGGATCTGGTGGTCGAACGGCGAGGCGTGGACCTCGTGGCACGCGCGGCAGGTGCGGCCGCGCTCGGTCTTGTTGACGTGCAGGAAGTGCAGGTTCCGCGAGCCGTCGCGGAAGTTGGTGAGCGTGGTGGTCTCGGCCGTCGCCGCCACCTTGTCGTTGTGGCAGGTGAAGCAGAGCGCGTAGTTCTTCGGGTCGTAGGGCGCGTAGAACTTCGCCGGGTAGTCCTCGACCAGCAGGCGGAAGTTGGGCGAGCCGTGGGTCATGTGGCAGGCCGAGCAGTCCTTGTTGGCGACCGGCGCGTGCCAGACCTTGTTGGCGGCGAGCAGCTTGGAGAAGTTGGTGAGGGTCACGCCCTTGTCGTCCTTCAGGCCCTCCTGGCTGTGGCAGTTCACGCACAGGTCGAAGGGCAGCTGGACGAGCAGCTTCTCCACGTTGGCGGCGTGCGGGTTGTGGCAGGAGACGCACTTGCCGCCCGAGGTGAGCGCGCCGTGCTTCACCTTGGCGTTCTCGGCGGTCGCCTTGATCTTGGTGTGGCAGCCGTTGCAGAGCGTGTAGACGTCGGCGTTGAGGAGCTTCTTCTCGGTCGCGTTGTGCGCGTTGTGGCAGTTGGTGCAGCGCTCGACCGCCGGCGGGTGCTTCACCTGCCGGTTCATGACGGCGTTGAACTCCTCGTGGCACTGGAAGCAGAGGTCGTTCACCGAGGCCTTGAGGGCGCCCGGGTTCTTCACGTCCTTGTTGACGTGGCAGATGGAGCAGTCGCCGTTCTCGTAGGCGGCGTGCGACCACCCGACCTTCACGCCGTGGGGCAGCGGCCCGCCCTTGCCGACGAAGGCGGTGCGCAGGGTGCCGGTGCTGGGCGCCGGCGCTCCCTTCTTGGCCGGGGCCGGCGCGGCGAGCGCCAGCGTGGGCAGGAGCAGCGAGACGAGTGCGAGTTGGACGGCACGGTGGCGAGAACGCATCGAGGACTCCATGGGTCTCCGGTTTTCGGAGATTTCCCCCGCAAGGGTTGCTCAGGCGAGCGGCTCATCAAAGGACGGATCGGCCAGGCGGATCCTTGATCTCGCCCAACTGGCGTCCCGTTACCGTCCGGACACGGCGCCCCGCCCGGCGCCGTCCCCCCCCATCATCGATCCAGGCGCAGCTTCTTCTTCTTCGAGTTGTGAGGCGAGTGGCAGGTGGTGCAGGTGGTCTTCGCGACCGGGTGGGCCTTGGGAGCGCCCCCCTTCTGCTTGAACTCGTCGTGGCAATCGTAGCAGAGCGCGTTGAGCGGCTTGACGAGGCCACCCGGGTTGTTCGCGTTCTCGCGCTCGTGGCAGGTCCCGCACTCCCCGGTCTCGAACGGCGCGTGGGTGCTCACGGCGACCTCGCGCGGCAGCGGCGCCAGCCGTCCCCCGGGTCTCGCGAATGCCAGCGCTGGCAGGAGGAGGGCGGCGGCCAGGGTGA
Organism: Anaeromyxobacter paludicola; assembly: GCF_023169965.1. Classification (NCBI taxonomy): domain Bacteria; kingdom Pseudomonadati; phylum Myxococcota; class Myxococcia; order Myxococcales; family Anaeromyxobacteraceae; genus Anaeromyxobacter; species Anaeromyxobacter paludicola. Next base: position 3,900,844 of record NZ_AP025592.1, on the reverse strand, counting down.
GTCTCTTCGTCATTTCGATCGTTCTCTGTCCGGTGTTCGTGGGGTGTCGGGCACCCACTCACATTGAACGTTACCTCGACGGGTTATTCCTTGACGCCGATCATCTGACCGGACCATTCCCCGCGTCCGATAAATACTTGCCAAATCGGATCGGTCGGGCATGCTGCGAGACGGGCGATAGCGGCCGGAAGCGGCGCCGGGTTCCTGGGACCGGTGCGAGGCGACTGGCGAGAGTGGCGGTGTGGGCGTGGACTGGCGTGTGGCGCGGGGTGGCAACCGCAAGCGGCGAGACGCGGCGGCGGAGTCCGTCTCGTGGAAGCTGCGCCTGCGGCGCGCCGGGATCGGCCTCGCCGCCCTCGGCGCCTGCGCGGCCACCGCCGGCGCCGCCCGGGGCGCCTACCGCTTCCTCACCGCCGGCCAGCCGCTCCGCATCCGCGAGGTCCGCTTCGCCGGCCAGCAGCGCGCCTCCGAGCAGGACCTCGCCGAGGCGGCGACGGTCCGCCGCGGCGACAACCTCCTGCGCGCCGACCTCGGGCAGCTCGAGCGCGCCCTCGCCCGCGTGCCCTGGGTGAAGCGCGCCGAGGCGCACCGCCGCGTCCCCGCCGCCGTCGAGGTCCGGATCGAGGAGCACCAGCCGGCCGCGCTCATCGAGCTCTCCGGGCTCTACCTCGTCTCGAGCGAGGGCGACGTCTTCAAGCGCGCCGCGCCGGGCGACGGGCTCGACCTGCCCATCGTGACCGGCATCGCGCGCGAGGACTTCGTGCAGCGGCCGGCCGAGGTGCGCCCGCAGCTCCAGGGCGCGCTGGCGCTGGCCCGGACCTACGCCGCCGCCGGCCTGGCCGAGGGCGCGCCCATCTCGGAGATCCACCTCGAGGCCGACCAGGGCGTCACGCTCTACGTCGGCGCCGAGGGCACGGAGGTCCGCCTCGGCACGGGCGACCTCCCGCAGAAGCTGTCGCGCCTGCAGAAGGTGCTCGGGGCGCTCGCCGCCACGGGCAGCAAGCCGCAGGTGCTGCACCTCGACAACCGGGCCCACCCGTCGTGGGTGACCATCCGGCTCGCAGGGGCGAAGGAAGCGTTGAGCAAAACGGGTCCGAGAGGGCCCTAGGGACGTGCGCGCGACTGCGCGGCCCGTCCACAGGAGGTGTTACATGGCGAGGAAGGGAGAGATCCTGGTCGGTCTCGACATCGGCACGACCAAGATCTGCGCCATCGTCGGCGAGGTCACCGACGAGGGCATCGACATCATCGGCATCGGCTCGCACCCGTCGAAGGGGCTGCGCAAGGGGGTGGTGGTCAACATCGACGCCACCGTCGCCTCGATCAAGCGCGCGATCGAGGAGGCCGAGCACATGGGCGGCTGCGAGATCAGCACCGTCTACACGGGCATCGCGGGCGGCCACATCAAGGCCTTCCCCTCCCACGGGGTGGTGGCCATCAAGGACAAGGAGGTCCGGCAGGCCGACGTCGATCGCGTCATCGACCAGGCCAAGGCCGTCGCCATCCCGCTCGACCGCGAGGTGATCCACGTCCTCCCGCAGGAGTTCGTGGTGGACGACCAGGACGGCATCAAGGAGCCGGTGGGCATGAGCGGCGTGCGCCTCGAGGCCAAGGCGCTCATCGTCACCGGCGCGGTCTCCTCGGCGCAGAACATCATCAAGTGCGCCCAGCGCACCGGCCTCAACGTCTCCGACATCGTGCTCCAGCCGCTCGCCTCGTCGCTGGCGGTGCTCTCGGAGGACGAGAAGGAGCTCGGGGTCTGCCTGGTGGACATCGGCGGCGGGACCACCGACATCGCCATCTTCGCGAACGGCGCCATCGCCCACACCGCGGTGCTCTCGCTCGGCGGCAACCACCTCACCAACGACATCGCGGTCGGCCTGCGCACGCCCAGCCACGAGGCGGAGCGCATCAAGAAGGCCAAGGGCTGCGCGGTCGCCAAGATGGTGGACCCGGCCGAGACCATCGAGGTGCCGAGCGTCGGCGGCGGCAACCCGCGCGTCCTCTCGCGCCAGATCCTGGCCGAGATCATCGAGCCCCGCGTGGAGGAGATCTTCATGCTGGTCCAGCACGAGATCCAGAAGTGCGGGCTCGAGGAGACCATGGCCTCCGGGGTGGTGATCACCGGCGGCTCCACGCTGCTCGACGGGATGCAGGAGATGGCCGAGGAGGTGCTCGGGATGCCGGTGCGCCGCGGGATGCCGCGGGGCATCGGCGGGCTCGTGGACGTGGTGAAGAGCCCGCAGTTCGCGACCGCGGTGGGGCTCGTGCTGTACGGGAAGGAGCAGCAGGAGGGGAGCCCGTACTTCAAGATTCGCGAGGAGAACGTCTACCGCAAGGTGAAGAGCCGGATGAAGGACTGGCTCGGAGAGATCTTCTAGGGGTTCGGGAAAAGGGACAGGGTGACGGGAATGGAAGACTTCAAGCGGACGGACGTGGAAGGGGCTCGGATCAAGGTCATCGGCGTGGGGGGTGGCGGCGGGAACGCCATCAACACCATGGTCGCCGGCGGCATGGACGGCGTGGAGTTCATCGCCGCCAACACCGACGTGCAGGCGCTGGCGGCGAACCGGGCGCAGGTGAAGCTCCAGATCGGGCGCAGCGGGTCGCGCGGCCTCGGCGCCGGCGCGAACCCCGAGCGCGGCCGCGACGCCGCCGAGGAGGCCCGCGGCGAGATCGCCGAGGCGCTCGCCGGCGCCGACATGGTGTTCGTGACCGCCGGCATGGGCGGCGGCACCGGCACCGGCGCCGCCCCGGTGGTGGCGCAGGTGGCGAAGGAGTCGGGCGCCCTCACGGTGGGCGTGGTGACGAAGCCCTTCCTCTTCGAGGGGAACAAGCGGCGCAAGCAGGCCGAGGCGGGCATCGAGGCGCTGAAGCAGGCGGTGGACACGCTCATCCTCATCCCCAACCAGCGGCTGCTCTCGGTCTGCGACCAGACCATGGCGCTCGCCGACGCCTTCAAGCGCGCCGACGAGGTGCTGCTCAACGCGGTGCAGGGCATCAGCGACCTCATCACCGTGCACGGCCTCGTGAACGTGGACTTCGCCGACGTGCGGACCATCATGAGCCAGCAGGGCATGGCGCTCATGGGCACCGGCCGCGCCCGCGGCGAGCACCGGGCCATGGAGGCGATGCAGGCCGCCATCTCGTCGCCGCTCCTCGAGGACATCACCGTGGACGGCGCCACCGGCCTCCTCGTCAACATCACCGGCGGCGCGTCGCTCGGCCTCCACGAGATGAACGAGGCGGTGAGCCTGGTCCAGTCCGCCGCCGACCCCGACGCCAACATCATCTTCGGCGCGGTGGTGGACGAGCGGCTCGGCGACGAGGTGAAGATCACCGTCATCGCCACCGGCTTCGCGCAGAAGGAGGCGCCGCGCGCCGAGCGCTGGCACCTCGCCGAGCGGACCCTCCCGGTGCAGAAGGCCCGGGTGCAGCCGCTCCCGCTCCGGCTCACCGAGGAGGTGAAGCCGGCCGCGCTGCAGCCCGCCCCGGCCCCCGAGCCGGTGCTGGTGCGCGAGGTGGTGCGCGAGGCGGTCCCGGTCGGCGCCGGCCGCGCCCAGCCGCGCCCCGCCGCCGCCCCGCGCGCCCCCGCCCGCGAGGCGGCCCCGGCCGCGAGCGACGACCAGTGGGACATCCCGGCGTTCCTGCGCCGCGGCGGGCAGGGCGTCGCCGAGTAGCGCGGCCTCGCGGCCCGGCAGCATCCCGAGGGCGGTCGCGGCGACGCGGCCGCCCTCCTCGTCTCTCGGCCGCCCTCGGCGTCAGTGCACCGGCGCGGAGGGCGCCCGCGCCGCCGGGCTCCGCCAGGTGAACTGCAGCCCGGCCGGAGAGGGCTGGAAGCCGGCGGCCACGAGCCAGGCCGCGAGCGGGTGCTCCCCCGCGGGCCGGCCGTCGATCTCGGCGAGGAGCGTGGCCTCGCGGCGGGCCAGCGCCGCCCGCGCCGCCGCCGCCAGCGTGGACGCCACCGCGGCGCCCACCCGCGAGCGGTCGGGCTCGAGCTCGGGCAGGAAGGCGAGGAGCTGCCGGCCGCCGCGCGCCACCCAGGCGGCGAGCGCCCCGTCCACCAGCACCACCCTCGCCCCGGCCGCCCGCGCCGGCCGGCGGCCCGACGCGCTCTCCGGCCAGGCGAGGAGCCCGCCCCACGGGCTCGCCGGGTCGGCGGCGGAGAGCGTCACCACCTCCGGCTCCTCCCCCGGCTGCCGGAGCGAGCGGAGCAGGTCGAGCGCGCCCGGCTGCGCGAACTGCATGGCGCCCACCCCGGCGACGAAGTAGCCGCGCCGGATCCGGCCCGCCTCCTCGAGCCGCCGCAGCACCTCGTAGACGGCGCCGAAGCCGCCGGGCAGCCCCTCGAGCTGCGCCACCTCGCGGGTGACGAGGCCGTAGCGGAGGAGGAGCTGCTGGGCCATCCCGGCGCTCCAGGCGGTCGGGCCCGGTCCGGTCGCGCCCGGCCGCCGCGGCTCGATCAGCGTCCAGCGCCCGCCCGCCGCGGGCGGCGCCGCCCGTCGGGAGCGGAAGGGAGCGCGCGCCTCGAGCCGGGCCCGCTCGCGCCGCACCGCCCCCTGCTCCGCGTAGGCGCGCAGCGGCCCGAAGCCGTCGTTGGTCACGAGCCCGCGCCAGACGAGCCCCCAGAGCGCGTCCACCGTCTGCCCCTCGTAGCCGCCGCCCGCCGCCGCGTGCAGCTCCGGGAAGAAGGACGCCCCGCGCAGGGCGAGCGCGGCGAGGATGGCCGCCTCGCGCCCGGCGGGCGGCGCGGCGGCGTCGGCGCGCAGGGGCGGCAGGAGCCGCGGCAGCGCGTCCGCGAGGTAGAGCGCCACCCGGCCGTCGCGCTCGCCGATGGGCTCGACGCCCACCCAGCGCACCTCGCCCGCGGCCGCGAGCGCGTCGAGGTCGCCGCGCCGGTACCCCTCGACGCGCGCCGGCAGGAGCTCGGTCTCGAGGAGCGACGCCGGGAGCGGCGCGCCCTGCAGCTTCTCCACCGCGTCGAGGATCGCGTCCGGGCCGGCGCGCGCGGGGCGCAGCACCCCCTGCCAGGAGAGGAGCGCGCGGGAGAGAGCCGCCGGCTCGGCCGGCTCGATCTCGGCCCGCAGCCGGGAGAGGGAGCGGCGCCGCACCGCCCGCAGCACCTCCGGGTCGCACCACTCGCGCCCGGCCCCGTGCGGCCGGAAGGCGCCCTCGAGCACCCGCCCCTTCGCGGCGAGCCGCTCCAGCGCCGCCTCGGCCACCGCCACGCCGAGGCCGAAGCGGGCCGCGAGCGCGCTCGACGCGAACGGCGCGTGGCGGCGCGCGAAGCGGGCGCAGAGCTCGCCCAGCGCGTCCGGCGCCGGCTCCAGGAACGGCGCCGGCACGAGGGGCGGGAGCGGCGTCCCGAGCGCGTCGCGGTAGCGGGCCGCGTCCTCCACCGCGATGTAGCGCGCCTCGCCCGCCACCCGCACCGGCAGGGCGCGCCCCTCGCGCACCAGCCGCTCCACCTCGGCCGCCACCGCGGGGCTGGCGCAGCGCCGCTCGAGCTCGGCGCGCGAGAGGTCGCCGAGCCGGAGCAGCAGGTCGGCCACCCCGTCGGCGCTCCTCGCCCGCAGCTCCGGCTCGAGGAGCTGCAGCCGCGCCTCCACCTGCGCCAGCGCGGCCTCGTCGAGGAGCTCGCGCAGTTCCGCCTCGCCCAGCAGCTCCCGGAGCTGGGCCTGGTCGATGGCGAGGGCCTGGGCCCGGCGCTCGGCGAGCGGGGCGTCGCCGTCGTAGATGAAGCTCGCCATGAAGCCGAACAGGACCGAGGCGGCGAACGGCGACGGCGCGGCCGGGTCGGCGGTGACGACGCGCACCTGCCGCGACCGCACCTGGCCGAGCAGCTCCGCCAGCGCCGGGAGGTCGAAGAGGTCCTGCAGGCACTCGCGCCAGGTCTCGAGCAGCATGGGGAAGGCCGGGTAGCCGGCGGCCACCGCGAGCAGGTCGCCGGCGCGCTTGCGCTGCTGCCAGAGCGGGGTGCGGCCGCCGGGGCGGCGCCGGGGCAGGAGCAGCGCCCGCGCCGCCACCTCGCGGAAGCGGCCGGCGAAGAGGGCGGTGCCGCCGAGCTCGCGCGAGACGAGGTCCTGCACCTCCTCCGGCTCCGGCAGGAGGAAGGCCGGGTCCGGGGCCGCCTCGAGATCGGGGAGCCGCACCGCGAAGCCGTCGTCGGTCCAGAGCGTCTCCGCCTCCACCCCGAGGATGGAGCGGGCGCGCGCCGACGCCGCCAGGGCCCAGGGCGCGAGCACCCGCCCGCCGAAGGGCGTGAGGACGCACACGCGCCAGTCGCCGAGCTCGTCGCGGAACCGCTCCACCACCACCGTCCGGTCGTCCGGCACCGCGCCCACCGCCGCCGCCTGGTCGTCGAGGAAGCGGAGCAGGTTCTCGGCGGCCCGCGGGTCGAGGGCGTGCTCGCGGCCGAGCCGCTCCAGCGCCGCGGCGCGCGGCAGGGCGCGCAGCTCGCGGGTGAGGCGGCCGATGCGCCGCCCCAGCTCGAGCGGCCGCCCCGCGGCGTCGCCGTGCCAGAAGGGCATCTTCCCCGGCTCGCCGGGCGCGGGCGAGACGAGCACCCGGTCGTGCGTGATCTCCTCGATGCGCCAGGTGGAGGCGCCGAGGACGAAGGTCTCGCCCTCCCGCGACTCGAAGACCATCTCCTCGTCGAGCTCGCCGATCCGGGCCTGCCCCTTCTCTCCGCCGGCCAGGAACACGCCGTAGAGCCCGCGGTCGGGGATGGTGCCGCCGTTCGCGACCGCGATGCGCCGCGCCCCCTCGCGCGCCCGCAGCGCGCCGGCGGCCCGGTCCCAGGTGAGCCGCGGCCGGAGCTCGGAGAACTGCTCCGAGGGGTAGCGGCCCGAGAGCATGTCGAGCACGCCGTCGAAGACGCTCCGGGGGAGCTCGGCGAAGCCGGCGGCGCGGCGGACGGTGGCGAAGAGCGCCTCCACCGGCTGGTCCTCGAACGAGACCATCGCCACGATCTGCTGCGCGAGCACGTCGAGCGGGTTGCGCGGGAACCGGATGGCCTCCACCGCCCCCTCGCGCATCGCCGCCACCACCGCCGCGCAGGCCACGAGGTCGGCCCGGTACTTGGGGAAGACCACCCCGACGCTCGGCGCGTCCACCTGGTGGCCGGCGCGGCCGATCCGCTGCAGCCCGCTCGCCACCGACGGCGGCGCCTCGATCTGGACCACCAGGTCCACCGACCCCATGTCGATGCCGAGCTCGAGCGAGGAGGTGGCGACGAGCCCGCGCACCCGCCCCGCCTTGAGCTCGCTCTCGATCTGGACCCGCTGCGGCCGCGCGATCGAGCCGTGGTGGGCGTGGACCAGGACCTCGCCGGCGAGCTCGTTCAGGGCCGCGGCGAGCCGCTCGGCCACGCGCCGGCTGTTCACGAAGACGAGCGTGGTCCGGTGGGCGCGCACGAGCGCGAGCAGCCGCGGGTGGATGGCGGTCCAGATCGAGGCCCGCGCCGGCCCGGCCGCGGCCGAGCCGCCGGGGAGGTCGAGCGGCGCGCCGAGCCGCGCCATGTCCTCGACCGGCACCTCGACCGTGAGCTCGAGCGGCTTGCGCGACCCGGCGTCCACCACCGTGACCGGCCGCCAGCGCGGCGGGGCGCCCCCCTCCCCCGGCGCCTCGGCCCCGCCGAGGAAGCGGGCCACCTCCTCGAGCGGCCGCTGCGTCGCCGAGAGCCCCACCCGCTGCAGCCGCCGGCCGCAGAGCGCCTCGAGCCGCTCGAGCGAGAGGGCGAGGTGGGCGCCGCGCTTGCCCGGCACGAGCGCGTGGATCTCGTCCACGATGACGAGCTCCACCGTCCGGAGCGCCTCGCGGGCCTGCGAGGTGAGCAGGAGGTAGAGCGACTCCGGCGTGGTGATGAGGACGTCGGAGGGGGCGCGCCGGAACCTGGCCCGCTCCCGGGCCGGCGTGTCCCCGGTGCGGACCCCGACCTCGGGGATCCGGTGCGGATCGCCGCGCGCGGCCGCCACCCGGGCGATGCCGGCCAGCGGGGCGCGCAGGTTCCGCTCCACGTCCACGGCCAGCGCCTTGAGCGGCGACACGTAGAGCACCTTGAGCCGCTCGCGCTTCGGCGGCTCGGGGGAGAACATCAGCCGGTCGAGGCAGGAGAGGAAGGCCGCGAGGGTCTTGCCGCTGCCGGTCGGCGCGAGGAGCAGCGTGCTCTCGCCGCGGCGGATGGGGGGCCAGGAGAGGGACTGCGCCCGCGTCGGCGCGGGGAACGAGCGCGCGAACCACTCCGCGACGGCGGGGTGGAAGAGCGATGGGGCGTCGCCCGAGGCCATCCCGGAGGTCTAAGCGGGGCGCGGCGCCGGCGCCGGGGGGCCGGAGCGGGGCAGCTCGACGGTGAAGGTGGCGCCCTCGCCGGGCTCGCTCTCCACGGCGATGGTGCCGCCGTGCGCCTCCACCGTCTGGCGCACGATCCAGAGCCCCAGCCCGAAGCCGCCGAAGGAGCTCCCGGAGACCGCCCGCTCGAAGCGCTCGAAGATGCGCTGCTGGTCGGCGGGGGCGATGCCGATGCCGCGGTCGCGCACGGTGAGGCGGGCCCGGTCCGCCACCTCCTCCAGGATCACCTCGACCGGCTGCCCCGGCCCGTACTTGACCGCGTTGCCGATGAGGTTCGTGACCACGTGGTCGAGCCGGAGCGGGTCCCAGCGGCCGACGAGCGCCGGGGGCGCGATCACCACGAGCTGGCACCCCGACCGCTGCGCCTCGTCGGCGAAGCGCTCGGCCACGTCCTGCACCACCTGCGCGAGGTCGGCGTCCTGCGGCTCGAGGGAGAGCCCGCCGGCGGCGATGCGCGAGATGTCGAGCAGCGTCTCCACCAGCCGCGCCATTCGGTCGGTGCTGCGCCGGATGGCCTCGGTGCGGGCCTGCAGGACCTCGGGCGCGAGGCCGCTCGCGTTGCGCGCCAGCGCGTGGGCCTGGAGCCGGAGCGCCGTGAGCGGCGTCTTGAGCTCGTGCGAGGCGAGGGAGATGAACTCGTTGCGCGCCTGCACCGCCTCCTGCGCCTGCGCCAGCAGCTGCGCGTTCTCCGCCGCGAGCTCCGCCTGCCGCCGCCCGGCCTCCTCGGCGGCGGCCCGCCCGCGGACCTGCGCGCGCACCACCCCGAACCCGAGCAGCGAGAAGGCGAGGCCGGCCATCGCCACCGCCGCCGGGAGCCGCTGGGTGGAGCGGGGCCCCACCCCGCCGGGCGCCGCGAAGAGGACGGTCCAGATCCGCCCGGCCACCTCGAGGCGGGTGACGCGCGTCATCCCGCCGGCGCCCTCCGCGATGGGTCTCGGGTCCTGGTCGAAGAGCACCGCCCCGGGCTCCACCCGCTCGCCGTCGTAGACCTCGAGGTCGAGCCGGGGCGCGCCGCCCGCCCCGAGGATGGCCCGCAGGAGGTCGTCGGCCCGGAACGGCGCGTACACCCAGCCGACGAGCCGCTCCCGCCGCTCGGCGACGGTCCTGGGCTGGCCGCGGTAGACCGGCAGGTAGACCAGGACCCCCGGCTGGCGCTCCGTCCCCGCCTCCTGCACCAGCACGACCTTCCCCGTGGCCGAGGGCAGGCCGGTGTCGCGGGCCCGCTCCATCGCCGCCCGCCGCCGCGCCTCCGAGAACATGTCGTAGCCGATGGCGCGCTGGTTGCGCCAGTCGAGCGGCTCGAGCCAGACCACGCTCGTGTAGACCGGCCGCGGGTCGGTCGGCCAGACGCGGTAGCCGGCGCGGCCGACGGCGCGCTCCCGCGCGACGTGCGCCGCCAGCTCGTCGGGCCGGAGCAGCTTCGAGAACCCGACGCCCTGGATGCCGGGGTAGTGGCTCTCGAGCTCGAGGCTGCGCACCAGCGCCGCCCCCTCCGCCGGGGTCGGCTCGTGCCCCTCGGCGAACAGGCCGCGGGTGCCGCGCAGGAGGGCGAGGTAGGCCTCGAGCCGGGCGCGGACGTCGCCCTCCAGCACCGCCGCCAGCTCGGAGAACCGGGCGCGCTGCTCGGCCTCGATCGAGGCGGTCACGACGCGCACCGCGACGCCGGTGGCGAGCAGGCCGGCGAGCAGCACCGCCCACGCCGCGGACTCGCGCAGGTTGGGGCGTGGCGGGAGCGTCGGGTCGGCGCGCATGGCGGGCCGCATCAAGACAGGTTCACCGCTCGCGCGCGAGCACCCCGTCGGAGCGCGCGGTCAGCTCGGCGGTGCGCGCGAGCAGCACCTGCACCTGCCGGTACAGGAGCGCCCCCTCGCCGCCCTCCTCCGGCCGCTCTCCCAGCTCGCCGAGGCGGGCCAGGAGCTCGCGGACCTTGATGAGGTGCTGCTGGGCGAGGAGCAGGTCGCGGCCGAGCCGCGCCCCGTGGCGCGTGTAGATGAGCCCCGACTGGAAGAGGCCGCCGAGCGCCTTCCGGTTCACCTCGACCACCTCGCGCAGCCGCGCGTGGCAGTCGCGCAGGCGGCGATCGTCGCGGGCCCGTTCGAGCTCGACGACCGGGCCGGCGTAGCGGCGTGCGCGGGTGCGCTGCGAGGGCGTGTCCACCGCAGCGAATGGTAGGGCCGCTCCCGCGCGCGGGTCAATCGGCGCGCGAGGGCCCCGGACCGGCCCGGGGCTTGACTCGCGCTAGGCGATCGCCCTCTCGACGAGCTCGGCCACCCGGGCGAGCGCGCGGTCGAGCCCGGCCGGCTCGGCGCCGCCGGCCTGGGCGAGGTCGGGCTTGCCGCCGCCGGAGCCGCCCACGAGCTTCGCCGCGTCCTTCACGAGGTCGCCCGCCTTCACCGTGCCGACGAGGTCCTTGGTGACCGCCACCAGCAGGATCGCCTTGCCGTCCTGCTCGGCGCCGAGCGCCACCACGCCGCGGCCGAGCTTGCTGCGCAGCTGATCGGCGAGCTCGCGCAGGGCCTTGCCGTCGCCCTCGACGCGGGCGGTGAGGAGCTTCACGCCCTTGAGCTCGCGGGCCTGGCCGGCGAGGTCCCCGCTCTTCGCGGCCGCCACCTTGGACTGGGCCTCCTCGAGCGCGCGCTCCAGCTCCTTGGCGCGCTTCTGCGACTGCTCGAGCTTGGCCGAGACCTCGAAGAGGCCCGCCTTGAGGAGCGCCGCGGCGCGGCCGAGCTCCTCCTCCTCCCGCTGCGCGAGCTCCACCGCCTTCGGGCCGGTCACGGCCACGATGCGGCGGACGCCCGCGGCGATGCTCTCCTCGCTCGCGATCTTGAAGAAGGCGATGTCGCCGGTGCGGCGCACGTGGGTGCCGCCGCAGAACTCCTTCGAGGGGCCGATCCGGACCACGCGCACCACGTCGCCGTACTTCTCGCCGAAGATCATCATGGCGCCCGACTGGCGCGCCTCCTCGAGCTTCAGGACGGAGGTGTCGGAGGCCTCGTTGGCCCGCACCAGCTCGTTCACGCGCCGCTCCACCCGGTGGAGCTGCTCCTGCCCGAGCGGCTGGAAGTGCGAGAAGTCGAAGCGCAGGTAGTCGGGGTGGACCACCGAGCCGGCCTGCTTCACGTGCTCGCCGAGCGCCTCGCGGAGCGCGAAGTGGAGCAGGTGGGTGGCGGAGTGGTTGGCGCGCACCAGGTCGCGGCGCGCCTCGTCCACCGAGAGCTCGACGAGGTCGCCGACGGCGATCGCCCCCTCGGTCACCTCGCCGCGGTGGACGGTGAAGCCGGGCACGGGGCGCTGGCAGTCGGTCACCGACACCGCGCCCGCCGGGCCGGCGATGGCGCCCTGGTCCCCCACCTGGCCGCCCGACTCGCCGTAGAACGGGGTGAGCTCGGTGACGACGTCCACCTTGTCGCCCTTGCCGGCGCGGGCGGCGCGGTGGCCGTTCACCACGAGCGCCTTCACCTCGGCGCGGGTCGCGGTCCGCTCGTAGCCGACGAACCTCGTCTCGCCGAGCTCCTGGGCGATGGCCTTGTAGAGGTCGCCCACCGCCTCCTCGCCGGAGCCCTTCCACTCGGAGCGGGCCCGCTGCTCGGCGAGGTGCTTGTCGAACCCGGGCTCGTCCACGCCGAAGCCGCGCTCGCCGGCGATGACGCGGGTGAGGTCCATCGGGAAGCCGAAGGTGTCGGAGAGGAGGAAGGCCACCTTGCCCGGCACCACCTTCTCGCCCGCCGCCTCGAGCCGGCGCATCTCGTCCTCGAGGATGGCGAGCCCCTTGTCGAGGGTGCGCCGGAAGGACTCCTCCTCGTTCTTCGCCACCTCGAGGATGAAGGCCTGGTTCTCGCGGGTCTCCGGGTAGGCGTCGCCCATCTCGGCGATCACCGCCTCGCAGACGCGGGCCAGGAACGGCTTCTCGAGCCCGAGCCGCTTCCCGTGCCGGATGGCGCGCCGCATGATGCGGCGGAGCACGTAGCCGCGCCCCTCGTTCGAGGGCAGCACGCCGTCGCCCACGAGGAAGGTGGTGGCGCGCGCGTGGTCGGCGATGACGCGCATCGAGACGCCGTCGTCGCTCCCGGCGTCGTACCGCTTGCCCGAGACGCCCTCGATGGCGCGGATGATGGCCTGGAAGAGGTCGGTGTCGTAGTTGGAGCGCTTGCCCTGCACCACCGCGGCCATGCGCTCGAGGCCGGCGCCGGTGTCGATCGACGGGCGCGGCAGCGGCGTGAGCGCGCCGTCCTGGCTGCGCTCGAACTGCATGAACACGAGGTTCCAGATCTCGAGCCAGCGATCGCAGTCGCAGGCCACGCCCTGGCACTCCCGCCCGGCCGCCTCCTCGGCGCAGGGGATGTCGCCGCCCTGGTAGTAGTGGAGCTCGGAGCAGGGGCCGCAGGGGCCGGTCTCGCCCATGGCCCAGAAGTTGTCCTTGGCGCCGAGCTTGTAGATGCGCTCCTCGGGCACGCCCTGGGCCTTCCAGAAGCCGTAGGCCTCCGCGTCCCAGGGGATGGCGCCCTCGCCGGCGAACACGGTGGCGGCGAGCCGGCTCTCGTCGATGGCGAGCCACTGCGGGCTGGTCACGAACTCCCAGGCGAAGGCCACCGCGTCCTGCTTGAAGTAGTCGCCGAAGGAGAAGTTCCCCAGCATCTCGAAGAAGGTGTGGTGGCGCGCGGTGAAGCCCACGTTCTCGAGGTCGTTGTGCTTGCCGCCGGCGCGCACGCACTTCTGCGAGGTGGTGGCGCGCTTGTAGTCGCGCTGCTCGCGGCCGGTGAAGACGTCCTTGAACTGGTTCATCCCGGCGTTGGTGAAGAGCAGCGTCGGATCGTTCTGGGGGACGAGCGAGGAGCTCTTCACGCGGCGGTGCTGGCGCTCCTCGAAGAAGCGGAGGAAGGCCTCGCGGATCTGGGCGGCGGTGGCGTTCTTCATGGCGTTTTCCAGGGGAGGACGGGCTTAGATAACACAGGGCCGGGCGAGCCGCAGCCGCCACACCGGCTGGCCGGTGGCGAGGTACCGCTTCTCGCGGGTGGAGGGGATCTCGGCGGGATCGTGGGGGGCGAAGGCGCCCTCGCCGCACAGGTTCTCGAACCCGACCTCCTCGAGCCGCACGATGGCGTCCCGGGCGTAGCGCTCCACGTCGGTGCGGAAGTCGAGGAGGCCGCCCGGGCGCAGCAGCCGGAGGATCAGCCCGGACATCGCGTCGTCCACCAGCCGGCGCCGGTGGTGGCGCCGCTTCCACCAGGGGTCGGGGAAGTGGACGTGGACCGCGGCGAGGGTGCCGGCGCGGAAGAGGCGCGGGGCGAGCAGCCGGGCGTCGCCCTGGAGCGCGAGGACGTTCGCGTGGCCGCGGACCTCGAGCTTCTGCCGGAGCTCCTCGGCGAACTTCTTCCGCTGCTCGACGGCGACGAGGGCGCGCCCGGGGCGGGCCTTGGCGAAGCCGAGCGCGTACCCGCCGTGCCCCGACCCGATCTCGAGCTCCAGCCCCTGCGCCGCCTCCCCGAACCGGTGATTCCAGTCGGGGAAGTGGTCGAGCGCGAGGGGCGCGTCGTCCTCCAGGTTGAAGATCATGAGCGGCGGTTTTCTAGCATGATAGAACCGCACCATGCGCGCAATCGCCACCCTCACGGCGACGCTCCTCGCCCTGTCCGGCTGCGCGCGCTGCGGCGCTCCGCGCGAGCAGGGCGCGCCCCCCGAGCGCTGGCTCCCGGCGAGCGCGCCCTTCGCGGTGGTCCTGCCGGAGCTGGGGCGCGGCGCCGAGCAGCTCGCCGCCCTGGCCCGCGCCGCCCGCTCCTACCCCGCGGCCGGGTCGCTCATGGAGACGGTGGACGGGCTCCGGTCCCAGCTCGGGTTCGATCCGCTCGACCGGCGCGGGCTCGAGGCGGCCGGCTTCGACCCGGCCCGCGGCGCCGCCCTCGCCGCCGGCCCCGGGCAGCCGCTCGTGCTGGTGATGCCCATCGCCGACGAGCGGCGGTTCGAGGACACCCTGACGCGGCTCGCCCGCGACCGGACCGGCGCCACCGCACGCGGCCGCGCCACCTCCGGCGCGGTCACGGTGGAGGCGCTCCGGAAGGACCCGGGCGGCCCGCCGGTGCTCGCCTTCGCCTACGCCTCGCGCTACGCGCTGCTCGCGACCGGCCCGAGCAGCGAGGACGCCGTCCGCGGCGCGGCCGGGATCGCGCAGGCGGAGTCGCTCGCCGCCTCGGCCCCGTTCGCGGAGGCCCGCGACGCGGCGGGCCGGGATCAGGCCGCGCTCTTCTGGGCGCCGCCCGCCTCGGCGGCGGTGAAGCCGGTGGCGCTCCTGCGCGACGGCCTGCTCGTGGGGGCGCGCGCCAGCGACCGCCTCCTCGCGCTGCGCGCGGTGCTGCCGCTCTCGCCGGAGCGGGCGGTGGTCTGGCGCGAGGTGGCGGGGGTGGACCGGCGCGCCGGCGCGGCCGAGCTCGCCCTGCTCCCGGAGGACGCCCTCCTCGCGGCCCGCTTCGGCGGCGACCCCTCCGCGCTCGGGCGGCGCGTCGGGTACGCCCTGCCGGCGGCGGCGCGCGAGCGGCTCGCGGTGGCCAGGGTGGACCTCTCCTCGCAGCTCTGGGACCAGCTCGCGCCCGGCGCGGCGGTGTCGCTCTCGCTCGCGCCGAGCTTCGACGTGGCGCACCTCTCGGCGCGCGGCTGGGAGTACGTCCTCTCCGACCCCTTCCGGCTCCTGCACCTCACCTTCGCGGCGCGGGTGAAGGAGCCCTCGCGGCTGGAGCCGCTGGTGGCGCGGCTGCCCGAGCTCGCCCGCGCCCTCGGCTTCGGGAGCCCGCCCCCGGCGGCGCCCGCGCGCGCCAAGGGGCGCCCCGCCCGCGGGGCCGCGGCGGCCAAGGCCGTGGCGGCGAAGGCGGCGGCCCCGAGCCCGCCACAGCCCCCGGCCCGCCCGCTCCCGCCCGGCGCGGTCCGCCTCCCCTGGGGCGGCGACGCGCTCACGGTGGCCCTGCGCGGCGACCGGCTCCTCGCCGCCGGCGGGCCCGGCCGCTTCGAGGCCCTCCTCGCCCGCGTCGAGGGCCAGGGCGCCGGCTACGCGGCCCCGAGCCCCGGCGCGCGCGACCTGCTCCGCGACGGCCCGGGCGCGCTGGTGCTCGACCCGGGCAACCTGGTGCGGAGCGCGCGGGCGCTCCCGCCCGAGGCGTACGGCACCGGCCCCGACGGCTTCGTGATGCGGTCGCTCGCCGAGCGGTTCGTCGAGCCGGCGTCCCATTTGAAGTCGATCGCGGTGCGGCTCGAAGTCCGCGAGAAGGCCGCCCTCCTCGACCTCGCCATCGAGGGCGAGCCGCCGCAGGCCGCCGAGCCGGCGTCCTCGCCGGGACCGGGGAAGCCGTGATCCAGCTGCGCGGCATCCGCAAGGCCTTCCAGGACGGCGCGGCCCGGGTGACCGTGCTCGACGGCGTGGACCTCGCGGTCCACCCGGGCGAGATGACGGCGGTGGTCGGCCCCTCGGGCTCGGGCAAGTCCACCCTGCTCTACGTGGCGGGCGCGCTCGACGCCGACTTCGAGGGCGAGGCGCTCGTGGCGGGTGAGAGCCTGCGCGGCCTCTCGGAGGCGCGCCGCGCGCGGCTGCGCAACGAGGCGATCGGGTTCGTCTTCCAGTCCTTCAACCTCCTGCCGGCCATGACCGCGCTCGAGAACGTGCTCTTGCCGGCCTTCTTCGGCCAGGGCGGGCCGCGCCCCGACGCGCCCGCGAGCCCGCGCGAGGCGGCCCGCGAGGCGCTCTCGCGGGTGGGGCTCGCCGAGAAGGCGCACCGGCGCCCCGGGGAGCTCTCCGGCGGCGAGCGGCAGCGGGTGGCGATCGCCCGCGCCCTGTTCGCCCGCCCGCGGGTGCTCCTCGCCGACGAGCCGACGGGCAACCTCGACCTCCGGACCGGGCAGGAGATCATCGAGATCTTCGTCGCGCTGGCCCAGGCCGGGCTGGCGGTGCTGGTGGCGACGCACGAGGAGCGGGTCTCGTCGGCCTGCGGCCGCGTGCTCCGGCTCGACCACGGGAGGCTGCAGACGTGACCCTGGGACGGCTGGTCCGGCTGGCGCGGCTCGACCTGCGCGCCGACGTGCGCGGCGCGCTGCTCGACGGCGCGGCGGCCTGCGCCGGCGCGGCGGCGCTGGTCTTCTTCGTGGCGCTGGGGCTCGGGGTCGGGCGCGCGGCGCAGCGGATGTTCCCGAGCGAGGCGCGCGCGGTGGAGGTGGTGCCGGCCAACGTCTCGCTGGGCGCGGTGCTCGGCGGCGGCAGGCTCGACGACGAGGCGGTGCTCCGGCTGGCGGCGCTCGCGGGGGTGGCGGAGGCCCACCCGAAGCTCAACTGCCGGGTCCCCATCGCGGCCTCGCGCGGGCCCGAGGGCGTGCCCCTCAACTGGCCGCCCGGGTTCGTGGCGCAGCTCCCGGCGGTGGGGGTCGATCCCGGGCTCGTGAAGCGGGACCTCGGCCCGGGGCAGTCGTTCCAGGACCAGGGCGAGGCCGGCCCCATCGACGTGGTGGCGTCGAAGCGGCTCCTCGAGATCTACGACAAGACCATCGCCCCGGCCTGGAACCTGCGGCGGCTGCCGCCCGGGCTCGCGCTCATCGGGCTGCAGCTGCCGGTGCAGGTGGGCTTCTCCATCGTGCCGCTCAAGACCGAGGACCGGGTCTACGACGCGCGCCTCCTGCTCGCGGGGCTCTCCGACCGCGTCCCGGTGTACCAGCTCGCCCTGCCGCTCGAGACGGTGAAGCGGCTCCACCGCGACTACGGCAAGCAGGACCAGGGCTACAGCGCGGTGACCCTCTTCACGCAGCGGCCGGAGGACGTCCCGCCGGTCGCCGCGGCGGTGCGCCACATGGGCTTCGCGGTGGACGAGGGGGAGCGGAGCGTGGCCGAGCGGGTGGGCACGGTGGTGGCGGTGACCACCGGGGCGCTCGCGCTCCTCGCGCTGCTCATGTGCGCGCTCGCGGCGCTGGCCGTGGCCCAGTCGCTCTTCGCCACCGTCCGCGGCCGCGCCCGCGAGCTCGCCATCCTGCGGGCGGTCGGGGCGACGCCGGGCGACCTCGCCGCGCTGGTGATCGCCGAGGCCGGCATCGTCGGCCTCGGCGGCGGCCTCGCCGGGCTCCTCATCGCCTGGGCGGCGTCGCTCGGGGCGGACCACCTGTTCGCGCGGCTGCTCCCCGAGTTCCCCTTCCGGCCCGAGACCTTCTTCGCCTTCCCCTGGTGGCTCGTGCTCCTCGGCCCGGCGGTGGCGCTCCTCTCCGCCATGGGCGGCGCGCTCGCCCCGGCGCGGGCGGCGGCCCGGGCCGAGCCGGCGCGGGCGCTCTCGTAGCCGAATGCCAGTCACTCGACGAGCTTCACTCCGCAAAACGGATCCGGGCGACAGCGGCCCCTCGTACCGCCGCTAGGCCAGAACGGCGCTCGCGTTGCACCCCTGAGCTTCTTCGGGCCCTGACGCGAGCGGAGGGGGCACGCGCGACCGATCCCGTCGAGCTCGGCGGCGGCGCCGCCGCCTCGCCGGACGTGTCCGAACGCACTGGGCAGGGGCGCGCGAAAGGAGGCCGCGCCCGCGAGGAGGGGCCGGCCAGGAGCCGTCCCCGCGGACGGCTCGGGCCAGGAGCTCCGCGCAGCGTGTGCCCCCCGTGCTTACGGCGCGTTGTCACCGATGCACCCAAACCGGACCCCGTCTTCGCTTGACGGGGCTCTGGGCTTTTCCGCCTCGCGACGGTCCCGCGCGCTGGGCATGCCCCTCCCGACGCGCCCCGCGTCCCCGTGAGCGGCGGGCCCGAGCGCTGCGGGGTGCCGGGCCGTTCCCCGCCCCTACGTCCCCGGCGGCCGCGCGGGCCTGGGCGGCACCGGGGTCGTCGGCAGCGCCTGGTTGACCCGCGCCCCGGCCGGCGGCGGCCGCTGGCCGTCCTTGAAGAGGTTCATGGCGAGGGCGATCATCGAGCCCACGTCGGAGAGCGTGGCCGGCAGCACCACGGTGGTGGAGCTGCGGGCGAGGTTGCCGAACTCCTTCACGTACTGCTCGGCGACCCGGAGCTGCACCGCCTCCATCCCGCCCTGCCCCGCGAGCGCCGCGCCGACGCGGGCGATCCCCTCGGCGGTCGCCTTCGCGACCTCGAGGATGGCGAGCGCCTGGCCCTCGGCCTCGTTGATCTGCTGCTGCCGCTTCGCCTCCGACTCCTTGATCACCTGCTGCTTGCGCCCCTCGGCGGAGTTGACGGCGGCGTCGCGCTCGCCCTCCGAGGTGAGGATCACGGCCCGCTTCTCGCGCTCCGCCCGCATCTGCTTCTCCATGGCGGCGAGCACGTCCTTGGGCGGCGTGATGTTCTTGATCTCGTAGCGCAGCACCTTGATGCCCCAGGGGCCGGTCGCCTTGTCGAGCTCGGAGACCACCTGCGTGTTCACGTGGGTGCGCTCCTCGAAGGTGCGGTCGAGGTCGATCTTCCCGATCTCGCTCCGGAGCGCCGTCTGCGCGAGCTGGCTGATGGCGAACAGGTAGTCGGAGATGCCGTAGCTGGCGCGCTGCGGGTCCATCACCTTGAGGTAGAGGATCCCGTCCACCGCCACCTGCACGTTGTCCCGGGTGATGCAGATCTGCTCCGGGATCTCGAAGGACTGCTCCTTCAGCGTGTGCCGGTAGCGGACCGCGTCGAAGAAGGGCATGAGCACGTGGAAGCCGGCCTCGAGCACGCCGGAGAACCGGCCGAGCCGCTCCACCACGTAGGCGCTCTGCTGCGGGACCACCACCGCGGTCTTGGCGACGACGTACACCGCGAACACGGCGAGCAGGACCACCATCAGGAACACGGCGCTCACGATCGCGACCTCCCGGGCCCTACTCGGGCCGAATGAACAGCATGAGCCCCTCGACGCCCACCACCTGGCAGCGCTGGCCGCGCGCCACGGCGACCTCGGCGACGTTGCGGGCGGTCCAGGCGGAGCCGCGCAGCTCGGCCTTGCCGGCGCCGTGCGACGGCAGGTCCTCGAGCGGCACCGCCAGCTCGCCCACGAGCGAGTCCACCGGCGGCCGCCCCGCGAGGCGGGCCTTGAGGCGCCGGCGCAGGAGCGCCAGGGCGGCGAGGGAGAGGGTGCTGAAGAGGACCCACTGGAGCTCCGGCGAGCCGCCGGCGCCGAGCGCGACGAGGCACCCCACCACCAGCGCCCCGAGCCCGAAGAAGAGGGCGAAGAGGCCGCCCGGCGTGGCGAGCTCCGCCGCGAGCAGCCCCAGCCCCAAGAGGATCCAGCCCCACCACGCCATGTCGCTCCCTCCCGGCGGCGAGCGTAGCACGCCCGGGGACGCGGGACGGGCTCGGCGCCTCCTGCGGCGGGGAGCGGCGCGCCGCGCCCCGGACGCGGCGAGGGCCGCGCGGCCCCACCCTCGTGGGAGCCGGCGGCCCTCGGGGTCGCGGGGGCGGCGGTTACTTCAAGCCGTGCACGTACTTCGCGAGCCCGCTGATCTCGGCGTCGGAGAGCTTGCCCTTGTAGGCGGGCATCTTGCCCTTGCCGTCGGCGATCGCCTTGTGGGCGTCGGCCTCGGCCATGCCGGCGATGGGGCTCTTGGCCATCGACCCGCCCTTGCCGTCCTTGCCGTGGCAGGCGGCGCACTTCGAGGCGAAGAGGCTGGCGTCGTCGGCGCGCGCGGCGGCGGCGCCGAGGGCCAGGGAGGCGACGAGGGCTGCTGCGAAGAGGCGCTTCATCGGGTGCTCCTGGAATGGGGTTCGAGCTGCTCACACGCCAGACGGCGCGCGGCCTCAAGCTATTCACCCGCCCGGACGCTGCGACGATGGGACCCGTCGGAGCTGGCGGCGCCCCGGGTGCTCACGCGGCGGCCGCCTGGCCGCTCGGTCCCTCTCCTCCGCTCGCTCGCGAGCGGGCGCCGCGGCGCCTTCGAGGGGGTCCCCGGAGGGCGCTCAGTCTCGCGCCAGCACCGGCCGCGCCCCGCTGCTCGCGTCGGCGGAGCGCTCGGGCTTGCGGAAGACCACGAGCTGGCCGCCGGCGTGGAGCTTGTACTTGCGCGGGCTCTTGATGCCGTTCCAGCGGCAGAGCTCCGAGAGCCCCACGCCGTACCGGGCGGCGATGCTGGAGAGCGAGTCGCCGGTCTTCACCCGGACCGTGGCCTTCACGCGGGCGGGATCGGCGCGGTCCGCCCGGCGCGCCACCTCGGGCCGCTCGGCGGCGGCGGCCTTCTCGGCCTTCCCGGGCTTCTCGCTCCGCTCCGGCTTCTCGGTGGAGGCCGCCTCGGCGCGCGCCAGCTTCACCGTGGCGCTCCTGGCGCCGGCGCCCTTCCTGTCCTTCGCCGCCGGCGCCGCGGCCAGCTCGACGTCGTCGTCGCGGGCCACGAGCTTCACCACCTTCTTGCGGCCGTGGCGGGTCTTCACCCACTTCACGACCTTCACCATGCGCGGGCCGGGCGGGTCGGCGGGGACGGCGGCGGCCTCGCCGCGGGCGAGCGCCTCGAGCGGCACCACCAGCTCGGTGCCCGCCTTCGGACGGCCCTTGGCCGGGAGCCCGTTCATGCGCGCGAGCGTGGCGGCCGGCACGCCGTAGGCCCGCGCGAGGTAGGCCATGCTCTCACCCTTCTGCACCTTGTGGTGGGCGACCATCTGGCCGGCCTCGGCCGAGACCGCCGGCCAGTTGCGCGCGAACGCCTCGGCCTTCCCCGACGGCACCTTCACCTGGTACGAGCGCGGCGGCGTGCAGGAGCGGCGCAGCTCGGGGTTGAGGTCGAAGAGGTCCTTCTCCTCCACCTCGGCCGCCCGGGCCACCGCCGACATCGGGGTCGCCGCCGGGACCTGGACGAGCTCGTAGTCGGCCCACCGCTCGGCCTGGATCTCCTTCTCGGAGAAGCCGAACGACTCGGGGTGCTTCGAGATGATGGCCGCCGCCATGAGCTTCGGGACGTAGCCCTTGGTCTCGGCCTTGAGGACGCGGCCGCGGGTCATGGTCCAGAAGTCGTTCTGCCCCTTGCGCTGGGCCTGGTAGATCTTCCCGACCCCGGCGTTGTAGCCGGCCCACGCGAGCTTCCAGTCGCCGGTCTGGCGGTAGAGCTCCTTCAGGTACCGCGCGCCGGCGCGCGCCGCCTTCTCGGGGTCGCGCCGCTCGTCCACCCAGAAGTCCTGCCTCAGCCCGAAGCGCCGCCCGGTCTCGGCGATGAACTGCCAGGTGCCGGAGGCGCGGGCGCGGCTGTAGGCCATGTTGGCGAAGCCGCTCTCGATCATCGAGAGGTAGACCGTGTCCTCCGGCAGCCCCTCCTCGCGGAGGATGGCGCGGAAGCGCGGCACGTACTTCTCGGCCCGGCCCAGCCAGCGCACGAAGTGGCTGCGCGGGAGCGGCTGCTGGAAGAACCGGATGTACGAGAGGACCGCCTCGTTCACCTCGATCGGGATGTCGTACTCGGCCTGGAGCCGCTTCAGGTCGTGGTCGATCTGCGGCAGGCCCGGGATGCGGCCGAGCGCCTCGTAGGTGGCGCCCTCCTGCCGCTCGCCGGCGTCCTCCAGCCTGCGGCGAAGGGGCGACTCCAGCCCGAGCCGCGCGCCGGCGCGGGCCGCCTCGTCGGACGCGGGGGGCGGCTCCTCCATGAGGTGGGCCCTGGCCTCCGCCTCCTGCAGCTCGCTCATCTCCTTGGACTGCGCCTCGATCGCCTGGCGCTCCACCTCGGGCACCGCGGCGTCCCCCGCCTCGGCGTCGGCGTCCTCCTCGTCGGTGACCGGCTGCAGCTCGGGCAGCGCGACCTCGAGCGGCCTGGGCTGGGCCGCCGGGACGATCTCCTGCTTGACGGCGCGGGCCAGCCCCTGCGGCGCCGCGGCCAGGGGCTCGCGGGCCAGCGCGGGGAGCGCCAGGAAAAGCGCCATCGGCGCGAGGAGGATTCTCGTCGGCATCATCACCCGCTTGCAGTGGGGGCCAGCGGCGGACCGCTGCCTGATTTCAGGTGCGGGATGGTATCCGGCAAAGGCCCGTGAGGGCAATTGCCGCTCTGGAGCCCCCGCGCGCGGGTCAGGCGCTCGTGTGGTGGCTCGTGGGACGGGCGCCGGATCACGTGCCGGCGGCGGGGCGGCCGTGCTACATCAGCCGCGCACCGCCCCATGCACATCGGACCGCACCAGTTCTCCGGCAGCTTCTTCCTGGCGCCGCTCGCCGGCGTCTCCGACCGCCCCTTCCGGCTCCTCTGCCGCGAGATGGGTGCGGCGTTCGCCTACACCGAGATGGTGAGCGCTCACGGGCTCCTGCACGGGAGCCTCCAGACGGAGAGCTACCTCGATCGCGACCCCTCCGAGGTCCCCTTCGCGGTGCAGATCTTCGCCTCCGAGCCGGAGGTGCTGGCGCGAGCCGGCGCCGAGGCGGTCAAGCGGGGCGCCGACCTCGTGGACATCAACATGGCCTGCCCGGTGAAGAAGGTGTGCGGCACCGGCGCCGGCGCCGCCATGGCCCGCGACCCCGCCCGCGTCGAGGCGGCGGTGCGCGCCGTCGCCGCCGCCACCGGCGGCGTGCCGGTCTCGGTGAAGATCCGCGCCGGCTGGGACGCGAACGAGGTGAACTGCGTGGACGTCGCCCGCGCGGCCGAGGCGGGCGGCGCGGCGGCGGTCGCGCTGCACGGGCGCACCCGGGCGCAGGGCTACTCCGGCCGCGCCGACTGGACGAGGCTCGCGGCGGTGAAGCGGGCCGTCGGCATCCCGGTGCTCGGCTCGGGCGACGTCTTCACCGCGCAGGACGCGCTCCGCATGAAGCGCGAGACCGGCGTGGACTTCGTGCTCGTGGCGCGCGGCGCCTGCGGCAACCCCTGGATCTTCCGCGAGCTGCGCTGCGCCGAGGAGGGCCGGGCGGCGCCGCCGCTCACCCGCGACGAGTGGGTCTCCACCATCCTGCGCCACGTGCGGATGCAGATCGACCACCGCCGCGCGCAGCGCCCGCGGGAGCGGCCGGAGGTCGCCGAGGACCACGCCGTGCGCGAGCTGCGCCGGCACCTCCTCTGGTACACGCGCGGGCGGCGCGGCGGCGTGGCCTTCCGGCGCGACGCGGTGTCGGTGAACACGCTCGCCGGCGTGGAGGCGCTCGTCGAGCGCCACTTCCCGCCCGGCAGCCCCGCCTTCGAGCTCGACCCGTCGATCGCCCCGACCCCGGTGGACGAGCCGTGACCGAGCTCGGGACCCTCGCCCTCTACGCCGGCGCCATCCTCGCCGGCTCGCTCGCCGGCGGCGTGCTGCCGCTGCTCGGCGGCGTGCGCCGCTCCGACCCGCTCCTCGCCTTCTCGGCGGGGGTGATGCTGGGCGCGGCCTTCTTCCACATGCTCCCGGAGGCGGTGGAGGGGGTCGGGATCCTCCGCGCCCTGCCGTTCGTGGCCGTCGGGTTCCTCTGCCTCTTCGCCCTGGAGCGCTGGGTGCTCGTGCACGTCTGCGACCCGGGCGGCGCGGCGGCCGCGCTCGAGCCGTCCGGCGCCGGGGAGGAGATCGGGCTGCCCGCCGACACCGGCCTCGTGGGCGCCGCCCACCCGCACGCGCACGCCCACGTCCACTCCCACGAGCACCCGCGGCCGGGCGGCGCCGGCTGCGACGTCCACACCATGGGGCTCGCCGCCTTCGTCGGGCTCTCGCTCCACACCCTCATCGACGGCTTCGCGCTCGGCGCCGCCAACGAGCGGGCGGCGCTCGGGCTCATGGTGTTCGTGGCCATCCTGGCCCACAAGATCCCGTCGAGCTTCTCGCTCTCGGCCATCCTGCGCGCCGAGGGCTGGTCGCGGCGGCGCGCCCTCGCGATGAACGCCGCCTTCGCGCTCATGGTGCCGGCGGGCGCGGTGCTCTACGTCGCGGCCCGCGATCTCTTCGGGCTGCAGGCGTTCACGCCGCTGGCGCTCGCGGCGAGCTGCGGGACCTTCCTGCACCTCTCGCTGTCCGACATCCTCCCCGACCTGCACCGGCGCGGCGGACCCAGGGTCAAGCTGGCCCTCGCGCTCGCCGCCGGCGTGGCGCTGATGTGGGCGCTGCGCCACCTCCATCACGAGTGACCGTGGGTGCGGCGCGCGCCTGAGGTGCGGCGCGACCCCTTTGCGAAAAAGCGTTCGCTTTCCGCGCGCCTGGATCGAAACGTCCCCAGCACGGGGGGCGTGGGTGGTCCCTCGCGCACCCGCCACCTTCGCGCGGGCGCGGCAAGGTTTTCCTTGCGTGACGGGCCGTTGGGCAACTCCTGCCCATTGGCGCGCCGTTCGCTTTGCGAAGGGGCATGACGCGCCGACTCCCCGCCCTCGCCTCCGCTGCCGCAGCAGCCGCGGTGCTCCTCGCCTCCGGACCGGTCAGCTCGGCCGACTGGTCGGAGTCGGACGTCGGGGACGGCGCCGTCTGCGTGCTCGGGCGGGTCAACCGGCTCGAGGCGAGCAGCCGCAGCTGCCTCACCTGCCACGACGGGAGCGTGGAGGGGAAGCGGATCTACCGGAACGCCGCCGGCCACCGGGGCGAGAACGTCCACCCGATCGAGGTGAGCTACACCGACCGCGCCGCCTTCAGCGACAGGTTCGAGCCCCCGCGGCGGCTCCACCCGGCGCTGGTGCTCCAGGACGGCAAGGTCACCTGCGTCACCTGCCACGACGGCATGTCGGAGCAGCCGTACCACACCGCCCTCCCCATGAACGGCAGCCGGCTCTGCCTGAGCTGCCACCGGGTCTAGGCGGCGAGACCCGCGCGACGGCCATGATCGGGCGCCGCGCCGGAGCTACAATCCCGCCGTCCTTCACCAGGCGGCGAGCGTGCACGAAGAGATCCGGGCCATCGGAGAGCGGGTACAGCGCCAGTCGGCGTTCGTGGAGCTGATCGCCGGGGAGACGTCCCGGGTCATCGTGGGGCAGCGCTACCTCGTGGAGCGCGCCCTCATCGGCCTCCTCACCGGCGGGCACGTGCTGCTCGAGGGCGTGCCCGGGCTCGCCAAGACGCTGGCGGTGAAGACCATCGCCGACACCCTGGAGTGCAGCTTCCAGCGGATCCAGTTCACCCCCGACCTGCTCCCGGCCGACCTCGTCGGGACGCAGATCTGGGACCCGGCCTCCCGCACCTTCGGCGTCCGCAAGGGGCCGGTCTTCGCGAACGTGGTCCTCGCCGACGAGGTGAACCGCGCCCCGGCCAAGGTGCAGTCCGCGCTCCTCGAGGCGATGCAGGAGCGGCAGGTGACCATCGGCGAGGAGACCTTCCGGCTCCCCGAGCCGTTCATCGTCATGGCCACCCAGAACCCGATCGAGCAGGAGGGGACCTACCCCCTGCCCGAGGCGCAGGTGGACCGCTTCATGCTGAAGGTGAAGGTGGGCTACCCGACGCGCGAGGAGGAGCGGACCATCCTCGACCGGATGGGCGTGAAGGACCCGCCGCGCGCGACCGCGGTCGCCGGCCTCGCCGAGATCGCCCAGGCGCGCGAGGTGATCCACGCCATCTACATGGACGACCGGGTGAAGGCGTACGTGGTGGACCTGGTCTTCGCGACCCGCGACCCGCGCGGCCACGGCCTGCCCGAGCTCGAGGGGCGCGTGGAGTACGGCGCCTCGCCCCGCGCCACCCTCTTCCTCGCGCTCGGGGCGAAGGCCCACGCCTTCCTGCGCCACCGCCCCTTCGTCACCCCCGAGGACGTGAAGGCGGTGGCCTACGACGTGCTGCGGCACCGGATCGCGCTCACCTACGAGGCGGAGGCGGAGGAGCTCACGCCCGAGAAGGTGATCTCGAAGGTGCTCGACCGCGTCGAGGTGCCCTGAGGCCCGCCGATGCGCCTCGAGCCGCGAGAGCTGATCCGGCGGGTCCGGCGCATCGAGATCGCCACCCGGCGCGCCGTGGAGGGCACGCTCTCCGGCCAGTACCACTCCGTCTTCCGCGGCCGCGGCATGGCCTTCGACGAGGTGCGCGCGTACGCGCCCGGGGACGAGGTGCGCAGCATCGACTGGAAGGTCTCGGCGCGGATGGGGGAGCTGTTCGTGAAGCGCTTCACCGAGGAGCGCGAGCTCACGGTGGTGCTGCTCTGCGACCTCTCCGGCTCGTCCGAGTTCGGCTCCCGCCGGCGGAGCAAGGCGGAGGTGGCGGCCGAGCTCGCGGGGCTGGTCTCGTTCAGCGCCGTCGCCAACGGCGACCGGGTGGGGCTCGTGCTCTTCACCGACCGGGTGGAGCGGTTCGTGCCGCCGCGCAAGGGGCGCAAGCACGCGCTGCGGCTCGTCTCCGAGATCCTGAAGCTCGAGCCGGCCGGGCGCGGCACCGACCTCGGCGCGGCGCTCGAGTACGTGCACCGCGTGCTGCGCCGGCGGGCGGTGGTGTTCCTGCTCTCCGACTTCCAGCAGGAGGGGGGCGCCCCCTCCCCGACCCTCCCCCGCTTCGCGGGAGAGGGAGAGCACCGAGGCGCTCCCTCCCCGCCTGTGCGGGGAGGGCTGGGGAGGGGCGGCCCGGAGGACCTCGAGCCGCCCTTCGCCCGCGCCCTGCGCATCGTGGCGCGGCGCCACGACGTGGTCCCGGTGGAGCTCGTCGACGCGCTCGAGGAGGCGCTCCCCCCGCTCGGGCTGGCGCTCCTCGAGGACCCCGAGACCGGCGAGGCCTTCCACGCCGACCTCGCCGACCCGCGCGTGCGCGCCGCCTGGGCCGGGCGGGCGGCGGCCCGCCGGGCGCGCCTCCACCGGCTCTTCGCCGGCCTCGAGCTCGAGCCGGTCCGGGTCCGGGCCGACGACGCCGACCACGTGAAGCCGCTCCTCGCCTTCTTCGCGGCGCGCGCCCGGAGGCTCGGGTGACGGGGGCCGCGCTGCTCCTCCTGCTCGCCGCCGCCGACGCGGAGCCGGCCGCGCGGGCCGAGGCCGACAAGACCGAGGTGAGGCTCGGCGAGACGTTCCGGTACGAGCTCTCGCTGCGCCACCAGCCGTCGGAGGGGTACGTCCTCGCGCCGCTGCCCGACCTCGCGCCGTTCGCGGCCCGGAGCGCCACCTGCCGCACCGAGCCCGACGGCCCCGACGCGGCGGTCTCGCGCTGCACGCTCACGCTCGCGGTCTACGCGCTCGGCGAGCACCGGATCCCCGACCTCGCGCTCCAGGGCGGCGGCGCCCTCGGCGAGCGGAAGGTGAAGGTCCCCGGGCTCGCCGTGAAGACCGTGCTCGTCACCGACCCGGAGACGCCGCCCCGGGACCTCCCGCTCGAGGACGTCTCCGGGCCGGTGGAGGTGCGGGTGCGCTCCTGGCGGCTCGTCGGGTGGGCGGCGGGGGTCGCGCTCGCGGCCGCGCTCGCCTTCCTGGGCGGCCGCGCGGCGCTCCGGGCCTGGAGGCGCCGGCGCGCCGCCTCGGCGCCGGCGGCCCCGCCCGAGCCGCCGGACGCCGCCTTCGCCCGGGCGCTCGAGGCCCTCGCCGCCGCCCCGCTCGACGCCGGGCTCTTCGACCGGCTCTCCACCGCGGTGCGCCGCTACCTGGGCGCGCTCTCCGGCCTCCCGGCGCTCGACCTCACCAGCGCCGAGCTCCTCGAGGCGCTGCGCGCGCGCCCCGTGCCCGGGCTCGACCTCGCCGCCCTGGCGCGCTTCGCCGCCGACGCCGACCTCGTCAAGTTCGCCCGCGCCGCGCCCGGCGCCGCGGAGCGCGACCGGGCGCTCGCCTTCGGGCGCGCGCTCCTCGCCGCCACGCGCGCGGCCTGGGTGCCGCCGGGGGAGGCGCCGCGGTGACCGGCCTCGCCCTCGCGCACCCCGGGGCGCTCGCGCTCCTCGCCGCGGTCCCGCTCGCCGCGCTCGCCCTCTGGCGCTCCCGCCGCCGCGCCGCCCGGCTGAGGCTCCCCGGCGCCGCCGCGCTGCGGGCGAGCCCCGGGCCGTGGGCGCGCCTCGCCGGGCTGCCCCGGGCGCTCCTCCTCTGCGCCCTCGGGCTCACCGCGGTGGCCCTGGCGCGGCCGCGCGTCCCCGACACCCGCCCCGGGGAGGCGAGCGTCGAGGGGATCGACGTGGTCATCGCCTTCGACCTCTCCACCTCGATGAAGGCGGTGGACTTCCGCCCGGAGAACCGGCTCCACGTCGCGAAGCAGGTGCTGAAGGACTTCATCGCCCGCCGGCCCAACGACCGCATGGGGCTCGTGGTCTTCGCCGGCGAGGCGTACACGCAGTGCCCGCTCACGCTCGACCACGGCATCCTCTCCCGCCTGGTGGACCAGCTCCGCTTCGGCGTCATCGAGGACGGCACCGCCATCGGCAACGCCGTCGCGACCGCGCTCAACCGGCTGCGAGAGTCGGACGCGAAGAGCCGGGTGGTGATCCTCCTCACCGACGGCGACAACAACGCGGGCCAGGTCTCCCCGCTCGAGGCGGCGCGCATCGCGAAGGAGATGGGCGTCCCGGTCTTCCCCATCCTCGTCGGCCGCGGCGGGGTGGTGCCCTACCCGGTGGACACCGACGTCTTCGGCCGCCCCATCTACCGGGACGTGGAGATCCCGGTGAACCCGGAGCTCCTGCAGGAGATCGCGCGGACCACCGGCGGCAGCTACGCCAACGCCACCGACCGGGCCTCGCTCGCGCAGGGGCTCGACGCGGTGCTCGACCGGCTCGAGCGCTCGCGCCTCTCCGGCCTCACCGCCCCGCCCGAGTGGCGGGAGCTCGCGCCGGCCCTCCTCCAGCCCGCCTTCTGGCTCACCGCCGCCGCGCTCCTCCTCGGCGCCACCCGGCTGCGCCCCTTCCCGTGACCGGCGCCCCGCTCGAGCTGCGCCTCCTCGGCGCCCCCGCCCGCCTCGCCGAGCCGCGCTGGCTCTGGCTCCTGCTGGTCGTGGCGGCGCTGGCGGCGCTCGCGGCCTTCTCCCTCCGGCGGCGCCGGGCGCTCCTGGCGCGGACCGCCGGCGGGCTCGCCGCGCGCGTCGCCCCCGGGGCGGGCGCGGCCCGTCCCGCGCTCCGCGCCGGGCTCGCCGTCGCCGCGCTCGCGCTCCTCGCGGTGGCCCTCTCGCGGCCGCAGCGCGGGCAGCGGGTGGAGGGGGCGAAGCGGTACGGCGTGGACGTGGTCTTCGCGCTCGACGCCTCCCGGTCGATGCGCGCCCGCGACGTGGCGCCCGACCGGTTCGGCCTGGCCCGGCTCGAGGTGGAGGCGCTCCTCGACCGGCTGGCGGGCAACCGGTTCGGCATCGTCACCTTCGCGCGCTCCGCCTTCGTGCAGTGCCCGCTCACCACCGACACCGCCGCCGCCCGGCTCTTCCTGCGCGCCGCGAGCCCGGAGGCCATGCCCGACCAGGGCACCTCGCTCGAGGCCGCGCTCTCCGCCGCCGGCGAGGTGCTCGCCGCCGGCGAGCGGGGGCCGCGCGGGCGCGTGGTGGTGCTGCTCTCCGACGGCGAGGACCACGAGCCGGGCGCGGCGGCCGCCGCGCGGGCGCTCGCCGACGCCGGGGCCCGGGTGTTCGCGGTCGGCATCGGGGGGACCTCGGGCGAGCCCATCCCGCTGCGTGGCAAGGGCGGCGCGCTCGACGGGTACCAGCGGGACGGCCGCGGCGAGCTGGTCCTGTCGCGGCTCGGCGAGGCGGCGCTGCGCGAGGTGGCCGAGAGCGGCGGCGGCGCCTACCTGCGCGCGAGCGACGCCGGCGTGGGGCTGCCGGCGGTGGCCGCGGCGGTGGAGCGGCTCGAGAAGGCCGAGCTCGAGAGCCGGGTGGCGGTGAGCTGGGAGGAGCAGGGCGGCTGGTTCGCCGGCGCGGCCTTCCTCTGCCTGCTCGGCGCGCTCCTCGTCCCCGACGTCCGGCCCCGGCGAGAGGAGGGCCCGTGACCCGCGCCGCCGCCCTCCTGCTCCTCGCCGCGGGCCTCTCGCCGCTCACGCGGCCCGACCCGGGCGTCGAGGCCGGGAACGCCCGGCTCGAGGCCGGCGAGCCGGCCGAGGCGCTGCGGCGCTACGACGACGCCGAGCGGCGGCTCGGCCCCCGCGCCGGGCTCGACCTCGACCGCGGGCTCGCGCTCTACCGGCTCGGCCGCTACGGCGAGGCCCGCGACGCCTTCGCGAAGGCGCTCACGAGCCCGAAGGGCGAGCGGCCCGGCCGCGCCCGCTACGACCTCGCGGGCGCGCTCGCCGCCGCGGGGGACGACGACGGCGCCATCCGGGAGCTCACCCGCGCGCTCGCCGAGGACCCGGGAGACGTGGCGGCCCGCCACAACCTCGAGGTGCTCCTGCGGCGCAAGCAGGAGGGCGGCGCGGGCGGGAGCGCGAAGCGCCCGGACGAGCGGAAGGGCGCGGGCGCGCCGCAGCCGTCCGGCGACGCCGCGCGGGCGGGCCCGCGCGCCGCCTCCGCGCCATCCGCCGGGTCCTCCTCGCAGCCCCCCGCGTCCCCTCCCTCGCCCTCCCCCGGGTCCGCCTCGCAGCCCCCTACGTCCCCTCCCTCGCCCTCCCGTCAGCCCTCTTCCCAGCCCCCCGCGTCCCCTCCCTCGCCGCATCCCGGGGCCACCCCCTCCCCGCCGGGCGGGGAGGGCGGGGGAGGGGCGGCCACGCGCTCCCCGCGGCCCGACGCCCAGGGCGCCCCTCGGCCCGGCCGCGCCGGCCCGGGCGCCTCCGGCGAGCGCCGCGACGAGGCCTTCCGCTTGCTCGACGCCCTCCGCTCGCGCGAGAAGAACCTCCCCATGTGGCCCGCCCGCGAAGGACAGGAGAGGAGCCGCGGCGATGCCGCCCAGGACTGGTAGCCCGGTCCCGCGCCGCGCGCCGGCCCGCGCGCGGCCCCGGCTCGCCGCGCCGGCCCTGGCGGCCCTCGCCCTCGTCGCGCTCGCCGCCCCGCCCGTCGCCCGCGCCGCGGTCCCGGTGAGCTTCACCGCCGAGCTCGACCGGGGCGAGGTGGCCCTCGGCGACACCGTTCAGCTCACGGTGACGCTCCGGAGCGGCAGCGCCCCCAAGGACCTCGCCCTCCCCGGCGAGAAGGGCGAGGACCTCGCGATCGCCTCGCGCTCCCAGGCGGCGCAGACGTCGGTGTCGCTCGGCGGCGGCGGGCTCGTGCTGCAGCAGCAGCACACCTGGACCGTCGCGCTCCGGCCGCTCCACGCCGGGCGGATCACCGTCCCGCCCGCCCGCTGCACGGTGGAGGGCAAGCCCTACGAGACGCTCCCCTTGCAGCTCACGGTGCGCCCCCCGGGCGCGGCCCCGCCGGCCGCCTCACCCGCCGACGTGCGCGGCGCGGAGCGCGGCCCGGCCCTCCGGGTCTCGCTCGACAAGCGGCAGGCCTTCCCCGGCGAGCAGGTCACCGCCACGGTCTACCTCGTCTCCCCCGCCGCCGTGCTCCGGTACGAGGGCTACCGCGCCCCCAGGCTGGAGGGGTTCTGGGCCGAGGACCTCGAGACGCCGCAGCGGCTCGACTACCAGCTCCGCTACGTGGACGGCGTCGCCTACCGCTTCTACCTCCTGCGCAAGGTGGCGCTCTTCGCGACGCGCCCCGGCCGGCTCACCTTCGACCCCGTGGAGGCCGACGTGACGGTGCAGGTGGGCGGGGGCGACCCGTACGGCCTCTTCCCGGAGACGCGCCGGCTCCACCGCCGGAGCGAGCCCGTCGCGGTGGAGGTGCGGCCGCTCCCGCCCGGCGCCCCGCCCGGCCTCGACCCGGCCAACGTGGGCGAGCTGCGGCTCGAGGAGGAGCTGCCCGAGCGGCAGGTGAAGGCCGGCCAGCCGTTCACGGTGCGGCTCGTCGCGAGCGGCCGCGGCAACCTGACCGGCTGGGCGCTGCCCCGCCTCCCGCCCGTCCCCGGGACGCAGGCCTTCGCGCCCACCACCGCCGACCAGCAGGCGAACGAGGGCGACCAGCTCGCGGGCCGGCGCGTCGCGGAGACGGTGCTCGTGGCCGAGCGCCCGGGCCCGCTCCTGCTGCCGGCCCTCTCCTGGCCCTACTTCGATCCGCGTACCGGCCGGTACGAGGAGGCCCGGATCCCGGCGCAGCGGCTGGAGGTGCTCCCGGGGACCTCCCCGGGCGGCGCGCTGCCGGAGGCGCCGCGGCCGTCCGCCTCCGGCCCGGCTCCCCGCGGCGGCCGGGCCGGCCGGCTCGCCGCCCTGGGCGCGGGCGCCGCGGCCCTGATCGGCCTCGCGCTGCTCGCGGCGCGCGCGCTCCGCCGGCGGCGGCGGGATCGCGAGGCGGCGCGGCGGCGGACGGCCGCTGGGGCCGGCGACCTCGCCCGCCGGAGGCTGGACGCGGCGCGGGCCAACGAGGGCGACCCGGCGCTCGCCGCGGGCCAGGTGGCGCGGGCGCTCCTCGGCTACCTCGCCGACCGGCTGGGAGAGGGCGTGTCCGGCCTCACGCGCGAGGCGCTCGCGGCCCGCCTCGCCCGCGAGGAGGCGCCGCCGGAGGCGATCGCCGCGCTCACCGCCGCCCTCGACCTCGCCGACAGCGCCCGCTTCGGCGGCGGCGCGCCGGCCGAGGCGGTGCGGCGCCGGGCCGAGGAGGCGCTGGCGCTCCTCGACCGCGCCCCCTGGCTCAGGCGATCCTGAGCCGGGCCGCCAGCGCCGCGTCGCCGCCCCGGCGCCACGCCTCGAGCGCGTCGTCGGCCGGCGAGCGGCCCGACTCGGCGCGGGCCGCGAGCGGCTCGAGCCAGACCCGCTCGTCCTCGCCGCGCTGGCCGCAGCACTTCTGCCGGCAGAGCCCGTTGGCGGCGAGGCCGATGAGCGCCGCCGCGACCTCGCCGAGCGTCCGGCCGTCGGGGAGCCGCGCCGCGAGCCCCTCCCGCCCGGCCGCGGCGCCGAGCGCGCGCCGCTCCTCGAGCGAGAGCCCGCAGACGAGGTCCCACGCGGCGGCCCGCGAGGAGGCGTCGTAGAGCAGCCCCTTCCAGAAGGCGGCCAGGGCCTTGGTCATCGGGGCGTCGCAGGCGTCGGCGCCGCGCACCTCCACCACCCCCTTCACCCGCACGTCGGTGAAGACGGTGGTGAGGTGGTCCTCCCAGTCGGCGAGGGTCGCCCGCTCGCCGTCCAGCCCCTCGGCCAGGAAGGCGCGGAAGGTCCTGCCCCCGGTCTCCCGGTAGGCGCCGTCGCGCCGCAGGAAGATCATGGGGACGTCGAGCGCCCACTCGACGTAGCGCCGGTAGGCGTCGGCCTCGAAGCCGGGCTCGAACGCGAAGGGGAGGAGCCCCTGGCGCGACGGGTCCACGTGCTCCCAGACCTGCGCCCGGAAGCTCTTCCAGCCGCTCTCCCGGCCGCCGACCACGGGCGCGTTGGCGTAGAGCGCCACCACCGCCGGCTGCACCGCGAGCGCCGCCCGGAGCTTCTCGGCCATGTCGCGCTCGGAGCCGAAGTCGAAGGAGGCCTGGGTGGAGCCGGTCATGGACATCATGTCGGCCGCGAGCGCGCCGCGCGCCTCGAGGAACGGCCGCATCACCCGGTAGCGGATCTTGGGGCACCACTCGGCCGTCGCGGGCACGCCCCAGGGCCGGTAGCCGACCGCCAGGAACTCGAGGCCGAGCTCCGCGCCGATCTCGCGGCACTTCTCGAGGTGCCGGTCGAGCTCCGCCGCCACCACGTGGACGTCCTGGAAGGGCCGGCCGGAGAGCTCGAGCTGGCCGCCCGGCTCGATCGAGACGGTGAGCCCGTCGCGCTGCGCGGCGATGACGTTCCCCTCCTCCTCGAAGGGCTGGTAGCCCCAGCGGCCGAAGGACCGCAGCACCGCGGCGATGCCGCGCGAGCCGGCGTAGGGGATGGGGTCCCGCGTCCCCGCGAGGAGCCCGACCTTCTCGTGCTCGAGCCCCACCTTCCACTCGGAGGGGGGCCGCTCCCGATCGCGGAACCAGCCGACGAGATCGCCCATTCCGCGAATGGGCAGGGGGGCTTCGGAGCGCCGGTCGAGTGACATCGCGCGGAATGTACCCGGGGCAGGGCTGTTGTGCCATCCAGAAGCCGGCCGGTCCGATGCAGCTTGCGCGCCCCCCGGCCCAAACCTATGCTCGCAGGGTTGCTCGCTTTCCCATCCAGTACCCATTCGCGCTCGGACCCCCTGACATGATCCGTCCCCTCCGCCTGGTCGCGTCGCTCGCGGCGACGCTCGCCCTCGCCTTCGGCGTCACCTACCGCTTCGTCTCCTGGGAGGCGAAGGCCCACGCCGACGAGCTGGGCTTCCGGCCGGGGCTCGCCGCCGCGGGCGCGGAGGCCGCGGGCCGGTCCGAGGCCGACGAGCCCCCGTACCCGCTCTCGAAGCTCCCGGTCTTCTCCCGCGTCCTCATCGCGGTGAAGGAGAACTACGTCGATCCGAAGCGCGTCGATCCCAAGGCGATGGTGGTCGCGGCGCTCGACCAGGTCGAGAAGACGGTCGCCGAGGTGATGGTCGAGGGCGACGCGCAGTCGGGCCGGCTCGACGTGACCGTCGGCAGCGCGCGCAAGGCCTTCGACATCACCCAGGTCGACTCGGTCTGGAAGGTGCGCGTCGTGCTCGGCGACGTGATGGCCTTCATCGAGAAGAACCTCGTCGCCCACAAGAACCTGCGCGAGATCGAGTACGCCGCCACCAACGGCATGCTCTCCACGCTCGACCCGCACTCGATGCTGCTCGACCCGAAGATGTTCAAGGAGATGAAGCTCCAGACCAAGGGCGAGTTCGGCGGGCTCGGCTTCGTCATCGGGATGCGCGACGGCAACCTCACCGTGATGAAGGTGCTGAAGGGCACCCCGGCGCAGAAGGCCGGCGTGAAGCCCAAGGACGTCATCACCCGGATCGAGGAGCAGTCCACCGTCAACATGGACCTGAACGACGCGGTGGACCGGCTGCGCGGCAAGCCGGGCACCCGGGTGACCATCACCACCCAGCGCCCGGCGGCGGCCGAGCCGAAGAAGCTCGTCCTCACCCGCGAGATCATCAACTACGAGACGGTGCCGCAGGCGAAGCTCCTCGAGCACGGCGTCGGCTACGTCAAGGTGTCGCAGTTCTCCGCCAACACCACCCGCGACCTCCAGGCGGCCATCGCCCAGGAGAAGGCCCAGGCCGGCGGCAACCTCAAGGGGCTCGTGCTCGACCTGCGCGGCAATCCGGGCGGCCTGCTCGACCAGGCGATCCGCGTCTCCGACCTCTTCCTCTCGGAGGGCGTCATCGTGAAGCAGGTGGGCGGCGGCGACCGCGGCCGCGTCAACCAGACGCACGAGGCCACCGCCGAGCCCGACGACATGACCGGGCTGCCGCTCGTGGTCATCGTCAACAACAGCTCCGCCTCGGCGAGCGAGATCGTCGCCGGCGCGCTCAAGAACAACAACCGGGCCCTGGTCATCGGCCGCCAGACCTTCGGCAAGGGCTCGGTGCAGGTGCTCTACCCCGATCTGCAGGATCCCATCCGCCCCGACGACGAGCTCGCCCTCAAGCTCACCATCGCGCAGTACCTCACGCCGGGCGACGTCTCGATCCAGGAGACCGGCGTCACCCCCGACGTGCTGCTGCTCCCGGGCCGCGCCCTCAAGGACGCCGTCAACTACTTCGCCCCGCCCCGGATGATGGGCGAGGTGGACCTCGAGCGGCACATCTCCAACCTGGCCGACGCCACCCTCTCCGAGGCGGAGCGCGAGAAGCGCGCCGCGGAGCGGAAGGCGCGCACCGAGAAGGCGGCGCTCGAGCTGCGCTACCTGCTCGACGAGAAGGAGGACCTGGTCGCGAAGGCGATGAAGAAGGAGGAGAAGGAGGCCCGCGCCGCCGCGGCGCACGCCGAGCTCGCCGAGATGACGCCGGAGCAGCAGGAGGACGACGAGGCCGAGCAGAACCCGGACCAGCTGGTGGAGGACTACCAGATCCGGTTCGCGAAGGACCTGCTCGCCCGCGCCCCCTTCGGCGACCGGCCGCGCCTGCTCGAGGCCGCCAAGGGCTTCGTGGCCGAGCGGCGCAACGAGGAGGACCGGCGGCTCCAGGCCCGGCTCGAGGCGCTCGGCGTGGACTGGTCGAGCGGCCCGGCCCAGGGCGCGCCGCGCCCGGTCGTGACCGTGACCCCCGCCCCGGCGCAGCAGCAGGCGGCGGGTGACAGCGTCCCCTGGACGGTGACGGTGGAGAACAAGGGCGACGGCCCGCTGCGCCGGCTCCGCGCCTGGACGCTGGTGGACAAGAACCCGCTGCTCGACCGGCGCGAGTTCGTGTTCGGCCTCGTGAAGCCGGGGCAGAAGCGGAGCTGGACCGTGCCGGTGAAGCTGCCGAAGGGCATGGACAGCCGCCGCGACGACGTCACCTTCCACTTCCAGGAGGAGGGGGGCCGCGCGCCCTCCGACCTCGTGACCCAGCTCGACGTGGTCGAGGGGCCGAAGCCGCTCTTCGCCTTCAGCTCGCAGGTGCTCGATCCGTCCGGCAACGGCGACGGGCTCGTCGAGCGCGGCGAGCAGATCGAGCTGCGCGTGGACGTGCGGAACGAGGGCAAGGGGCCGTCGGGCGACAAGACCTACGTGATCCTCAAGAACCTGGGCGACGGCGAGACCTTCATCCAGAAGGGGCGCGCGGTCGTCGGCGCGGTGCCGCCCGGCGAGAGCCGCCCGGCCACCTTCCAGCTCCAGGTGAAGAAGGGGCTCAAGGGGCAGGAGGTGCCGCTCCGGGTCACGGTGGTGGACGAGAAGCTCGACGAGGTGACCTCGGAGAAGCTCTCCCTGCCGCTCGCCGACAAGGCCCCGGCGCACGTCGCCGTGAAGGCGGTGGTCCCGGTGAACAAGGACGCCGTGCTCCGGTCGGGCGCGCGGGGCGACACCGCGCCGCTGGCGCTCGCGCCGCGCGGCACCGCGCTCACCGCCGTCGCCGCCTACGGCTGCCCGCCGGGCGCGGTGCCCGGCACCGGCAAGGCCGCCGAGGGCTGCTTCTACAAGGTGGACTGGCAGAAGGACCGCGCCGCCTTCGTCTCGGCCGCCGACCTCGCCGCGCCGCAGCACGGCAAGGCGCCCGCCCTCTCCGCGGCCGAGATCTGGCAGCGCGAGCCGCCCCGGATCACGCTCTCGCCGGACCCGGCCCAGGGCGCGCCGGTGGCGAGCGGCGACCACTTCAAGCTCACCGGCACGGCGAGCGTGCCGCCGGCCCCGGCCGGCGTGAAGGGGACCCGGCTCCGCGACGTGTTCGTCTTCGTCAACGAGCAGAAGATCTTCTTCAAGGTCGCCCCCGAGAACGGCGCCCAGACGAGCGTGGACTTCTCGGTGGACGTGCCGCTCAAGCCGGGCAACAACGTCGTGACCGTCTTCGCCCGCGAGGACGAGGACTTCCAGTCGCGGCGCAGCCTCGTCATCCACCGGCGCTCCGGCGCCGAGGTCGCGCAGGGCAAGGCGCAGTGAGCCGGCGCAAGGTTCGGGAGGAGCGGAAGCCCCGCGCGGTGGTGCTGCTGTCGGGCGGCCTGGACTCGACCACCTGCCTCGCGGTCGCGGTGCGCGACGGCTTCGAGCCGCACGCGCTCTCGGTGGACTACGGCCAGCGCCACAAGGAGGAGCTGCGGCGGGCCCGCCGGCTCGCCGCCGCGCTCGGCGCCGCCGACCACAAGGTGGTGAAGGTGGACCTGTCCGCCTTCGGCGGCTCGGCGCTCACCGACGGGAAGCTCCGGGTGCCGAAGGGGCGGCGCGAGCAGGAGATGGCGAAGGAGATCCCCATCACCTACGTGCCGGCCCGCAACACGGTGATGCTGGCCCTCGCCCTCGCCCACGCCGAGACCCTCGGCGCGCAGGACGTGTACGTGGGCGTGAACGCCATCGACTACTCCGGCTACCCCGACTGCCGGCCCGAGTTCATCCGGGCCTTCGAGAAGCTGGCCGGCCTCGCCACCAAGGCGGGCGTGGAGGGGGCGAAGCTCCGGATCCACGCCCCCCTGCAGAAGCTCGGCAAGGCGGAGATCGTGAAGCTCGGGACGTCGCTCGGCGTGCCCTACGCGCTCACCCTCTCCTGCTACGATCCGGTCCGCGGCAAGGCCTGCGGCCGCTGCGACGCCTGCACGCTCCGGCGCAAGGGCTTCGAGGCCGCCGGCGTGCCCGATCCCACCGTCTACGTCTGACCGCCGGGCACGTCCCCGGCGCTCCAAGGAGGAGCCCCATGGCCCACGAGATCAAGCGCAGCTACCCCGGCAAGAACGCCGACGAGATCTACGAGAAGGTCCACCAGGTCATGAACCGCATGGCCGACAAGCTCGCCATGAAGTACCAGACCGATCCCGCCGGAAAGTCCGGCTCGGTGGACAAGATGGGCGTGAAGGGCGCCTACACCGTGAAGGACGGCGAGGTCACGGTGAAGCTCGACTTCCCGATGATCTTCCCGATGAAGAAGCAGGTGACGCAGAACATCGAGGAGAAGCTGGACGGGCTGTTTGCGTGAGCGGCGGAGCCGTCCGGGCTCCGACCTCGCCCGCTGCGCTGGGACCCCTCCCCTTCGTCGCGGCGCCTAGTCCAACTCGACGACGATCGCACCGGCCTTCTCGTTGAGCCGCTCCACCGCCTGGTAGAGCGCCTGCAGCGGGGAGTCGCCGGTGCCCATCACCGCCCCAGGGACCGCGCCGCCGCGCTTCTTGGCGGAAGGTCCGGGGGCGATGCGCACCTGGGCCTTGCCGCGGAGCGCGTCCGGCGCGAGCCGCACCTGCATCCCGGCGCGGTAGAGCATGAGGAGGGCGCGGCCGGTCTCGGCGGCCATCCGTTCGTCGGCGTAGGTCATGTGCGAGCGTCGGGGAGGCTTGGTCATCGGTCCCGGTGGGGGCGCTCGACCATAACCGGCCGGCGCGGCAAAGCCAGTTTTGGCCCGGCGGCCCGAAGCCGCTCCGTCCCAGGTGGGCCTGCTCGGACGCCCGGACCCTTCGCGCCTTGACGGGTGGCGGTCCGGAAATACCTTCCGGACATGGGGGCACGCTGGGCCACCTTCGGAGTCGGGCTGGCGCTCATCCTGGCGCCGCTGGCCCTCGGCTACGACGCGCTCGGCCCGGTGCTCCACGAGGTGGCGCTCGGGCTGTTCGTCTGCGTCGCCACGCTCGCCGCGCTCGAGTGGCCGGCGGCCCGCTTCGGGCTCGCCGCGCCGGGCGCCTGGCTCCTCCTGGCGCCGCGGCTCCTCGGCTGGCAGCAGCCGGTCGTCGGCCTCGTCGAGCTCTGCGCCGGCGGGCTGCTCCTCCTGCTCGCGCCGGTGCCGAGCGTCTCGCTCTCGGCGCTGCGCGGAGGCGGGCGGGTGCAGGCTAGAATGCCGGCGTGAGCCGGACCGCGGCCGAGCGCCCTTCCCAGACGGACGACGACGCCGGCCTCGACGCGGCCGTGGAGCGGGCGCTCGCCGGCGCGCGCGGCGCGGTCTTCACGCCACCCGCCGAGGCCCGGCTCCTGGCCGCGCTCGGGCTGGCCCACGCCGCGGCCCGGCGCGGCGGGCCGCCGCCCGCGGACGGGCTCGCCGCGCTGCTCGGCCTCGCGCCCGCCTCGGCCCCCCTCGCCGCGGCGCTCGACGGCCTCGCGGTGCTCGACCCGGCCTGCGGCGCCGGCGCGCTCCTCGCCGCCGCCGCCAGGCTCGCCGGCGCGGCGGGCGCGAGGCTCCGGCTGCACGGCATCGAGATCGCGCCGGAGGCGGCGGAGGCGTGCCGACGCCGGCTGGAGGGCCACGAGGACCCGCCCTCCATCCGCTGCGCCGACGCCCTCGCCGTGCCCTGGCCCGCCGCCGACCTGGTCCTCATGAACCCGCCCTTCCTGCGGCACGAGTCGCTCTCTCCCGCGGAGAAGGCGCGCGCCGGGGCGAGGACCGGGCTCTCGCGGCAGGCCGACCTGTCGGCCCACTTCGCGCTGGTGGCGCTCCGGCACGCGCCGGTCGCGGCGCTGGTCTGGCCCCGCGCCCTCTCGAGCGCCCGCTCCGCCGCGCCGCTCGCGGCCGAGGCCCGCGCCCGCGGCGGCTTCGCCCTCACGCTCCGCTCGCGCGCGTCCGGCAGCTTCGCCGCCTCGGTGGACACCGCGCTCGCGGTCTGGGTGGAGGGGGCCGAGGCCGGGCCGTCCGCGGAGGCCGCGGTGGCGCTCGGCGCGCTCGAGGACGGCGCGCTCCGCGACGCGCTCCGCGGCCTCTCCACCCGCCGCCTCACGCTGCGCCGCCCGCCGCGGCCGGCGCCCCGGGGCGCGGTGACCGTCGGCGACGTCGCCCAGGTCCGCTTCGGGCTCAAGTCGGGCTGCAACGCCTTCTTCCACCTCGAGCCGCTCGGCGCCGGCCGCTACCGGAGCCCGCTCGCCGGCGAGGTCTCGCTCGATCCGGCCGACGCGCCGCCGCTCCTCGCCAGCCTCAAGGAGGCCACCGCCCCCGCCCGCGCCGCGCCCGTCCGCGTCCTCTTCCGTCCCGCCGGCGAGCCGGGACCGCTCGCCCGCGCCTACCTCGCCCGCGGCGAGGCCCTCGGCGTGGCCGACCGGGCCACCTGCCGCGGCCGCGCGCCCTGGTGGGGCCTCTCGCCGGGCCGTCCCCCCGCGCCGGTGCTCTACCCGGCGAAGGTGGGCGCCCGCGCCTTCGCCTTCCTCAACCGCGAGGGCTGGTGCGAGGACAAGAAGTGGCTCGCCGTCTTCCCGCGGGCGGCGGAGCCGGCGCTGATCGCCGCGCTGCTCGGCGCCACGCCCATCCGGCTCGCGGTGGACGAGGCGGCCCGCCAGCTCACCGGAGCGCAGGCGATCGCCGACGTGGACCAGGGGGTGCTCGCGCGCGCGCCGTTCCCGCGGCCGGAGGCGCTCGCGCCGCTCGCCGCCGAGGTGGCGCGCTGCTTCGAGGCGCTGGCCGGGGACCCGGTCACGACCGACCTCGCCGCCATGCTCGACCGCCCCGCGCAGCGCGAGCTCGACGCCCTCGCCGGCCGCGCCCTCGGCCTCGGGCCCCGCGCGGTCGCCGAGGCCCGGAGAGCCCTGCGGGCGCGCGTCGAGGCGCGGCTCGCGCACGCCGCCGCGATCCGGGAGGCGCTGGCGCGGGCGGGGCGGTGACCCCCTCCCTGTCCCTCCCCCGCTTCGCGGGAGAGGGGAAGAGGGGCTCGCGGTCGGCAGCCGAAGCGTGCCTCCGCGCCTAGTACTCCACGTGCACCCGGCACCCCACGATGTTCACCGGCCCGCGGTCGGCGTTGTAGGCCGGGTTGGCGATGTGCTGGGCGTCCGCCGTGAACCAGAGCCCCGGGAAGGCGCGCAGGCTGTAGTAGGCCTCGACGATCTGCTCGGTCCGGGCGTTGAGCCGCCCGTCGCCGATGAGGAAGCCGGTGCCGCCCGCGGCGAGGTAGTCGCGGTGGTCGTCGGAGAGGCCGTTCACGGCGACCGCCACGCCGAGGGTGTCGCCCTCGCGCCGCCAGGGGCGCCCCTTCACCACCACGCCCGCCGTGAAGGACCGCTCGATCTCGGCGAAGGCGTAGGTCTCGGTGCGGCCGTCGTTGAGGCTGTAGCGGGCGAAGGCGGCGACGTCCTCGAGGAGCCCCTGCTCGAGGCCGATCCCGAGCGCGTACTTCGACTGCTCCCGCCGCACGTCGGCGACCGAGGGCGGCCCGCCGTGCGCCGCGGCGTAGGCGAGCGCGTCCCGGAAGGCGCCCATGCGCGCCCGGTTGTGGAAGCCGGTGACGCGCACCTTCCCCGGCTGGCCGAACAGCTCGTGCGCGTGCTCCACCTCCAGCACGTCGCCGTAGTGGCGCCAGAGGTCGAGGTCGAGCGGCAGCCCGTTCGACTCCTCCGGCTGCGCGAAGCGCCCGGCGCGGACGGCCCAGGCGTCCCAGTACCACTCGAGCGCGAGCCCCACCGTGTAGCCGCGCACGTCGGCGGCGTAGTCCGAGGCGCCGTAGCCCATGAGCGACCAGTTGAGGAACTGGGTGCGGGGATCGTGCGCGAGCGCGTTCTGGTCGAAGACGTCGGCCACGGCGAAGTTGCCGGCGGTGAGGACGAGCCGCCGGCTCGCCACGGTCCCCGCGACCTGGTTCGGCCCGGCGTCCACGCGCGACTCGGCGCCGCCGAGCGCGAAGCTCTGGCGCAGGAACGCCCGCGCCCGGTAGAGCGTCGGCAGCGGGCCGCCCGACTTCTGGTTCTCGCCGTTCGAGAGCCCGCCGAGGCCGGCGAGGTGCGACAGGTCCTGGCTCTGGATCACCTCCGGGTTCACGAAGAGCTCGGCCCCCGGCCACGGGCGCACGCCGAGGAAGAGCGTGGCGGTGAGCGTGTAGCCGGTCTCCGGCGCGGTCACGAGGCTGTTCGGCCCGGTGTAGGCGGCCTGGAAGCCGGCCTTCCGCTGCAGGACGTAGGTGCTCTGGAAGCTCGCGGTCCAGGGGGAGGGCTCGCCGGCGGCCGGAGCGGGCGCGCCCTGGCCGAGCGCGGGCCGCTCGCCGACGGGCGAGGGCTCGGCGAGGGCGGCGAGGGGGGCGAGGAGCGAGGCGAGGAGGAGGGCGGCGCCGAGGAGGCGCGGAGGGCGGGTCGGCATGGGGACGGTCGGGAGGGGTCGGGCTCGGGGTTCGCGACCGCTGGCCTTGGGGGAAGGCTAGTGCGCCGGCTGGATGGGGATGCGCCAGGTCTGCTTGCAGCGCCGGCACTTCAGCTCGACCGTCTCCCCCACCACGCGGGCGAGCAGGCTGCCGCAGCCACACCGGAGGTCGCCGTGGTCGGCGCAGGGGCGGCGGAGCTTGGGGCTGACGGCGCGGTCGGGCTGCAGGGTCGGCATGGGCGCGCTCCAATTTTCGGTATTGAGACTCATTCTCATTACCGAAGTGGCGCCAACCTATCCCCTTAAAGGGCGGCCTGTCAACCGGGCCCGGCACCGGCTGGAAATACCCCAGCGGGTCGAAGGGTTGCAGGGGTGCCGCCCCCGCACCGCCCGCCCTGCCTGCCGCCCTGCGGCCGTGCGAGAAAGAGAATCGTGTCCACCGTCCCGCTCCGACCCGCCGCGGTCGCCGCCCTCGCCCTCGCCCTCGCCCTCCCCGCCTCGGCCGCCGCGCCGGCCGCTCCCGCCGTTCCCGCCGCCCCGGCCGACCGCCCGCCCGCCGCCG
Source organism: Anaeromyxobacter paludicola (assembly GCF_023169965.1). Classification (NCBI taxonomy): domain Bacteria; kingdom Pseudomonadati; phylum Myxococcota; class Myxococcia; order Myxococcales; family Anaeromyxobacteraceae; genus Anaeromyxobacter; species Anaeromyxobacter paludicola. Next base: position 3,857,724 of record NZ_AP025592.1, on the reverse strand, counting down.
CGCCAGCGGCCGCCTCCGCGCTCCAGGGCGAGGGCGCCGCGCAGCTCGCCCAGGCGCTCACGCGGATCCTCGGCACGAGCGCGCTGCGCCGGACCCGCACCGGCGTCGCGGTCGTCTCCCTCGACTCGGGCCAGCTCCTCTTCGCGCGGAACGCCGACGACCTCTTCAACCCCGCGTCGAACGTGAAGCTCTTCACCGCGGCCGCGGCGCTGGCGCGGCTCGGCCCCGAGTTCCGCTTCGAGACCGAGTTCTACGCCGAGCCCGGCGCCGCCGAGACGGTGCGCGCCCTCTACGTCCGCGGCAAGGGCGACCCCTCGATGGTGACCGAGCGGCTCTACGCCATCGCCGGCGAGCTGGCCCACCGCGGGATCCGCACGGTGAAGGGCGACCTCGTCCTCGACGACTCCTGGTTCGACGAGCAGCGCGAGGGGCCCGGCTACGACCAGGAGCACGGGGACCGTGCCTACCTCGCGCCCACCGGCGCGCTCTCGCTCAACTTCAACGCCGTCGCCATCCACGTGGCGGGCGGGCCGAAGCCGAAGGCGCGGGGCCGGGTGGAGCTCGAGCCGGCGAGCGACTTCTTCACGCTCGACAACCGCACCGTCACCGCGCGGGCGCGCGCCCGGCGCCGGGTGGTCCCCTCCTCGAGCCTGCAGGGCGGGCTCGAGCGGATCACGGTCACCGGGCGCCTGCCGCTCAACGGCGGCGACCAGGTCTTCTACCGGAAGATCGGCGACCCGACCCTCTACTTCGGCCACACCCTCAAGCGCATGCTGGAGCTCCGCGGCGTCCGCGTCACGGGCCAGGTGCGGGCCGGCCGCGTGCCCCCGGCGGCGCGGCTCGTCTACCTCGCCCAGTCCGACGAGCTCGCCGAGATCGTGCGCACGCTCCAGAAGCACTCGAACAACTTCATCGCCGAGCAGCTCGTGAAGACGCTGGGGGCGCAGGTGAAGGGCGCTCCGGGCTCGTGGCCCAAGGGGATCGAGGCCATCCAGGACTTCCTCGCCGAGGCGGGCATCCCGCGCGGCGGGTACCAGATGCGCAACGGCTCGGGCCTGAACGACGCCAACCGCTTCACCGCCCGCCAGACCGTCACCCTGCTCGGCGCGATGTGGCGCCGCTTCCCCCTCGCCGCCGAGTACGTCGGCGCGCTCCCGGTGGCCGGCAAGGACGGCACCATCCGCTGGCGGATGTGGGGCACCGACGCGGTCGGCCGCCTGCGCGCCAAGACCGGCACCCTCGACGGCGTCCGCAGCCTCTCCGGCTACGTGGAGACCGCCGCGCACGAGCACCTCGCCTTCGCCATCTTCGTGAACGACTTCCCCGGCCGCACCCACGCGGTGGTGCGGGGCGTGGACGCGCTCGGCGCGGCGCTCGCCGGCGCCGGCCGGCCCTCGGAGCTCGGCGCGGCGGTGGCCCTGGCGGAGGCGCCCGCGGCGGCGGAGGAGCTGTCCGAGCCCGAGGCCCGGGCGCGCGTGGCCCGCTACCAGGAGCTCGGTCGCGCCGGCGATCCGCGCAACCTGCCGGAGCTCCGCACGGCGTTCGCCGCCGAGCGCGATCCGGCGCTCCGGCTCGCCGCCGCCGAGGCCATCTTCCTGTCGGACACCGCCTCCGGCTCCGGGCGCCGCGCGCTCCTCGACGCGGCGGCCGTGGACGCCCGCGCGGGCTTCCCCCGCCTGCGGGCGCTCACCACCCCGGAGGTGCCGGCGCCGCTCGTGGGCTCGCTCGCCGACCTCGCCGCCGAGGGGGAGGCGGAGCCGATGGAGCGGCTCCTGGCGCTCGCGCCCGAGACCTCGGCCTCGCCCGCGCTCGCCGAGGCCTACGCCGATGCGCTCGCCGAGGTGGGCCGGACCGCGCCGGACGAGCTGCTCTTCGCCCTGCTCGCGGCCGAGCCGGCCGCCGCCGACGCCGGGCTGGCGGCGCTGGCGCGAGGGCTCGCGCGCGACGGCGACGAGGAGCACCCGTTCCCGGCCGCGCTGCGCCGCGCCCTCGCCGACCCGAACCCGACCCGGGCCGCCCGCGCCGTGGCCCTCTCGGCCCGCCTCGACGAGCGGAGGAAGGTCCAGGCGGCGCCCGCGCTCTCGCCGCTCCCGGCGGGCGACGCCGCCCGGCCGGTGCCCATCCCCCCGGCCGCCGGCAGGTGAGCCGCCGGAGGTCCGGGCAGCGCGTGTCAGCGCGCCGTGCTAGGTTCCGCTCCTCACGAGAACGTCACGACGGAACTGCGTGGCGTCCCCAAAGGGAAGGACTCTCCTCATGGTGAACAAGGTCATCCTCATCGGCAACCTCGGCAAGGATCCCGAGGTCCGCTACACCTCCGGCGGCCAGGCCGTGGCCACCCTCCGCATCGCCACCTCCCGCAGCTGGACCGACAAGGCGTCCGGCCAGCGCAAGGAGGAGACGGAGTGGCACGACGTCGAGGTGTGGGGCAAGCAGGCCGAGCAGTGCGGCGAGTACCTCTCCAAGGGTCGCCAGGTCTACGTCGAGGGCCGGCTCAAGACCGACAAGTGGCAGGACAAGCAGTCCGGCCAGGACCGCTACAAGGTGAAGGTGGTGGCCGAGGGCGTCCGGTTCCTCGGCGGCCAGGGCGCGGGCGGCGGCGCGGGCCGCGGCGGCGGCCGGCCGCAGCAGCAGCACGACGAGGGCGCGCCGCACTACGACGAGTCGCAGGGCGGCGGCGGCGACATGGGCCCCGGGCCGGGCGGCGACGACATCCCGTTCTAGGGATCACTCCCCAGGCGATCGGCTCACGAGGAGCGGCGCGGCCCACCGGCCCCGCCGCTCTTCTCGTCTTCAGACGGCCCGGCTTCGGGCGGCGCTCGGAGGTGGGCCGAGGGACGCCGGCCCGCGCCGGGCCGCGGGCGCCACGGGGCGGCTCAGTCGCTCTCGCCGCGCCACGAGGGCGGGACGGTGAGGACCGGCACCGCGCAGCGGCGCACCACCTCCTCGGCCACGGAGCCGAGCAGCACCCGGCGCAGGCCGGTCCGCCCGTGGGTGCCGAGCACCACGAGATCGAAGTGGCCGTCCTCGGCGAAGCGCGCGATCTCGCCGGCCGGCATGCCGGGCGACCGCGCCAGCGCGACCTCCTTCACGCCGAGCGCCACGGCCTGATCCTTCCAGTCGGTGAGCGACCGGTCGGCCTGGCTCGAGAGGTCGGCCAGCATCTCCGGCGTGATCGCGATGACGGTCTCGGGGTAGCTCGAGCCCGGCACCATGTCGGCGTGGAAGAGCGTGAGCTTCGCGCCGAGTCGCGCGGAGAGCTCGCAGGCCACACGGAACGCCGCCTTCGACGGCTCGGAGAAGTCCACCGCACAGCAGATGGTCGCCCAGGTCATCGCTCGCCTCCTCGGTCCCACCCGGCACGTGAGAGCGAGCCGCGGCGCGGCCAGCGGCGTCCCGCGACTCGCTCTCCCCCCTCCTCGCCAGCCCAGCGGGAGCTTCCCCCCGGTGGCCCCCTCGTGGCCGGCGGAGCGTGCCACCTTGGCTGGAAGCATCGCGCGTTCCAGGGGAGGTTCCGCTGCGGATGGCCGAGAGCGGTCCTCTTTTTGCTGACCCAGCCCCGCTTCCGGACGAGGAGGGCTCCGGACGGAGCATGAAGTGATTGCGTCCGCGGCTCCGCCGGTCGCAACCGCTGCGCGAGACCCGCTCGGGAATCAGTCGGACCGCCAGGGGATCTCCGCCGCCCGTCGCCGCAACCTCCGGCGCGCCCGCTCGGTGCTGGCGCGATCCACGCGCCCGTTCGACAGGCAGTCGCCCTCGCGCGCCCCCCGCGCCTCGCCCGGCGGGAGCGCCCGCGAGCGCCCGGCGTCGACGACCACGGCGCGCCCGTCCTCGACCCGGTCCACGAACACCGGCCGGGCCCGCGCGGCCGCGAGCGCGGCGAGCAGGATCAGCGACGCCACCGGCCCGCCTCGACGAAGGAGTAGTAGCCGCCCGCCGCGACGATCACGTGGTCGCGCGCCAGCACGCCGACGAGCTCGGCCGCCGCCCGGAGCCGCTCGGTCAGCTCGGCGTCCTCGGCGCTCGGGGCCGGATCGCCCGAGGGGTGGTTGTGCACGAACACCACGCCGTGGGCCCCCTCGCGCACCGCGGGCCGGAGCGCGTCCCGCGGCGAGACCGGGCACTGCGACAGCGAGCCCTCGGCCACGCGGAGCGTCCGCAGGAGGCGGCCGCGGACGTCGAGCAGCACGACGTAGAAGCTCTCGCGGTCGGCGTGGGCGGCGTGGCGCAACAGCTCGTGCACGCGCGCCGGATCGAGGCAGCGCTCGCCGCGGCGCGGCGGGGACCAGGCCCCGCGGCGCCCCAGCTCGAACGCGGCGGCCACGGCGGCGGCGCGGGCCGGGCCGATGCCGGGGTGGGCGGCGATGAGATCGGGCGGCGCCCAAGCCAGCTCCGCCAGCGGGACCGCCTCGGCGAGCGCGAGGGCGAGGGCGCGCGCCGAGCGCCCGGCGGTGCCGGAGCCGAGCACGAGCGCCAGGAGGTCGGCGTCGGAGAGCGCCCGCGCGCCGTCGGCCAGGAGCCGCTCGCGGGGGCGCTCGCAGGGAGCGGAGTCGCGCAGCATGCCCGGCGCAGGGAGCAACGGGCGTGCCCGGGGCGAACTCCGCGCCGGCGCGGGGGAGGGCGCGAGGCGCGGGCCGCGGCGCGTCCGCGCGGGCCGCGGTACGCACTCGGAGCGGGGCCGGGGGCACGGCTGGCCGCCCCTCCCCATCCCTCCCCGCCCGGGCGGGGAGGGTGTGCAGCAGGTGAGCGCCGCGAGGACGGGCTGCGGCGCCGAGCGGCCCCTACTTCTCGCTGGAGGCCGCGCCCGCGGGCGGCTTCTGGACCAGCTCGGCGTCGATCTGGAGGTCCACCGTGTCGCCCACCACCGGCCCGGCCTCGATGGCCTTGCTGTAGTTGAGCCCGAAGTCGTGCCGGTTGATCCTGGCCGTCGCGCTGGCCGACCGGCGCAGCTCGCCCTGCATGCCCTTCACGGTCCCGCTCGGCCCGGTCACGTGGAAGGTCACCGGCTTCGTGACGCCGTGCAGCGTGAGGTCGCCCGTCACCTCGAGCTTGCCCTTCCCCGCCGCCCGGACCTGGGTGGACTTGAAGGCGATGGTCGGGAACTTCTCCACGTCGAGGAAGTTGGACGACTTGAGATCGTCGTCGCGCTGCTTCACGCGGGTGTCGATGGTGGTCGCGTCCACCGTGGCCTCCACCTTGGACCGGGCCGGGCTCTTCTCGTCCAGCTCCACGGTGCCGGTGGTCTTCCCGAACACGCCGCGCACGGTGGTGATGACGAGGTGCTTCACCGAGAACGAGGTGGACGAGTGCGCCGGATCGATCTCCCAGGTGGCGGCCCCGGCGAGCGCCGGGAAGGCGAGTGCGGCCAGCAACGACGCGAAGCGCTTCATGGTCTCTGCTCCTTCGTCTCGCCGCCCGGGAGGAGGGCGAAGCTCCTCATCCCGAGCGTGCGGTAGTGGAACCCTTCGTAGACGGTCGCGACGCGCTCGCCCGGGGGGGCGGCGCCGAGCGCGACGAAGCTCGGGGCGAAGCGCTCGCTGGTCGGGGCCGCGGCGACGGCGGCCGGGGCGGGCCAGCGCGGGCCGACCTCCCGCAGCGCCAGCGCGTAGCCGTCCTGCGCGAGCGCCACCGTGGGGGCGCCGTGCGAGACGAAGAGGACGGGGGCTCGGTCCACGTGTCGGCTCCGGTCGGCTGATCTAACGCCCGCCCGCCCGGCTTCAAGGGAAGCGTCCCGGGATCGCGGGAAGTGCCGCCGGGGGGCCCCAACGTCGCCGGCGGCCCGGGGCGCGCTCGCGGGCCGGACGCGGGGCTCTCCGGCGAGGGTGACGCGCGCCCGCGGGACACCCGGTGGTGACTGTGAGTCAACTCGCGCGCTTCGGCCGAGCGCCCCCCGCCCCTTTCGACCGAGGCGGCGCGCGAGCGGCCGCGAACCCCGCGGCCCCCGCCCTCTCCGCGTTGACCCTGCGTGCACTCGCGCCCCCACACGGCACCTTTACGCACCGGCGCGCCCGGCGCTCTCATCGCGCCCGCCAGCGCCCGCAGCACGGTCCCGCCCCCGCAAGCCGGCGCGAGACCGGGCCGCCGCGCCGGGCCGCGCGCGCCACCTGGGCGGCGCGAACGAACCAGGGGGGTTCGGCACATGACGTCTTTCGTGAAGTGGGCAGCCGGAGCGCTCGCGGCGGCGGCGCTGGCCGCGTGCGGCGCGAGCAGCTCGCAGCAGGCCGGCGCGACGGTGCGGGTGCTGGCGCAGGGGGACGCGCTCCTCCTCGGCGCGGAGACGGCGACCTTCTCGGTGGCCTGCACGGGCGGGATCGGGCCCGACTACCAGAGCAGCCTCACGGCGTACAAGGGCCGGACCCAGCTCTACGAGGCGATCTTCGGCAAGGTCCCGGTGGGCTCCTGCACGTTCAGCGCGGAGGCCGCCGAGAGCGGCCGGCACTTCCGGGGCAGCGTGGCCCTCGAGATCACGCGGCTCGGTGACTACGACGCCTTCGTGGTGATGCAGCAGGACCAGGACGACTCGATCACCTTCGACGACCACGCGCCGCTCATCAAGGGGCTCGCGGCGTCGCACAACGACCTCGACGTGGTGCTCAAGCTCGTGGACCTGCTCGTCCCGCGCAGCGAGGTGGTGGGCGACTCGGTGCTGGTGCTCTACGCCGACGTCCGCGACGAGGACGGCGACCCGATGACGTTCCAGTGGGCGGCCGACGTGTGCGGCCAGTTCTTCGTCGTCGATCCGGAGACCGGCAAGGCCGTCGAGCGCGACTCCGGGAAGGTCCCGCAGGGCGGCAAGCTGCTGGCGTACTGGTTCCCCAAGGCCATCGTCCCCGAGCTCGCCGCCTGCACGGCCGCGAAGCTCGTCGATCAGGCCATCCCGGTGAACATCACCCTCGCCGTGACGGACCAGCACGCGAGCTCCGCCGGCGGGACCGCCAGCACCACCTCGCACCTGACCATGGGCGTCACCCTCTCCACGCTCTCGGCCAAGAAGAGCGTCTCCTTCACCGCCGACCTGAACCACTGGCCGGACGTGAACTTCCTGCGCGCGCCGTACGCCATCGGCGGCGCCGGCCTGGCGCAGGGCGGCCAGATCGAGCCCGGCCAGGAGACGGTCGTGGAGGCGAGCGTGAACGACCTCGACGGCGACGTCCTCCGGTTCGCGTGGAAGAGCGACTGCGGCGCCACCTTCGATCCCGCCGCCGGCATGCTGTCGCGGAACGCGAAGGGCGAGTACCCGCTGCTCTCGACCGTGGTCACGGCGCCGGCCGAGGCGCCCGCGTCCGCCACCTGTGAGGTGAGGCTGCTCCTCACCGACGGCCGCGGCGGCACCACCGCCGCCGAGGAGGGCGAGACCACCTCGGCGCTCGCGCTCAACGTCCTGCCGGACCCGATCGGCTTCGGGCCCGAGATCGTCGAGGCCGGCGCGACGCCGTACGACGTCGAGCCGGGCGACCTCGTCCACCTCTCGATCGCCGGCGCTCCCATCGCGCCCTCGACCTCCTCCGCGGCCGACCTGAGCTACGACGCCAGGGTGGCGAAGCTCACCTTCAACCCGTTCGACCTCGACCTCGACGAGCTGCCCACGCCCGGCTGGGTGATGCCGGAGCCGGCGCCGGTCGAGGGTCAGCCGGGCGCGTTCACCTGGACGGTCCCGGCCTGCTCCCGGAAGGCGAGCCCGATCGTGAGCTACTACTTCGTGCTCACCGCCAGCGACCCGAACACCGCCGCGACGCCGACCGTCGCGACCAACTACGCGCTGGTGCCGTTCATGGTGCGCTGCTGGCCGGCGCTCTAGCCGGGGCGGCACGCGAGTGGCCTGCGCTCGAGCGGCGTGGCGACCCCGCTCCCGCGCGGGCCCGCAGGCGGGCCCGGGGTCCTCACGGGGGATCCCGGGCCCTCTGCGTCCGGGTCAGCCGGTCCGGAGATCCTCACGAGGCGGCAACCTGCGTGACCGCTTCACCCGGCGGCGCCGCCGTCGTCTCATGTGCGGGCAGCGATCCTCCACGGCAACGGAGGACGGCCGCCCGCCCGCACGGGTCCGGCGGCCGCTGCGCTCGCGGGCCCGGAGAGACCCCACTCCGCCGGCCCGCGGGCCTTGTCAGGGCCGCAGGAACCGCTCCAGCATGAGGTAGCTCCGCTCGAGCTCGGCGAGGTCGAGCCACTCGCCCGCCTGGTGCGCCTGGGCGGTGGCGCCCGGGCCGAGGTTCGCCGCCGGGACGCCCGCCTGCGCGAGCCGGGCCACGTCGGTCCAGGCCTGCTTCGCCTCGAGCCGGGCGCCGCTCCGCTCGCGCAGCCGCCGCACCAGCGGGTGATCCGCGTAGGAGGGGCAGGACGGGGATCGATCGGTGATGGTCGCCTCGGCGCCGACGCGCCGCGCGAGCTCCTCGACCTCGGCCGCGGCCGAGTCGAGCGAGCGGCCCGGCGCGAAGCGGAAGTTGAGGTTCGCCGTGCACTGGTCGGGCACGACGTTGCGCGCCCGGCCGCCCTCGATGCGGGTGACGCTCATGACCTCGCGGTACTCGAGGCCGCCGTCGTGGACCGCGTGGAACGGGAGCCGGTGCAGGAGCCGGAGCAGCTCGCCCGCCTTGTGGACCGCGTTCTCGCCCTGCCAGGGCCGGGCCGAGTGGGCCGAGCGCCCGGTGAACCGGAGCGTGGCGTGCATCGAGCCGACGCAGCCGAGCTGCAGCGCGTTGTCGGTCGGCTCGAGGCAGAGGGCGAGCGCCGCGCGGGAGACCTCCGGGACCTCGCGCAGCACGTCGCCGAGCTCGTTCTCCTCGAACGGCCCCTCCTCGCGGCTGTAGAGCACGAGGGCGAGGTCGCAGAAGCGCTCCGCGGCCGGGAGCCGCTCGGCGAGCTCCAGCGCCACCGCCACCCCGCCCTTCATGTCGGAGGCGCCGGGCGCGTAGAGCCGCCCGCCCTCGCGGCGAGGGAAGCGCCCCTCGTCCTCGGCGTGGATGGGCACGGTGTCGAGGTGGCCGCAGAGGGCCACGAGCGGCCGGCCGGAGGGCGCGGCGCCGTCGGCGAGGACCACGAGCGAGTTCTTCACCCGCCGCACCTCGGCGAAGCGGCCGCGGACCTGCCGCTCCACCTCGTCGCAGAGGGCCCGCTCCTCGCCGATGGGCGAGCGGACGGCGCACAGCGCCTCGGTCCGGGCGGCGAGCGCCTCGGCCAGGGTCACGGCGCCCCCCGCCCGCCTCGCGCCGCCATCAGACCTGCACCTCGAACTCGCGCAGCGCGTCGTTGAGCGAGACCTTCTTGTCGGTGGACGCGCTGCGCCGGCCGACGATGAGGGCGCACGGGATCTGGTAGGTGCCCGCCGGGTACTCCTTGGCGCGGGTGCCGGGGATCACCACCGACCGGGCCGGGACGCGCTTCTTGTAGATCACCGGCTCCTTGCCGGTGACGTCGATGATGGGCGTGGAGCCGGTGATCACGGTGTTGGCGCCGAGGACGCAGTCCTCCTCGACCAGCGTGCCCTCCACGATGATGCAGCGGCTGCCGATGAAGCAGCCGTCCTCGATGATGTTGGGCCGGGCCCCGGGCGGCTCGAGCACGCCGCCGATCCCGACGCCGCCGGCGAGGTGGCAGTTCTCGCCCACCTGCGCGCAGGAGCCGACGGTGGCCCAGGTGTCCACCATGGTGCCGGTGCCGACCCGGGCGCCGATGTTCACGAAGCCGGGGAGGACCACCGCGCCCGGCGCGACGTACGAGCCGTAGCGGACGATGCCGCCGGGGACGAGCCGCACGCCGGCCTCCTCGAGGCCGTGCTTGAGCGGCACCTTGTCGCGGGTCTCGAACGGCCCGTACTCCTTCGTCTCCATGCCGGCGACGCCGAAGTAGAGGTTGATGGCCTGCATGATCCAGGCGTTCACCTGCCACTCGCCGCCCCGCTTCTCGGCCACGCGGAGGGCGCCCTTGTCGAGCGCCTCCACCACCGCGAGCACCGCCTCGCGCGCGGCCGGCAGCCTCGCCCGGTCGGCGAAGGCGGCGGTGACGAGCTCCTCGTGCTGCTTCCAGTCGTTCATGGCTTCACCTTGGACCAGGCCGCGATGGCCTCGTCGCACTCGGACAGCGTGGGGACCAGCGAGACGCGCACGTAGCCCTCCCCGGCGCCGAAGGCGGTGCCGGGGGAGACCACGATACCCTCCTCGAGGAGGCGCAGCGCGTAGGACTCGGAGCCGTGGCCCGGGGGGACCCGCACCCAGAGGTAGAGGGTGGCGTCGGAGCCCTCGCAGGAGAGCCCGTGGCGCGCGAAGAAGGAGAGGAAGAGGTCGCGCTTACGGCGGAAGATCTCGCGCCGCTCGGCCGGGTGGGCGTCGTCGCCCCAGGCGGCGGTGGCGGCCGCGTTCACGAAGTCGGGCGAGGCGGCGCCGATGTGCGGCCGGGTCCGCTTGAGCAGGGCCACCAGGTCGGGGTCGCCGGCGACGAAGCCGCTGCGGTACCCGGTCATGCCGCTCCGCTTCGAGCAGGAGTGGATGGCGAGGACGTTCTCCACCTGCACCTCGAGCATCGAGAGCGGCTTCTCGCCGAAGTAGACGTCGGCGTAGCACTCGTCGGAGAGGACGATGAAGCCGTACCGCAGCGCCGCCCGCGCCACGCGCTCGAGGTAGTCGCGGGGCGCCACCGCGCCGGTCGGGTTGTGCGGGTAGCTCACCCAGAAGAAGAGGGTGTCGCGCAGCACCTCCTCGCCCACGTCCTCCGGCTCGAGCAGGAAGCGCCGCGCCGCGGTGAGCGGGTGCTTCACCGGCTCGAGCCCCGCGAAGCGCGCGCCGGCCTCGTAGGTGGGGTAGCCGGGGTCGGGCAGCACCACCTTGCGCCGCCCGCCGGGGGCCGCGAAGGCGAGCGGGAGGTGGAAGATGGTCTCCTTGGCGCCGGTCGCCGGGACGATCTGCCGGTCCGGGTCGAGCTTCACGCCGAAGCGGCGATCGAGGTAGCCGGCCACCGCCGCGCGCAGGGCCGGGGTGCCGGCGGCGCTCGGGTACTGGGAGCTCTCCGGCACCGCGGCGCGGAGCGCCTCGCGGATGAAGGGGGGGGTCGGCTCGCGGGGGTCGCCGAGGCCGAAGTCGAAGAGCCGCTTGCCCGCCCGGGCGAGCGCGCGCTTCTTCTCTTCCGTCTGGACCATCAGGTTCGTGGCCAGGGCGTCGAGGACCGGGTTCTTCGGGGGATTCTTCACGGGTGGCGGAGGCTCCAACTTCGTCGTCGGCGGGGGTAAAAGGCATTATAAGCGGGTCACCGAGGAGATCGAATGGCACTCCACTACGACGTCGTCGTCATCGGCAGCGGCCCGGCAGGCGAGCGCGGCGCCACCCAGGCCGCGTTCTTCGGCAAGAAGGTCGCGCTCGTGGAGAAGGAGGCCGTGCCCGGCGGCGCCTGCGCCAACACCGGCACCATCCCCTCCAAGGCCCTGCGCGAGACCGCCCTCGCCATCCAGCAGGCCCGCAGCCGCGACGCGCACGGCATCGAGCTGCACGTGTCCGGGGCCGTCACCATCCCCGAGCTGATGGGCCGCCGGGGCCTCGTCACCGCCCGCGAGCACTCGCGCATCCGGAACCACCTCAACGACTTCGGCGTGGAGACCTTCCGCGGGACGGCCAGCTTCGTCGATCCGCACCGGCTGCAGGTCACCATCCCCGACGGCTCCTCCCAGACCCTCACCGCCGACACCATCCTCGTCGCCACCGGCACGCGCCCCTTCCACCCGTCGAACGTCGCCTTCGACCACGCGCGCATCTACGACTCCGACTCGATCCTGATGATGAGCGCGGTGCCGCGCTCGCTCGCCATCCTGGGCGGCGGCGTGGCCGGGTGCGAGTACGCCTCCATCTTCGCCGCCCTGGGCGTCCACGTGACGCTGGTGGACAGCAAGAGCCGGCTGCTCACCTTCCTCGACGCCGAGGTCTCGCGCGCCCTGCAGGACCTGCTCGCCATGGCGGGCGTGGAGCTGCACCAGGAGAGCCGGGCGACGAAGCTCGAGCCGGGCGACCGGGACGTGCTCATCACCCTCGACGACGGCTCGCGGCTGGTCTGCGAGAAGGTGCTCGTCGCCTCGGGCCGCATCGGCAACGTGGAGTCGCTGAACCTCGAGGCGGCCGGGCTGCAGGCGAGCGAGCGCGGCCTGCTCAAGGTGAACGAGAACTACCAGACCACCGTCCCGCACATCTACGCGGCGGGCGACGTGGTCGGGTTCCCGGGGCTCGCGGCCACCGCCATGGAGCAGGCGCGCGTCGCCATGACCCACGCCGCCGGCCACTCCTACAAGCAGAAGCTCACCGACCTGCTCCCGGTCGGCATCTACACCATCCCCGAGGTGAGCTCGGTCGGCGAGACCGAGGAGACGCTCCAGGCGAAGGGGATCCCCTACGTCGTCGGGCACGCGCGGCTGGTGGACAACGCCCGCGCCAACCTCATCGGCGAGGCGGTCGGGTTCCTGAAGCTCATCGCGTCGCCGACGGACCAGGCGCTGCTCGGGGTGCACTGCATCGGCCCGAACGCGTCGGAGCTGGTGCACCTCGGCACCGCCGTCATCGCGCTCGGCGGGGACCTGCACTACTTCATCCACGCCGTCTTCAACTACCCGACGCTCGGCGAGGCCTACAAGTACGCGGCCTACGACGCGCTCGACAAGATCAAGAGCTGGCGCCCCGCCAGCGCCGAGGGGACCGCGGCGGCGAAGCCGCGGGCGGTGGAGAAGGCGGGGTAGCGCCGCCGGGCTTGGCGGGTCTCACCCCCTCCCTCGCCCTCCCCCGCTCCGCGGGAGGGGGGATGCCTCGGGTCACGCGGGGCGCAGCGTCTCCAGCCCGCCGCGGATGAGTGTTCGGCGGCTCGCCAGGCCCTGCGGGGAACGAAGCGCCGCGCGGCACACCCTCCCCGCCGGGCGGGCAGGGATGGGGAGGGGCGATCCGCGGTGCCGCGGCCCCTCAGCCCAGCCGCGAGCGGGCCTGGGCCAGCGCCTGGTGCACCTGCTCGAGCGCCTTCTTGGTCTCGGCGAGCTCGTCGCGCTCGCGGCGGATCTGCGCCGACTCGCGGGAGAGGTCGTCCCGCTCGCGCGTGACCTGGGCCAGCGCGGCGCGCAGCCGCGCGCCGTCGGAGGCGCGCTGGTCGAGGTCGTCGGAGAGCCGCTCCAGCTCGGCGCGCGCCTCCTCGCCCCGCTTCTCCAGCTCCTCCACCCGGGTGCCGAGCGCGTCGAGCAGCGACTGCCGCTCCTCGTCGATGGCGGCGAGGGCCTGCGCCCGCTCCACCGCCTCGTCGCGCTCGGCCTCGAGCGCGTTCATCTCGGCGAGCAGCTCGGAGAGGACCGCCCGCTTCTCCTCCAGCTGGCGGGTGAGCTCCTCCCCCCGGCCGGCGGCCTCGCGCAGCTCGACGGCGCCGCGCGCCACCTCGCCGCGGGCCTCGTCGAGGTCGGCGCGGAGCGCGGCCTCGGTCTCGCGGGCGCGCGAGAGCTGGGCCTCGAGCTCCTGCACGAGCGAGAGCGCGCTCTCGGCGGCGCGCCCCGGCTCGGCCGGCGCGGCCGGGACCGGGCGCGGGGTGCGCGCGGCGTCGGCCACCCGGCGCTTCACGCGCTCGAGGCGAGCGCGGCGGTCCTCGAGGGAGCCGGGCGGGGGCGGCGGCTGCGGCGCGGCGGCGGCTGCGGGCGGCGCGGGAGCGGCGGCCGGTGCGGCGACCCTGGCCGCGGGCGCCTCGGGCAGCGCGGTGGCGGCGGGCGCCACCACTCCCTGGCCCTCCCCCCCTCCGGCGGGGAGGGGAATCGGCGCGGCGGTCGGCGCCGGCGCTCGCATGACCTCGGGCGCCGGGGCGGCGACTTCGGCCGGCGCGACCTCCGCGGCCGCGGTCGCGAGCAGCTCGGCCGGCGAGGGCTCCGCGAAGCTCACCGGCGGCGCCTCGGCGGGGACCGGCGCGGCCTCCTCCTCCTCGACCGTGGGCATCGGGAGCTCCGGCTCGGGCTGGGCCGGCTCGCTCCCGGCGAGGCTCACCACCGAGCCCACGCCCTTGAGGCGCGGCTTCAGCTTGGGCACGTTGGCGTCGAAGGCCTTTCTCATCTCTTACGCTCCAGCCGCGCCCGCCTGGGCGCCCGTGTTGCCGATCTTCCGCAGGACCTCGTCGAGCATCGCCTCGATGTCGGCCGCGCCCTTCGAGTCGGGGTCGTAGCCGAAGATCGGGCAGCCCTCGCTCGACGCCTGGGCGAACTTGGTGCACTGCCGGATCACGCTGCCGAGCAGGTACTCGGGGTAGTGCTCCTTCAGCGCCGAGAGCGCCTCGCGGGCGATCTTGAAGGTCTGGTTGTAGGCGTTCACCACGATCGAGATGCTCTCGAGCTGGTGCGACAGGTCGGTCTCGAGGTCCTGCAGGGTCTCGAAGAGCAGCCGGAGCCCGTCGTAGGAGAGGAAGTCGGCCAGCACCGGGATGACGAGGTCGGTCGCCGCCATGATGGCGTTGAGGTTCAGGAGCCCGAACGACGGCGGCGCGTCCATGACCACGTAGTCGTACTGGCTCGCGGCCTCCTCGAGCGCCTTGCGCAGCCGGTACTCGCGCCCGGCCATCGGCATGAGCGCGAGGTCGATGGTGCTCATCTTGAGGTTCGACGGGACGAGCGAGAGGTTCGGCATGCCCGTCGCCACCGTCACCTGCGAGAGCGGCGTCTTGCGGACCAGCACGTCGTAGAGCGTGTGCTGGAAGCTGCCGCCCTCCTTGCCGAGGCACTTCGTGGCGTGGCCCTGGCTGTCGAGGTCGATGACCAGCACCCGGTGGCCGCGCTCGGCGAGCCGGAAGGCGTAGCTCGTGGAGAGGCTGGTCTTGCCGGTGCCGCCCTTGAAGTTGAGGAAGAGCTGGTGCCGGACCGGCTGCTTCGGCGGGGCGCGGTGCAGGAGCGCGCGCGCCGCGGCGAGGTCGTCGGGGCTGTAGGCGTCGCTCCGGCCCACGGCCTCGAAGAGGGCCTTCTGGGTGATCCCCAGGACCTCGGCGAAGCGCTTGGGCGTGTAGCGGATGTTCTCCATGAATCCTTGGCTCCTAGCTCATGAAGAAGCGCGGGCCGCGGGCCACCAGCGCTCCCTGCGCCACGAGCGCGCGCAGGGCGGCCTCCACCTCGAGGGGCTCGGCGGAGAGGGACGAGGTGATCCCGGCGACGGTCTCGCCGCGCAGGCTGGCGCGCACCTCCCCGAGCACCGCGGTCATGAGGGCCCGGGCGGCGGGAGAGGCGGCGTGGACGGGGGCGCGGCGGGGGGCGGGGGCGGCTTCGCGGGCGGCAGGCGCCACCCCTCCCCGGCCCTCCCCCCCTCCGGCGGGGAGGGTGGGCTGCGCGGGGCGCGGGGGCGCCGCGGAAGCGGAAGCCACTGAAGTGGAAGCCGCGGGGGCCGAAACGAGGCTCTCCCTCTCCCCGCGCGCGGGGGGAGGGGTCGAGGCGGGCCTCACCGGGGCGCGGGCGGTCCGCATCACCGCGCCCCGGAGCGCCTCGCCGGTCATCCCGGCCAGCTTCTCCGAGATGCGCCGGGCGGCCCGGCGGCGGTCGGCCTCGGTGCCGGTGACGTCCACCACCTCGCCGGCCCAGCGCGCCACGGCGCGGGCGGCGGCGGCGCGGACCGTCGGGTCCCGGTGGTCCACGGCGCGGGCCAGCGCGCCCTGCGCGCGGGCGCTGGGCCGGCCGGAGAGGGCCGACACCGCGGCGCGCGCCACGCCGGCGTCCTGGTCGAGGAGCGCCGAGGCGAGGGCGTCGTCCGCGCCGGGCCCGGGCACGAACCCGAGCAGGAGCGCGGCCCGGCGGCGCACGAGCGGGCTCGGGTCGCCGAGCGCGCCGGCGAGGTGCGGCTCCGCCCGGCCCTTCGCGAGCGCGTTCACCGCCTCGAGGGCGGCGGCGCGGACGGCGGGCCGGTGGTCCTGGAGCTCGCGCGCGGCGAGGTCCACCGCCTCGTCGCCGGCGAGGGCGGCGATGGAGCCGAGGAGCGCGATCTTGACGCCCTCGTCCCGCTCGCGCCCGAGCGCGGCGGCCACGAGCGGCGCGGCGGCCCTGGACGCGAGCGCCTTGAGGCAGTCGGCGGCCCGGCGGCGCGCCCCGGCGTCGGCCGAGGCGAGGTCGTCCATCGAGGCCTCGTAGAGGGCGCGGTCGGCGCGGGTCGGCAGCGTGCTCTCGAGGGTGCGGGCCTCCGCGGCCGAGACCGCGGTGCGCCCCTCCTCCTCGAAGCGGGCCGCGACCTGCTCGAGCGGCGCCGGCGCGGCGCGGAGCGAGGCGAGCGGCGCGGCCCCGCCGTCGTCGAGCGCGATCCCGGCGGAGAGCGCCGCCTGCTTCCAGCGCTCGAGCCGCACGTTCTCGGCCCGCAGCTCGGCGATGAAGCCGGCCAGCTCGGCGCCGCCCTCGCCGTCGTCCCCCTCGGCCCCCGGCGCGCCCTGCACCCGCGCCTGCTCGATGAGCCCGGAGAGGAACCGGGCGCGCTCGCCCTCGAGCAGGCGCACCCGCTCGAGGAGCTCGGCGTTCTTGGACTGGGCGTCGGCGAGCTGGGCGCGCGCCTCGGCGGCCGCCCGCGAGAGCTCCACCTCGCGCTGCCGCGATCGGGTCGCCTCGCCCTGGGCGCGCGCCGCCAGGCTGCGCGCCGTCTCCAGCTCCGCCTTGAGCTGCTCCACGCGGCACTCGAAGAAGACGATCTTCTCGAGCGTGCTGCGCAGCAGCTCCTCCGGATTGCCGCTCACCCGCCCTCCTTCGCCCGCCACGGCCTGCCTTCCACCTGCCCCCGGTTGCCGGGATCATTCCGTGATCCCGAGATCTTGCGTGGGGCCGAGCATAGAAGAGCGGGATCCGAAAGGCAATCGCGGCGGCCGCCCCGTTTCGTGCTACAGGCGGAACATGTCGCCGAAGCCCCTCGTCCCCTACGTCCCGCCCGACCGCGTCCTGCGCGACTTCACCTTCCGGGCGGTGGCGCTCGGGGTGCTGCTCTCGATCGTCTTCGGGATGGTGAACGCCTACGTGGGGCTCCGCATCGGGCTCACCGTCTCGGCCTCCATCCCGAGCGCGGTGCTCTCGATGGCGGTGCTCCGCGGGATCTTCAAGAACGGCACCATCCTCGAGAACAACGTCACCCACGCCGTCGGCTCGACCGGCGAGTCGGTGGCGGCGGGCGTGATCTTCACCCTGCCGGCGCTGCTCTTCCTCGGCGTCCGGCTCTCGCCGTTCCAGATCTTCCTGCTCGGCGCGGTGGCGGGGCTCCTCGGCCTGCTCATGATGATCCCGCTCCGCCGCGGGCTCATGGTGGAGGAGCACGGCACCCTCCCCTTCCCCGAGGGCACCGCCTGCGCCAAGGTCCTCATCGCCGGCGACAAGGGCGGCACCACCGCGCGCCCGGTCATCCTCGGCGGGCTCGTCGGCATCGGCTACAAGCTCGCCACCGGCGCCTTCTCGCTCTGGAAGGACTCGGTCACCTGGACCTTCGCCGCGCTCCACAAGGCGACCATCGGGTTCGACCTCTCGCCGCTCATGCTCGGCGTCGGCTACCTCATCGGCCCGCGGGTGGCGGGCGAGATGCTGGCCGGGGGCGTGCTCGGGTTCTGCGTCCTCATCCCCTTCTTCGACGCCGCCGCCGGGACCGGCCTCGGCGCCGCGCTCGGGGTCGCGCCGGAGGCGGCCGGCTGGAGCGCCCTGGGCGGCGAGCACAGCCTCTGGAGCGAGTACGTGCGCTACGTCGGCGCGGGCGGCGTCGCCTTCGGCGGCATGGTCTCGCTCCTGCGCGCGCTCCCCACCATCGGCTCCTCCTTCCGCGGCGGGCTCGCGGCCATCGGCGCGGGCGGCGACGGCGCGAAGCGGGCGGGCGGCGCGGGCGGGCTCGGCCTGGTCCGGCCGGCGCTCCTCGCCCTCGGGCTCTTCGCGGTCCTCTCGGCGGGGCTCCGCGCCGTCCCGGCGCTCGCCATCGGCGGCGTGCCGGTCTGGGAGAAGCTCGGCGCCGGGGACGCCGCGCTCATGGCGGGCATCGTCGCCGCGATCGCCTTCGCGGCCACCTGGAGCCTCTCCTGGCTCTCGCGGTCGTCGCTCCCCCGCAACGACCGCGACCTCCCCATCCCGGTGGTGCTCGGGGGCGCGCTGCTCCTCTCGCTCGGGCTCTGGCTCGTCCCGCAGCTCGGGCTCGACCTCCTCGGCACCGTGGTCGCGGTGGTGTTCAGCTTCTTCTTCGTGGTGGTCTCGGCCCGCATGGTCGGGCTCATCGGCACCACCTCGCAGCCGATGAGCGGCATGGTGATCACCGCCCTCCTCGCCACCACGGTGCTCTTCAAGGTCCTCGGCCGGACCGGGCCGGAGACCATGACCATGGTCATCCTGGTCGGCGCGGTGGTGTCGATCACCATCTCGATGTCGGGCGATCTCGCGCAGGACCTCAAGACCGGCGCCCTCATCGGCACCGCGCCGGCCCACCTCCAGGTCGGGCAGATGATCGGCACGGTGGCCGCGGCGCTGCGGGCGGGGTCGGTGCTCCTGCTCCTCGACGCCGCCTACGGGCTCGGCTCGAAGCTCCTGCCGGCGCCGCAGGCGCGGCTGATGGCCACCATCGTCCGCGGCGTCATGGAGGGGCGGCTGCCGTGGCGGCTCATGCTGCTCGGCGTGGCCATCTGCGTGGTGGCCTGGGCGGTCTTCAAGGTCTCGCCGCTCACCTTCGCCATCGGGCTCTACCTGCCCATCACCACCAGCGCGCCGCTCGTCTTCGGCGGGCTGGTCTCGCTGCTCCTCGCCCGGCGGGTGAAGGACCCGGCGCGGCACGCCGAGGCCGACGAGCGGGCCACGCTCGCGGCGAGCGGCATGATCGCGGGCGACGCGCTCACCGGGATCGCCATCGCGGCGCTCACGGTCACCGGGCTCTCCGACAAGCTCGCGCTCCGCGCGCTCGGGGAAGGTCCGCTCGAGGACCTCGTCGCGGTGGCGCCGTTCGCGGTCGCCGCCTTCTACCTGTACCGGGCGGCGCGAGGGCGGCGGGCAGGGGCGCAGGCGGCCGCGGAGGGGTGAGCGCAGCCGCGCTGGGCGGCGCGCCCCCGGCGCTCGCGGCCCCCAGCCCTCTCCGCCCGAGCGGGGAGGGAGGGCTTCCTGGCCCGCCACGGCTCCGCTCAGGAGTCGTAGCCCGGGCCTTCGCTCGGCTTCCCCGGCGCCTCCAGCTCGCGGTTGCCCGAGGCCGACCGCTCGGCCGCCTCGCCCTCCTCGCGGAAGGTGCCGGCGGTCCCGGGCGCGGGCGGCTGGTGGGCGCGCTCCCACTCCTGCTCCTCGTCGGTGGGCTGCACGGTGCCGTGCGCGGTGCGCACCGGGTCGGTGGGCAAGGGCAGGTCGGCGCCCGGCTGGGCGAGCACGTCGCTCAGCTCGTGGTCGCCCCTGCCGCCGGCGGCGCCCGGCTCTCCGGTCTTCTTGGCCATGGTGGTGCCTCCTCCCGGGAAGCTAGCCACCCCTAATCGTGGACGCCGGTCCCCGGGGGCTCGTGCAGGCTCTGGCCCCGCGAGGCGACGTACCGGCGCTCCTCCTCCCAGGTGAGCGGCAGCTCGAGCGTCTCCGGGAGCACGGGCTCGCGGGGGAACTCGTCCTTGGGGCCGAGCACGACGGTGGTGGGGTGCGCGGTCCCGGGGACCACGGACTCGAGCGGCCCGACCACCGGCGGCGGCTCCGAGCCGCGCCAGGTGTCGGGGATCTGGCCGGCGGCGAGCTGGAAGAGCGCCCGCTCGCTGCGGGCGAGGACCACCGTGCCGTCCCGGAGCGCGTGGACCTCCCGCCACGGCGCGACGCCGCCTTGCTTGAAGAGCAGCCCCTTCTCGTACTCGAGCCCCCACTCGTCCAGGCGGCTCACCCGGCCGAGCAGGCGGCCGTCGAGGTCGCGCACGGGCATCCCGCGCTGCACGGAGCTGGTCGCCATGAGCGCAAGGTAGGGACGCCCGCGCGCGGCGCCGCCGGCCGCGGCCGGTGGCGGCGCCCCGCTAGAGCCGGTCGAGGTCGTCCTTGCCGATGCCCGGGACCCACGGCAGGAGCTCGTACTGGGCGATCCCCTGCTGCCAGAAGGGGTCGCCGTCCCGCACCGCGTCGAGCGCCGCGAGCGGGGCCTCGTCCGGCACCCGGAGCAGCAGGGCGCCGCCGTTGCGCGGGTCGAGCGGCCCGGACGCGAGGAGCGTGCCCTGCTCCTTGAGGCCGCGCAGGTAGGCGCGGTGCGCGTCCTGGACCTTCACGACCTCCTCGAGCGGCTTGCGGTAGCGGACGATGGCGATGGCGTACACGGGAGACTCCTGGGGGTGGGAGGTTCAGGCGCCGGCGCCGGGCCAGTCGCGCCGGAGCAGCGCCATGGTGACGAGGTCGTGGTGGCGCCCTTCGTGGAACACGGCCTCGCGCAGGAGCCCTTCCCGCACGAAGCCGACCTTCTCGTAGCACCGGACGCCGGCCAGGTTCTCGGAGAAGACGTGCAGCCAGATGCGGTGGAGCTGCAGCGCCTCGAAGCCGTGGCGCACCACCACCCGCGTCGCGTCGGTCCCGAGCCCGCGGTTCCAGAGCGCCGGGAGGCCGATGAAGATGCCGAACTGCGCCGCGCGCGAGGTCCGGTCGATGGCGTGGAGCCCGGTGACGCCGACGAGGCGCCGCTCGTCGAGCGTCTCGATCCCGAAGACGGCGTCCACGGTGGAGGCGCGGACCCGGAGCACGAACTCCTCCTCGTCCCGCACCGACACCGGGCCGGCGAGGAGCGCGGTGCGGCGGACGCTGGGCTCGTTCACGAACCCGGCGAGCGCCGGCGCGTCGGCGCGCACGAGCGGCCGCAGGCGGACCCGCGCCCCCTCGAGCGGCGCCCCGGTCACGCGGGGCGCTCCGCCGCGGAGGGCGTGCCGCCGGCCACCTCGCCCGGGCGCTTCACCCGCACCGCGCGCAGCTTGGTGACCCGGCGCGGGTCGGCCTCCGCCACCGTGAAGAGCCAGCCGCGCCAGAAGAAGCGATCGCCCGCGGCGGGGATGGCGCCGGCGAGCGCGTTGAGGAAGCCGGCCACCGTCTCGTAGTCCTGGTCCTCCGGCAGCTCCGCCTGCGCCGAGCGGTTGAACTCGGAGACCGGCGTCTCGCCGAGCACGGTGTAGCTGCCGTCGGGGTGGGTCTCGACGTGCCGGCCCTGCTCGACCGAGAACTCGTCGTCGATCTCGCCGACGATCTCCTCGAGCACGTCCTCGATGGTGCAGATGCCCATCACGCCGCCGTACTCGTCCACCACCACCACCATGTGCAGGTGGAGCCGCTGCATCTCGCGCAGGAGCTGCTCGACCGGCTTCGACCAGGGGACGAAGTGCGGCGGCCGCACCAGATCGCGCAGCACGATGAGCCCGGGGTTGGCGAGCAGGGGGACGAGGTCGCGGGCGTGCAGGAAGCCGACGATCCGGTCGAGGCTCTCCCGGTAGACCGGCACGCGCGAGTGCCCCTCCTCGGCGAGGAGCCGGATGATCTCGGACACCGGCGTGTCCTCGTCCACCGCCACCACCTCGGTGCGCGGCACCATCACGTCGCGCGCCGTCTTCTCGCGGAACTCGAAGACCGCGTGGATGAGGTCGCTCGTGGTCTGCCCCGAGGCGCCGCCGCGGGCCTCGGCGAGCGCGGCGAGGGCCCGCTCCATCTCCTCGAGCGGCGGCGGGGGCAGCGTGTAGCGGCCCGGGCTGCCGGCGAGGGGGCGCACCAGCCCGGAGAGCAGCCGCCCGACGGGGCCGAGCGCCAGCCGCACGGCGGCGACGGCGGGCGCGAGGGCGAGCGCGGTGGGCTCGCCGTGGTGCGAGCCGAGCGCGCGGGCGCCGGCGGAGAGGGCGACGGAGAGCAGCGTGGCGGCGGCGACGAGGAGCGCGACGCCGGCGGCGCGGGCGCCGGGGAGGAGCTCCGCCCCGGCGAAGGCCGCGAGCGCGCCGGCCGCGAGCGAGCAGCCGGTGCCCACGAGGCGCACCGCGGCCAGCGTCGGCTCGGGGTCGGCGAGGAGCGGCAGGAGGCGCCGCGCCCGGGAGCTGGCGCCGGCCGCCGCCGCCAGCTCCTGCGCGCGCGGCAGGCCGACCGCGACCATGGCCGCCTCGAAGCCGGCGAGGAGGGAGCGGAGCGCGAGCAGCGCGCCGGCCGCGGCGACGGGCCACAGCACCTCCGGTGCGAGGTCCGCATTCACGAACCGGACCATAACACCGAACGGGCTTTGCGGCCCGGTGCCGAACGTGTTAGCTCCGCGCCGTGACCCCCGACCAGCGCCGCCGCACGGCGGCTTTCATGATCGGCCTCGCCATCTTCTCGGGCGTCGCCTCGGCCGCCGTCCACCTCACCGCCTTCCCGGCGGGCCTCGCCGCGACGCTCTGCTTCTCCGCGGTCATCGCGGCGGCGCTCCTCATCAGCTGGGGCGCCGAGGCGGCCCAGTTCTTCATGTCCCAGGGGCTCGCGGTGGCGCTCATCGCGCTCTTGCAGGTGGTCCCGGAGTTCATGGTGGAGGCGGTCATCGCCTGGCAGGCGGGCAAGACGGGCCAGCTCGACCTCGTCTTCGCGAACGCCTCGGGCTCGAACCGGCTCCTCACCGGCTTCGGCTGGCCGCTCATCTTCTTCGTCACCGACTTCTACCACCGGCGCAAGCACGGCCGCCCGCTCGAGGCCCTCACGCTCCGCGGCGAGCACGTGGTGGAGGTGCTGGCGCTCCTGCTCGCGTCCTCCTGGTACCTGGTGCTCATCTGGAAGGGCACCCTCTCGCTGCTCGACTCGGCGGTGCTGGGCGGCGGCTTCGCGCTCTACCTCTGGACCCTCAACCGGCTCCCCTGCGAGGACGAGGAGGACATGGAGGACCTCATCCCGCCGCCCCGCCTGCTCGCCGAGACCGGCGCGAGCCGCGGCGGCCGCCTCGTCATCTACGGGCTGTTCCTCCTCGGCGGCGGCGTGATGTGGGCGGTGGCCGAGCCGTTCCTCGGCGCCATGAAGGACGTGGCCGTGGCGGTCGGCGTGTCCGAGTTCGCCTTCGTGCAGTGGGTGGCGCCGTTCCTCACCGAGTTCCCGGAGAAGGTGACCGCGGTCTACTGGTCGCGCACCGTCCGGCTCGCCCCGATGGCGCTCCTCAACATGGTCTCGTCCACGGTGAACCAGTTCACCGCGCTCGTGGCGATGATCCCGATCGCCTTCGCCGTCTCGGCCGGGCACGCGCAGGCCATCCCCATGGACCCGCTGCACAAGACCGAGGTCTTCCTCTCCTTCGCCACCACGGCCTACGGCGTCGCCTGCCTGCTCAAGATGCGGTTCACGCGCGTGAACGCCTACGTGATGCTGGGGCTGTTCCTGCTCCAGTTCTTCTACAAGGGGCCGGTGGACCTCTTCCCGCACACGGACGGCTTCAGCGGGACCGCGGTCTCGGCGCACACGCTCATCGCCTGGGCCTACCTCGTGGCGGCGGCGGCCGAGGTCGTCACCCACCGCCGCGAGATCCGGGTGCCGGCGCTCCTGCGCGGGGCGCTCGAGTCGATGCGGTAGGGCAGGCCCGGGCTGCCGGCGCCGCCGGGGCAGGCGGCCGGGCGTCGCGTCGGCGCCGTCGAGGCTGACGGAGCGGCCGTTTCTGCTATAAAGCCGTGCCTATGCCCAAGACGGCTCGCGTCTACGTCACCTTGAAGCGCGGGGTGCTCGACCCCCAGGGCTCGGCGGTGGCCCGCTCCCTCCACGCCCTCGGCTACGACGAGGTCGCCGACGTCCGGCTCGGCAAGTTCATCGAGGTGGCGCTCCGCGAGGGCGCGGCCCCGGCGGACGAGAAGGCGCGGCTCGAGGAGATGTGCCGCAAGCTCCTCGCCAACACCGTCATCGAAGACTTCCGGATCGAGCTCTAGAGGGCCGCGATGAACGTCGGCATCGTCACCTTCCCCGGCTCGAACTGCGACCACGACGTCTACCACGTGGTGAAGCACGCCTGCGGCGCCGAGGCCCACTACGTCTGGCACAAGGACCGGCTCCCGGCCGGGCTCGACGCGGTGATCCTCCCCGGCGGCTTCAGCTACGGCGACTACCTGCGCTGCGGCGCGCTGGCCCGCTTCTCCCCGGTCATGGAGGACGTGGTCGCCTTCGCCCGGGGCGGCGGCCCGGTGCTCGGGATCTGCAACGGCTTCCAGATTCTCTGCGAGTCGGGGCTGCTCCCCGGCGTGCTCATGCGCAACGCCTCGCTCAAGTTCATCTGCGAGGACGTGCGCGTGGCGGTGACCGGCCACGAGACCCCGCTGACGCGCGGGCTGGTGGGCAAGACGCTGCGGATGCCGGTGGCGCACGCCGAGGGCAACTACTTCGCCGACCCGGAGACGCTCGACCGGCTCGAGGGCGAGGGGCTCGTGGCCTTCAAGTACGCCGGCGGCGCCCCGAACGGCTCCTCCCGCGACATCGCCGGCGTGAGCGGCGGGCCGCGGCGCAACGTGGTCGGGCTCATGCCGCACCCCGAGCGCGCCGCCGAGGCCATCCTCGGCTGCGACGACGGGATCGCGCTCTTCCGGTCGCTGCTGGGCTGAGGCGGGGGGCGGGCCGCGAGGTCCGCGCCCCCTCCCTCGCCCTCCCCCGCTTCGCGGGAGAGGGGAAGGCCGCGCGCCCGCGGCTACTTCTTCGCCTTCGCCATCATCGCCTCCATCTTCCCGGCCACCTTCTCGAGCTCGGCGATCGCCTCCGGCGTCACCTTGTTCTCCGGGACCTGGTTCTTCACCGGCGGGATCGACCGGAGGTAGGCCCAGATGGCCCGGAGGTCCTCGTCGGTGGCGGCGGCGAGGTTGGGCCAGGGCATGGGCGGGAGCACCGGGCGGCCGTCCTCGAGCCCCATGTGCCGGCCCGTCCGCAGCGCCCCCATGAACTGCTGCTCGGTCCAGCGCCCGAGCCCCGTCTCCACGTCGGGCGTGAGGTTCGGCGCGTAGACGATCCCGAACGGCATGGCGAAGCTCGTCATGGTGGCCCCCATCACGCCCATGTCGCCCTGGGCGTACTTGCCGACCGGGTCGGGGGCGTCGGCGGGGTGGCCGGAGAGCATCCGCTCCATCATCGGCACCGGGGCGCCCAGCTCCTTGTCGAAGCGCATCGGCGTGTGGCAGTCGTGGCAGCCGGCGACGCGGACGAGGTAGCCCCCGCGCTGGATGAGCTGGGTCTTGCCGGGCGGCCTGGCGGGCTTGCCGGCGGCGAGGGCGGGGAAGGCGGCGCTGACGGCGAGGGCGGCGGCGAGCAGCGGGAGAGGACGCATCCGTGGACCTCCGGGTTCGGGGAGCGCTGGATCTGGGCGGCCGGCGCGCCGCCGTCATCGCCCTCGGTGGGGCCGCCGCGGCGGGATTATGCTTGGTCCATGCAGGTCGAGCTCCAAGGCCCCGCGGGGCGTCTCGAGGCACTCTGGGAGGAGCCGGCCGACCCGCGCTTCGCCGCGGTGGTCTGCCACCCGCACCCGCGCTTCGGCGGCACCCTGCACAACCACGCCACCTTCCGGCTCGCCAAGGCGGTGCGCGCGCTCGGCGGCGTGACGCTCCGGTTCAACTACCGCGGCGTGGGGCTCTCGGCCGGCGCCTACGACGACGGGCACGGCGAGACCGACGACGCGCGCGCCGCGCTCGCGCTCGTGGCCGCGCGGCGCCCCGACCTGCCGCGGCTCGCCTGCGGCTTCTCGTTCGGCGCCTGGGTGGCGCTCAAGGCCGGCGCCGGCGACGAGGCGGTGCGCGCCGTGGTCTGCGCGGGCGTGGCGCTCCGGGAGCTGATGGACCGGCCGCTCGACCTGCTGCGATCGTGCCCCAAGCCGCTCGCGGTGGTGCAGGCGGAGCGGGACGAGTTCGGCGCGCCGGAGGCCGTGCGCGAGCTCCTCCAGGGCGCGGCGGCGCCGCGCGAGCTCGTGCAGGTGGGCGGGGCGACGCACCTCTTCACCGAGAAGCTGCCGGAGTACCAGCGCGCCTGCGAGGAGGCGCTGCGGTGGGCGCTCTCCGAGGCGGGGGTCGCGGTCGCCGCGCCGCCGCCGTGACCGCGCCTCGCGGTCGCCGCGCCCGCTCCGTGGCCCGCGCCTCGCGTCCGCCGCGCCCCCTGCCTGGCCCTCCCCCGCTGGCGCGGGAGAGGGGAAGAGGCGACACCCAGGCGCGCGCTCGGAGCGCCGCGTTGCGCTCCCTCCCCGCCGGGCGGGGAGGGGCGGCCGGACCGATCACTCGGAGAAGCTCTCGTGGTACCCCGGATCCTCCACCCCGAGCGCGAACGGGGTCGGCGCGAGCGGCCGGTAGCAGTCGAGCATCACCGCCACCTCGCTCGTCGCCTTCTGGCCGATCGACGCCTCGTAGGCGCCGGGGTGCGGGCCGTGCATCACGCCGGCCGGGTGGTGCGAGATCGAGCCGGGCCCGACGCCGCGGCGGCTCGTGAACTCGCCGCTCACGTAGAAGATCACCTCGTCCACGTCCACCGAGGCGTGGGGGTACGGGCAGGGCACCGCCTGCGGGTGGAAGTCGAGCGGCCGGGGCACGAAGCTGCAGACGAGCGCGCCGCGCGCCGCGAAGGTGCCGTGCCAGGTGGGCGGCAGGTGCACGAGCCCGACCCGCGGCTGGAAGTCGCGGATCTGGAACGCGACCGGGTAGACCGCGCCGTCCCAGCCGACCACGTCGAGGGGCGAGCGCTCGAGCTGGTAGGCGTGGAAGGCGCCGCCACGCTTCACCCGGAGCTCGCGGATCCCCTCGTCGCGCGGCCCCTGGAACGCCGGGGCGCGGAAGTCGCGGTGCGAGTAGGGCGCGTCCATCCGCAGCTGCCCCGCCTCGTTCCGCCACTGCCGCGGCAGCCCCACCCCGCCCGCGAGCTCCAGCGCGAGCCAGCGCTGCGGCCCGTCGCCGGGCAGGAACCGGTGCAGCAGCCCCCGCGGCACGAGGACGTAGTCGCCCGCGCCGAAGGCGAGGTCGCCGAGGGCCGTCCGGAGGAGCCCGCCCCCCTCGGCCACGAACCAGAGGTCGTCGCCGTCGCCGTTCGAGAAGTAGGCCGGGTCCTCCGCGGTGGGCGCGGCCACCGAGATGGCGACGTCCTCGTTGAAGAGGAGCGGGAGCCGGGCCCGCGAGGGCGGGCCGCCCGGTTGCGCGAGGTCCTGGCTCCGGTAGTGGCGCCGCAGGAGTGGCCGCGGCGGCACGGCCACCGGGAGCGGGAAGGCCTCCGGCGGCGGGAGCGGCCGGCTCGGGTGCGGGCGGTTCACGTGGTACGCGAGCGTGTAGGGGCCGTCGAACCCCTGGCGCGTGAAGGCCTCCTCGTAGCGGAGCCGCCCCTCCGCGTCGCGGAAGGCGAGGTGGTGCTTCGGCGGCACCTCGCCCATCTGCAGCCGGGCGATCACGGCGCGCGCCCCTCCCGCTCCTGCTCGCGCTCGATGCTCTCGAAGAGCGCGCGGAAGTTGCCGGCGCCGAAGCCCTGGTCGCCCTTGCGCTGGATGATCTCGTAGAAGAACGGCCCGGCGGCGGGCTCGCGGTACATCCCGGCCGCGTCCTTGAGGAAGATCTGGAGCAGGTAGCTGCCGGGCGCGCCGCCGTCCACCAGGATCTCGAGCTCGCGCAGCTCCGCCGGGTCCTCGGCGATGGCCCCCACCCCGAGCGCCTTCAGCCGCTCGGGGAGCGCCTCGTAGTAGGTGGGCGGCGTGGGCATGAACTCGAGCCCGCGCGCCCGCATCCCGCGGACCGCCGTGAGGATGTCGGCGGCGGTGAGCGCGGCGTGCTGCACGCCGTCCCCGCGCAGGTCCTCGTGGAACAGGTTGATCTGCGAGCTCTTGAAGGCGGGGCGCCAGGGCTCGTTGTTGGCGAACTTCACCCCGCTCGCCGGGTCGCGCATCACCACCGAGCGCAGCCCGGAGCCGTGCGCCTGCATCGCCCGGCGCCGGGCCTCGCTGCCGGCCGCGTCGGCCGTGTGGAACTCCACCTCCCAGAACTCCTCGAACCCGAGCACGTGCTCCATCCAGAGGAGCGCCGGCTTCATGGTCTCGAAGTTGGAGGTGACGTGGTCCACCTCGCCGAAGCCGAAGGCGTTCTTCCCGCCGCGCGGGGCGTCGTGCCAGCGCATCCCGGGGAAGGGCTGGCGATGGCCGCGCCGCTCCACGAACCGGAAGGTGGTGTCGCCGAACGGGGTGGCGATGTTGAAGGTCGCGAGCGCGCCCCCCTCGTCCTCGTGCCGCTGGACGTCGGTGATGGGCGTGCCGCCCCGCTCCTCCAGCAGGCGGAAGGCGCGCCCGGCGTCCTCCACCTCGAAGACCAGCGTGCCCACGCCGTCGGGGTGCTTGCGCAGCCAGCGCCAGGCGCGCCCGCCCTCCCCCACCGGCTCGGAGCAGATCACCCGCACCCGGCCCGCCTCGAAGACCGCCGAGCGCTGCCGCCCGGCCACCTCCAGCTCGCGCGTGGAGGCGGCGGTCTCGGCGAAGTCGAGGAGCCCGGTGTAGAAGCGGCGGCTCCGCTCGAGGTCGTGGACGTAGTAGTGCATCGCCTCCAGCCGGACGATGCCCAGGGATTCCTTGGCCATCAGACCACCTCCTGCTCGACGCGGCCGAAGACGCTCCGCCCCGCGGCGTCGAGCGCCTCGATCACCACCCGCTGCCCGCGCGCCAGGAAGGGCGTGCGGGCCGCGCCCGACTCCAGGATCTCGCGCATGCGCCGCTCGGCGAGGCAGAGCGCCCCGCGCGAGGGATCGGCGTTCGAGACCGTGCCGCTCCCGAGGAGCGTGCCGGCGGTGAGGGCGCGGGTGCGCGCCGCGTGGGCGGCGAGGTCGGCGAAGGAGAAGTGCATCTCCGGTCCGGCCTCGCAGTCGCCGAGGAGCGCGCCGTCCACGAGGGCGCGCACGCGCAGGTGGGCGCGCCCGTCGCGCCAGGCCGCCCCGAGCTCGTCGGGGGTGGCGGCGAAGGGCGCGAAGGCGGTGGCGGGCTTGGACTGGAAGAACCCGAAGCCCTTGGCGAGCTCGCCGGGGACGAGGTTCCGGTAGGTCACGTCGTTGGCCAGGCAGAGGAGGCGCACGAGGGGCAGCGCCGCCTCCGGCGAGGCGCCGAGCGGCACGTCGCCGAGCACGGCGCAGAGCTCGCCCTCGAGGTCGAGGCCGAAGGCGGGATCGAGGAGCCGCAGCGGGTCGGTGGGGCCGAGGAGCACCCCGGAGCCGCCCTGGTAGACGAGCGGATCGGTCTCGAGCGAGGGCGGCGGCTCGGCCCCCCGGGCCCGGCGCGCCAGCCGGACGTGGTTCAGGTAGGCGGAGCCGTCGATCCACTCGTAGGCGCGCGGGAGCGGCGCCGAGAGCCTCGCCGGCTCCACCGGCGCGCCCTCGAGCCGTCCCTCGTCGAGGTCGCGCGAGAGGGCGCGGAGCCGGGGGGCGAGCTCTTCCCAGCGGTCGAGCGCCGCCTGGAGCGTCGGGGCCACCTCGGCGGCGCTCGCGAGCCGGGCGCCGTCGGCGCGGACCACCGCCAGGCGGCCGTCCCGCGTCCCGTCCCGCAGCGTCGCGAGCCGCATGCGCCTCCCGGAAGCTAGAGCCCGGCGAACTGCACCCCTTCGAAGAGCAGGCTCGGGGTGCGCATCGCCGAGTAGGGGTAGGGATCGGAGCCGACCGCCGCGAGCCGGTGCCAGAGCTCGAGGTGGTTGCCGGAGACGTTCATCTCGCCCACCGGCTCGGCGAGCTGGCCGCCGCGGATCCGGAAGCCCTGGGCGCCGAGCGAGAAGTCGCCGGTGGTCCCGTTCGAGTTGCCGCCCAGGAAGCCGGTGACGAGGATGCCCTCGCCGACCGCGCGCACCAGCTCGGCCTGGTCGCCCACGCCCGGCCCCCAGGCCAGGTTGGACGGGCCGCGGGTGGTGGGCGCCATCCGGAGCTTCTTCCCGTAGTAGGTGTCGATGTAGTAGCTCGCGAGGCGCCCCTGCTCGAAGACGCGGAACGGCTTCGACGCCAGCCCCTCGCGGTCGTAGAGGCGCGAGCCGAAGCCGCGCTTCACGTGCGGCTCGTCGCGGATGTCGAGGGCCGGGCTGCCGATCTCCTCCCCGAGCTTGCCCTCGAGGAAGGAGCGGCGCTGCTGGAGGGACCCGCCCGAGAGGGCGCCGAAGAGGAAGCTCACGAGCCGCGCCGCGCACCGGTTCTCGACCAGCATCGGCAGCACCGCCGACTCGCCCTTGCGCGAGCCGAGCCGGGACAGCGCCCGCTCCGCGGCGGTGCGGCCCACCCCGGCGGCGTCCGGGAGCGCCGCGTAGAAGCGGCTCCCCACCGCGCTCCAGTCCTCCGGCCGGCGGCCGTCGGGGTCCTTCGCCGAGACCTCCGCCGCGATCCAGAAGTCGGTGCCGCGCGAGCTGCCCTCGAAGCCGTTCGAGTGGACGCGGAAGCCGGTGGAGTGCGAGTCGCTGAAGCTGGTGGTGACCGAGAGGATGGCGCCGGCGCCCTTCACCGCGCGGGCCGCCGCCTCGACCTCGGCCACGATCTCGCGGCGCCGGGCCGGCGTGAGCGCCTCGTGCGAGGGGTCCTCGAGCTCGAGGTCCACCTGCGCCCGCGGGTGGTAGAGCTTCTCGTCGGGGAGCGTGCGGAAGGGGTCGGGCTCGAGCTTGCGGGTGAGCGCCACCGCGTCGCCGAGGAACCGGTCCAGCGCCTCGGGGCGCAGGTCGCTCGTGCCGACCGCCGAGTAGCGCCCGTCCACGTAGAGCTCGAACCCGAGCCCGCGGCTCGTCGCCTCGGAGACCTTCTCGAGCTGGCCGTCGCGCCAGGAGACCTCGACGTGGCGCGCCCGGTAGGCGCCGGCGGCCACCTCCTGCGCCCCCTTCTTCCGCGCCAGCTCCACCGCCGCCCGCGCCGCCGCGGCGAGCTCGCCCTGATCCATCGGATCGCTCACGGCTGCCCCCGCCCGCCCACGGTCATGGAGGAGACGCGCACGGTCGGCAGCCCCTGCGAGACCGGCACGCTCTGCCCGTCCTTGCCGCAGGTCCAGCCCCCCTCGTCGATGGCGAGGTCGTCGGACACCATGTCCACCTTCTCCAGGGCCCTGGGGCCGTTGCCGATGATGTTCACGTCCTTGACGGGACGGCTCAGCTTCCCGTCCTCGATGAGCCAGCCGTTCTTCACGTAGAAGGTGAAGTCGCCGGCGCCGATGTTGACCTGCCCGTTGGTGAAGTTCTCGCAGTAGATGCCGCGCTTCACCGAGGCGATGATCTCGTCCTTCTTGTGCGGCCCGGGCAGCATGTAGGTGGCGCGCATGCGCGGCAGCGGCGCGTGCTGGTAGCTCTCGCGCCGGCCGTTGCCGGTGGGCGCGACGCCGTAGTGCTTCGCCGAGATGGCGTCGTGCATGTAGGTGGCGAGCACGCCGCCCTCGACGAGCCGGGTGCAGCCGGCGGCGTTCCCCTCGTCGTCCACGTTGATGGCCCCGCGCGCGCCCTCGTTGGTGCCGTCGTCCACGATGTTCACGAAGGGGGCGGCGATGGGCTTGCCGATCTTGTCGGCGTAGATCGAGACGCCCTTGCGGTTGAAGTCGGCCTCCATGCCGTGGCCGATCGCCTCGTGGAGCAGGATCCCCGAGGACCCGGCGGCGAGCACCACCGGCATCTCGCCCGCCGGCGCCGGCACCGCCTCGAAGAGGATGGCGGTGCGCTTCACCGCCTCGCGCACCACCCGGTCGAGCCGGTCCGGCGTGTAGAACTCGAACCCCGCCCGGCCGGCCACGTTGTAGCCGCCCGACTCGCGCCGGCTCCCGTCCTCGGCCAGGCAGGAGACGTACAGCAGGGTCATCGGCTGCTCGTCCTCGACGATCCGCCCCTGGCTGTCGGCGATCAGCACCGCCCCGGCCTCGTCGCGGAAGTGGACGCTCACCTTCCGCATGCGCCGGTCGGCGGAGAGCAGCCGCTCGTTCAGTCCCCCGAGCAGCGGGAGCTTCCTCTCCGCCCCGATCTCCTCCCAGCGGAGCCGCACCGGGTAGCGCTGCGGGAGCCCGCTCTGGACGTGGTAGCGCGACGGGGCCTCGCGCGAGGGGCCGTCGGCGATGGTGGCGGCGGTGCGGGCGCAGGAGAGGAGGGCCGGGAGCGACAGGTCCTCGCTGTAGCCGTACCCGGTCTGGTCCCCCTTGACCACCCGGACCCCGACCCCGAGCTGGACGGTGGTGAAGGCCCGGTTGACGCTGCCGTCCTCGAGGGCGAGGTCGTTCGTGACCGCGTGCTGGAAGAAGACGTCGGCGAAGTCCCCGCCGCGGGAGAGCGCCTCGGCGATGGTCCTCGCGATGAGCTCCTCGGTGACGCCGAACCTGTCGAAGTAGCGGATGCCCGCCGCGGCCATGCCCTGCACCTCCCACCGGGGATTCCACGCCCGGTGCCAGGATCGGCCCGCGGCGGCGTAAGATAGATAACCGGAGGTTCGGCCCATGCCCAGGATCCGCATCGGAGACGCTGACATCCACTACGAGGACGCGGGCCGCGGCCCGGTGGTCTTCCTGCTGCACGCCTTCCCGCTCCACTCGGGGATGTGGCGGCCGCAGATCGACCTGCTCGCCCGCGAGCACCGGGTCATCGCCATGGACTACCGCGGCCTCGGCCGGAGCGGGCCCGCGCCGGAGGTGGCGACGATGGAGCTGCTCGCGTCCGACGCCGCCGAGCTCCTGGCGCGGCTCGGCGTGGCCCACGCCACGGTGGCCGGGCTCTCGATGGGCGGCTACGTCGCCCTCGCGCTCTACCGCAAGAGCCCGCAGCTCTTCCGCGGCCTCGTGCTCTGCGACACCCGCGCCGGCCCCGACTCGGCCGAGGGGCGCGAGGGGCGGCACCGGTTCGCGCAGGACGCGCTCGCGAAGGGGATGGGCTGGGTGGCGGACCAGATGATCCCGAAGCTGCTCGGCCCGAACGCCGCCGAGGAGGTGGTGAAGCGGGTGCGCGCGCTCATCGGCGAGAACGACCCGCGCGGCGTCGCGGCGGCGCAGCGGGGCATGGCCGCCCGGCCCGACTCGGAGCCGCTCCTGAAGCAGGTGCGCTGCCCGACCCTGGTGATGGTGGGCTCGGAGGACTCGCTCACCCCGCCGTCGATCTCCGAGGAGATGGCGGCCACGCTGGGGGCGCGGCTCGCGCTCCTCCCGGGCGCCGGCCACCTCGCCAACCTCGAGAGCCCCAAGCTGTTCGCCGGCGAGCTCGCCTGCTTCATCGCCGGGCTGGAGACGCCCCGGCGAGCGCAGCCGCCACCGCTGCAATGACCCGCTCCACCTGCGCCCGCTCGCCGGCGGCGAAGGACGGGTCCTCGGCCTCGACCACGTCGAGCATGTCGGCCACGTAGGCAGCGAGGGCCGGCTCGGCGGTCTCGAGCGCCGGCGGCTCCGCGGCCACGGCGGCGAGCTCCTTCCAGCGGGCGGCGCGCAGGGCGTCGCCGAACGCCTGGTCGAACATGGCCCAGGCCTCGAAGGCGAGGTCGCTCGCGGCGAGCGCGCCCGACTCGGGGAGCGGGACGGCGTCGAGCCAGGCGGCGAGGTCGGGCTGGGTGTTCGAGAACCGGTCTCGGCGCCGGGCGAGCTCCTTCTCCGGCAGGGCGGCGAGCTCCTTCCAGACCGCCTCGACGAGGAGCGGCTCGAGGGGTCCCGCGGGCGCGCCGCCCCGCGGGGGCAGCTCCGGCCGCTCCGGCGGGAGCGCCGGCTCGGGCGCGCCCGAGTCGGGCACCGGCATCCCCGCGCCCGCCCCCTGCGCGACGCGCCCCCAGAGCGCGAACAGGTTCTCGTAGAGCCGGCGGGCCTCGTCGGGCGAGCCGAACCGGGGCTCGCCTTGGAAGAGCCGCGGGATCACCTGCGAGCGGTCGAGCCCCTCGCCCTGCGCCTCGGCGAACCGGGCGGCGGCCTGGGCGGCGTCCACGGTGGCGCCCGCGCTCCGGAGCAGGGCGGTGAGCGCCTCGGGCCCCTCGTAGTGCGGGGAGAAGGCGGGCGGGTCTTCGGCGTGGCGGCGGCGGGACATGGCGGGAGCTTAGGTCAGGCGCGGCGCCTCGGCGAGGACCTCGGGTGACCTCGGCGCCGGGCCCGAAAGAAAGAACCCCTTCCTCCCCGATGGAGGAAGGGGCCGCGGGGATCTCAGGGAGGAGGGAACCGCCGCGAAGGGGGGTCTACTGGTCGCCGAAGAGGTCGTCGTCGTCCGGGCCGGGTCCGTTCATGCCGAGCGACGCGCCGCCGCCCGGGCCCTTCCCGCCGGGGCCGCCGCGCAGGCCGGGGCCGCCGTGCATCCCGGGGCCGTGGCCGCCCGGGCCCATGTCGCCGGGGCCCATGGTGCAGCCCGGGCCGCCGGCGCCCATCATGCCGGCCCTGCGCTCCAGCATCATCCGTCCCATGCGCGCGTGGAACTTGGCGAAGAAGACCGCCAGGCGGGCGCGGCGCGCCGGGGAGAGATCCTTCGCGAGCGCCTGGTACATCTCGCGGTCGATGGCGTGCATCTTCTCGCGCGCGTCGAAGATCCGCTGCACCGCCTGGTCGGCCTGGGCGACCGCGTCCTTGTCGCCGTCGGCGGCGCGCTTCACGGTGCGGGCGTCGTCGTGGAGCTGCTTCATGATCGGCCGCCGCCGGTCGTCGAACCGGGCCATGACGTCGCGCATCTTGAGCGCGTCGGCCTCGGAGAGATCGAGCGCCTCGGCGAGCCCGAGCGTGCGGGCGAGCTTCATGCGCTTCTCGAAGCGCTCGGACCGGGCGGGCTCGCTGCCGGTCGCGGGGGGCGCGGCCTGCGGGGCCGCGGCGGAGGCGGTGAGGGGAAGGACGAGCAGAGCTATCGCAAGGCGGTGCGTCATGTGAGCACTCCGGTACGGTTGAAAGCTGCGGTTTTCTCTTCAGGGGCTGCTGGAGTCGAAGATCGTCCCCTCGTCGGCCATCGCCACCTCGTCACCCGAGCCGCCGCCGACGACGGCGCTCGCCTCCCAGACTTCGTCGAGATCGGGCCCGCTCCAGCTCGCCGCCTGGATGGCGGGCGTGGTGGGCTGGCCCTGCGGCTGCCCGGCCGCGGCGCCGGCCGGGGCCGGCGAGGCGGCGCCGGGCGCTTCGGCCCCGGTCGCGGTCGCGGCCTGGGCCAGCTCCTGCGCCTGGCGGGCGCGGGCGTAGGCGCGGTCGCGCAGGTAGGCCGGCGCGAGCACCATGGCGAGCGCCGCCGCCGCCGCGACCGAGATCCCGAGCAGCCGCGAGATCCGCTGCCGCCGCCGCTCCGCCCGCCGCCACTCCACCGCCGTGCGGTCGGGGAGGCGGTCCACGGCGGCGCGCAGCTCGCTCGTGACCGGCGGGAGCGCCAGCTCCTCGAGCAGGTCCTCCTCGCGCGCCAGCACGGCGCGGCAGGCGGTGCAGGTCTCGAGGTGCGCCGAGAGCAGCTCCTCGTCCTCGCGGTCGAGGGGGCCGGAGGCGCGGCAGGAGACGAGCGGCAGGAGCTCCTCGCACAGGCTCACGGCGCGTCCTCCCGGCGCTCGCCCACGAGCTCCCGGAGCTTCCGGGTGGCGTGGTGGAAGTGGACCTTGGCGTTGTTGGTGGTGATGCCGAGCGTGCTCGCGATCTCGTCGAAGGGCAGCTCGGCGTCGATCCGGAGCTGCAGCACGGCGCGCTGGCGCTTCGGCAGCTTGAGCACCGCCTCTCGCAGCAGCCGGCTCCGCTCCTCGCGCTCGAGGGCGTCGGTGCCGGTCGGCTCGCTCCGGACGGCGTCGTCCACCGCCTCGAGGGGGGCGCGGCGCCAGCGGGCGAGGTCGCGCTGGTGGTTCTTGCCCAGGTTCACGGCGATGCGGACGAGCCAGGCCCGGAACGGGACCTCGTCGGCGTGGCGGAGCTCGAAGCTCCGGCGGGCCGCGGTGAGGGCGCGCAGGAAGGTGCGCTGCACGAGGTCGGCGGCGTCGTCCGGCCCGGCGGCGTAGCGCCGCAGGAGCGCCAGGACCAGCCGCTCGTGCCGGGCGAAGAGCTGCCCGAGAGCCTGGTCCTCCCCCGCCAGGAACGCCCGGACGAGCGCCGCGTCCTCGGCCCCCGCCTCGGCGCCGCCGTGGAGGAGCTTGAAGCGGGTCCGGTCTGTGGGCTCGCGGGTTTGGGCCATGTGTGGCGCCGCTTTCACGAGGGCAAAGACCCCTTGCCCGCCTGCAGGTTAAAGAATAGAGGTTGCCAATGCTTGACCTCAAGTCAGTGATCGCCGACCCGGAAGCGGTCGAAAAAAGGCTGGCACGACGCGGCCCTGAGGCGGCGGCCCTCTTGGGTCCGGTGAAGGAGCTGGCGGCCCGCCGGCGCGAGCTGAACGTGGCGCTCGAGGGGCTGAAGAAGGACCAGTCCGCGGCCAACAAGCGCGTCGGCGAGCTCATGCGCACCGACAAGGCGGCCGGCGAGCAGGCCCGCGGCGAGGCCCGGGCGCTCGGGGAGCAGGTCAAGGAGAAGGAGGCGGCGCTCGCGCAGGTGGAGGAGGAGATCGCGCAGCGCCTGCTCGTGGTCCCGAACCCGCCGATGGACTCGGTGCCGGACGGGGCCGACGCCGAGGCGAACGTCGAGGTGAGCCGCTGGGGCGCGCCCCCCAAGCTCGAGTTCCAGCCCAAGCCGCACTGGGACGTGGGCGAGGGGCTCGGGATCCTCGAGTGGCAGCAGGCGGCCAAGCTCTCCGGGGCCCGCTTCACGATCTACAAGGGCGCGGGGGCGCGGCTCGAGCGCGCCATCATCTCGTTCTTCGCCGACGTGCACGGGTCGCGCGGGTACACCGAGATCCTCCCGCCGTACCTCGTGACCCGCGAGACGATGACCGGCACGGGGCAGCTCCCCAAGTTCGAGGAGGACCTGTTCAAGACGGCCGGGAGCGACCCGCTCTACCTCATCCCGACCGCCGAGGTGCCGCTCACCAACATGCACCGCGACGAGATCTTCGAGGCGGAGGACCTCCCGATCTCGTACTGCGCCTTCTCCCCCTGCTTCCGGGCCGAGGCGGGCGCGAGCGGCAAGGACACCCGCGGCCTCATCCGGCAGCACCAGTTCCACAAGGTGGAGCTGGTGAAGCTCGCGAAGGCGGAGGAGAGCGAGGCCGAGCACCAGAAGATGCTCGACGACGCCTGCGAGGTGCTGCGCCGGCTCGAGCTGCACCACCGCGTGGTGCTCCTCTGCGCCGGCGACATGGGCTTCTCCTCGGCCAAGACCTACGACATCGAGGTCTGGTGCCCGGGCCAGGGCACGTTCCGGGAGATCAGCTCGGTCTCCAACTGCGAGGACTTCCAGGCGCGCCGGATCCGGGTGCGCTACCGCGGCGAGGGCGGGAAGCCCCGGCTCTGCCACACCCTCAACGGCTCGGGCGTGGCGGTGGGGCGCACCGTGGTCGCCATCCTCGAGCAGTACCAGCAGGCCGACGGCTCGGTGATCGTGCCGCAGGCGCTGCGCCCGTACATGGGCGGGCTCGAGCGGATCGTCCCGCAGAAGTTCCCGCGGGGCGTGGAGCGGTAGCCCCCCCCTGACCCTCCCCCGCTTCGCGGGAGAGGGAAAGCAGCGGCACCCCCTCCCCGCCGGGCGGGGAGGGACGGGGAGGGGCGGCCAGAGGGGTCGCGCGACTACGCCACCCTCCCCTCCTCCTCGAGCGGGGGCGGCGCCGCCTGCGCGGGCCGGCGCCCCGCGAGCCACGGGTAGAGCGCCGGCAGCACGAGCAGCGTGAGGATGGTGCTCGTCACGAGCCCGCCGCAGACCACCGTGGCGAGCGGCCGCTGCACCTCGCTGCCCACCCCGGTGGCGAGCGTCATGGGGATGAACCCGAGCGCCGCGACCAGGGCGGTCATGAGCACCGGCCGGGCGCGCTCGCGGGCCGCCTCGGCCGCCGCCTCGGCCGGGCTGCGCCCCTCCTCCTCGAGGGCGAGGAGCCGGGTCATGAGCACCACGCCGTTCAGGACCGCCACGCCGGAGAGGGCGATGAAGCCGACCGCGGCGGAGATGGAGACCGGCATCCCGCGCGAGGCGAGCGCGAGCATGCCGCCCACCGAGGCGAACGGCACGTTGAGGAAGATGATGGCCGCGGGGCGGAGCCGCCGGAAGGCGATGAGCAGCACCACCACGATCCCGACCATCACCACCGGGATGACCACCGCCAGCCGCCGCTTCGCCGCCTCCAGCGTCTCGTACTGGCCGCCCCACTCCAGCCGGTAGCCGCGCGGGACCGGCACGTTCCTGGCCGCCGAGGCCTGCGCCGCCGCCACCACGCTGCCGAGATCGGCGCCGCGCACGTTGAAGCCGACGATGAGCCGCCGCTCGGCGTCCTGGCGCGACACCATCGACGGCGCGGCCCCCTGAACCACGTCGGCCACGCTGGCGAGCCGCACCAGGCCGCCGGAGGGCGCCGGCAGGGAGAGGTCCGCGACCGTGAAGGCGCTCGCCGGGCCGCCGAGCCGGAGCACGATGGGGATGCGCAGCGGGCCGTCCCAGGTGGCGCCCACCTCGAGGCCGGTGCGGACCGCCTGCACCGCGTCGAGCACCGAGCGGACCGTGAAGCCGGCGCGCGAGGCGTCGAGCGGCCGCGGACGGACCTCGAGCAGCGACACCGCCGGGGGCGCCAGGATCCGCACGTCCTCGGCGCCGCGCTCGCGGCTCACCACCGCGGCGAGGTACTCGGCGGTGCTGCGGAGCTGGTCGAGGTCGTCGCCGTAGACGCTCACCGTCACGTCGGCCACCGAGCCGCCCAGGAGCTCGTTGAAGCGCATCTGGATGGGCTGCGTGAACGAGACCTCGGCCCCCTTCGCCTCCTCGGCGATGGCCTTGTCGATCTGGGCGATGAGCGCCTCGCGCTCCAGGCCCGGCCGCCACTCGGCCCGCGGCTTCAGGCTCATGAAGACGTCGGCCTGCTCGAGCCCCATGATGTCGGTCGCCACCGCCGGGCTGCCGACGCGCGAGACCACCCGGGTGACCTCGGGGACGCGCCGGAGCACCGCCTCCTCGAGCCGGCCCGCCTCGCGCACCGCGGAGTCGAGGCTCACGTCGGCGGCGCGGGTGGTCTGGACCACGAGGTCGCCCTCGTCGAGCTGCGGCACGAACTCGGAGCCCGCGCGGTGGAAGGCGAGGCCGCCCGCGGCGAGGAGCGCCAGGGAGCCGGCCAGCACCGCCCACGGCCGCTTCAGGGAGAAGGCGAGGAACGGCAGGTAGGTCCGGTTCACGAGCCGCACGAGCGGCGGCGGCCGGGCCGGGATGTCCCTCGCGCGCAGGAAGAGGCTCGCGCCCGCCGGGATGTAGGTGAGCGAGAGCAGGAGCGAGGTGAGGAGCGCGAAGACCACCGTGAGCGCCATGGGGCGGAACATCTTCCCGTCGGCGCCGGTGAGCGTGAGCACCGGCACGTAGACGAGGAGGATGATGAGCACCGAGAAGAAGACCGGCTGCGCCACCGCGCGCGTCACCCGCGCCACGTGGGCCCGCATGCCGTCCCGCGCCTCGGGGCCGCCGCCGAAGGAGGTCGGGCCGACGCCGTGGTAGACGCTCTCCACCATCACCACCGCGCCGTCCACCAGCAGGCCGAAGTCGAGGGCGCCCAGGCTCATGAGGTTGCCCGGCACGTCGAGCGCCACCATCGCCGCCGTCGCGCCGAGCATCGAGAGCGGGATGGCGGAGGCGACGAGCAGGCCGGCGCGCAGGCTCCCCAGCAT
This sequence comes from Anaeromyxobacter paludicola, assembly GCF_023169965.1. Classification (NCBI taxonomy): domain Bacteria; kingdom Pseudomonadati; phylum Myxococcota; class Myxococcia; order Myxococcales; family Anaeromyxobacteraceae; genus Anaeromyxobacter; species Anaeromyxobacter paludicola. Next base: position 3,818,255 of record NZ_AP025592.1, on the reverse strand, counting down.
GAGGAAGAGCACGGCGATGACGAGCAGGCCGCCCTCGATCAGGTTCTTGAAGACGGTGTGGAGCGTCCCCTGCACCAGCCTGGAGCGGTCGTAGACCACGTCCACGCGGACGTCGTCGGGGAGGTCCTGGCGGATCCGCTCCATGCGGGCGTGGACGCCCTTCATCACCTGGAGCGCGTTCTCGCCCCGGAGCATCTGCGCCATGAGGTACACGGTCTCGCCGCGGCCGTTGGCGGTGGCGGCGCCGATCCGCGGCGTCTCGCCCTGCGAGAGCTCGGCCACGTCGGCGAGCCGCACCGGCGGGCCGGCCGCGCCGCGGCGGTAGACGAGCGCGTGGGCGAGGTCGGAGGCGTCGCGCGGGAGCGACACCGCGCGGAGCAGCGTCTGGCCCGAGCCGGCGGCGAGGCTCGCGCCGGCGGCGGTCCCGGTGGCCGCGTCGAGCGCCTCCTTGACGTCGTCGAGGGTGAGGCCGCGCTGGGCCATCCGCACCGGATCGGCCCGGACCTCGAGCGTGCGCTGCTGGCCGCCCCAGGTGTTCACCTCGACCACGCCCGGCACCGCCCGCAGGCGCGGCGCCACCCGGTAGGTGGCGAGCTCGAGCAGCTCCGCGGCGGTGCGGCGCGGGGACGAGAGGGTGAAGTGGAAGATCTCGCCGAGGCCGCCGGTGACCGGCCCGAGCTCCGGCCGCTCCACGCCGGCGGGGAAGCCGCTCGCGAGCCCGTTGAGCCGCTCCTGCGCCATCTGCCGCGCGAGCCACGGATCGACGCCGTCCTCGAACACCGCGGTGACCGAGCTGATGCCGTAGCGCGACAGCGAGCGCTGCTCCTGCAGCCCCGGCATGCCGCCCAGCGCCGCCTCGATGGGGCGGGAGACGAGCCGCTCGACCTCCTCCGGCGTGAGCCCCGGCGCGCGCGTGAGCACCAGCACCTGGTTGGTGGTGATGTCGGGCATGGCGTCGAAGCGCAGCCACGACCCGACCACCGCGCCGGCGGTCATGAGCATCGAGACCAGCACCAGCACCGCGGTCCGGTTCCGGACCGACCAGGCCACCAGGGCGGCGATCATCGCGTGCCCCCGGCCTCCCGCTGGTCGGGCGCCCCGCCGAGCGGGGAGCGCGCCGGCGCGGCCGGCCCGGGCGGCGCGGCGCCGCTGCCGGCCGGCGGCACGCCCGCGCCCGGCCTCGCCTCCGCGAGCGCGGCGTCGGCGGCCACCTCGTCCCCGGCCTTCAGGTCGCCGCGCACGAGGGCGTCGGCGCCGCTGGTGGCGAGCACCTGCACGGCCACCCGCGCCGGAGCGCCGCCGCGGTTCACGACCACGTAGGCGCCCTCCGGCGCGAGCGCGACGGCGCGCGCCGGCACCGCGGCCCCGGCGCCCTGCCCGAGCTGCACCACCAGCCGCCCGGCGAGCCCCGGCGTGAGCCGGGCCGCGGCGGGCGGGCTGAACCAGGCGAGCGCGGTGCCGTCGCGCCCGTCCACCACCGGGGCGCGGCCGATGAGCGCGAGCGGGTGGCGCTCGCCGGTGGCGAGCGCGAGCTCGTAGCGGGCGTGGGCCGGCAGGCTGCGCGCCAGCCGCGCCTCGACCCGGGCCTCGCCCTCCCCCGCCACCCGGGCGATGGGCTCGCCGGCCGCCTCGCGCGTCTCGCCGAGCGACGCCTTCACCTCGGTGACGATCCCGTCGATGGGGCTGCGCAGCGTGAGCTGGCCCGCGCCGGCGAGGAGGCGCGCCGCGTCGGCCCCCTCGAGCCCCGCCACCCGCAAGGTCGCGAGCGCGCCCTGCTGGTCGGCCTTCGCCTCCGCGAGCCGGGTCTCCACCTCGAGGAGGTCGGCGGCGCGCACCAGCCCCTCCTTCTTCAGCGACTCGAGCTGGTCGCGCCGGCGCTGGTAGGCCTGGACGCGGGTGCTGGCGGCGGCGTAGGTGCCGGCGGCCTGGAGCACCTCGGGCATGATGACGTCGCAGACCGGCTGCCCCTTGCGGACCTGCTCGCCGGCGCGCACGTGCACCCGGGCGACGCGGGCGCGGAAGGGCGGGACCACGTTGCCGCTGCTCTCGGGCGCCGGCAGGACCGTGGCCGGCGCCTCGAGCAGCGAGAGCCCCTCGGCGGTGCGGGCCTTCACCCACGGGGTCGCCGCGCTCGGGGCGGCCGGCGCGGTCGGTTCCGGCTGCGGCGCGCTCGGGGCGCCCTTGCAGGCGAGGAGGAGCGCGAGCAGCGGGAGCGCCGCGCGTCGCGCCCCCCCGGCGGCCAGCGGCGAAAGATCGTTCTTCACGACAGTCCCCCCATCTCTCCGAGCAAGAGGCTCACCTTCACCCTGGCCCAGGCGTGCGCGGCCGTGGCCCGGGCCAGGCGGGCCTTGGCGGCCGCGGCGCCGCGGCGGGCGATGAGCACCTCGAGCACCGTCGCCTCGCCGGCGTTCATCGCCGCCTCGCGCAGGCGCGCCGACTCGACCGCGGCCGGCACGAGGGTGGTCTCGATGGCCCGGAGGAGCTCGCCCGTGTGCTCCACCTCGTGGAGCGCCCGCGCCAGCTCCGACTGCGCCTGCGCCGCGAGGTCCCGGTGCTCCCCCTCGAGCCGCCGGGCCGAGGCGGCGAGCGGCGCCGACTCGCGCTCGGCCCGATCGAAGAGCGGGAGCGTGAGGCCGGCGGAGAGGAAGGCCCCGGTGAGCCCCTGGTTGTCGCGCTGGGCCGAGAGCCCGAGGGCGAGCTGCGTCCCCTTGCTCGCGCGGGCCTCGAGCTCCCGCGCCCGCTCCGCCTGGGCGAGCAGCGCCCGGGCCTGCACTTCGGGCAGCGAGGCCGCGCGCGGCAGGAGCGCCGCCCACCGCTCGCGCGGGGGGAGCCCGAGATCCGGGAGCGCGCCCGCCGCCTGGAGCGGCGTGAGCGACGCCCGCCCGAGCTGCCGCGCGAGCTGGTAGCCGAGATCGGTGGCCTCGCCCTCCACGGCGAGCGCGGCGAGCCGCGCCTCGGCCCGGTAGCTCTCCGCCTCGGCGAGGTCGGAGCGGGTGAGGGCCGCCGCCTGGGCCGCCCGCGCGATCCGGTCGGCGAACTCGTCGGCGAGCCTCACCTCCGCCTGGGCGCTCTGCCACGCCTGCTGCGCGCCCCAGAGCCCGATCCAGGCCTCCGCCGCGGAGAGCCTCCGCGAGAGCGCGGCCGCACGCGCCTCGTTGGCGAGCGCCGCGCGCTCGGAGGCCGCCGCGTCGCGGCGTGCGCCGCCGAGACCGGCGAGGCTGAAGGGCTGCGAGATGCCGATCGTGCCCTCGACCTTGTTGCTCGCGCTCTCCGGCCGGACGCCCGGCTCGGCGAAGATCGTCGGGTTGCCCGGCAGGCCGCTGATCGCGCGGTCGCGCTCCTCGCGCAGCCGCACCGCGTCCCTGGCCGCCTGCACCGCCGGCGCCTCCGCCGCCACTCCGAGCGCCTCGTCGAAGGTGACGACTTCCCCACTCGCCGCCGCTGCGGCGAGCACTGCCGTGAGTAGGACCCCCATCGCCCCGCGGACCTAATGGCTGCTCGCCAGGGGTGCAAGCGACCGTTCAGGGCGTGGCCCAGGGGCGTAAGTGACCGTCGAGGCGGGCCCACCGCGGCCCCGGGAATTTGCCGAAGTGCCCGGAACCGTTCCCGCTTGATCTCCCGGCGGCTCTCCCGTATACGGACGGGCTCGGAGCGCGGAGAGCCGGATTCGGGAGGAGTGGCCGAGCGGTTTAAGGCGGCGGTCTTGAAAACCGTTGAGGGTTCACGCCCTCCGAAGGTTCGAATCCTTCCTCCTCCGCCAAGGATGAAGGCAGTAGGGAAAGGTGGCCGAGAGGCCGAAGGCGCTGGTTTGCTAAACCAGTATAGGGGTAACCCTATCGCGGGTTCGAATCCCGCCCTTTCCGCCATTTTGAAGCTGTGGTAGTAAGCCGTCCCCCGGTCGCCGCGGCCACCGGGTCGAAGTCCGAAGCACCAAGGGTTGGCGCCCTTAGCTCAGCTGGATAGAGCGTCTGACTACGGATCAGAAGGCCGGGGGTTCGAATCCCTCAGGGCGCGCCAGTCTAGAAGGCCTGAAAGGCCCCGTCCGGTACCGGGCGGGGCTTTTCGTTTGTGGGGCCCACCTCTACGTTCCTGCGTGATGCCAAGCGGGGCCACGGCTGCGGCGACCGACCCGGCTGCCGAGATCGTGGTGGCCATCGAGCGGCGCGCCGGGCTCTACGACCCGGCCTGCGCCGAGCGGCTCGAGGTGGAGCTCTCGCGGCGCTTCCCCGGCCACCCGGCGCGGGTGCTGGTGGTCCGGGTGCAGGGCGGGTCCGCCGCGCTCGTCCCGCCGCACGACTCCGCGCTCGTGGCCGCTCCGGCGCCGGAGGTGGCGGCGCCCTCCACCGGCCAGGACGGCGCGATGGCGGCGCTCCTGCGCGCCGGCGCGGAGCGGAGCGCCGCCGCGATGGCGCTCGTCGCCGACGCGCGCGACGGCCGCTCCGCCGAGTGGCTCGGCGCGCTCCTCGCCCCGGTGCTCGAGGGCGGCTTCGACTGCGTGCGGCCGGCCTACCTGCGCCACCGCCAGGACGCCCCGCTCAACACCGGCGTGGTCTACCCGCTCCTGCGCGCCGCGTTCGGCAAGCGGCTGCGCCAGCCGCTCGGGCGCGAGACCGCCCTCTCCCTCACGCTCGCCCGCCGCCTGCTCCTCGACCCCGACTGGCGGCGCGACCCGGGCTTCGCCGGCTCCGAGGCGTGGCTGGTGGGGAAGGTGCTCGCGGGGCCGGAGCGCGTCTGCCAGGCGTGGCTCGGCCCCTGGCCCGGCGCGGCGGCGCCCCCGGAGGAGGCGAGCGAGGCGCTGGCCCGCGTGCTGGGGCAGGTGTTCCGGGAACTGGAGCGGCACGCCGGGCGCTGGCAGCGCGTGGACGGGTCGGCGGAGGTGCCGTCGTTCGGGGAGGCGGGCACGCTGCCCGGCGAGGCGCCGCGGGTGAGCCTCGAGGCGCTGGTGGGCGCGTTCCGGCTCGGGCAGAGCGAGCTCGCCCCGCTCTGGTCGCACGTGCTCCCGCCGGCGACGCTGCTGGCGCTGCGCCGCTGCGCGGCCTGCTCCGCCGAGGCCTTCCAGCTCGAGGACCGGCTCTGGGCGCGCATCGTCTACGACTTCGCGGTCGCGTGGTTCGCGAAGCTGGTGGAGCGCCGGCAGCTCCTCGCCTCGATGACCCCGCTCTACCGCGGCTGGACCGCGAGCTTCCTGCGCGAGACGCGGGACCTCGACGACGCCGCCACCGAGGCGCGGATCGAGGCGCTCTGCCGGGCGTTCGAGCAGGAGAAGCGGTACCTGGTCGCGCGCTGGCGCTGGCCCGACGGCTTCAATCCGTGACGGAGGGAGTGGCCATGTGGGACGAGACCCAGCGCATCTTCCTCGACTCGCTCGCGCGCATGCTGCACGCCGCGGCCCGGCAGCTCCCGGGGGTGGTGGCGATGCTGCTCTTCGTCGCCCTCGCGGTGGCGGTCGCGGCGGCGCTCCACCGCCCGGTCCAGCGCGCCTGCGCCCGGCTCGCCCTCGACCGCCGGCTGCGGGAGTGGGGGGTGGTGCCGGCCGGCCTCGAGGGGCGCGGGCCGTCGCTCCTCGTCGCCCGCGCGCTCACCTGGACCGTGCTCGGCATCCTGGTGCTCGCCATCGTGAGCGGGATCGACGCTGGGTCGATCAGCGTCTGGGCGGGGCGCGCCCTCGCCTTCGTGCCGCGCCTCTTCGCGGCGGCGCTGGTGCTGGTGGTGGGGCTCGCGGCGTCGCGCGTCGTGGAGCGGAGCGCGCTCATCGGCGCCGTCAACATGGGGCTCCACTCGGCGCGGCTGCTCGGGCTCGGCGGGCGCTGGCTGGTGGTGATCCTCTCGTTCGCCATCGCGCTCGACCAGCTCGGGATCGGCGGGCCGGTGGTGCCCATCTCGCTCGGCATCCTCTTCGGCGGGGTGGTGCTCGCGCTGGCGCTCGCGGTGGGGCTCGGGGCGAAGGACCTCGTGGCGCGCTCGCTCGACCGCCACTTCCACGCGTCGCCCCACCCGCTCGAGGAGGCGGGGGAGGACGGCGGGGAGCTGCACCACCTGTGACCCTCCTGGCCGACCGATGAGCGCGCGCCGCAGCGGCCTCCTCCTCCACCCCACCTCGCTGCCCGGCCCCTACGGCATCGGCGACCTCGGGCCGTCGGCGCGCCGCTTCGCCGACTTCCTGGCGCGCGCGGGCCAGACGCTCTGGCAGGTGCTCCCGCTCGTCCCCACCGGCTACGGCGACTCGCCGTACCAGGGGCTCGGCGCGTTCGCCGGGAACCCGCTCCTCGTGAGCCCGGAGGCGCTGGTGGAGGACGGGCTCCTCGAGGCGGGCGAGGCGGCGGCCCCGCCGGCGTTCCCCGAGGGGACCGTGGACTACGGCCCGGTCATCGCCTGGAAGACCGCCCTGCTGCGGCGCGCCGCCGAGCGGTTCCAGGCGCGCGGCGCCCCGGCGCTGCGGCGCGACTTCGAGGCGTTCCGGGCCCGGACCGCGCGCTGGCTCGACGACTTCGCCCTCTTCGTCGCGCTGAAGGACCGGCACGGCGGCCTGCCCTGGACCCGCTGGCCCGCGCCGCTCGCGCTGCGCGAGCCGGTGGCGGTGGCGCGGGCGCGCGACGAGCTCGCGCCGGAGATCCGGGCCATCGAGCTCGCCCAGTTCGCGTTCGACCGGCAGTGGCGCGCGCTGCGCGCCCACGCGAGGGGGCGCGGCGTCTCGCTCGTGGGCGACCTCCCCATCTACGTGGCGCACGACTGCAGCGACGTGTGGGCCCGGCCCGACCTCTTCCAGCTCGACGCGCGCGGGGAGCCGGCGTTCGTGGCCGGCGTGCCGCCCGACTACTTCAGCGCCACCGGGCAGCTCTGGGGCAACCCGCTCTACCGCTGGGAGGAGCGGGCCGAGGCCTGCCACGGCTTCATGCTCGAGCGGCTCCGGGCGGCGCTCGAGCAGGTGGACCTCGTGCGCGTGGACCACTTCCGCGGCTTCGAGGGCTACTGGGCCGTGCCCGCCGGCGCGGCCACCGCGCAGGAGGGAGCCTGGCGCCCCGGGCCGGGCGCCGCGCTCTTCGACCACCTCCGGCGCGAGCTGGGCCGCCTGCCGCTCATCGCCGAGAACCTCGGGGTCATCACGCCGGAGGTGGAGGCGCTGCGCCACCGGTACGGGCTCCCCGGGATGGCCATCCTCACCTTCGCGTTCGGGAAGGATCCGCAGGCCCCCGGCTTCCGGCCCCACGCCTACGGCCGCGACCTCGTCGCCTACACCGGCACGCACGACAACGACACCGTGGTGGGCTGGTGGCGCAGCGGGGGCGGCGACTCGATCCGGAGCGACGAGGACGTGCGCGAGGAGAAGGCGCTCGCGCGCCGCTACCTCGACCTCGGCGACCGGCCCATCCACGAGGCGATGATCCGGACGCTGCTCGCGTCGGTGGCCGACACGGCCATCGTGCCGCTCCAGGACGTGCTCGGGCTCGGCAGCGAGGCCCGGATGAACCGTCCGGCCACCGCCACCGGCAACTGGCGCTGGCGGTTCCGCGAGGGAGAGCTCGGGGACCGGCAGGCGGCGTGGCTCGGGGAGCTCGCGGGGCTGTACGGGAGGGCGTGAGCCGCCTCAGTGCCCTCCCCGCAGCTCGAACCAGAAGAAGCCGTAGCCGTTGGGCGTGAGCACGTAGGGCTCGTTCCGGATGCTCGGGAAGGGCGTGAACCCCAGCATCTCCACCGGCGTGGCGCCCTCCCAGCGTGACAGATCGAGCTCCACCGGCTGCGGGTGGCGCGACAGGTTGGCGACGCAGAGGATGGTGTCGTCCTCCCAGTGGCGCACGTACGCGATCACCTTCGGGTTCGCGACCGGCAGGAACTCCATCGAGCCCCGGCCGAACACCTGGAAGTGCTTCCGGAGGCGGATCATGTTGCGGACCCAGTGCCACATGGAGGACGGGTCGGCGCGCTGCGCCTCCACGTTCACCGCGGCGTAGCCGTAGATCGGGTCGGTGATGGGCAGCGAGTAGAGCTTCGAGGTCTCCGCGGTGGAGAAGCCCGCGTTCGGCTCGTTGCTCCACTGCATCGGCGTGCGGACGCCGTCGCGGTCGGGGCGGCGGATGTCGTCGCCCATCCCGATCTCGTCGCCGTAGTAGAGGATCGGCGTCCCCGGGAAGGAGAAGAGGAGCGAGTTGAGGAGCTGGATGCGCCGGCGCCCGTTGTCCACGAGCGGCGCGAGGCGGCGCCGGATGCCGACGTTGAGGGTCATGCCCGGGTCACGGGCGTAGGCGAGGACCATGTAGTCGCGCTCGAGCTCGGTGACCATCTCGAGCGTGAGCTCGTCGTGGTTGCGCAGGAAGAGCGCCCACTGGCAGGTCTCCGGGATCTCCGGGGTGCGGCGCATGATGTCCACGATCGGCTCGGAGTCCTCGCGCCGGATGGCCATGAAGATGCGCGGCATCACCGGGAAGTGGAACGCCATGTGGCACTCGTCGCCGTCGCCGAAGTAGGGGCGCACGTCGGCCGGCCACTGGTTCGCCTCGGCGAGGAGCATCCGGCCCGGGTAGTGCTGCTCCACGTAGGCGCGGATCTGCTTGATGACGGCGTGCGTCTCCGGGAGGTTCTCGCAGTTGGTGCCGTCGCGCTCGACCAGGTACGGGATGGCGTCGAGCCGGAAGCCGTCGATCCCCATGTCGAGCCAGTGGCGCATGATCTGGAGCAGCGCCTCGAGCACGCGCGGGTTGTCGAAGTTGAGGTCCGGCTGGTGGTGGAAGAAGCGGTGCCAGTACCAGGCGCCGGCCACCTCGTCCCAGGTCCAGTTCGACTTCTCGGTGTCGGTGAAGATGATGCGCGCGCCCTTGAACCTCTCCGGCGTGTCGCTCCAGACGTAGAAGTCGCGCTCCACCGAGCCCTTGGGCGCCCGCCTGGCGCGCTGGAACCAGGGGTGCTGGTCGGAGGTGTGGTTGACCACCAGCTCGATGAGCACCGCGATCTCCCGCCTGTGCGCCTCCTCCACCAGCCGCCGGAAGTCGTCCACCGTGCCGAAGGACGGGTTCACGCCCAGGTAGTCGGCGATGTCGTAGCCGTCGTCGCGCAGCGGCGAGGGGAAGAACGGGAGCAGCCACAGGCAGGTGATGCCCAGGTCCTCCAGGTACGGGAGCTTCTCGAGGAGCCCCTGGAAGTCGCCCACCCCGTCCCCGTTGGAGTCGCGGAAGGCCTTCACGTGGGTCTCGTAGATGATCGCGTCCTTGTACCAGAGGGGATCGCGGGGGTAGTCCATGCGGGAGGAACTATGCGGCCCGGGGCGGGGCGCCGCACTCGCCCCGAGCGGGCGCTCGCCCGCCGGGCGCGACCCCGCCCGCGAACGCCCTTCGCCGCCGCGCCTCGTTCCGGCGAATCCCACGGGGCCGTGGCGGCGCCGCCCTGCCGCGCCGACGTTCCGTGCGGACATCGAAGGAGGCGCGCATGGCGACGTACGTCTGTCTCTTGAACTACACGGACCAGGGCATCCGCAGCATCAAGGAGAGCGCGAACCGGCTCGACCTGGCCAAGAAGACGTTCCAGTCGGCGGGGGCGGAGCTGAAGCAGTTCTACCTGGCGCTGGGAACGTACGACCTCGTCATCGTGGCCGACGCGCCGGACGACGAGACGATCGCGCGGATCCTGCTGGGCCTCGGCTCGCTCGGCAACGTTCGCACGCAGACGCTCCGGGTCTTCCCCGAGCCCGAGTTCCGGAAGATCATCGGCTCCCTCAAGTGAGCCGCGGCCGGGGGCGGCCCCGGCCTCACGCGTCGCACTCGCGTCGTTTCGCCTGGAACGCAGCGTCTCTCGGGGTCGAGCGCGCGGCGAAAGTCCGTCGCCGCCCCGGCCAGACTTTACCCAGAGATCGCCCACCCTTGGGGCAGGTCGGTCACTCCCGACCCAGGCGTCGTCCACACCCATGCCCGCGCGCAGCGATTGCGCGATTCCCGGGGATCTTTTGGCTGGCACGAGCCTCGCTAGGAGCTCTCGTGCCGCGGGGACATCGCCAGCAAATGGAGCGCGCCGAACCGGCGCGGGTGCGACATGTCGTTCTCGAACCTGACCATCTCCCGGAAGATCCTGCTCTCGTACCTCGTCGCCATCGCGCTCTCGCTGGTGGTCGGCGCGCTCTCCTGGTCGAGCCTGAACCGCGTGCGTGGCCGGCTCGACGAGGTGGCTGCGAACAAGTTCCCGAGCCGGCAGGCCCTCTCCATGATCCAGCAGGGGCAGGATCGGCTCGGGCGCGCGGTGAACGCCCTGATGGTGCCGCACCTCGACGGCGCCAAGCGCGCCCCGTTCTACGAGCGGCTCGACGGCGCGCTGAAGACGGTCGAGGAGGGGCGCAAGCAGTTCGCGGCCCTGCCCCAGGACGCTTCGGCGCTGCGCCAGCTCGAGCAGAGCGCGGCGCCCTGGCAGGAGCTGAAGGCGATCTCCCTGCGGGTCGCCGAGGCCTCCCGCGCGCGGGACCAGGTCCTCGCGCGCGGCTACGGCGAGGAGAGCCCGGAGGGCCGCGCCGCCGAGCGCCGCCTGTTCGAGGCCTGGGATCCGATCCGCCCGGCCCTGGTGGCGCACGAGGCGGCGGTGACGCCGATCGTGGAGGAGGTGAGCGCCGAGGTGGCGGCGGCGAAGAAGGACGGGGAGTCCACCGCCGCGCTCGCCAACGCGCTCGTGCTCGCGACGGTCCTCGGCGGCGCCGCGCTGACGCTCGCGCTGGCCTGGCTGCTCCAGCGCAGCATCGGCCGCACCGTGAGCGGGCTCGCGGCCGAGGCCGGGAAGCTCGGGGAGGCGGTCCGCGAGGGGCGGCTCGACGTCCGCGGCGAGCCCACGGCGGTGGGGGTGGAGTTCCGGCCCATCGTCGAGACCCTGAACGGCACCATGGACGCCTTCGCCGGCCCGTTCGGCGTCGCCTCCGACACCGCCGACCGGCTCGCCCGCGGCGAGACGGCCGCGCCCATCAGCGCCCCGTACCGCGGCGACTTCAACCGGCTCAAGGACAGCCTCAACGCGCTCATCGCGGTCGTCAACGCGCGCTCCGCCGACGTGGACCAGCTCATCGAGGCGGCCGTCGCCGGCCGGCTCGAGGTGCGCGCCGACGCCTCCCGCTACCAGGGCGACCACGCGCGGCTGATGCAGGGGATGAACCGGCTCCTCGACGCGGTGGTCCAGCCGCTCGAGGCGGCCGCCGGCTGCGTGGACCGGATCTCGCGCGGCGACGTGCCGGAGCGGCTCTCCGCCGGCTACCAGGGCAAGTTCGGCGAGCTCGAGGCCGACCTCAACCGCTGCATCGACGCGGTGAACCTGCTCGTGTCCGACGCGAAGCTGCTGTCGCGCGCCGCCGTGGCGGGGCAGCTCTCCACCCGCGCCGACGCCTCCCGCCACCAGGGCGAGTTCCGCGCCGTGGTGCAGGGCGTGAACGACACCCTCGACGCGGTCATCGGCCCGCTCTCGGTGGCCGCCGCCCGGGTGGCCCGCATCGCGCAGGGCGAGATCCCGCCGCGCATCTCGGAGGCCTACGCCGGCGACTTCGGCAAGCTCGCCGCCGACCTCAACGCCTGCATCGACTCGGTCAACGCGCTGGTGGCCGACAGCAAGGCGCTCGCGGCGGAGGCGGTCGAGGGCAACTTCGCCGCCCGGGCCGACGCCTCGCGCCACCGCGGCGACTTCCGGGCGGTGATCCAGGGCGTCAACGACACCATCGAGGCCATCCTCAAGCCGTTCCGGGTGATGGCCGACTACTGCGAGAAGATCTCCCACGGCGAGCTCCCGCCGCTCCGGACCAACCAGGTGAAGGGCGACGTGGTGGCGATGCAGCAGACGCTCAACCGGTGCGTCACCGCGGTGAGCGCGCTCGTCGAGGACACGAGCGCGCTGGCGCAGGCCGCCGTCGAGGGCCGGCTCTCGACCCGCGCCGCGGCCGCCCGGCACGAGGGGGCCTTCCGCAAGACCCTCGAGGGCGTCAACGCCACCCTCGACGCGGTGCTCGCCCCGGTGGGCGAGGCGACCGACGCGCTCGAGCGGCTCGCCTCGCGCGATCTCCGCGCCCGGATGTCGGGCGAGTACCCGGGCGACCACGCCCGGCTGCAGTACGCCCTCAACGCCACCGCCGAGGCGCTCGACGCCGCGCTCTCGCAGGTCTCGGACGCGGTGGGCCAGGTGTCGAGCGCGGCCGGCCAGATCGCCTCGTCGTCGCAGGCGGTCGCGAGCGGCGCCTCCGAGCAGGCGGCCTCGCTCGAGGAGACCTCCTCCAGCCTGGAGTCGGTCGCCGCGATGGCGAAGGGGAGCGCGGAGCACGCGGCCCAGGCCGACGCGCTGGCGCGCGGCGCGCGCGGCTCGGCGGAGCAGGGCGCGGCGGCGATGGCCCAGATGCAGGGCGCCATGGACAAGATCCGCGCCTCCGCCGAGGGCACCTCCGCCATCATCCGCGACATCAACGAGATCGCCTTCCAGACCAACCTCCTCGCGCTCAACGCGGCGGTGGAGGCGGCCCGGGCCGGCGAGGCCGGCCGGGGCTTCGCGGTGGTCGCCGAGGAGGTCCGCTCGCTCGCGCTCCGCAGCAAGGAGGCGGCCCAGAAGACCGAGGCGCTCATCGCGCAGTCGGTGCGGCAGGCGGCCGAGGGCGCCGAGACCTCGCGCCAGGTCTCGGGCGAGCTGGCCGGCATCGTCGGCTCGATCGGCAAGGTCACCGACATCGTGGCCGAGATCGCCGCCTCCGCCCGGGAGCAGTCGGCCGGGATCGAGCAGCTCAACAAGGCCGTCTCCGAGATGGACAAGGTGACCCAGCAGAACGCCGCCAGCTCCGAGGAGTCCTCCTCGGCGGCGAGCGAGCTCTCGAGCCAGTCGGAGGAGCTCGCGGCGATGGTCGGCTCCTTCCGGCTCTCCTCGTCCGCGTCGCCCTCCAGGGCCGCGCTCCCGGCGCAGCGCCAGCCGGCGGCCTCGGCCGCGCCCCGCGCGCAGAAGCCCGCGCCCTCGCTCCTCCCCGAGCCCAGGCGGAAGCGCGCCCCGGCGCGCGCCGCCCAGGGCATCCCGCTCGCGCCCGAGGAGGTCATCCCGCTCGAGTCGGACCCGTTCGTCTCCGAGTTCTGAGGCCGCGGCCGGGCGCGGCGCGGGCGCCGCCCGTCCCCCGCGCCCGGCCCCCGCACGCGCGGTCCGATGGGTCGATCCGCGCCTCACCGCGGCGGCCCCAGGGGCGCCCCCCACCCCTCACCCGGCCCGGCAAGATCGGCCCAGTTCCGCCGATCCGGCCTGGCACGATCCTCGCTATGGCGTCCCATCCTCAGGAGAGTGAATGGCCGGCGGCAGACCACGGGAACCCAGCTCCACCATCGACGCCCAGCACCGCGCGCTCTTCGACCAGCTGCACCGGGTGATGGACGCCCGGCAGCGCGGGCCGGCGGACGCGGCGCTGGAGCTGGCGGAGTTCCAGCGCCAGGTCCGGGCGCACTTCGCCGACGAGGAGCGGATGCTCGCGTGGCGCGGGTACCCGGACCTCCCCGAGCACCGCGCCGAGCACGCCGCCTTCCTGGCGGAGCTCGAGACCATGGACGGCGACCTGAGCGCCGCCTCGGCGGCGTTCCTGCGCGGGTGGCTCGTCAACCACACCACCGGCAGCGACCGGCGCTACCTGGAGTGGACGGCGCGGGCCCACCCGGAGCGGCCGAGGCCGGCGCGCTCGCGGCAGGCGATCCGGACCGAGACCTAGGGGCCGAATCGACCCCGGACTCCGTGTCCGGGCCGGGCGTACAATGGTCGCGTCCCGAGCCGCGAGGCGTCGATGACCACCGCGAACCCTCCCCTCTCCGGTCCCGCCCGGTCCCGCGCGCGCGGCGCCCTGCTCGGGCTCGCCGTGGGCGACGCCCTCGGCACCACGCTCGAGTTCGTGGTCGCGCCGCGGATCCCCTTCCCGGCGCTGGCGCTCGGCCCGCACGCCGAGGTGGTGGGCGGCGGCCCGTTCTCGGTCGCGCCGGGGCAGGTGACCGACGACACGCAGATGGCCACCTGCCTCGCCACCTCGCTCCGGGCGCGCGGCGGGCTCGACGTCGCCGACCTCGCCGCGCGCTACGTCGCCTGGCTCGAGCACGCCTTCGACGCCGGCGCCCAGACGCGCGAGGTGCTCGGGCTCCTCGCCGGCGGCGCGGCGCCCGCAGAGGCCGGCCGGAAGGTCTGGACGGACCGCGGCCTGCGCGCCGCCGGCAACGGTTCCCTCATGCGCACCGCGCCGATCGGCGTCGCCTTCGCCCTGCAGCCGGCGGCGCGCCGGGAGGCGGCGCTCCTCGACTCGGCCCTCACCCACTACGACCCGCGCTGCCAGCTCGCCTGCGCCGCCTTCGACGCCGCCATCGGCGCCGCGGTGAGCGGGAAGGCGCGCTCGCCGCAGGCGGTGCTGGAGTCCGCTCGCGCCGAGCTCGCCCCGGCCGCCCAGGCGATCGCCGCGCTGCCCGGGCTCCCGGAGCCGCTCGTCGAGGAGGCTCGGGCCGCGCTCGAGGAGGACCTCGCCCGCGCGGCGCAGGACGACCCCGGCCTGTACGGCCCGGAGCTGCACCTGCACGAGCGCCAGGGCTTCGTCCGGGTGGCGTTCCGGCTCGCCTTCTGGGAGCTCCTGCACGCGCCCGACCTGCGCGCCGGCCTCGTGGACGTGGTGAACCGGGGCGGCGACGCCGACACCAACGGCGCCATCGCCGGCGCGCTCCTGGGCGCGCTCCACGGCGACGGCGCCATCCCCGAGCCCTGGGCCGCGCGCGTGCTCGGCGCGCTCGCGGACGAGCCCGGGCCGCTGCGCGACCTCTACCATCCGAGGCTGCTGCTGGAGCTGGTGGCGGGGTGACGGGCCGGGCGATGGATGCTACGCACCCTCCGGACGCGCCCGTGCGTGAGCCGGATCATGGCGCCCCGCCGGGCCGGTGCCGTACTCTCCGCGAATGCCACCCACGGTCCGGCTCTACCCCGCCGAAGGGCTCCGGCCCACGCTCTCGCAGGCCGAGCACGCCGTCCACCGGGCGCTCCGCAAGGGCCTCCCGCCGGGCTGGACCGCCTGGCACTCGCTGCGCATCCGCACCCGGGACGGCGTCCTCGGCGAGGGCGACTTCGTGCTCGCCCACCCGGAGCGCGGGCTCCTGGTCCTCGAGGTGAAGGGGGGACGGGTCGAGCAGCGCGACGGGATCTGGCTGCAGAACGGCGCGCCCATGTCGCCCGCCCCGCTCGACCAGGCGAACGGCTTCCTGCGCAAGCTCTCGCGTCGCCTCGGCGAGGACGGGTGCCAGGCCCCGGCGTTCGGCGCCGCCGTCTGCTTCCCGGACGTGGACTTCGAGCGCGGGCCGACGGAGGACGACCTCGCCGGCGTCGTGCTCTCGGGACGCGACCTGGGCTGGCTCGAGCAGGCGCTGCCGCGGGTGGCGGAGCGCGCCCTGCCCGCCCCGGGCCAGGCGCTCGGGGCGTGGATCGACCGGCTCCACCGGTACTGGGGCGAGACCGCCGTCCCCTGCCTCTCGCTCGGCGCCCGCGCCAGCGAGGTGAACGCGCGGCGGCTCGAGCTCGACCCGCTGCAGCTCCTCGCCCTCGACAACCTGCTCGCCAGCGAGCGGCTCCTCGTGCGGGGCGGCGCCGGGTCGGGCAAGACGCTGCTCGCCGCCGAGGCGGCGCGCCGGGCCGCCGCCTCCGGCCAGAAGGTGCTCCTCCTCTGCTTCACCGCCCCGCTCTCGCGCTGGCTCTCGGAGCGGCTCGCCGGGACGGGCGTGGAGGTGCACACCGTGAGCGGGCTCGCGAAGCAGCTCGTGGACGCCGCCGACGGCCCGCGCCAGCCCGACGGCCCGCTCGACGCGCCCTTCTGGAACGCCGTCCTGCTGCGCGCCTCCGAGCTCTGCGAGGCCCGCTGGGACACCGTGATCGTGGACGAGGCGCAGGACCTGCAGGACGAGGCCTGGTTCCTGCTCGAGGGGCTCTCGCGCGGGAGGCGGCTCTGGGGGTTCCACGACCCGGCCCAGACCTTCTGGCCGAGCCGCAAGCCGCCGGTCGAGCTGTTCGGGCGCCCGTTCCTGCTCACCCGGGGGCAGCGCTGCCCGCCCGGCATCCAGGACCTCGCCAACGTCTACGCCGGGGCACCCTACGAGGAGGCGGCCATCCGCGCCGCGTTCGCCGAGGGGTCGCTGCGCTTCGTGCAGGCGCCGAGCGCCACCAGCGTGGGCGACAAGCTGGCGGACGAGGTGGACCGGCTCCTGGGCGCGGGGCTCGCTCCCGGCGACGTCGCCATCGTCTCCCTGCGCGGGCAGTCGGTCCCGGGGGTGCTCCACGAGACCGGCCGGATCGGGCGGCACGAGGTGGTCCGCGCCGACGCCCCGGACGCGCCGGAGCGGCTCGTCGCCGACACCTTCCTCCGCTGGAAGGGGCTGGAGCGCCCGGCGGTCCTCCTCACCGACCTCCCCGAGGGCGAGGTGTCGCAGCCCGGCGTGCGCAGCTACGTGGCGCTCACCCGGGCCCTGGTCACCGCCCGGATCGTGGCCCCGCGGGACCGGCTGGCGCGCGATCCGGTCCTGCGCCGGTTCCTGGAAACCTGAGCGCGAGCGCGGGGGGGGGGGGCGCCGGGGCGGGCCGAGGCGGCGCTGCTCGAGGGCGAGCCGGTGCCGTTCGCGGTGCCGAGGGTGGCGCGCGGATGACGCCGCGGCTCAGGTCCCGGCCCGCGCCGGCGGCCCCTTCGCGAGCCCGGCGTCCTCCCGCGAGAGCCGCCCGAAGCTCGACCAGTCGAGGTCGGCCCAGCCGCGCGCCAGCGCCGCGATCATCCGGTCGCGCACCAGGCTCGCGAGCGGCATGGGGACGCCGGCCGCCTCCGCGGCCTGCAGCAGCAGCCGGTTGTCCTTGGCCCCGAGCGGCAGCGCGAAGCCGGCGGGCGAGAAGCGCTCCTCCACCAGCGTCTTCCCGTAGCCCTGGTAGACCGGCGCCGCGAAGAGCGACTGGGTGAGGATCTCGACCAGCCGCGCCGGCGGGATCCCGCCCTTCTCGACGAGGGCGCAGGCCTCGGCGAGCGCCTCGATCACGGTGGTGATGAGGAAGTTCCCGGTGAGCTTCACCAGGCTCGCGTGCGCCGGGTCGTCGCCGAGCGGGAAGACGCGCTGCCCCATCGCCTCGAGGAGCGGCCGCGCCCGCTCCAGGGCGTCGGCCGGGCCGGCGGCGAGGACGAAGAGCTTCGCCGCGGCGGCCGCGTCGGGTCGGCCGAAGACCGGCGCCGCCAGGAGCGCCTGACCGGCCGCGGCGTGCGCCTTCGCGAGCCGGGCGGTGGTCGCGGGCGAGACGGTGCTCATCGAGAGGTGGAGCCCGCCGCGCGGCAGCCCGGCCCGCACGCCGTCCTCGCCGGAGGTGACCGCCTCGAGCGCGGCGTCGTCCGCCACCATGGTGATGGCGAGCCCGCCGCGGGCCGCCTCGGCGGGCGACCGGACCGCCTGCGCCCCCTCGCCCGCCAGCGCCTCGGCCTTGGCGGGGGACCGGTTCCAGACGGAGACCCGGTGCCCGGCCCGGAGCAGGCTCCGCGCCATCCCCTGCCCCATCGCCCCCAGCCCCACGAACCCCACGTCCATGCCGTGCCTCCGGCGGGAACGTGTGCACGGGGGCGCGGCGGGAGAAGGCGCAGCCCCTCACCGGTGGATCGGCTTGTACCGGATCCGCTTCGGCTTGGCCCCCTCCTCGCCGAGCCGCCGCCGCTTGTCGGCCTCGTACTCCTGGTAGTTGCCGGTGAAGAAGGTCCACTTCGACTCGCCCTCGGCGGCGAGGATGTGGGTGGCGATGCGGTCGAGGAACCAGCGGTCGTGCGAGATGACCATCACGCAGCCGGCGTACTCGAGGAGCGCGTCCTCGAGCGCGCGCAAGGTCTCCACGTCGAGGTCGTTCGACGGCTCGTCGAGCAGCAGCAGGTTGCCGCCGGTCATGAGGGTCTTCGCGAGGTGCAGCCGGCCGCGCTCGCCGCCGGAGAGCGTGCCGACCACCTTCTGCTGGTCGGCCCCCTTGAAGTTGAACCGGCCGATGTACGCGCGGCTCGGCATCTCGAAGCGGCCCACCTGGATGAGGTCGCGGCCGCCGGAGAGCTCCTCGAACACGGTCTTGCCCGAGGAGAGGTTCTCGCGGCTCTGATCGACGAAGGCGAGCTTCACCGTCTGGCCGATCTTCACCTCGCCCGCGTCGGGCTGCTCCGCCCCGGTGATCATCTTGAAGAGCGTGGACTTGCCGGCGCCGTTCGGCCCGATGATGCCGACGATGGCGCCCGGCGGGACGATGAAGGACAGGTCGTCGATGAGGAGCCGGTCGCCGAAGCCCTTGCTCACGTTCTTGAACTCGACCACCTGGTCGCCGAGCCGCTCGGCCACCGGGATGAAGATCTCCTGGGTCTCGTTCCGCTTCTGGTACTCGACGCTGGAGAGCTCCTCGAACCGGGAGAGGCGGGCCTTGCTCTTCGCCTGCCGCGCCTTCGGGTTCTGGCGCACCCACTCGAGCTCGACCTTCATCGCCTTGATGCGCGCGCTCTCCTGCTTCGCCTCCACCTCGAGCCGCTGCTCCTTCTGGTCGAGCCAGCTCGAGTAGTTGCCCTTCCACGGGATGCCGCGGCCGCGGTCGAGCTCGAGGATCCACTCGGCCGCGTTGTCGAGGAAGTAGCGGTCGTGCGTCACCGCCACCACGGTGCCGGGGAAGCGGGTGAGGTACTGCTCGAGCCACTCCACCGACTCGGCGTCGAGGTGGTTGGTGGGCTCGTCGAGGAGCAGCATGTCCGGCTTCGCGAGGAGCAGCTTGCAGAGCGCCACGCGCCGCTTCTCGCCGCCGGAGAGGTGCTTGATGACGGCGTCCCAGGGCGGGAGGCGCAGCGCGTCGGCGGCGATCTCGAGCTGGTTGCCGGTGTCGGCGCCGGCCGCGGCGATGACCGCCTCGAGCCGCGCCTGCTCCTCCGCCAGCTTGTCGAAGTCGGCGTCGGGGGCGCCGTAGGCGGCGTAGATCTCCTCGAGCCGCTTCTGGGCGTCGGCCACCTCGCCCATCCCGCCCTCGACCTCCTCGCGCACCGTCTTCTCGCCGTCGAGCTTCGGCTCCTGCGGCAGGTAGCCCACGCGGACGCCCGCCTGGCGGGTCATCTCGCCCTCGAACTCCTCGTCGGCGCCGGCCATGATCCGGAGCACGGTGGACTTGCCGGCGCCGTTCAGGCCGAGGAGGCCGATCTTGGCCCCCTGGAAGAACGAGAGGGAGATGTCCTTGATGATCTGCCGCTTGGGCGGGACGATCTTGCTCACGCGGAGCATCGACATCACGTACTGGGGCATGGCGTTCCTGGCGTTCGGGGGGACCGGCGGGGGCGAGAGAGTACCCGAATCCGGCCCGGCGACAACTCCGACGGATTAACCGCGGGCCCGTCCCGCCGCAGCGGCCCGCCCGCCTGCGCTATGTTGGCGGCCGGGAGGAGCGCGACGTGAAGACCATCGGCCTCATCGGCGGCATGAGCTGGGAGTCGTCGGCCCATTACTACCGGCTCCTCAACGAACAGGTGAAGGCGCGGCTCGGCGGGCTCCACTCGGCCCGCTGCCTGCTCGCCTCGGTGGACTTCGCCGAGGTGGAGCCGCTCCAGCGCGCCGACCGCTGGGAGGAGGCCGGCGCGCTCCTCAACCGGGCGGCGCTCGGGCTCGAGCGGGCCGGCGCCGACCTGCTCCTCATCTGCGCCAACACCATGCACAAGGTGGCGGATCGGGCCCTGCGCGGCGTGAACGTCCCGCTGCTGCACATCGGCGACGTCACCGCCGAGGCGGTGCGGGCGGCCGGCCTGCGGAAGGTGGCGCTCCTCGGCACCCGCTACGTCATGGAGCAGGACTTCTACCGGCGCCGGCTCGAGGAGCGGCACGGGCTCGAGGTGCTGGTGCCGGGCCCGGCGGACCGCGCCGAGGTGCACCGGGTCATCTTCGAGGAGCTGGTGCTCGGGAAGGTGGAGCCGCGCTCGAAGGCCCGCTACCTCGAGGTCATGGGCGCGCTCGTGGCCCAGGGGGCCGAGGGGGTCGTCGCCGGCTGCACCGAGATCGGCATGCTGGTGCAGCAGGCGGACCTGGCGGTGCCCCTCTTCGACACCACCGAGCTGCACGCGCGGGCCGCGGTGGAGCGGGCCCTCGGGTGAGCGAGCCGGTCCTCTCGGTCGAGTCCCTCTGCAAGCGTTACGGCGAGAGCGCCGCCGTGGACGGGCTCACCTTCCAGGTGGCGCGCGGCGAGACGGTGGGGCTCCTCGGCCCGAACGGCGCCGGCAAGACCACCACCATCAGCACCGTGCTCGGGGTGCTCGCGCCGACCAGCGGCCGGATCGTGGTGGACGGCTGCGACCTCGCCCGGCACCGCTCGCAGGCGCTTGCGCGCACCAACTTCGCCGCGGTCTACGCGCCGCTCCCGGGGAACCTCACCGTGGAGGAGAACCTGCGCATCTTCGGTCTGCTCTACGGGACCGCGGCGCTCTCGCGGCGCATCGACGAGGTGATCGCCGAGCTCGACCTCGCCCGCTTCCGGCGCACCAAGTGCGGCGTGCTCTCCTCGGGCGAGCAGACCCGGGTCGCGCTCGCGAAGGCGCTCCTCAACCGGCCCCGGCTCCTCCTCCTCGACGAGCCGACCGCCTCGCTCGATCCGGCCACGGCCCGCGACGTGCGCGCCCGCATCCGCGCCTTCGCGGCGGCCGGGCACGGCGGGGTGCTCTGGACCTCCCACAACATGTACGAGGTGCAGGAGGTCTGCGACCGCGTGCTCTTCCTCTCCCACGCCCGGATCCTGCTCGAGGGCGACCCCCGCACGCTGCCCGCCGAGCACGGCAAGGCCACCCTCGAGGACCTCTTCGTGGCGGTGGCGCGGGAGCCGCTCTCGCTCCAGGAGGCCTCGTGAAGGGCCCCGGGCGCGTCGGCGCCATCCTGCTCCGCCAGCTCTACCTGCTGCGCGGCAACCCGGCCCGCCTCATCCCGCTCTTCGCCTGGGTGGCGATCGACGTGGTGCTCTGGGGCTTCATCACCCGCTACCTCGACGCCGTGGCCGGCTCGGGCTTCAGCTTCGTGCCGGTGCTGCTCGGCGCGGTGCTCTTCTGGGACTTCTTCGGCCGGGTGATGCAGGGCGTGACCATGGCGTTCTTCGAGGACGTCTGGAGCCGAAACTTCCTCAACGTCTTCTCGAGCCCGCTGACGCTCGGCGAGTACCTCGCCGGGCTCGTGCTCTCGAGCGTGGCCACGAGCGCGGTGGGCGTGCTGGTGATGGTCTCGGTGGCGCGCGCCGCCTTCGGCCTCTCCTTCGCGGCGTACGGCCCGGCGGTGGCCGGCTTCCTGGGCGTGCTCTTCCTGTTCGGCATCGCCCTCGGCGTGCTCGGGTGCGCCATCGTGCTGCGGCTCGGCCCCTCCGCCGAGTGGCTCATCTGGCCCATCCCGGCGGTGCTCTCGCCCTTCGCCGGCGTCTTCTACCCGCTCGCCACGCTGCCCGCCTGGATGCGGGCGGTCTCGCGCGCCCTGCCGCCGGCGTACGTGTTCGAGTCGCTGCGGGCGGTGGCGGCCGGGGGCCGCGCCTCCGGCCGGGCGCTCGCCACCGGCGCCGGGCTCTCGCTCCTCTGGCTGCTCGCGGCGGCGTGGCTCTTCGCGGCCGTCTATCGCGCAGCCGTGCGGAGCGGGCACCTCGCCCGCTACAGCGCCGAGAGCTGAGCACCGCCCGGGGGGTCCGCCCCCGGCGCGCCCGCCACCGCGCCACGCCCCGGCGCGCTCTCGCGACCGGGCCACGCCCCGGCGTGGCCGGGCGCGCGGGAAGCCGTGCGGCTTATGGCTCGCCGCCGTGGCGCGTCCTACCCAGCCCGCACTCATCCGGCTCACCCACTGGGCGAACCTGGTCCTCTTCGCGATCATGGCGGGGAGCGGGCTGCGGATCCTCGCGGCCCACCCGATGCTGGGCGCGGTGGGCGAGGAGTACCGCTGGGTCCCGTTCCAGGGGACGCGCCCGCCCGCCTTCCTCACCCTGGGCGGCTGGCTCGCCGGCGCGCGCCACTGGCACTTCGCCTTCGCCTCGCTGTTCGTGCTGAACGCGCTCGTGTACCTCGCCTACTTCGTCGCGAGCGGCGAGTGGCGGCGGCGGCTCTTCTTCCCGCGGCGCGACGCCCGGAACGCCTGGGAGACGCTGCTCCACGACCTCCGGCTGCGCCGGGCGGCGCCGGGCGAGCACGGCCTCTACAACGGCATGCAACGGCTCGCCTACACCGGCGTGCTCGCCACCGCGCCGCTGCTGGTGCTCACGGGACTCGCGCTCTTCAAGCCGGTGCAGCTCCCCCGGCTGACGGCGCTCCTCGGCGGCTACGACCTCGCCCGCGCGCTCCACCTCGGCGTGCTCGTCGCGCTGGCGGCCTTCACCGTGGTGCACGTGGTCCAGGTGGCGCTCCACCCGCGCACGCTCGTGGACATGACGGTGGGCCGGCGCGCGCGGCACGAGGGGGGTCCGACGTGAGCCGGCGCCGCCCCTCCCCGCTCGCGCCCTTCGGCCCGCCGCGGCCGGACCCCTCGCGCCGCGCCTTCCTCGCCGCCGGCCTCCGCTCGGCGGGCCTCCTCGCCCTCGGCGGCCTCGCCTGCGACAGCGCCCGCCCGCGCGCGGGCTTCCTCGGCGCCATGGAGCGGCTCAACGAGCGCTTCGAGCGGGCGCTCTTCGACCCGAAGCGGCTCGCCCCCGAGCTCCCCGAGGAGGACGACACCGCGCCCGAGGACTTCCCCGCCTACAAGATCTCCCGCGCCTTCCCGGCCGCCCCCGCCGGCTGGGCGCTCCGGGTGGGCGGGCTCGTCGCCCGGCCGCTCCTCCTCTCGGGCGCCGACCTGCAGCGGCTCCCGCGCACCAGCGTGCGGGTGCGCCACCACTGCGTCGAGGGCTGGTCGGCGGTGGCGTCGTGGCAGGGGGCGCGGCTCTCGGAGGTGGCCCGCCTCGCGGGCGCCGACCCGCGGGCGCGCTACGTCGAGTTCCGCTCGTTCGACGCGGGCTACTGGTCGTCGTGGGACCTGGAGAGCGCGCTCCACCCGCAGACGATCCTGGCCTACGGCATGAACGGCGCCCCGCTCGCGATGGAGTACGGGGCGCCGCTGCGGCTCTACTCGGCCGTGAAGCTCGGCTACAAGATGGTGAAGTACCTCACCGAGGTGAGCTTCCTCCCGGAACGCAGCGGCGGCTACTGGGAGGACCAGGGCTACGAGTGGTTCGCCGGCGTGTGAGGCGTCGCCGGCCGGACCGCTCAGGTCGCCCGCGCCGCCGTGGCGGCCGCCGCCTCGCCCAGGTAGGCGCTGCGCACGCGGTCGTCCGCGAGGAGCTCCTTGCCCGGGCCCTGCAGGATGATGCGGCCGGTCTCGAGCACGTAGCCGTGGTCGGCGATCTCCAGGGCGGCCTTGGCGTTCTGCTCGATGAGCAGCACCGTCACGCCCTCCTGGTTGATGGCGCGCACGATGCCGAAGATCATCTTCACGACCAGCGGCGCGAGCCCGAGCGACGGCTCGTCCATCATCAGGATCTTGGGGCGGGTCATGAGCGCGCGCCCCACCGCCAGCATCTGCTGCTCGCCGCCGGAGAGCGTGCCCGCCTTCTGCTTCGCCCGCTCCTCGAGCCGCGGGAAGAAGCCGAACACCTTCTTCCGGTCGGCGGCGATGCCGGCCTTGTCGCTCCGGGAGTAGGCGCCGAGCGTGAGGTTCTCGTCCACGGTGAGGTTCGGGAACACCCGCCGCCCCTCGGGCACGAGGCAGACGCCGCGCTTCACGATCTCGCGGGTGGGGAGCCCGGTGAGCGTCTCGCCGTTCCAGCTCACCGTGCCGGCGGTCGGCTTCACCAGCCCGACGACGGAGCGCAGCGTGGTGCTCTTGCCGGCGCCGTTGGCGCCGATGAGGCTGACGATGCTGCCGTCCGGGACCTCGAGGCCGATGCCCTGGAGCGCGTGGATGCCGCCGTAGTGGACCGACAGCCCTTCGACCTTCAGCATCACTCCACCCCCAGGTAGGCTTCGATCACCTTGGGATCGCGCTGGATGGCGGCCGGATCGCCCTGGGCGATGGTGACGCCGTACTCGAGGACCCAGAGCTTCTGGCAGATGCCCATCACCACCTGCATGTGGTGCTCGATGAGCAGGATGGTGAGGTCGAACTGGTCGCGGATCCTGCGGATGAAGTGCATCAGCTCCACCGACTCCTGCGGGTTCATGCCGGCCGCGGGCTCGTCGAGGAGGAGCAGCGCCGGCCTGGTCGCCAGCGCGCGGGCGATCTCGAGCCGCCGCTGCTTGCCGTAGGGCAGGCTCACCGCGAGCTCGCCCGCCTCGCCGGCGAGGCCCACCTCGGCGAGGAGCTCCATCGCGAAGGCGCGCGCCTCCCGGTCCTTGCGCCGGTAGCCGGGCAGGTGGAGCGTGGAGGCGAAGAGGCCGCTGTCCATCTGGAGGTGGCAGCCCACGAGCACGTTCTCGAGCACCGACAGGTCCTTGAAGAGCCGGATGTTCTGGAAGGTGCGCGCCATGCCGCGGCGGGTGACCTGGTGCCGGGCCAGCCCGGTGACGTCCTCGCCCTTGAAGAACACCTTCCCCTCGGTGGGCGGGGTCACGCCGGTGATGACGTTGAAGGCGGTGGTCTTGCCGGCGCCGTTCGGCCCGATGAGGCCGACGATCTCGCCCTTCCCGATGTCGAGGGAGAGCTCGGAGACGGCCGTGAGGCCGCCGAACTTCATGGTGACGCCCTCGGTCCTAAGCATGGCCGTCCCTCCCCTCCGCGGTCCGCGGCAGGAGGCCGGCGCGCGACAGCATGCTCCAGGAGAACTCGCGGTTGCCCATGAGCCCGCGCTGCCGGAACAGCACCACGCCCATCAGCACCAGCGAGAAGACCACCATCCGCAGCCCGGGCCGGGCCTCGAGGGCGAAGATCCCGAAGTCGAGCGGCCCGTCGAGGAAGCGCAGCGCCTCCATGCCGACGGTCACCGCGACGGCGGAGATCACCGAGCCGGTGATGGAGCCGATGCCGCCGAGCACCACCACCAGCAGGATGTTGAAGGTGAGCATGAAGGTGAACATCTTCGGGTCGATGGTGGTGAGGAGGTGGCCGAGCAGCGCGCCCCCCACGCCCGCCATGAAGCTCGAGGCGGCGAAGCTCACCACCTTCACCCGGAACACGTCGATGCCCATGGCGCCGGCGGCGATCTCGTCGTCGCGCACCGCCTTCATCGCCCGCCCGTAGCTGGAGCGGGTGAGGAGCACCATGAAGGCCACCGAGAGCGCGGCGCAGGGCCAGACCACCCAGGTGGTGGAGAACATCGGCAGGCCCTTCAGGCCGAGCGCGCCGTTGGTGAGGCTCTGGGTGTTGGTGAGCACCACCCGGATGATCTCGGCGAAGCCGAGGGTGGCGATGGCGAGGTAGTCGTCCTTGAGCCGGAGCGCCGGGGCGCCGATGAGGAACCCGAGCGCCGCGGCCACGATCCCGGCCGCGAGCAGCGCCGGCAGGAAGGGCAGGTGCACGTGCGCCAGCCAGGGCACGATGGGCGCGAGGAAGAAGTTCATCTCCTTCTGCTCGGGCGTCATGGTGAGGAGGGCGCAGGTGTACGCGCCCACCGCCATGAAGCCGGCGTGGCCGAGCGAGAAGAGGCCGGTGAACCCGTTCACGAGGTTGAGGGAGAGCGCCAGGACCACGTAGATGGCGCAGAGGTTCCAGACCCGCAGGCTGAAGGAGTCGAACCAGAGGTCGCCGGCGACGAGCAGCGCCAGGAAGGCGGCGGTGGCGGCGAGGGAGTAGAGGTGGTTGCGCGCGAGTCGCATGGGCGTCACACCTTCTCCGCCTGGCGGCTGCCGAGGAGCCCGGCCGGCTTCACCAGCAGCACCACGATGAGGAGCACGAAGGCGAAGGCGTCGCGGTAGCCGGTCAGGGTGGGCAGGAAGGCGATGGTGAGGAGCTCGATCCCGCCGAGCAGGAAGCCGCCCAGCACCGCGCCCTGGATGTTGCCGATGCCGCCGATCACGGCGGCGATGAAGCACTTGAGGCCCGGCATCACGCCCATGAGCGGGTTCAGCTGCGGGTACTTGTAGGACCAGAGGATGCCGCCGAAGGAGGCGAGCAGCGACCCCGAGCCGAAGGTGAACGAGATGATCCGGTTCACGTCGATGGCCTGGAGGCGCGCGGCGTCGAGGTCGGTGGAGACCGCGCGCATGGCCATGCCGGTGCGGGTCTTGCCGACGATCCAGAGCAGCACCGCCAGGATGGCGAAGGTGAAGACCGGGATCACCACGCTCACCGACATGACGCTCACGCCGTGGCTCGAGAGCTTCACGTTGAAGACGTCGGGGACGGTGACGCCCTTGGGGCGCCCGCCGAAGAGCACGATGGCGACGTTCTCGATGAGGAACGAGGCGCCGATGGCGCTGATCATCACCGAGATCTTGGGCGAGTCGCGCAGCGGCCGGTAGGCGACGCGCTCGAGCCCCACGCCGAGGAGCGCGGTGACGAGGATGGCGATGGCGAAGGTGGCCCACCAGGGCATCACGAACAGCGCCACCCCGTAGAACGCGAGGTAGGCGCCGAGCATGAACAGGTCGCCGTGCGCGAAGTTGATGAGCCGGAGGATGCCGTACACCATCGTGTAGCCGATGGCGATGAGGGCGTAGAGGCTCCCCAGCGCGAGGGCGTTCGCGAGGTGCTGGAGGAAGAGCGCGAGCGTCATGAGGGCACGCAGACTACTTGAAACGAGAGCGGGGGACCAACCGGGGTCCCCCGCTCCAGGCGACCGGGCGGGCGGCGGGATGCCAGCGGCAGACCGCCGGCACCCTCTCCCCTGCCCTCCCCCTCGCGGAGGGGGAGGGAGGCGCCGCCGCCGAGGTCAGCGAGAAATGGCCGTGCGTCCTGGGCGGACTACGGCTGCACCGTGGTCAGGTAGGTGAACTTCCCACCCTTCACCGTCTTGATCACCGCGCTCTTGGTGGCGTCGCGGTTCTGGTCGAAGGTGATGAGGCCGGCCGCGCCGGGGAAGGCCTGCACGCCGGCGAGGGCGTCGCGGATCTTGGCGCCCTCGAGGCTGCCGGCCTTCTCGATGGCCGCGCGGGCCACGAGGTAGCCGTCGAAGCCGAGGGCGGTCACCGCCGCGGGCTCCTTGCTGTACTGCTTGCGGTAGGCGTCGAGGAAGGTCTTGCTGGTGTCGGTGATCGGCACCTCGGTGGCGAAGAAGGTCGAGAACACCGCGCCCTCGGTGGCCTTCTTGCCGACGTCGATGAACTCCGGGGCCTCCCAGGTGTCGCCGCCGAGGAACGGGGCGGTGATGCCGAGCTCCTGGGCCTGCTTGATGATGAGGGCGCTCTCCGTGTAGTTGCCCGGCGCGAAGATCACGTCCGGCTTCATCGACTTGAGGGTCGTGAGCTGGGCGGTGAAGTCCTGGTCGTTGGTGTTGTAGTTGAGCTCGCCGAGGATGGCGTTCTCGTCGCCGGTCAGCTTCTTGAAGCTGTCGGCGAAGAACTTGGCCAGGCCCACCGAGTAGTCGTTCGAGACCTCGCGGATGATGACCGCCTTCTTGGCCTTGAGGTCCTTGGCCGCGTAGTTCGCCATCACCGTGCCCTGGAACGGGTCGATGAAGCAGACGCGGAAGTAGTAGTCGTTCCCCTTGGTGACGAGGGGGTTCGTGGCCGACATGGCGATGGCCGGGATCTTCTTGTCCTTCACGATCGGGCCGGCGGCCATGGAGAGCGAGGAGCCCCAGGAGCCGAGGACCACGTTCACCTTGTCCTGGTCCACGAGGCGCTGGGCGGCGTTGGCGGCCTCGACCTTGTCCGACTTGTTGTCGGCGAGGACGAGCTCGATCTTGTACTCCTTGTCGCCCACCTTGACGGTCGGATAGAGCTGGTTCGCGAGCTTGATGCCCTCGACCTCCATCGCGCCGCCGGCCGCGTTGGCGCCGGTCATCGGCTCGAAGATGCCGATCTTCACCGTGGTGGGCTTGGACGACTTGCAGCCGGTCGCCGCGAAGATCGCGGCGAGGGAGAGGAGCAGGGAGATCTTGCGCATTCCGGCCTCCTGGCCTGGGTTGAATTCGGCGCGCAGGGTACCACAATGGACGACCCCGCCAACCCTCGGCGGGGCCATCCCACTCCCTGCGGCCGATCGGCCGGGATGCGCAGCGGTTACACGGCCTTGAGCCGGCCGGCCCGGGGGGCGCGCTTCTCCTCGGCCCGCTGCTCCGACGCCGAGAACTTCTCGGCGAAGGTGGTGAGCACGGCCTTGAGGTACTCGCCGGTGCGGGCGCGGCGCTCGCGCTCGACCTCCTTCGGATCGACCTCCACGAACTTCTCGTCGGGCACGATCTTGAAGAGCGGCTGGCCCTTCTGGACGATGGTGCCGTCGCCGCCGGTCATGAGGACCTTCTCGACGGTCCCGGAGAACGTCGCCCGGACCGTGTTGAACATCTTCATCACCTCGATGATGTAGAGCGGCTGGCCCTTCTCGAAGTGCATGCCCTCGTGGACGAAGCGCGGGCGGCCGGGGGCCTCCTGCCCGTAGTACATGCCGCCGCACACCGCCACGATCTCGTCGGCCTTGGTGGCCGGCGGGGGCACGAGCACCTTCTTCATGCGCGCCTGCAGCTCGGGGTCGTTGAGGTACTCGGGGATGGTGACGTCCAGGTTCTCCTCCACCCGGAAGTCGAAGAACCGGACCTTCTCGGCCAGCATGAAGAGCATGCCGAGGAGCTCGTTGCCCGACTGGAAGCCGAAGTGGGCCGCCCGGATGTGGGCCCAGGTGTCGGCGTCGTAGCCGCCCTGCGGCGCCTCGTTCCGCAGGATCTCGTCGAGCTTGTAGTACTCCTGCCGCTCGAGCCCGAAGGTGTGGCGGAGCTGCTGGTAGAAGCGCAGCGGCTTCTGGATGAGCTCGTGGTCGTGCTGCCAGATGACCTCGGCCGCCGGGGCCTTCGGGTCGTGCACCATGTTGAGGTACTCGTAGGTGTCGTTGAGCACCCCGAGGGCGTTGCGGATCCAGATCAGCCGGCCGTCCTCGATCCGGTAGTTGTGGCGGAAGAGGCTGAGCCACCCGGCGAAGAGGTGCGGGTCCTCGAGCAGCCGGAGGATGGGCCGGGTGAGGAGCGTGCTCTTGCGGTCGAGCACCTCCGCCACCGCCTTGGCCATGGCCGGGTCGCCCGGGTACTCGACGCCGGCCTGCCGCGCGTAGTGCTTCTTCATCTCCACGAAGCCGAAGGTCGGGTCCACCTTGCTCGCCTCCTCCTTGAGGCGGCCGAGCAGGGTGAGGTACGGGACCACGAACCGGGTGGTCGGCTTCGCCATCACGTTCTGGCCGATGAACCAGTTCACGAGCCCGTAGTGGAACTCGAGGTTGGTGGCCAGGTTCACGCCGCGGATGCGCATGTACCCGAGCACCTTCGCGAGGTGCTGGTAGCTGTCGAGCCGGTCCTCGCCCTTGGTGAGGAGGAGGGCGATGTTGGAGTCGTAGGCCCCGGCCACGCGGTAGCGGATGAACTTGCCGGTGTCGGGGTTGGGCAGGCAGATGCCCTGGTCGTCGCGGATCTCGCCCTCGACGGGCTTGGACCAGTAGCGGATGAGGCCCCCGGCGTGCGGGGAGAGCGAGGCGTCGGTGGCGTTGAGGCGCGCCTCCACCGCGGCGGCGAAGCGCGGGACGCGCCGCGGCTTCGGGAGCCGCGCGCCGTGGCGGGCGATGAGGGCCATCGCCTCGACGAGCGACTCCACCCGGAAGGTGTCGGCGGGGTCGTCGGGGTTCGCGAACTCGAGCGCGTAGCAGAGCTCGGTCACCCGGTGCTCCACCTGGATCCGGGTGTTCACCTCCATGAAGTAGTACCGGTCGCGATCGACGATGCACTCGAAGGTGGAGGCGGAGTCGAGCCCGACCGCCTCGCCGAAGCGGGCCGCGTCGGCCTCCATCCGCTTCAGGATCTCGAGGTCGGTGAGGAGCGCGCGGGCCTCCTCGTCCTTCCCGGCCTCCTGGGCGCGGGCGGCGGCGGCGGCGAGCGCCTCCTGCGTCACCGAGACCTCGAGCAGCTTCTGCTCGTGCATCTGCAGCGAGCAGTCGCGGCCGCCGAGCGAGACGCACCACTTCCCGTTGCCGAGGAGCTGGATCTCGTTGTGGCGGGTCTGCTCGATGTTGAGCTCGATGAGGACGTTCTTGTTGTCGCCGACCCCGGTGGCCTTCACCTCGTTCAGGATCTCGCGGACCGCCGCGGGCGCGTCGGCCGCCGCCAGCTCGATCTGCTCCGCCGTCGGGTTCGGGTGGGAGAGGAGGCTGGCGCCGAGGATGCGCTGCCCCTTGCCGCCGCCGCCGCCGATGGCCTTGAGCCGCACCCGGCTGGCCGGGTGGTCGCGGAACATGGTCGCCACCTCGTGCTGGACCTGCTCGGCCAGCTCCTCGATGGTGAACATGTCGATGCCCTTGGCGTAGCACCCCTGCAGCACGTGCTCGGCCAGCACCTCGAGCGGCGCCTTCTCGTCGTTGACGATGGCCGGGTCGCACTCGAGCTCGCGCGCCTCCACCACCAGCAGGAGCTTCTTGCGGGTGGGGAGCTTCTTGAGCAGCGTGCGGGCCGAGACGTCGTTCACGCCCGGCGTCACGCTCACGCCCACCTCGAGCGCGGTGCGCTTCGCCTCGTCCTTCTTGCCGGCGCGGGCCTGGATCTCGGAGTTGGGGCCGATGAACTTGAGGCCCGCCTTCTCCACCGTGGCCACGAACTCCTCGTCCTCGGCCATGAAGCCGTAGCCGGCGAAGATCGAGTCGTAGCCGTTGTCGTGCGCGATCTGCACGATCTGGTGCATGCGCTCGACGCGCTCCTCCTTGCTCGCGCCGGTGTAGTCGGGGAGCCGGTGGACGCGCCGGTTGTCGGTGAGCTGCCGGAGCTCGGGCGCGAGGGCGTTCGGGTAGACGATCGAGTCCTTCTCGGAGAGGAGGATCCCGTAGTGGGTGATCCCCATCTCGTCGAAGACGTCCATCGCCTCCTTGCGGATGGGGCCGCGGCAGACGATGAGCGGCTTCAGGTCCTCGCAGGCGAAGGACCGCGCCCACTCCGAGGCCGAGGCGGCGAGGCGGCGGTCGCGGTGGGTGAGCGGGTTGTCCTGGTACCAGTCGGTGGTGGGAGCCATTCGGTCTCTCTCCGGTCTCGTTCGAGTGGTTCGCTGCCGCCTTCGACTAGTGGAACTCGCGCTGCGGCCCGCCCATCGGGCAGGGCTTGTAGTGCCGCAGCAGGAACTGCATGTTCTCGCCCAGCACCTTGCGCAGGTCGGTGGGCATCACGATGGAGGAGATGGAGCCGAGCGAGAGCCCTTCCTTCGGGTTCATGAGCTCCTTCTCGTAGCGCTTGCCGAGCTGGGCCTCCTCCAGCTTGAGCCAGTCGCCCGCCTCCTTCTCGGCGTCGCGCTTGGCGTCCTCGCCGTCCATGCCGGCGGCGGTGCGCTGCTGGATCCCCTTCTTCACCATCTCGGCGGCGGCGGCGCGCAGCTTGCGGAGCTCGTCCTTGTAGACGAACTCCTTGCCGGCCGGCCCCATCACCGCGAGGCGGGTGGTGGGGAGCGCCAGCACGAGGTCGGCGCCGGTGGGGTAGTTGTTGTACGAGGCGTAGGCGCCGCCGAAGGCGTTGCGCAGGATGAGGAGGATGCGCGGGGTGCGCACGTCCACGATGGCGTCGAGCATGGAGCGGCCGGCCTGCACGATGCCGCGCGCCTCCTGCTCGCGGCCGGGGAGGAAGCCGGTGGTGTCCTCCATGAAGATGATGGGGATGTTGTAGACGTTGCAGAACCGCACGAACCTCGCGATCTTGAGGGCGGTGTCGCAGTCGATCTGGCCGGAGCCGACGGCGCTGTTGTTGGCGACGAAGCCGACCACGTGCCCGCCGAGGCGGCCGAAGGCGGTCACCACCTCCTTGGCGCGCTCGGGCTGGAGCTCGAAGTAGTCGCCGTGGTCGCAGACCTGCTGGATGATGATCGACACGTCGAAGGGCGTGTTGAACCCGGTCGGCGAGTTGAACGCCTTCTTGAGGAGGGTGTTGATCTCCCAGGTCTTGCGGTCGATGGGGTCGCTCGTCTGCTGGAACGGCGCCGACACCGAGTTGTTGTCGGGGATGTAGCCGAGGAGCCGCACCGCCTGGCGCAGCGCCGCGAGCTCGTCCATCACCGTGAGGTCGGCCACGCCGGAGGCGCCGTGCACCTTGGGGCCGCCCAGGTCCTCGGGGCTGATGTCCTCGCCGAGCACCGACTTGACCACGCCCGGCCCGGTGAGGCCGAAGAAGGTGTCGTTGGGCTGGATGACGAAGCTGCCCTGCCGCGGCAGGTACGAGCCGCCGCCGGCGTTGAAGCCGAACATGCACATGATCGACGGGACCACGCCGCTGATCTTGCGGAGCGCGGTGAAGGCCTCGGCGTAGCCGTCGAGCCCGCCCACGCCGGCCGGCACGTAGGCGCCGGCCGAGTCGTTCATGCCGATGAGCGGGATGCCCTTCTCGCCCGCGAGCCGGAAGAGCCGCGCCAGCTTGTTGCCGTTGGTGGCGTCCATCGAGCCGGCGCGCACCGTGAAGTCGTGGCCGTAGCAGGCGACGTCGCGGCCGTCGATGTTCAGCACGGCGGTGACGAGCGAGGCGCCGTCGAGGTTCTTGCCCCAGTTCTGGTAGAGGACGTTGGGCGGCTTGTCGGTGAGCACCCGCATGCGCTCCCAGACGGTCATCCGCTTCTTGGCGTGCTGCTTCTCGATCTGGTCGATGGCCACCGACCGGACCGGCCGCTGGATGAGGTCGTACCCCTCCTTCATGACCTCTTCGTACGCGCCGGTGGCGCGCGAGATCTCGTTCGGGATGTTGAACTCGACCTTCTCGGGAGGATCGAGGGGGTTGGTCAGGGTCGGCTTGATCGCCTTCACGGCCATGGGAGTTCCTCGGGAGGGTCGCTGAAGAGAGCCGGTGAGTGTCACTTGAGCCCACACAGAGAGCAAGAACACTTACGGGTGGCTTGACTTTGAGATAATGACGCGACGCGCTACCCGGCCCCGGGGTCCGAGCCCCCTCATTGACGGCGGCGGCCGCGGAGGGGCATAGGCCGCGGGTGCGCGCACCGTCTCCCCGCCGGCTCACCCTCCTGCTCGGCGCCCTCTCGGCCATCGGCCCGCTGTCGATCGACATGTACCTGCCGAGCTTCCCGAGCGTGGCCCGCGCCCTCGGGACGAGCGTGGCCGCGGTGCAGCTCACCCTCGCCACCTACCTCGCCGGCCTCGCGATGGGGCAGCTCGCCTACGGTCCGCTCTCGGACCGCTTCGGCCGGCGCGCCCCGCTCCTCGCCGGGCTGGCGCTCTACGCGGCCGCCGGGCTCGCCTGCGCCGCCGCCCCGAGCCTCGCCTTCCTCGCCGCCGCCCGCTTCGTCCAGGCGCTCGGCGGCTGCGCCGGGCTCGTCATCGCCCGCGCGGTGGTGCGCGACCGCTTCGACGTGCGCGACTCGGCCCGGCTCTACGCGTCGCTGATGCTGGTGATGGGGGCGGCGCCCATCCTCGCCCCGCTCCTCGGGGGACAGCTCCTGCTCCTCGGCGGCTGGCGCGCCATCTTCGGCGTCCTCGCCGCGGCCGGCCTGGCCCTGGCCGCGATGGTGGCGCTGGGGCTGCCGGAGACGCTCCCGCGCGAGCGCCGGCAGCGGCACGGCCCCGGGGAGATCGTGCGGGCGCTCGGGGAGGCGCTGTCCCACGGCCCCTTCGTGCGGCTCTCGCTCGCGGGCGGCGCCGTCCAGGCCGCCATGTTCGCCTACATCGCCGGCTCGCCGTTCGTGCTCATCGAGCTCTTCGGGATCCCGCCGGCCCGCTTCGGCCTCGTCTTCGGCGCCAACGCCTTCGGGATCATCGCCGCCTCGCAGCTGAGCCGGTTCCTGGCGGCCCGGCGCGGCGTGATGCCGCCCCTGCGGGCCGGGGTCGCCGCGGCGGTCGTGGGCTACGGGGCGCTCTTCGCCGCGGTCCACGCCGGCGGCGGGCTCTGGCTCGTGCTGCCGGGGTTGTTCCTCGGCGTCGCCTCCTACGGCCTCGTCGCCCCGAGCGCCACCGCGGCGGCCATGGAGCACTTCGAGGCCCGCGCCGGGAGCGCCTCGGCGGTGCTCGGCGTGCTCCAGTCCACCGCCGGCGCCCTCGCCGCCACGGCGGTGAGCGGGCTCGCCGACGGCACCGCCCGGCCGCTCGCGGGCGTCACCCTCGCCTGCGCGCTCCTCGCCGCCGCCCTGCTCTGGGCGGAGGGGGTCAGCGCGTCGCGTCGCCGCGCCGGTACTCCCGGGTGAGGTCGTCGAGCCGCGCCAGCACGTCGGCCGGGAGCGTCGCCTCGGCCGCGGCGAGCGACGGCCCGAGCTGCTCCGGCCGGCTGGCGCCGATGATGGGCGCGGTCACCACCGGATTGGCGAGCACCCAGGCGACCGCCAGCGTCACGAGCGGCATCCCGGCCTGCGCCGCGACGCCGGAGAGGGCGCCCACGGTCTCGAACATCCGCTCCTGCCAGTAGCGCTCCTGGTAGAGCTTCGCCGCCGTGCCGAGGGTGAAGCGCGAGCCCGGGGGCGGGCCGCCGTCGCGCCGGTGCTTGCCGGAGAGGAGCCCGCCGGCGATGGGGTTGAAGGGGATGACCGCCAGCCCCTCCTCGCGGCAGAGCGGGAAGAGCTCGCGCTCGAACTCGCGGAAGAGGAGGTTGTAGCGCGGCTGCACCGACGCGAAGCGGACCAGGCCGAGCGCGTCGCTGCGCCCGAGCGCCCGCGCCGCCTGCCAGGCGAGGAAGTTGGAGCAGCCGACGTACCGCGCCTTGCCGGAGCGGACCACGTCCTCGAGCGCGCGGAGCGTCTCGTCGATGGGCGTCGCCGGGTCGGGCTGGTGGAGCTGGTAGAGGTCCACGTGGTCGGTGCGGAGCCGGCGCAGCGAGGCGTCGATGGCGTCGAGCACGTGCTTGCGCGAGTTGCCGCGGTCCCAGGGGCGCGCCGACATGGGGCCGAAGCACTTCGTGGCGAGCACGAACTCGTGCCGGCGCCCCTCGAGCCAGCGCCCCACGATCTCCTCGGTCCGGCCGGCGGTGGCCGGCGTGCCGCCGAGCGGGTAGACGTCGGCGGTGTCGAGGAAGGTGACCCCGCCCGCCGCCGCGGCGTCGAGGATGGCGCGCGAGGTCGCCTCGTCGCACTGCCCGCCGAAGGTCATGGTGCCGAGGCAGAGCCGCGACACCTGGAGCCCCGTGCGGCCGAACTGGACGTGTTCCATCTCTCTCCTCCTCCCGGCGCGCGGCGCCGGCCCGTGGTTCAGGTCCCCTGGTCGAGGTCGAGCTCGAGCCAGACCAGCACGCCGCGCCGCTCCACCCGCAGCACGCCGCGCCCGGCCGGCCGCAGCGCCGCGAGCGCCGCCGCGAGCTCGTCCACCGAGGCCACCGGCGTGCGGTTCACGGCGTGGATGACGTCGCCGGCCTCGAGGCCGGTCTCGAGCTCCGCCGCCGCGAGCGTGCGCGCCGCCACCACCACGCCGGCCGGCTCGCGCAGCGGCGGCAGGAGCGCCCGCACGCGGTCGTCGAGCGTGACCCCGAGCACCCCGAGCGGCGCCACGTTGCGCGTCGTCACCTCCGGCCCGCCGAGCAGGTCGGCCGGGTGGCTCGACTCCGCGCCCACCACCTTGAGCTCGAGCCGCTCCTTGCCGCGCTGGATCGAGAGCGCCACCGGCGAGCCGGCCGGGTGGAGGTAGAGGGCGAGGTTGAGCGCCGGCATGCCGTCCACCGGGCGGCCGTCCACGGCCCGCAAGAGGTCGCCGCCCGCCACGCCGGCCCGGGCCGCGGGCGAGCCCGGCACCACGTCGGAGACGAGCACGCCCCAGTCCTGCGAGAGCCCCAGCCCGGCCGCGAGCCCCGGCGTGATCTCCTGCGAGGAGACCCCGAGCACGGCGTGGTGCAGGTGGCCCATCTTGCGCAGGGCGTCGGTCACCACCCGCACCACCGACGAGGGGATGGCGAAGCCGAGCCCCTCCGAGCCGCCCCCCTTGCTGAGGATGCTGGTGTTGATCCCGACCACCCGCCCCTCGGTGTCCACGAGCGGGCCGCCGCTGTTGCCGGGGTTGATGGGGGCGTCGGTCTGCACGAACACCTGCGGGCGCGACGGGTCGGGCGTGCGCGCCACCGAGGAGATCACGCCGAGCGTGACCGAGTTGGCGAGCCCCACCGGGCTGCCGATGGCGAACACCAGCTGGCCGGGGCGGACGTCGCGGTCGGAGAGCGCGACGTACGGCAGGTCGGTGGCGTCGATCTTGAGGAGCGCGAGATCGACCTCCGGCTCGGCGCCGACCACCCGCGCCACGTACTCGCGCTTCTGCGGGCGGGTCCGCCCCTCGCCGGCGGGCGCGAGCAGCACGCGGATGCGCCGGGCGCCGGCCACCACGTGGGCGTTCGTGACCACGTAGCCGCTCGGATCGACGATCACGCCCGAGCCGATGGCCCGCCGGAGCACCACCATGCCCGGGTCGGAGCCGCCGTACCCCGTGACCTGGAGCTGCACCACCGCCGGCGCGACCTGGTCGGTCACGTGGACGAGCGCGGCGTCGAGCCCGCGCAGGAGCTCGGCCCGGGCCGGAGACGGGGCCGGGGCCGGAGCGGCCGCGAGGAGCAGGGAGGCGAGGACTTGGCTGCCGATCATCTCCGCTCCACCCCCGGGCGCGGGCCCGGTTAAGCCGGGCGGGCGCCCTTCACGCCAGCGCGTCGGCGGCCCAGCCGGCCAGGAAGGGCGCCTCGGCGGCCACGTCGAGCAGGTACACCTTGGAGATCCGGCCGCGCTTCACGAAGACCACGTCGGCGAGGGAGATCGCCGCGGCGGCCCCGGCCCCGAGCACCGCCACCTCCCGCGGCGGGCGCCCCCGGAGGCCCGCGACGAGCAGCGTGGCGCCGACCACGGCGATGAGCCCGCCGATGGTCTTCACGAGCCAGTCGTCCTCCTTGGGCCCGGTGACCGCCTCGAAGCTCCGGTAGTGGACGAGGGGCCAGAGCCCCGTCGCGAGCCAGAACGCCCCCTGCCCCAGCGCCGTCGCCCGACCGACCGTCCCGCTCCGCATGGAGAAGGGTGGAGGCGGGACGGAGCGCGCGGCAACTGCCGCGGCGCGCGCCGGGGCCCCGGCCGGAAAGCGCGCCTCAGCGGGCCGCGGCGCGCGGCTCGAGCAGCGGGAGCACGTCCTCCACGCGCAGGACGGGGACGTCGGAGAAGCCGGCGTCGCAGCGGAGCCGCTCGACGATGGCGGTCGGCGGCGCGGCCGGGGCCGGGCCCACGAGCACCAGCATCGGCCGCTCGGCCGCGAGCGACTGGAGCGCGGAGGCGGCCGTGGGACAGAAGCGCACGTCGGAGAAGCCCCCCACCTCCCGCAGCGCCTTCGCGAGCGCCGCGTCGTCGGGCCCCACCACCAGGACCAGCTCCGAGGCGTCGTCGTCCGGCATGGGATCCTCCTCTCTGGAGGGAGTGACGTCCAAGAAGCGCGCCAGCCGTGCCTCGCCGGCGCCGGCGCGCGGCCGCGCTCGAAACCCCGGGAGTCCGCCCGGTTGGCGGTGGGGGCGGGCGGCGGCCCGCCGGCGTGGCCTGTCGCTTTTCGTCACCCTGCACCCGCGTGCCGACACTCCGTGCATGTCGGGCGGGGTGGGCGGGCTCGCCCGCCCGGAAACGCGGGGGGCGCGCGGGTCTCCCCGTGCGCCCCCCCAGGCCGCTTCCGCGCCGGCTAGTAGCCGCCGTCGCGAGAGCTCGAGCTACCCGAGCTCGAGGAGCCGCTGCCGCTCGTGCCGGACGAGCCGGACGTGCCGCTCCCCATGCTCCCGCTCGAGCCCGACGTCCCGCTCCCGCTGGTGCCGGTGGACCCCGAGGAGCCGGTGCCGCTCGTGTCGCTCGACGAGCCGGTGCTGCCGGTCCCGCTGCTCCCCGTCCCCATGCTGCCGGAGGAGGAGCCGGTGCCGCTCGTGTCGCTCGAGGACCCGGAGCTCCCGGTGCCGCCGTAGCTCGAGCCCGTGCCCGAGCTGCTCGAGCCGGTCCCGGTGCTGTCGCTGGTGTTGCTGCCGCCGGACGAGCCCATGCCCCCGCTCGTCCCGCCGGTGGAGCCGGTGCCGGCGCCGCCGGAGCCGCTGCCGCTGCCTCCGCCGCCGCCGCTCTGCGCCAGGGCCGGCGCGCTCGCCAGCAGTGAGATCGACGCGAAGACGGCCAGCGCACGCTTCAGGTTCTTCATGATCCTACCCTCCTTGGTCGGTTGAACTCGGGTCCAAAGCTGGGGCGCCGCCCCTCCCCGCACAACCCGCGATCCGGCGGGAGCGTCCTCGCGCCCGCCTGGGCGTCTACTGCTCCCCGGGAGGCTTCCGACTACAGTGCGCCCAGCCGAGCATGGCCTCGATGGAGGGCCTGCTCTCACCTCGACGCACATGCCCACGCTCCCGACCTTCCTCCTGCTCGCCGCCCTCTCCGCCAGCGCCGCCGCGCCCTCGGCCGCGCCGGTCCCCCCCGCGCCCGCGCCGGTCGCCGCCGGCCCGGCCGCGTCGCCCTGCGACGGCGCCTGGAGCCTGACCGACGCTCCGGAGTGTGGCGACGCGCCCCTGTGCGGCCAGCGGCAGCGGGTGGAGCTCGCCTGCCAGGTCCGGGACGCGCTGGAGAAGCGGTACGTGTTCCTGCCGGTCAAGGCGCAGCTCCTCAGCCGCGCCGGCGGGCCCCGCTTCGACGCGCGCCGCGCGCTCGACGCCTGCGTGGAGGGCGAGCGCGCCGTCGCGCGCGAGGACGACCCGACCCGCTTCTACGACCGCATGCGCCAGTGCGTGGCCTCGTTCCAGGACGGCCACCTCGAGCTCTCCGCGCCGGCCCGCCTGCCGCAGGTGGCCCTCGGCATCGGCCTGCGCCGGGTGGAGGGGCGCGTCTACATCGCCAACGTCGAGCGGAAGCTCGTCGCCTACCTGCGCACCATCTCCGCGGTCCGCGACCTCGACGAGCTGCTCGCGCCCGGCACCGAGGTGCTCGCGGTGGACGGCCGCCCGGTGGGCGAGGTGCTCGGGGAGCTCGCGCGCTACATCCCGGCGAGCTCCGACGGCGCCCGCCTGGAGCGGGCGGTGGACGCGCTCACCCGCCGCGACTTCGACTACCCCCAGCGCCACGCCGCCACCCTGGTGCTCTCCCTCGGCGGGAAGCGGCGGACCCTGGAGCTGCCCTGGTGGGCCTCGCCCGACGCCGAGTCGCACGTGATGACGCAGGCCTGGATCCGGCGCACCGGCGTCGCCACCACCGAGCTCCTCGACTGGCGCTACGACCAGGGCCGGAACAGCTGGGACCGCGACGCCGGCTCGGCCCAGGGCTGGCTGCGCACCGACGCCATCCTCGGGGCGCGCGACGCCGCCTCGCTCCGCGAGTACACCGACGACGCCGGCCGCCCCGCGGCGCGGCTCGGCGAGGTGGTGCGCCGGCGCGACCGGGCCTTCTGCTACGCGCAGCTCCTCACGTTCCACACCGAGAACCTCTCGTCGGCGGAGGGCCGCCAGCCGTTCACGGCGGTGCTGCAGGGCTTCCTGAAGCAGTGCAAGGACAAGCAGCTCGACCTCGTGCTCGACCTGCGCCAGAACGGCGGCGGCTACATCTCGCACTCGAGCGCGCTCGTGGCGATGCTCGGCGAG
Source organism: Anaeromyxobacter paludicola (assembly GCF_023169965.1). NCBI lineage: Bacteria > Pseudomonadati > Myxococcota > Myxococcia > Myxococcales > Anaeromyxobacteraceae > Anaeromyxobacter > Anaeromyxobacter paludicola. Next base: position 3,778,691 of record NZ_AP025592.1, on the reverse strand, counting down.
GGGCAGAAGGCCTACCCGGGCGGCGCCCTCCTCGTCCGCGCCAACACCCTCAACCAGCTCGTGTACCAGCAGCGCGCGCCGATGCTGGGCGGCCTCCCCGCCCGCACCGACGACGCCTTCGAGCCGCGGCGCGTGGCCGAGGCGATCGGCGCCGCCCGCCGCGCCCACCAGGACTACACGCCGACGCTGCTCGAGCACCCGGTCCACGCCGACGGCGTGGTGGGCGGGTACGACGGCAAGGTGGTGGCCCTCACCGCGCCCACCTGCATGAGCGCCTGCGACCGCGTGGCGGCCCTGCTCCGCGCCTCCGGGCGGGCGGTGCTGGTGGGCGAGCCGACCGAGGGCGCCGGCGGGAGCCAGCAGGAGGCGCAGAACCTGGCCGCGCGCTGGACCGATCCGGAGGGGCTGGTCGCGGTCTCCATCCCCAACGCCGCCATGGGCGTGCAGGCGGGGCTGCCCGTGGACGGGGTGCGCCGGACCGACCTCGCCGCGGCCGAGTTCTTCTCCGGCCTCTCCTTCGAGAACCGGCCGGTCGAGCCGGACGTGCCGTACTCCCCGACGCTGCGGGACCTCGCCGGGCACAACCGGGGCTGGCTGGAGCGGGTGGAGGCGGTCCTGTTCGGCGGCCGCTGAGCCCTCAGCCCAGCGCCGCGTCGATCCGCGCGAGCACGGCGTCGTCGAGCGCCACGCCGGAGGCGCGGGCGTTCTCCGTCACCTGCTCCGGGCGCGAGGCGCCGATGATGGCCGCGCTCACCTCGGGCCGCCGGAGCACCCAGGCCAGCGCGAGCTGCGGCAGCGTGAGCCCGCGCTCCGCGGCGATGGCGCCGAGCCGCTGCACGCCCGCGAGCACCCGGTCGTCGAACCGCCCCGCCAGGAACCCGCCCATCTGCGGGCTCGCCATGCGCGAGTCGGGCGGGGGCGGCTCGCCGGGCCGGTACTTGCCGGAGAGGACCCCCTGCGCGAGCGGCGACCAGACGATCTGGCCGATGCCCTCGCCGGCGCAGAGCGGGAAGACCTCCGCCTCCGGCGCCCGCCAGAGGAGCGAGTACTGCGGCTGGCTCGAGACGAAGCGGGCGCCGGGCAGCGCCAGCGCCGCGCGGATCTGCTCCGGGCTCCACTCCGAGAAGCCGACGTAGCGGGTCTTGCCCTGCTCCACCGCCCGCGTGAGCGCCGCCAGGGTCTCCTCGAGCGGCGTGCGCGGGTCGTACCGGTGGCACTGGTAGAGATCGACGTGGTCCACCCGCAGCCGCCGGAGCGAGGCCTCGAGCTGCTTCTCGATCTGGTGCGCCGAGAGCCCCGAGTCCTGCGGCGACATGGGGAAGTAGACCTTGGTCGCGAGGACGTACCGGTCGCGCGGCACGTCGCGGAGCACCTCGCCCAGGAAGGACTCGGCGGCCCCGAGCGCGTAGACGTTGGCGGTGTCGATGAAGTTGATCCCGGCGTCGAAGGCCGCCCGCACGCAGGCCTCGGCCCGCTCGCGCGGCACGCCGCCCCCGTAGGTGAGCCAGGAGCCGAGGGCGATCTCCGAGACGGTGAGGTCGCTCCGGCCGAGCTTGCGGTACTTCACGGGCCACCTCCGGAAAGGGCCGGGGAAGCGATCATCTTAACGCCGTCGTGGACCGCCGCGCCGGGCGATGTTTCAATCGCCCGCATGGCCGACCTCAGCCGCCGCCGCTTCCTCTCCTCCGCCGCGCTCCTCGCCGCCGCCGGCAGCCTGCCGACCCCCGCCGGCGCGGGCGCACCCGACGCGGCGACCCCGCCCGGGCCGCCGCCTCCGCCGCCCCCCGGCGCGTTCGGCACCGGGGCCGCCGCGCCCTCCGACGTGACGGTGGCGACCATCGCCGAGGCGGAGAAGCTGGCGCGGGTGGCCTACCGCCCCGAGCAGCGGCTGCTCCTGGTGGAGAGCCTGGGCGACCAGCTCTCCTGGCCGCTCAAGCTGCGCAAGGTGCCGCCGCCGCTCACCCTCGCGCCCGCCTCCGCCTTCAGCCCGCTCCTGCCGGGGGTGAAGGCGCCGCAGGGGCGCTCGAGGCTGGTGCGGCCGCCCGCCGGGACCGCGCCCGTGCCCGACCGCGACGAGGACCTCGCCTTCGCGCCGGTGTCGGACCTGTCGCGCTGGGTGAAGGCCCGCCAGCTCAGCAGCGTGCGGCTCACCCGCGTCTACCTCGACCGGCTGCGCCGCTTCCAGCCGCGGCTCCTCTGCACCATCACCCGCACCGAGGAGCTGGCGCTCGCCCAGGCGGCGCAGGCCGACCACGAGCTCGCCGCCGGCCGCTGGCGCGGCCCGCTCCACGGCATCCCGTACGGCGCGAAGGACCTCCTCGACACCGCCGGCATCCCCACCACCTTCGGCGCCGAGCCGTTCCGGGACCGCGTGCCCGACCACGACGCCGCGGTCGTCGCCCGCCTCCGCGAGGCCGGCGCGGTGCTGGTGGCGAAGCTCTCCCTCGGCGCGCTCGCCATGAACGACGTCTGGTTCGGCGGGCAGACCCGGAACCCGTGGCTGCCCGTCGAGGGCTCCTCGGGCTCCTCGGCCGGCCCCGGCGCGGCGGTCGCGGCCGGGCTCGTCGGCTTCGCCGTCGGCTCGGAGACGCTCGGCTCGATCGTGTCCCCGTCGATCCGGTGCGGCGTGACCGGGCTGCGCCCCACCTTCGGCCGCGTGCCCAGGACCGGGGCCATGCCGCTCAGCTGGTCGCTCGACAAGCTCGGCCCCATGACCCGCACCGTGGAGGACGCGGCGCTGGTCCTGGCCGCGCTCAACGGGCGGGCGGCGGGCGATCCCGGCTCGGTGACGGTCCCGCTCCAGATGGACCTCGCGCGCGGCGCGAGCGGGCTCCGCGTCGGCTACGACCCGGCCTGGCTGGAGGAGAAGGACGCGGTGCCCGAGGACCGCGCCGGCCTCGAGCTCCTGCGCGCCGCCGGCGCCGAGCTCGTCGAGGTGAAGCTGCCCGACCTCCCCTACGACGCCCTCCTCCCCATCCTGCTCGCCGAGTCGGCCGCCGCCTTCGAGGAGCTCACGCTCACCCACCGCGACGACGCGCTCGCGATGCAGGTGGCCGACGCCTGGCCCAACACCTGGCGGGCGGCGCGCTTCATCTCCGCGGTGGACCTGGTGCAGGCCGACCGGCTCCGGCGCCGCGTCATGGAGGCGATGTCCGCCCTCTTCGCCAAGGTGGACGCGCTCGCCGGCCCGGCGCTGGCGGGGCCGATGCTCGTCGTCACCAACTACACCGGCCACCCCTCGCTCACGCTCCGGACCGGCTTCCGCCGGATCACCGAGGTGCGGAGCGACTTCGCGGTGAAGGAGCCGGCGAAGCTGCCCGCCCCGGCGCGGGTGCCGCACGGGATCTCGCTCTGGACGCGCCCCTTCGACGAGGGGACGCTCTGCCGGCTCGGGCTCGCGCTGGAGCGGCAGGCCGGGGTCTGGCGCGAGCGGCCCCCGGTCTCCTGAGCCCCGCCCGAAGCCTGCCGGCGAGGAGGCCTACGCCGGCGGGGGCACGCCGAACTCGGGGGCCGGGAGCTTCGCCCCGAGCTGCCCCTCCAGCCGCTCCGCGATCCAGCGCCGGATCGAGACGAGGTGCTGGTCCTCCTCGGCGAGCGCGCGGGAGAAGCGGCTCGCGAGGTCCTCCTGCCCCATGGCCTCGGCCATGGCGATGAGGAGCTTCCAGCCGTCGTTGTCGGCCAGCTCCGCCGTGAGGAGCGCGTCGAGGCACTGCGTGAGCGTGGTCCGGGGGTCGGTCACCACGGACACGAGCCCCGTCGCCTGCACGCCCGCGAGGTCGGCGCTGGGGGTCAGCGCGGTGGGGTCGCCCCCGAGCTTCTCGATGGCCTCCCTCACCGTCCGGAAGTGGGCCTGCTCCTCGTCGCGGAACCGGCGCACCCGGTCGGGCGACAGGCTGCCCTTGCCGAGGTGGGCGGCCGGCATCTTCGCGAGCACCGCCTCGTAGAGCCGCACCCCGGTCCGCTCGAAGGCGAGCCGCTCGCCGAGCTTGTCGAGGAACACGGTCGCCTTCTCGCCCTGCAAGGCCTCGAGCGCGGCCTTGGCCATGCCCTTCACGCTCCCGGGTGGCGGCATGGTGCCGACCGGGGGCGCCGCCTCGGACAGCTCCACCCGCGCCATCGCGAGCCCGGAGGTGTCCACCATGGCGCCGGGCACGGCGGCGGTGTTCTCGAGCATCTCCTTGGTCCGGAGCGGGGCCGACCGCGTCCCGGTGCGGTTCCGTCCGAGGTCGGTCGGATCGGACGGGTGCTTCGGGGTCCTCGCCATGTCGTCTCCTCCCGTCAGTGCAGCGCCGCCGGCTCGGCGACGAGCTCCGTCCCGGGCCGCCACGCCCAGCCGCGCGCCACCGCCTCCGACGGCGAGCCCTGGGCGTTGAGCCGCGAGCGGAGCGCGCGCGAGCGCTCCGGCTCGCGGGCGCTCGGGACGAAGCCGGTCCCGTCGCGGCGCAGGTCCTCCTCGCGCGCGAGGGTCTCGCGCACGAAGTCGCGGTGGCCCTCGAACTTGATGGGATCGGGGAGCGCGCGCGGGATGACGAGGAACGGGTCGCGCGCCTCCAGCCGCTCGAAGGCCTCGCGCGCGGCGGCGAGGTGCCCGAGCTCGTAGTCGAGGAAGCGCTCGAAGATCGCCTTGAGCCGGGTGTCGGTCTCGTCCTGCGCGCAGCTCCAGTAGTTCCAGACCTCCGTGGCCTCGTGCAGGAGCCAGCGCTCGAGCCAGGTCTCGGCCGGATCGGCGAGCGACTCGTACTGGGTCACGTGCTGCTCCTCGACCGAGGCGATCTCGGCGTAGAGCTGGCGGGCGATGGGGTCGGCGTAGAGCGGTCCGACGTGCATGTAGAAGTCGTGGGTCTGGTACTCGCCCGCCACGAGCGTCAGGGCGTTGAGCTTCGAGAGGGGGTGGGCGCTCCGCCGGTCGTACGGGCGCGCCAGGTCCTCGTCGGGGTGGCGGTGGTGATCGCGGGTCGGGCGGCCGGGGCGCACGTCGGTGTAGCCCTGGAGGAGGTTGTTGGCGTCCTTCCCCTCGAGCCGGTCGAGGAGCGCCGCGTAGCGGTACAGGTGGTCGAAGTCCTCGAGCAGGCCGAACCGGTAGACCTGGGCGAGGTACGGGTCGGGCTCGTGCTTCGCGAGGTGGGCGGTGACCTCGATCGCCACCTGCTCGTAGCCGATGGTGGTCTCGAGCGGCGACTGGTCGGCCGGGTTGAGCCAGTTGACGAGCGTCTGCTGGTGCTGCTCGGCGCGGCGCACCAGGGCGAGGGTCCGGCGCAAGCCAGGGTCGCTCGCGCGCGCCAGCAGGTGCGAGAAGCGGAGGGCCTCGGACTCGACCCCGTTCATCAGGATCACGCGGACTCTCGAGAAGGCGTCCGCGTCGAGCTTGGAGTACGGCAGGCCGGCGAGGTCCTTCCAGTCGAACTGCTGCTGCGCCTCCACCGCCACGCCGCGCTCGCTCGTCAGGTCCAGGCTCACGTTCGCACCTCCCGGGGTCAGGGAAAGCTGCGCAGCGGGAGGTGCGGCGGGGAGCCCCCGCGGCGAGTCAGTGCAGGTGGCGCCCGGGTCCCTCCGCCCGCGGCCCCTGCGCGCCCTGCCGCTCCTCGGGCCGGATCGCGGGCCCGGCGGCGCGGGGCCTGCCGAGCGCGGCGGCCGGGACGCGGAAGCGCCAGGTCTCCCCGCGCGCGAGGTACTCCACCACGCAGGGGAGCTCGGCCGCCCGGGCCGCCCGCATGAAGTCGGAGAGCGGCGACTTGAAGACCGGGTAGTCCCCGTAGTGGATCGGGATCACCACCTCCGGCCGGATGATGCGGATCGCCTCCACCCCCTGCGCGGCGTCCAGGGTGACGAGGACCCCGAGCACCCGCGCGCCGCCGAGGTGGAAGAGCCCCAGGTCCACCTGCGGGTAGCGCTCCGGGATCCGGCGCAGGTCCTCGTGCACCAGCGTGTCGCCCGAGACGTAGGCGCGGAAGACGGGGCGCTGCCCGGCCCGGCTCCACTCGAGCATGCTCCCCATCACCGGCGGGAGGAGCGCGGAGGCGACCGCCGGCCCGTGCCGCGCGGGCATGGCGCTCACCCGGAGCCGGGCGTCGCCCTTGCGGAGCTCGGCGGCGTCCCAGGTGTCGAGGGCCACCGTGCGCGTGAAGCCCTGGCGCCGGAGGCCCCGCGCGGCGTGCGGGGTGGTGAGGATCGGCAGCCCCTTCGGCAGCCGCCTCGCGGCCACCTCGTCCCAGTGATCGCCGTGCAGGTGCGACAGGAGGCAGGCGTCGAGCGGAGGCAGGTCGTCGATCTCGACCGCCGGGTTGGTGAGCCGCCGGGAGCGCATCCCGTAGCCGAGGTGCGCGTGGTCGCCGGCGTGGAGGAAGTTCGGATCGGTCAGGAGGGTGAACCCGGCGTACCGGATCACCGTGGTGGCGGTCCCGACGAAGAGGATCGATCCCTCGTCGTAGTCCGGCGAGCGCTCGCCGGCCTGCAAATCGATGTCGTGGGTTCTGGGCATGGCGCGTACCTTGCGGCCAAGCTATCCAGCCTTCGGGTGTCCCGCGACACACGGCCAGCCGCCTCCCGGCCGGCTCCGCGGCGAGAGGACGGGAGATGGCGAGCAGCTACCACGTGTTCGAGGCCGCGGCGCAGATCGAGGAGGTCTGCGCGCTCATGTACCGCGAGGCGGCCCGGCGCTTCGCCGACCAGCCCGGCGCCCAGGCGATCTTCCGCCAGCTCGAGGAGGAGGAGGAGCAGCACGCCCTGCGCGTGCACCTGCTCGCCGCCCGCTACCGCGACGACGCCTCGCGCTTCGACGGGGCGTCGCTCCCCGCCCTGCGCGAGCTCGAGGGGCTCGCCGAGCGCGCCAACCGCGAGTACGCCGAGCTGCGCGCCGGCCGCTGGCCGGAGGGGCTCGCCGCCGTGAAGGACCGGTTCAGCGCCCTCGAGCACGTCTTCGCCGGGATGCACGCCCAGTTCCTGGCGCCGGGCGTCGCCCCCGAGATCCACCTCTTCTTCTCGCAGCTCGCCGAGCAGGACGAGGCCCACGCCCGGCTGCTGCGCGATCCCTGAGCGCAGGAGGCGGGCGAGGTGACCGGCGGCGCGCGCCGGATCACCCCGCCCGCCGCGCGCCTACTGCACCTTCGCGCCCTCGGAGTACTTCACCGCGACGTCGGGCAGCGCGCCCAGGCCGGCGTCCACGAAGCCGGGCACCGCGGAGAGATCGAGCCCGAGCGCCGCCGACAGGTCGAGGTTCCCCGGGTCGGAGATCACGGCGAGGTACTCGCGCACCTGCAGCGGCTTGAAGACGTACTTGCGGGTGGCGTCGGCGGCGTCGGTCACCTGCGTGCCGTCGGGGATCACCACCACCTTGCCGGCGAGCTCGGGCGTGAGCAGGAAGCCGTCCTTGCGCAGGTCCTGGTAGACGTCGGGGAGCCCGTTCACCCACGACCCGTCGAACTGGAGCGCGTAGGTCTTGGTGACGCCGGCGTGGTTGGCGAGCGCGACCCCGGTGAACCGGAGCGGGTCGTCGAGGAGCTGGTAGGCGCCCCCGGCGGCGAGGAGGAACTGCTGCCCCTGCGGGCCGTTCCCGCCGTCGTTCGGGTTCGGGTACTCCCAGTTGTACTGCACGCCGGTGGGCTGGCCGCCCTGCAGCGCCGCGAGCCCCCACTGGCCGGTCTTCACCACGTCGCCGGCCTTGGCGCCGGCGGTGGCGTCGGCCTGGCCGACGGTGAGGTACACGAGCTTCATGAAGCTCGGCGAGGCCGCGTCGGTGACGAACTGGAAGGTGGAGCCGCTCGTCCCGCCCATCTGCTGCTGGAAGGTGGTGCCGGCCGGCACGAAGGTGGCCGCGTTCACCGGGTTGGCCACGCTCTGCAGCTCGATCCGGACGTCGTAGGTGGCGGCGGCGGTGCGCTTCACCACGTAGTTCGCGCCCGGGTTGTTGATGTAGTACTCGCGGCCGAGCTCGAGGACGTACGGGTGGTCGCCGGTGGCGGCCGGGGCGAAGGTCGGCGTGTAGGTGCTCGGGTCGAAGGAGACGAGCGTCTTCTGCACCCAGCTCGTGCCGTCGAACGAGATGTAGATCGACCCGCTCACGTTGACCCAGAGCTGCGCGCCCGCCGTCGGGGTGAAGGCCACGCCGGTCGAGACGGCCGGAGCGCCCATGCCGCCGGTGGCGTAGTAGAAGCCGGCGCCGGACGGGCCGGCCGGGTCGTACACCAGGTTGCGCGGCTGCATGGCGGCCTGGTCGAAGTAGCTGACGTTCACCATGCGGCGGGTGTCGCCGGGGCTCACCACCAGGCTCTGGAAGTCGGTGAACGGCCCGGAGCCGGCGCCGCAGGCGGGCGGCTGGACGGAATAGTCGGGGTTGACGCAGCTCTGCCACTGCGTCCCGTCGAAGCGCAGGTTCTGGCTCAGGTTCACCCAGGTCTCGACCACGAGGTCCTTCACGTCCTGCACGTCGGCCGCGACGAGCGTCCGCTTCACCAGCGTGCCGGTGAAGACGGGCGACACGGTGAACTGCTGTACCGGCTGGCCCGAGGCGCGATCCTGCCGGGTCACCACCGTGCCCGCGGGGACGGCGGCGCCGTTGGCCCAGAGCTGGTGGCGGCCCTGCCAGGCGCCGTAGTAGCCGTACTGCGGGTTGCCGCTGGCGTCGGTGAACTGCACCGGGAAGCCGAAGGCGTGGGTGCGCGCCACGTCGGCGCCGCTCGCGGCGTCATAGAGGCCGTAGCGGTTCACGAGGTCCACCACGTTGGTGCGGTCCTTGAAGACCACGGTCGCGCCCTGCTTCAGGGCCACGTGGTCGGCGTCGTACACGTAGGCGACCGCGACCGGGGTGGGCGTGCAGTCCGGGCTGTTGCAGCTCGAGTAGTCGGGGTACACCACCTGCCCGTAGCCGGCCGCGTCCGACTTGTGCAGCACGCCGCGGGTCTCCTTGCCGGTGGCCTCCACCTCGTGGAGCATCACCACCGAGCCGCCGGTCGCGTCGCGCGCGGCCGAGGCGGCGAAGTAGCGGGTGCCGGTGTCGTCGAACTTGGCGTCGAGCGTCCAGACGCCGTAGTCGGCGTAGGAGCCGTCGGCGCGCTGCGTGGGGGCCTCGTAGATCCGCAGCCCCACCTTGATGAGGTGCAGCAGCCCGTCGCCCATCTGCTGCTTCATCCAGATCCGGACCACGTTCACCGGCTTGCCGCCCTCGGTGGTGAGCGACGAGTCCACCACCCAGGGGTTCACCTGCTTCTGCTGCGAGTCGCCGTGGTCCTCGACCCAGCTCACCATCGCGCCGTAGGGGCCGCTGCCGACGTTCTCGGCGTCGGCGTAGTGGGTCTGGCCGAGGGCGTTGAAGATGGTGTTGAGGATGTCGAACTGCGACAGCGCCGGCTCGTCCACGGACTTCACCGTCCGGGCCGCGCCGTAGTCGGTGGAGGCGTCGAGCGGCTGCGCCGCCAGGGCCAGGCGCGAGGCCGAGGCCGAGCCGGTCGCGGTGCGGGTGGGCAGGGCGGAGATCTCCCGCGGGAGGGCGATGCCGGCCGTGCCGCCGGTGCCGCCGCCCGGCGTGCCGCCGGGGGTCTTGGCGCCGCTGCTGCCGCCGCAGCCCGCGGCGAGGAGGGCCGCCGCGAGGCAGCCCGCGGTGGATCGTCTGGTCGTCATGTCTTCGTCCGGGGTTCGAGTGGGAGGTCCGGGTCCGCAGGGAGCACGCCCCGCGCCAGCGGCGCGCGGGCCGGGTTCCGCGCGGTTGCGCCGGCTCCGCCCGGTGCCGGCCGACCCCCCCGTCGCCCCGCCCGGTGCGCGAAGGGCCCGGAATTGCTCGAAAGCGGGCGTTTGGTGGCGCCGACCTCCCCGGTCCGCCCGACCGCCCCTCGACCCGGGGACTACCGGACCGCGCCCGACTCCTCGACCAGCACCGAGCGCGGGAAGCCGCCGTAGTTCTCCTGGCAGCTCGCGGCGGTGCCGCGCACCCAGAGGCTCACCGCGTGGGAGCCCGCGCCCACGCGCTCGAAGAGCGTGGTGACCGCGACCGCCTGCGCGGTCGCCGCGCCGCCCGACGGGACGTAGGCGATGGCGCGCCCGCCGCCGCCCTCGGCCTGGCCGTCGGGGCGGTCGTCGATCCGGAGCTGGAAGTCGCAGAACGTGCCGGGCTGGCCGGAGGCCTCGACGTGGGAGCTCCAGACGAGGAGCAGGCTCGAGCGGTCGTGCTGCTTCGAGAACCGGCCCAGCCCGCGCAGCTTCCGGTAGTTCGGGCTCACGTTCTCGGCCCAGGCGTCGTCGAGGTAGTCGAGCCGCGTCCGGTGGGGCGCCGAGAGCGCCGGGCCGGCGTCCACCGCCTGCTCGAGCGCCGCGACCCGCTCCTCCGCCTTCGCCGCCCGCTCCTCGCGCGCCTGCGCGGCGGCGCCGAGCGCCCCGAGCGCCTGCTCCTGCCGCAGCGAGGCGGCCTCCACCGCGCCGTGCCGCTCCTCGAGCGCGCGCAGCTGGTGGGAGAGCTCGGTGAGCGCGCCCTGCACGTCCTTCGCCTGGAACCCGGCGTCGGGCGCGAGCGGCACCTCGACCGCGGTGGCGCGCGGCCCCGGCCGGAACGCGACCGCCGCCGCGATGGCGGCGGCGGCGAGGGCGAGGGACGCGGCGGCGGCGGGCTTCACGCGGTGGACCTCCGAGCCGCGGATGAGAGCACGAAGGCGGGGCCCGCGTCGAGCGCCCGCTCCCCCGCCCGGCCCGGCCGCTACGCCGTCGGCTGCGGCACGTCGATGTGGAGCTCGACGCGGCGGTTCTTGGCCCGGCCGGCGGCGCTGCCGTTGTCGGCGATGGGCTGCGTCTGGCCGCGGCCGAGGGCGGTGATCTGCGCCGGCTGCACGCCGCGCCCGACCAGGACCTCCTTCACCGCCTGCGCCCGGCGCTCCGAGAGCTGCTCGTTGGTGGACGCCTTGCCGGTGTTGTCGGTGTGGCCGACCACCTGGACGCGGTCGTCGGAGTACTTCGCGAGGATGTCGCCCACCTTCTCGAGCTGGGCGATGGCGGCCGGCTTGAGGATGGCGCTGCCGGTGTCGAAGAGGATCTCGCTCTTCATGTTCACGAGCACGCCGTTCTCGGTGCGCTTGGTCTCGGCCACCTCCTCGAGCTCCTTCGCCTGCTTGTCGAGGTAGAGGCCGACCGAGCCGCCGGTCAGCGCGCCCACGCCCGCCCCGATGGCGGCGCCCTTCCAGCCGCCGAGGAGCGCCCCGATGCCCGCGCCGGCGGCGGCGCCTCCGCCCGCGCCGATCGCGGTGCGCTTGCCCGCGGTCGCGCAGGCGGTGAGCGAGAAGGTGACCAGGAGGGCGGCGGCGGCGATTCGGGCAGGCTTCGTCATTCGAGTCACGCTCCGGCGGGGGTGGAGGGTTCGGCTGGACGCCTAGATGCCACCGGCGGGCGCCTGATGCAACGGCGAGCGAGCGAGCGCCCGCAAGGGACGCGGAGCGCTCCGGCGCGCGCCGCCGCGCGCCTAGCTTTCGGGGATGAGGCTCGCGAACCTGCTGCTGGGCCGCGCCATCCCCGACCGGGCCGCGGGGCAGGAGAGGATCGGGCCGCTCGCCGGCGTGCCGGTGCTCGGGCTCGACGCCCTCGCGAGCGCGGCCTACGGCCCCGAGGCGGCGCTGGTCCTCCTCACCGCCGCCGGCTCGGCCGCGGTCGGCCACGTGGTGCCGGTCACCGCCGTGATCGTGGCGCTCCTGGTGGTGGTCGGGGTCTCCTACCGGCAGACCATCTCCGCCTACCCGAACGGCGGCGGCTCCTACACGGTCGCGAAGGAGAACCTGGGCGAGGGCGTGGGGCTCCTCGCCGCCGCCTCGCTGGCCGTGGACTACCTCCTCAACGTCGCGGTCGCGATCTCGGCCGGAGTCGGCGCGCTCGTGTCGGCGGTGCCGGCCCTGCACCGGCACCTGCTCCCGCTCTGCCTGGCGCTGCTGGCCCTCCTCACCGTGGTGAACCTGCGCGGCGTCCGCGAGGCGGGGCTCGCCATCCTCGTGCCCACCTGGCTCTTCGTGGCCTGCCTGCTCGGCGCGGTCGGGCTCGGGATCGCGCACCTCGTCGCGGCGGGCGGGCACCCGGCGCCCCTCGTCCCGCCGCGCCGGCTGCCGGCCGCCGTCGAGCCGCTCGGGCTCTGGCTCCTCCTGCGCGCCTTCGCGAGCGGCTGCACCGCCATGACCGGCGTGGAGACGGTCTCGAACGGCGTGCCCATCTTCCGCGAGCCCCGCACCCGCGAGGCGGGCCGCACGCTCGCGACGATCGTCGCGGTGCTGGTGGCGCTCCTCGCCGGCGTCGCGGTGCTGGCCCGCGCCTACGGGATCGGCGCCACCGACGCGCGCGAGCCGGGCTACCAGAGCGTCCTCTCCCAGCTCGTCGGCGCCGTGGCCGGGCGCGGCGTCTTCTACGGCGTGACCATGGGGGCGGTGGTGGCGGTGCTCTGCCTCTCGGCCAACGCGAGCTTCGCCGGGTTCCCGCGCCTCTGCCGCGTGCTCGCCCAGGACCGCTACCTCCCGGAGGCGTTCGCCCACTCGAACCGCCGGCTGGTCTATGGCACCGGCATCCTGCTCCTCGCCGTCCTCTCCGGGCTCCTGCTCGCCGGCTTCGGCGGCATCACCGACCGGCTCATCCCCCTCTTCGCGGTGGGGGCCTTCGGCGCCTTCACGCTCTCCCAGGCGGGCATGGTGCGCCACTGGAAGCGCCAGGGCGGGCGCCCGGCCTCGCTGGCGGTCAACGCCGTGGGCGCGGCCGCGACCGGGGCCACCCTCGTCGTGGTGGCCGCCTCGAAGCTCCTGGAGGGCGCCTGGATCTCGATCCTCTGCGTCGGCGCCCTCTGGGCGCTCTTCCGCGCCGTGCGCCGCGCCTACGACCGGGCCGAGGCCGCCACCTGCGACGAGGCGCCGCTCGAGCTCGGCGCCCGCCGGCCGCCCCTCGTCCTGGTGCCGGTGAAGAAGCTCGACAAGGTGACCCGCAAGGCGCTCCGCTTCGCGCTCGAGATCTCGCCGGAGGTCCGCGCGGTCCAGGTGCTCGCGCAGGGCTACGAGCGCGAGGACCTGACCGGCCGCTGGGAGGCGCTCGTGGCGGGGCCGGCGCGGGCGGCCGGGTTCGCGCCCCCGCGGCTCGAGATCGTCCGCTCCCAGTACCGGCGCATGGTGGCGCCGATCGTGGATCACGCGCGGGCGCTCGCCGCGACCGACCGCGAGCGGTTCGTCGCGGTGCTCGTCCCGGAGCTCATCGAGAAGCGCTGGTACCATTACCTCCTGCACAGCCACACCGCGACGGCGCTCAAGGTGGCCCTGCTCTTCGAGGGGGGGCCGCAGGTGCTCGTGATCGACGCCCCCTGGTACCTGCGCGAGCGGCGGCGGGGTGCCCGGCAACCCTTGCCGGGTGACCCCGGGGCGAGCCGGACCGGAGGCAAAGGTCGGGAGACGGCTCCGGATCGCCCACATCCCCGCTACGCCTGAATCCGGCCGGATTGCCTTGGGTTGGCGAGCCCGAAGGGCCGCGGCGCCCGGCCACGGGAGGGGCCGCGTCCCTGGCCCGGGGGATGAAGAAGCTGCCTGGCATGCGGTCTCCGTCGCTCCTCCGCGCGCTCCCGGCCCTGACGCTCCTCGCGTCCGCGCCGGCGTTCGCGGCGGGGCGGGCGGACGCCCGGGTCGGGGTGAGCTGCCGGGTGGTCCGCTCGGCGCGGATCACGGTGGCGGCCGCGCCGGGCTCGGCCGCCGCGCCGCGCATCGCCCCCGCCGCCTTCGTCGCGCGCGTGAACGGCCAGCCGGCCGGGGCCGCGACCTGGAGCGAGCGCGTCGGCGCCGACGGGGTTCGCTACCCCGTGCTCACGGTCATGGCCGACGCCACGCCGTAAGTCCTGGACTCACTTTCTCGCTCATCTGCCTACATTGGGTAGAATCGGTCCCTCGCACGCGGGACCCCGTCCATGCCCAAGCGAATCATCGAGCCGACCGACCAGACCTTCACCGCTTCGCCGCTCGGCGCGGCCCACCCCGAGAAGCGCCCCTACCTCATCGTCCTGTCGGGTCCCCACTTCGGCGAGATCCACGCGCTCGAGCCCGGGCGCGAGCTGACCATCGGCCGCCGCGACGGCGCCGACATCCGCATCCGCGACGAGGGCGTCTCGCGGCTCCACGCGAGCATCCACGTCGAGGGCGGGTCGGCGCAGCTGCGCGACCTCGGCAGCCAGAACGGCACCTACGTCGAGGGCGCGCGGGTGGGCCAGCTGCGGCTCGCCGACGGGGCCCGGATCCACCTCGGCGTCTCGACCGTGCTGAAGCTCGCCTTCGCCGACGAGGTGGAGGCCGAGTACCAGCGGAAGCTCGCGCGCGGGGCGATGCACGAGCCGCTCACCGGGCTCTACAACCGGCGCCACTTCGCCGACCGGCTCGCCGCCGAGCTCGCCTCGGCGCAGCGTCACCAGCGCGCGCTCGCGCTGCTCATCGCCGACATCGATCACTTCAAGCGCGTGAACGACCGGTTCGGCCACCTGGCCGGCGACGAGGTCCTGAAGATGGTCGCCTACGTGCTGCAGGGCGCCGTCCGCAAGGAGGACGTGCTCGCCCGCTACGGGGGCGAGGAGTTCGTGATCCTGGCGCGCGAGACCGGTCCCACCGGCGCCCGCGCGCTCGCCGAGCGGGTGCGCAAGGCGGTGGAGCGCTCGCGCTGCGGCTGGCAGGAGCACGAGCTCGGGGTGACGGTCAGCGTGGGCGCGGCGGTGATCTCGGCGCTCACCCGCTACGTGCCCGGCGAGACCGATCGGGCCCTGCTCGCCGCCGCCGACCGGGCGCTCTACCAGGCCAAGCAGAACGGCCGGAACGGCTGCGTCACCGTCGCCGAGCCGGACGCCGAGGCGCCCTGACGCGCCGCGTCGGGCGGGGCTTGACCGGCCGACAGGGCGGTGAGATACCCGTTCGGCCATGCGCGTCACCCTCGGCACCCCCCTCAGGCCCACCGCTGATCCATCGCTCTCCGGGCTGTCGCAGGCGGAGCGCGCCGCTCGCGCCCTCGCCGAGTCCCGCCGGACCACCGAGGAGCCCCTGCTGCTCCGGCTCCTCACCGACTCGGTGGACTACCGCGGGACGCTGCGCACCGTCGTGGCGGCGCTCGTCCCGTCGGTGGCCGACTGGTGCTTCATCGACCTCATCGATCACGAGGGGGTGCCGCGCCGCGTCGAGGTGGGCCACGCCGACCCGACCAAGGGGGACCTCGCCTCCCGGATGCGCGCGCTGCCGATGGGCGTGGACTGGTCCACGCCGTCGGTGCAGAGCATGCGGGACCGCAGCCCCCGGCTCATCCGCCAGATCGACGCGAGCGTCCTCGCCTGGGCCACCCACGACGAGTCGCACCTCGAGATCCTGCGGGCCATCGGGCCCAACTCGATGATCATCCTGCCGCTGCAGTCGCGCGACCGGATCATCGGCGCCATCACCCTCATCCGCTCCACCACCCTGCCCGGCTTCGACGAGTCGAACCTGGTGGCGCTGCGCGAGGTGGCCGGCCCGGCCGCCCTCGCCATCGACAACGCCCGGCGGATGGCCGACGAGCGCGCCGCCCGCATCGCCGCCCAGCAGGAGGTGGACGTCGAGCGCCACGAGCGCATCCTCGCCCAGGAGGGCGTGGCCCGCCTGCGGCGGCTCCAGTCCGTCGCCGCCTCGCTCTCCGCGCCGCTCCCGCCCGTGGTGGCGGCCCGCGTCGCCTTCGAGAACGGGTTCTCGATGCTCGAGCCCTCGCGCGGCACGCTCGTGGGCCTGCGCGCCGACGGCGCGCTCGAGATGCTCTACGCCTACGGCTGGCCGGCCGACCTGCTGGAGCGCTGGCGCGTGTTCCCCGCCGACGCCCCGGCCCTGGTGGCCGAGGCGCACCGGACGCAGACGCCGATCTTCATCGACACCGTCGACGCGCTGCAGAACGCCTACCCGAACGTGCAGGAGCTGCCGAAGCTGCTCGGCGACCAGGCCCGCGCGGTGGTGCCGCTCCTCTGCGACGGCCGCTCGCTCGGGGCGGTCGGGCTCGCGTTCAGGAAGTCCCGCCGGCTCGACGACGGCGAGCGCGAGTTCATGATCGCCGTGGGCCACCTGCTCGCCCAGGCGATCGCGCGGGCCGCGCTGCGCGGGTAGGCTCCGCCCGGGCCGCCGCGGCTCGCAGAGCGTGCGGGCGGGCATGGCCGGTTTCCCCGCCCCCGCCGCGCACCGTCCCATCCCGCTTCACCCGCAGAGGTGCCCTCGCGCGCGGCTGCGGCCGCCCTCGCGGCGTTTCGCCGCGACGAGCCTTGTGGCACGGCCGATGCTCACCATGTTTCTCCGAAACCGGGGAGAACCCGACAAGGAGAAGACGTGATGATCAAGAAGCTCAGCATGCTGATCGCGGCGGCGTTCCTCGTCACCTCGCTGCCCGCGCTGGCCCAGGAGACCGGCGGGAGCACCACCGGCGGCGCGACGAGCGGCAGCACCACGGGCGGCGGCTCCACCGCCGCCGGCGGCGACACCAGCACCACCACCACCACCAAGACCAAGAAGACCCACAAGAAGACCAAGCACAAGAAGCACAAGAAGAGCTCGGACGAGATGGGCACCTCCGGCGCCGGCGGCACCGGCGGCGCGGCCCCCGCCACCGACGGCGGCACGCAGTAGCGCCTCGCGCCGGCCGCCCAGCCCGGCCGGTCGCCGGATCCCCGGGTCCTCGATCGCGCGAGGGCCCGGGGATTCGCTTTCGCGGCGCCCTACTTCACCGGGTTGAAGAGCCCGGCCGCCTTCTGCAGCCGGAGCGCGGCGAGGTCGGCGTTGAGCCCCTCGTTCACCCGGCCCAGCTCCGCCGAGACCAGCGCCGAGACCGCGTCGGAGACCTCGACGTAGGTGGCGGCGCCGGCGCGGAAGTTCACCTCCACGAGCCGGTGGTTCTCGCGCGCGAGCGCGAGCTGCTCGTCGGCCTTGGCGCGGTTCGCGACCGCGCTGTCGAGGTCGAGCCGGGCACGCTGCACCTCGTCCACCGCCTTGGCCTCGGTGCTCGCCCGGGTGGCCTCGGCCTCGGCCAGGCGCGCGCGGGCCTCGCGCAGGTTGGCCTCGCGCAGCCCGCCGTCGAAGAGGTTCCAGGAGAGCGAGAGCCCGAGATCCCAGCTCGTGTCCAGGCCGGTGAAGCCGGAGGCGTTCGACCAGCGGTAGTGGCCGAACGCGCCGAGCGCGGGCAGGTAGCCCGTGTAGAGCGCGTCGCGCTGCTGCGCGTCGAGCGTCACCGTCTGCCGCGCCGCCCGCACGTCGGGCCGCTCCGAGAGGGCCCGCGCCTCGAGGTCGCCGGCGGCGGTGGCGGGCTCGGGCGGCAGCTCCACCTCGAACGCCGTGTCCTTCCGGTCGAGGAGCGTCGCGAGGGAGATCCGGGCCTGCGCGTAGGAGGACTGCGCGCGCTTCAGGTCCTGCTCCGACCGGGCGCGGTCGATCTCGGCCCGGAGCAGCGTGATCTTGGGGACCGTCCCGGCCTCGTAGCGGGCGCGGGCGTCGCGCTCGTGGTCGCGGTTGGTGGCGAGGATCCGCTCCTGCACCGCCACCGCCTGCTTCAGGCTCGCCGCCCCGTAGTAGAGCTGCGCCGCGCCGAAGAGGATGTCGCGGCGCGCGGCCTCCACCGTCGAGGCGGAGAGCTCCTCGCCGGTGCGGGCGGTCTTCACGGCGTACCAGACCGCCGGGGCGAAGAGGGCCTGCGTGAGCTGGAGCTGCGCGTTCAGCTGGTCCTGCTTCTGCACCACCGCGGTCTCGTAGCCCGACGGGTACAGGAGCAGCGTCGTCGGGCCGCCCGGCGGGTTGGTGGGGCTGGCCGGGCTCGCGGGATCGTAGGCGGGGGGCTGCGTGGTCGTCGTCCCGGGCGGCACGGCGCCGCCGGCGGCGTCGCGGACGTAATAGCCGGTCGGCAGCTGGATCGCGGCCTCGACGTTGTTGTGCGTGTAGGTCGCGGCGGCCGAGAGCTGCGGCAGGTACCCGCTCCAGGCCTTGGCCGAGAGCTGGTTCGACTGCTCCAGCCGGGCCTGCGCCGCCTTGAGGTCGAGGTTGCGCGCCTGCGCCTGGCGGAGCGCCTCGTCGAGCGGGAGCACGGGGCCGGCCGCCGGGGCGGAGGTCGTGAGCGGCTGCGGCTGCGCCGCCGGGGCCGAGGGGGGCGGGAGTGGCTGCGGCTGCGCCGCGGCGAGCGCGAGCGCCAGGGTGAGACCCGTCATCGTTCCTCCTGGGAGGGCCGCCGGACAGGCGGCGGCTCGTTCCCGAGGCCCGTAGGTGTAACGGACTCCGGGCCGGAAGGGGCCCTCAAAACGCCGGGGGCGGGCCGCTACCGGGCGCGGCCCCCCATGTCCTCGACCTCGGCCTCGATGTCCTTGCGGTCCTCGGCGTCCGGCTTGAGCTCGAGGTACCGCTTGAAGGACCGGACCGCCCCGGCCCGGTCCCCCCGCTCCTTGCTGGCGAAGCCCAGGTAGTAGTGGGGCATCGGGTTCCGGGGCTCCTCCCGGGCCGCCTTCTCGTACCAGCCGAGCGCGGCGGCGGCGCCGGAAGCCTCGTGGGTGGCCCGCGCGATCTTGTAGTAGGCGGCCTTCTGGCCCGGGTCGGCGGCGAGCGCCGCCCGGTAGAGCCGGATCGCCTCCGCGGGCTGGCCCATCTTCGCGCGGCAGTCGCCGAGCGCGACCTTGAGCCGCTGCTCGCGCGGCGCGACCGCGATGGCGCGGTCGAGGGCCGCGACCGCCTCGGCGGTCCGCCCCTGCGACAGGTAGGCGCCCGAGAGCCGCTCGTAGGCCTCGAGCAGCCCGGGGGCGCGGGCGATGGCCGCCTTGTACGACTCGGCCGCCTCGGCCGCGGCGCCCGCCTTCTCCTGGGCCGCGCCGAGCGCCAGCGCGTACGCGGGCTCGTCGGGCGCGAGCTCCACCGCCTTGCGCCCGTGCTCCACCGCCTGGGCGGTCTCGTTCTTCGCGAGCAGGGCGCGGGAGAGCCAGTACTGGACCTCGGCCACGCCGGCGTCGAGGTTGGAGGCGGCGAGCAGGTCGTTCAGCGCCGGATCGGCCTGCCCCTGCTCGAGCTCCACCGCGCCGAGCCGCGCGCGGGCGAGCGCGCTCCGCGGATCCTGCGCCACCGCCGCCGAGAAGGCGGCCTGCGCGCCCGGGAGGTCCCGCTTCTGCCAGAGGAGCTGGCCGAGCGAGACCTGCGCCCCGGCCCGGTGCGGATCGGCGGCGAGCGCCTTCTGGAGCTCGGCCGTCGCGCCCGCCTCGTCGCCGCGCGCCAGGAGCACGCGCCCGAGCCCGTCGTGGGCCGCCGGGTGCTGCGGGTCGAGCTGCAGCGCCCGGCGGAACGACTGCTCCGCCTTGGCGAGGTCCTTGCGGGCGAGCCACAGCTCCCCGAGGCCGGCCTGCGGCTCGGGGTCGCCCGGGGCCTTCTCCACCGCGAGCTGGATGTCGGGGGCGGCCTTCTCGGGGTCGCCGCCGCGCAGCCGCGAGAGGCCCAGGGCGAGCCGCGCCTCCCAGAAGCCGGGGTCGCGCCGGGCGGCGTCCTCGTAGAGCTTCTCCGCCTCGGCCCGCTTCCCGAGCGACTCCTGGACGGCGCCCTTCGCGAGCAGGAGGCGCGGCTCCCCCGGCGCGGCGGCGAGCGCCGTGTCGAGGGCGGTGTTGGCGTCGAGCTGACGGCCGCCCTGCGCGAGGGCCCGGGCCCAGGCCTCCAGGAACACCGGATCGCGGCTGCCGCTGGCCGGCGAGAGCGCCGCGAGCGCCTGGTCGTAGGCGCCCCGCCGCGAGAGCTGGCGGGCCCAGGCGAGCCGCGCCGGGAGGTAGCCCGCGTCCTCGCGGACCGCCTGCTCGAGCTCGCGCTCCACGTCGGCGACCGGGGCCGCGCGGCGGCTCGCGATCTGGGCGAGGAGCGCGTGGGCCCGCGCCCGCTCGCGGGGGCCGAGCCGCCCCGCCGCGTCGGGGGCGATGGCCGCCCGCGCCGCCTCCTCGGCCGGGCCGAGCTCCCCCTGGGCCTCGAGCACCGCCCCGAGCTCGAGCGCCGCCGCGCTGCGGGTCGGCTCGCGCTTGCGGGCGTCCTCGAGCAGCGCGCGCGCCGTGGGCGCGTCGCCGCGGGCCTGCGCGAGCAGCGCCTGCGCCTCGCGGCCGCGCGCCGTGCCCGGGCGCGCTCGCTCGGCGCGGTCGAGCCAGGCGCGGGCCTTGGCGAGGTCCCTGCGGGCCCGCGCGGCGTCGGCGAGCAGGTAGAACATCTCCGGGTCGGCGCCCTTCTCGTCCCTCGCGGCCAGCTTCTCGAGCGCGGCGAGCGGGGCCTGGAGCCCGGCCTCGTTGCCGGGGAGGAGCGCGCGCGCGAGCCGGGCCTCGAGGAGCGCCGGCTCGGCGGCGTCGCCGTCCAGGGCCTCGAGGAGCTGCTGCGAGCGCTGCGCGGCCTGGTCCCCGCCGCCGTGCAGCCGCTGCAGCGCGAAGGCGGCCTGGGCGTAGAGGCCGGCCGCCTCGGCGTCGCGGCCGTCGATCCGGAGCGCCTGGTCGGCGAGGTCGAGGGCGGCGCGCCGCCCCGCGTAGTCGCCCTGCGCGAGCTTCTCGCGGGCCTGGCGGACGTAGCGGGCCCCCGGGCGATCCGGGCCGGTGCGGTGGAAGAGCGTGGCGTGGAAGAAGAAGCCGTGGTGGGTGAAGCCGGCGCCCACGCCGGCCGCGAGCACGAGGAGCGCCGCCGCGCCCGCGCCGGCGGCCGCGATCACGCGCCGGCGGCTCGCGAAGAAGGGCGCGCGGTGCGCCTCCGCCGAGGTGGGCGCGCCGCTCCCGAGCGCCATGGGGAGCGTGCCCGGCCCGGCGGCGGCGGCGGCGGCGCCCGGGGCCGGGGCGGCGCGGGTGGCGTGCGACGCGCCCTTGCCCTCGTCGAGCAGGTTCTCGAGCTCGGCCGCCTCGAAGCTGCCGAGCCCGCCGAGCCCGTCCGGCTCCGCCGCGGGCGGCGCGCCCGAAGCGGCGGGCGCCTCGGCAGGCGCGGCTGGGGCCGGCGGCGCGTCGAAGAGCGGCGCCTCCGGCGCGGGCGCCGGCGGGGGCGCGGCGGGCCGGCCGACGGTGGGCGGCGCCGGCACGCTCGTGAACGGGTCGTCCTCCGCCCCGAACGCCGCCTCGAGCGCGGCGAGGTCCGGCTCGGCGGGGCCGGCGGGAGGTGGCTCGGACGCCGGAAACGCTTCGGCTGCCGGGAACGGCTCGGGCTCCGGGAACGCTCCGGAGGCCGGGAAGGGCTCGGCGGCCGGGAAGGGCTCGGGCTCGGCCGCCGGGAACGGCTCCGCGGCATCGAACGGCTCGACCGCCGGGAAAGGCTCCGCGGCGTCGAATGGCTCGGCCGCCTGCGACGACGGCTCCCCCCAACCGGCGGCGCTCCCTCCCCGCTCGGGCGAGGAGGGCTGGGGCGGGGCGGCCAGCTGGCTCCGGATCTCGCCCCCGCCCTCTCCCTCCCCCGCTCCGCGGGAGAGGGGAAGAGGGGCTCCGGGTGGCAAGCGATCGCCAAAGGGCGAGGGCGCGTCCCACGGCACGGACGCGTCGAAGGGCGAGGTGGAGCTCGGTGACGCGGGCGCGTCGAACGGCGAGGCGCCGAACGGCGAGGCGGAGCTCGGTGACGCAGGCGCGTCGGACGGCGAGGCGGAGCTCGGTGACGCGGGCGCGTCGAACGGCGAGGCGGCGAACGGATCGGGACCGGCGAACGGGTCCGGCTCGCCGTCGAAGCCCGAGGGGAGCGGAGGAGGCGGGGCGATGGCTGCCGCCGGCGCGGGTGGCGCGGTCACGGCAGCTGGCGCGATCGCGGCGGGCGGCGCGGCGAAGGCGGGCGGAGGCGGCGAGATCGCGGCCGGCGGCGGGGCGGCCTCGGGCGCGGCCGGCTCCGCCCGTCTCACCTGGAAGACGTTCTTGCACCGGGGGCACCGGACCTTGAGCCCCTTCCCCGGGACGCGGGTGACGTCGATGTCGTACTCGGCGGAGCAGTCTGGGCAGGCGACCCGCATCGGTGCGTCCTTGCAAAAGGGCTGAAAAACAGGGCTCCGAGGGTACCATCGGCCCCCGGGCGTGACAAAGGTCGCGCCATCGCACGGCCCGCCCGCTTCCCCGGGCAAGGGAGCGAGCCGCATGCTACCTTCACCCGCCTCTCCCCACCGGAGCCTTCGAAGCCGTGCCGGACAGCGACGTCCTCATCCTCGGCGCCGGCCTCGCCGGCCTCTCCGCCGCGCTCCACGCGCGCCGCGCCTACCGGCTGGTGGAGCGCGCGGCGCGCCCGGGCGGCCTCTGCCGCACCGACGCCCGCGAGGGCTTCCTCTTCGACGCCACCGGCCACTGGCTCCACCTGCGCGATCCCGCCATGCGGGCGCTGGCCGAGGAGGCCCTGCCGGGCGGCTGGGTCACCGTGGAGCGGCGGGCCGGGATCTTCTCCCACCAGGTCTTCACCCGCTACCCGTACCAGGTGAACACCGCCGGGCTGCCGGCCGAGGTGATCGCCGAGAACGTGCTCGGCTTCATC
Organism: Anaeromyxobacter paludicola; assembly: GCF_023169965.1. NCBI lineage: Bacteria > Pseudomonadati > Myxococcota > Myxococcia > Myxococcales > Anaeromyxobacteraceae > Anaeromyxobacter > Anaeromyxobacter paludicola. The sequence continues at coordinate 3,756,258 of NZ_AP025592.1, read as the reverse complement.
GAGGCCCAGTACGGCGAGCAGGGGCGCGCGCTGCGGGAGCGCGAGCCGGCCACCTTCGGCGACTTCATCCGCCGCCACCTCGGCGAGGGCTTCGCGCGGAACTTCATGTTCCCGTACAACGAGAAGCTCTGGACGGTGCACCCCGACCGGCTGGGCGTGGAGTGGATGGGCCGCTTCGTGCCGCGCCCGACGGTGGCGCAGGTGGTCCGGGGCGCGCTCGGGCTCGAGGGGGACGAGGCCGGCTACAACGCGAGCTTCGTCTACCCGCGGGAGGGCGGCATCGAGGCCTTCGTGCGCGGGCTCGTGGCCCGCCTGCCGCGCGCCGCCGAGTGCGGCGTCCACCCGGTGTCGATCGACGCGGCCCGGCGCCGCTGCCGGCTCTCCACCGGCGAGGAGGTGGACTACGCGAGCGCGGTCGCCACCATCCCGCTGCCGGAGCTGGTCCGGCTCTGCGAGGACGCGCCCCCGGCCGTGCGCGAGGCGGCGGAGCGGCTGCGGGCCAACACCGTCACCTACGTCAACGTGGCCGCGCGCGACGTCGGCGCGCCCCCCTTCCACTGGGTCTACCTCCCCGAGAAGCGCTACGCCCCGTACCGGATCGGCTCGGCCTCGGCCGCGGTGCCGTCGCTCGCGCCCCCGGGGTGGCGCAGCTTCTACGTCGAGTTCGCCGCCGGCGCCCCCCTCCCCGCCGAGGTGGTCGAGCCGCAGGCGGTGGAGGCGCTGCTCGCGACCGGGTTCCTCCGCTCGCGCGAGGATGTGCGCTTCCTCGAGACCCGCTCCATCCCGCACGCCTACGTCCTCTACGACGCCGACTACGGCGCCGCGAAGGACGCGGTGGTCGCCTGGCTCGCCTCGCAGGGCATCCTCACCGCCGGGCGGTACGGGCGCTGGGAGTACTCCTCCATGGAAGACGCCTTGCTCACCGGGCGCGAATGCGGCAGAAACGCCTGACCGCATGCCCTCCGCGACGCCCAGGCTCTCGGTGGTGATCCCCGTCTACGACGAGGAGACGATCGTCCGCGAGGCCTGCCTCGAGCTCATGGCGCGGCTCGACGAGCGCGGGATCGACTACGAGCTCATCCTCACCGAGAACGGGTCCCGCGACCGCACCGTCGAGATCCTGGAGTCGCTCGCCCGCGAGCGGCCGCGGCTGCGCTTCCTCCACTCCGACGAGCCGAACTACGGGCTCGCGCTGCGGCGCGGGATCCTCGAGGCCCGCGGCGAGGTGGTGGTCTGCGACGAGATCGACCTCTGCGACGTCCGCTTCTACGACCGCGCCCTCCCGGTGCTCGACGCCGGCGAGGCCGACATGGTGGTGGGCTCGAAGCGCGCCCCGGGCTCGCGCGACCGCCGGCCCGCCTACCGGCGCCTCGCCACCTACGTCCACAACCAGCTCCTCGCGATCCTGCTCGGCTTCGAGGGCACCGACACCCACGGGGTGAAGGCCTTCCTGCGCGAGCGGGTGGCGCCGGTGGCCCGGCGCTGCGTGGTGGACAAGGACGTCTTCGCGAGCGAGCTCGTGCTGCGCGCCTCGCTCGAGGGCAAGCGGGTGGTCGAGATCCCGGTCACGCTCGAGGAGAAGCGGCCGCCCTCCATCGCCCTCTTCAAGCGGGTCCCCAACGTGCTGCGGCAGGTGGCGAAGCTGTTCTGGGTGCTGCGGGTGAAGGCCCCGGCGCGCGCCACCGACCCCGAGGCGGAGCGCCCGGAGAAGGCGTGAGCGGGCTCGCCGCGCTGTCGATCGACCTCGACGCGCTCCGGCACTACCACCGCATCCACGGCCTGCCCGACCCGCCCGCCGGCGCGGGCCCGGATCCGGTCTACGCGAAGGCGACCGCGCGCTTCGGCGAGCTCTGCGCGCGGCTCGGCGTCCGGGGGACGGTCTTCGCCGTCGGCGAGGAGCTCGCCGACCCGGCGGCCGCGGCGGCGGTGCGGGCGCTCGCCCGCGGCGGGCACGAGATCGCGAACCACACCTTCTCGCACGACTACGCGCTCACGCGCCTCCCCGCGGACGCGCTGGCGGCGGAGGTGGCGCGGGGGGCCGCGGCGATCGCCGCGGCGGTGGGGACGCCGCCCTGCGGCTTCCGCGCGCCCGGGTACACGCTCACCGCGCCCCTCCTCGCGGCGCTCGCGGCGCAGGGCTACCGCTACGACTCGTCCGCCTTCCCGGCGGCGCCCTACTGGCTCGCCAAGGCGGCGGTGATGGGGCTGCTCGCGCTGCGCGGCCGACCCTCGCGCGCCATCCTCGACCGGCCCCGCGTGCTGGCCGCGCCCCGCGCGCCCTACCGGCCCGACCCGGCGGAGCCGTACCGCCCCGGCCCGGCGACCGCGGGCGCGGCCCCGGGGCTCCTGGAGCTGCCCATCACCACCGGGCTCCTGGGGTTCCCGCTCATCGGCACCTTCGTGGCCACCCTCCCGCCCGGGCTCCTCCGCGCCGCCCGGGCGGGGACCTCGCGCCTGCCGCTCTTCAACCTGGAGCTCCACGGCGTGGATCTCCTCGACGCCTCCGACACGCGCCCGGAGCTCTCGGCCCGCCAGCGCGACCTCCGCGCGCCGGCGTCGCGGAAGCTCGCGGCCATCGAGGCGTTCGCGCGCTCGCTCGGCCGCTCCTGGCGGCCCCTGGCGGAGGTCCCGGCGGCGCTCGGCGTCCAGGGCTGAGGCTCGCCCGGGCCGGCGCCCGCCCCGTCGTCCCACACTCCCCGTGAGGCCGGCGCGTAGAATGGTCACCGGGGGGATCCGGATGCGACCGGAGGACGCAGGCGCCGCGGAGGTGGCGCTCCCGGCAGAGGAGATCCTGCAGGCGCTGCCCTCCGCCATCGCGGTGCTCGAGCCCGACCTGCCCGAGCTCCGGTACCGCTACGTCAACTCGGCCTACCAGCAGCTCCGGCCCGATCGCGCCATGGTCGGGCGCACCGTCTCCGAGGTCTGGCCCGAGTACGCGGCCGAGTGGCTAAGGCTCGCCGCCCAGGTCCTCGAGGGCGGGCAGCGCTACCAGGCGGCCGACGTGCCCTTCTTCCGGGGGCGGCCCGGCGCCCCGCCCCGGGAGGTCTGGTACAGCTTCACCTTCGACCGGCTGGCCGCCCGCCCGCCGCGCCCGGCGGAGCTCCTCGTCCAGGTGGTGGAGACGACCGCGCACGTCGAGCAGCGGCGCTCCGCCATGCGGCTCGCGCAGGCGGCGAGCCGCAGCGCCTCCCTCCTCGACGCCCTCTTCTCGGCCGCGCCCCTCGGCCTCGCCTTCGTCGATCGCGACCTGCGCTTCGAGCGGGTCAACGCCGCGCTCGCCGCGCTCGACGGCGTCGCGGTGAAGGAGCACCTCGGCCGGCCGGTGCAGGAGCTCCTGCCCGGCTGCCGCGGCGAGGCGCGCGCCCGCGACTTTCGCCGCATCCTCGAGACCGGCGAGCCGATGCTCGACGTGGAGCTCGAGGGCGACACCCCGGGCCGCCCGGGCGACGTCCGCGCCTGGCGCGAGAGCTGGTTCCCGGTGCACCAGGGCGACGAGGTGGTGGGGCTCGGCGTGGTGGTGGCCGACGTGACCGCCGAGCGCCGGATCGCCGAGCTCCAGAAGAACCTCATGGGGCTGGTGAGCCACGACCTGCGCACGCCCCTCTCCGCCATCCGCACCGGCGTCCACCTCCTCTTCCAGCAGGGGGGGCCGGAGGAGCGCCGGTCGCGGATCCTGAGCCGGATGTCCTCGAGCGCCGACCGGATGCAGTCGATCATCCACGACCTGCTCGACTTCAGCCGGATCCAGGCCTCGGGCGGCCTCGCCATCTCGCGGCGGCCGGCCCGGATCGAGGAGGTCTGCGCCCGCGCCGTGCAGGAGGTGCGGGAGCTCAAGCCCTCCTGCGACGTCCGGCTCACCAGCCACGGCGACGGGGCCGGCGAGTGGGACCCGGAGCGGCTCGTGCAGGTGGTCTCGAACCTGGTGACGAACGCGGTGCAGCACAGCCGGCCGGGCGCGCCGGTGCTGGTCGCCGCCGAGGGGCTCGCGGACGAGGTCCGGGTCGAGGTGCGCAACCAGGGCGAGCCGATCCCCGAGGAGCTGCGGCGCCGCCTCTTCCGGCCCTTCTCGCGCGGGCCGCGCGCCGGGAGCTTCGGCCTCGGCCTCTACATCGTCCGCGAGATCGTGCGCAGCCACGGCGGCGCCGTGGAGGTCCGCTCCACGCCCGAGGAGGGGACGTCGTTCACCGTGCGGCTGCCGAGGCGCGCCGCGCCGTGATAAGTCCCTCGCATGGCCGACCTCGGCAAGCTCCTCCAGGAGCGGCTCAAGGCGCTCACCTACGAGCTCGGCGGGCCGGGCACGCAGGCCCGCATCGAGAAGCTCACGCCCCCCCGGAACGAGTTCGGGGTGGACCCGTACGGCTTCGACGTGGAGTACACCACCGCGGCCATCGCCCCGCTCCTCTGGCTCTACCGCAAGTACTTCCGCGTCGAGGTCCACGGCATCGAGCGGGTCCCGCCCGAGGGCCGGCTGCTCTTCGTCGCCAACCACTCCGGCCAGCTCCCCTTCGACGCCGCCATGATCCTGGTGGCGCTCTTCGTGGAGCTCGATCCGCCGCGCGCGGCCCGCACCCTGGTGGAGAAGTGGGTCTCGACGCTGCCCTTCGTCTCCACGCTCTACGCCCGCTGCGGGCAGATCGTGGGCACGCCCGAGAACTGCCGCCGGCTCCTCGCCGCCGACGAGGCGCTGATCGTCTTCCCGGAGGGCGTGCGCGGGCTCAACAAGCCCTGGTCGAAGCGCTACCAGCTCCAGGGGTTCGGGCAGGGCTTCCTCCGGCTGGCGCTCGAGTGCGACACCCCCATCGTGCCGGTCGGCGTCGTCGGCGCCGAGGAGCAGTCGATGGCCCTCACCGAGCTGCCGCGCCTGGCGCGCCTGCTCTCGATGCCGGCCCTGCCGCTCACCCCCACCGGCCTGCCCTTCCCGCTGCCCTCCCGGTACCACCTCTGGTTCGGCGACCCGCTGCGCTTCGAGGGCTCGCCGGACGACGACGACGCCGAGCTCGAGCGGAAGGTGGACGCGGTGAAGGGGGCCATCGACGGGCTCCTGAAGCAGGGGCTCGCCGAGCGCAAGCACGTCTTCTGGTAAGGACCGCCCGTGCCCCACCCGCTCCCGCCCGTCAGCTTCCCCGGCATGCCGCGCTCGGTCGCCATCACCGGCATCTCCGGCAACCTCGGGCGCGCCCTCGCGAAGCTCCTCCACACCGAGACCCGGCTGGTCGGCGTCGACCGGCGCCCCTTCCCCGAGAAGCCCAAGGACGTCACGCACCACCAGGTGGACATCCGCAAGAAGAAGGTGGACGAGGTCTTCCGCCACGAGCGGATCGAGGCGCTCATCCACCTCGGCATCATGCACGACCCGCGGATGCCCTTCTCCGAGGCCCACCGCTTCAACATCCTCGGGACGCAGAAGGTGCTCGACCTGTGCGTCAAGCACGGGGTGAAGAAGGTGGTGGTGCTCTCGAGCGCCAACGTCTACGGCCCGCTCCCCGACAACTCCAACTTCCTCACCGAGGAGACCCCGCTCCTCGCCGCCGAGCGCTACAGCGACTTCCGCGACCTCGTCGAGCTCGACATGTACGCGCAGTCGTTCCTGTGGAAGCACCCGGAGCTCGAGACCGTGATCCTGCGGCCGGTGCACATCGTCGGCCCGACCGTCCGCAACGCCCCCTCGAACTACCTGCGGCTCGCCCAGCCCATCACCGTGATGGGCTTCGATCCCATGGTGCAGCTCATCCACGAGGGCGACGCCTGCCGGGCGCTTGCGCTCGCGCTCAAGCCGGGTGTCCGGGGCATCTACAACGTGACCGGCCCGGGCGAGGTGCCGCTCTCCGCGGCGCTGCGCGAGCTCGGGCGCAAGCCCATCCCGGTGCCGCACTTCCTCGTGCGGCCCCTGGTGCGGCGCGCCTTCGAGGCCCGGCTCACGAGCTTCCCGCCCGAGGAGATCGACCACATCCAGTACCTCTGCAACGTGGACGGCTCCCGGGCGGTGCGGGAGATGGGCTGGGCGCCGCACTACGGGCTGCGCGAGACCATCCGCAGCGTTCTCCCAGGGTGAAGTCCGGCCGCCCCTCCGGAAGGGGGCGACACGGACGGACCGTGTGGCGTATGCTCACCCACATGCGCGCCCTCGCACCCGCCCTCGCCGCCTGTTCGCTGCTCGCCGCGTCCGCCTTCGCCCAGGAGTGGCGGCCCACGGGCGAGGTGCAGTTCATCGCGAGCGGCAGCGCCTCCGGCAGCGCGTCCTTCGACGACGCCCGGGTGGTGGGACCGCTCGTCAACATGACCCGGCGCGCCGACGGCACCTGGGCCGGCGATCTCAAGCGGCACGACTACGACCTCCGGCTCGAGCAGGATCACCTCCACGGCACCAACTTCGACGTCTGGGTGACGACCAAGGACGGCCACACCGAGATCCGGGGGCTCGTGGAGGGGAAGCGCATCAGCGTGGAGATCGACGAGAAGTCGCTGAGCGGCCGCTACGGCGCCTGCTCGCTCGACATGCCCCGGAAGGAGCCGGGCCTGTTCCAGGGCGAGGTCGGCTGCGTCTACCGCAAGGGCGTCCTCCCGACCACCGGCCGTGCCGGCGTGCGCCTGAGCGGCAGCGCCGCCGCCGTCCCGCCGCCGCCGGCGCAGCTCGCGCTCGCGCTGGCGGCCGTGCTCCCGGGCTAGTACAACACCGCCCCCTATGTCCGATCGCCTCGTTCGCGGCCTGTTCCAGGACCGCGGCCTGCGCGCGGTCTTCGTCCGCGTGACGGAGACCGCCCGCATCGCCCGGATGCTGCACGGCCTCTACCCCACCTCCGCCCGGCTCTTCGCCGAGGCGCTGGCCGCCGGCCTGCTCACCGCGGCGCTGCAGAAGGACGGCAGCCGGGTGAACCTGCAGCTCGCCTGCGACGGCCCGCTCCGCGGCCTGCTGGTGGACGCCGGCCAGGACGGCAGCGTGCGCGGCTACGTCCGCTCGCCCCAGGTGGACTTCCCCGCCAGCGCGCCCGAGGCGGGCGACCGGGCCGCCCTCGGGGGCGAGGGGTACCTGTCGGTGCTCCGGGACCAGGGGAACGGGCAGTACCACCGGAGCCAGATCGAGCTCGAGGCGCTCACGCTCGCCGGCGATCTGCGCCGCTTCTACGAGAAGAGCGAGCAGGTGGAGTCGGCGCTCGACGTGCGGGTGATCCCGGCCGAGGGGCAGCCCATCGGCGACGCGGCCGGGGTGCTCGTGCAGAAGCTGCCGGGCGGCGACCAGGCCGCCCTGGAGCAGGTGCGCGCGCGCATCGCCGAGGGCGCCTTCCTGGGCGCGGTGAAGGCCGGCGCGACGGCGCAGGAGGCGATCGCCGCCGTCGCCGGGCCCGGGTTCGAGCTGCTCGGCGACCTCGAGGTGGCCTACCGCTGCTCCTGCGGCCCCGACCGCGCCCGCGTGGCGGTGTCGGCGCTCGGCCGCGACGGCATCCTCGACGTGCTCGCGAACGAGAAGCAGGCGGTCATCACCTGCGAGTTCTGCCGGCAGACGTACGTGGTCGCCGAGCCCGAGCTGCGCGACATCCTGGGGCGGCTCTCCCAGGACGCCTGAGCGCCCGCGAGGAACCCTCTCGGCGAGGATTCCCTCACGGGCTCTGACCCCCTCTTCGTGGTAGCATCGGCGCCCGCCCTGGGCGCCGGTGCCGCCCGCGCGAGGAGCCGACCCATGGTGAAGAAGAAGAGCAGGACCAAGCCGGCGCGCGCCGCCGCCGCCCCGCGGCCGGCCCGGCCCGCCGCGGCCCCCGCCCGCAAGGCCCCCGCCCGCAAGAAGACCGCCCTGCGCACCGCCGCGCGCCCTGCCGGCCGGCGGCCCTCCGAGGGCGGCGCCCGCCCCGAGCAGCCGCTCGGCGTCGGGGTCGGCGACGCCTTCGCGGTGGCGCGGCTCGGCGCCGGCGCCCGCCGCGGGGCGCGGTCGCGCCAGAACGTCCGCGAGCTCAGCTGGGAGACCTTCGGCGAGATCGCCCGCGCCCTCGCCGGCCGCATCGGCGAGACCTTCCGGCCCCAGGTGGTCGTCGGCATCGCCAAGGGCGGCGTGGTCGTGGGCGGCGCGCTCGCCGCGGCGCTCGACGTGGACTTCCACCCGCTCCGGCTGGCGGCGCGCGGCGCGGCGGCCGACGGCGAGGCGCTCCCCGAGCTCGCCGGGAAGCGCGTGCTCCTCGTGGACGACGTCTGCCAGACCGGCCGCACCCTCGACCGCGCCCGCGCCCTGCTCCGCCGCGCCGGCGCGGCGGCGGTGCGCACGGCCGCCGTGGTCTCCCGCCCCCGCGGCGGGCGCCCCGACTTCTCGGCGCTGCAGACCGACGCCGTGGCGGTGTTCCCCTGGGACTACCAGCTCCACACCCCGGACCTGGGCGGCGGCGAGGACCCCGGCGAGGCGGGGGTGTGACGGGGCCGCGGCCGCGATCATGAAGCGCATCGTCCTCGGCACCGCCGGTCACATCGACCACGGCAAGACCGCGCTCGTCCGGGCGCTCACCGGCATCGACACCGACCGGCTCGCCGAGGAGAAGCGGCGCGGCATCACCATCGAGCTCGGCTTCGCGCACCTCGGCCTGCCCGACGGCACCGTGGCCGGCGTGGTGGACGTCCCCGGCCACGAGCGGTTCGTGCGCGCCATGGCCGCCGGGGCGGGCGGCATCGACGTGGTGGTGCTGGTGGTGGCGGCGGACGAGGGGGTGATGCCGCAGACCCGCGAGCACCTCGACATCTGCCGGCTGCTCGGCGTGCCCCGCGGGCTCGTGGCGGTGACGAAGAGCGACCTGCTCGCCGGCCTCGGCGAGGACTGGCTGCCGCTGCTCGAGGGCGAGATCGCCGCGGCCGTGAAGGGGACCTTCCTCGAGGGCGCGCCCATCCTGCCGGTGTCGGCCCGCACCGGCGAGGGGCTCGACGCGCTCAAGGCCGAGGTGGCCCGGCTCGCGCGGGAGGTGCCGGAGCGCTCCCCGGACGGCCCGCTCTACCTGCCGGTCGATCGCGCCTTCTCGCTCAAGGGCTTCGGCACGGTGGTGACGGGCACGCTCGTCTCCGGCGCGGTCTCCGAGGGCGACGCGGTGGCGCTCTGCCCGCCCGCGACCGAGCCGCTCCGGGTGCGCACGGTGCAGGTCCACGGCGCGCCCGTGCCGCGCGCCCTCGCCGGCCAGCGCACCGCCGTGAACCTGCCGGGCGTCGAGGCCGGCGCGGTGGCGCGCGGGCAGGCCCTGGTGCAGGCGGGCGTGGTGGTCCCGGCGCGGATGCTCGACGTGGAGCTCTCGCTGCTCGCGGCGGCGCCGAAGCCGCTGCGCCACCGGGCGAGGCTCCTCCTCCACCTCGGCACCGCGCAGGCGAGCGCCACGGTGGCGCTGCTCGACCGGGCCGAGCTCGCGCCGGGGCAGACCTGCTTCGCCCAGCTCCGGCTCGCCGAGCCGGTGGCCGCCCTCCCCGGCCTGCGCTTCATCCTGCGCGGGTTCGCGGTGCTGCAGGGGCGCGGCAAGACCCTCGCCGGCGGCCGCGTCCTCGCGGTGCAGCCGCCGCGGCGGCGCCGGGGGCGGCCGGAGGGGCTCGTCGGGCTCGAGGCCCTCGCCCGCGGCGACGCCGACCAGCGGCTCGAGGCGGTGCTCGCCATGGCCGGCCCGGCCGGGCTCGCCGAGGCGGCCCTGCCCGGCCGCACCGCGCTGCCGCAGAAGGCGCTCGCGGCGGCGCTCCCGCGGCTCGGCGCGCGCGGCGCGGCGCTCCTCTTCGACAAGGAGCACCGGGCCTGGGTGGCGGGCAGCGTGGCCGAGCAGCTCTCGCAGCGGCTCGTCGCCGCGGTGAAGGCCTTCCACCGGGCGCAGCCGCTCGCCGCCGGCATGGGGCGCGAGGCGCTCCGGGGCAAGCTCCCGCCCATCACCGACCCGCGCCTGTTCCAGCGGCTCCTCACCCAGCTCGTCGAGCGCCAGCAGCTCGCGGTGGAGGGGGACCACGTGCGGTCGCCCGAGCACCGCGCCGCCAGCGCCTCGAGCGCCGGCGGCGAGCTCAAGGCGCGGGTGGCCGCCGCGCTCGCCAAGGGGGCCCTCACCCCGCCCTGGCTCGCCGAGCTGCCCGGCCTCGTGGGCGCCTCCGCGCCGGACGTCGGCGCCGTGCTGAAGCTGCTCCTCGCCGAGGGGGCGGTGGTGCGGGTCTCGGCCGAGCTCTGGTTCGACGCGGCGGCGGTGGCGGCGCTCCGGGCCAGGCTCGTGGCCCATCTCCGCGAGCGCAAGGAGATCGCCACCCCCGAGTTCAAGGACCTGGTGGGCGCCACGCGCAAGTACGTCATCCCGCTCGCGGAGTACTTCGACCGCGAGAAGGTCACGCTCCGGGTGGGAGAGAAGCGGGTCCTGCGCGGCGAGGGGCACGCGTGAGCCGGATCCTCGACGCGGCCCCGCTCGGCACGGTGGTGATCCGCGAGGGCGTGGTCCGCTTCGCCTCGGCCGCGGCGCTGGCGCTCCTCGGCTACCGCGAGGAGCAGCTCCTCGGCGAGAGCTGGCTCCGCTTCGTGCCGGAGGAGCGGCGCGCCGCCTCGCTCGAGCGGCACGCCCGCCGGCTGCGCGGCGCCGGCGCCCCCACCGAGTTCGAGACCGAGGTGCTGCGGGCCGACGGCGCCCGGCTGCCGGTCGAGGCGCTGGTGGCGCTCGACGGCGACGACGTGGTGGTGCAGCTGCGCGACCTCACCGCCCCGCGGATCGAGCGCGAGCGGCTCATCGACCTCGCCCGGCTCGGCGCCGAGATCCAGCGCGAGCGGAGCGCGCCGGCGGTGTTCGACCTGCTCCGGTGGGGGCTCGATCGGATCGGCGTCCAGCCGGCGCTCATCCGGCCCGACGGCGACGGGCTGGTGGTCGAGTGGAGCATCGGCGATCCGGTGGCCCGCGCCAGGGCCGAGGGCGCCCTCGGCGAGGGGCTGCCCGGGCTGCGCGCCTGCTGGACCGCCGCCACCCGGGCCGCCTGGGCGGAGGGCGCCGCCTACGTCGAGGACCTGCCGGCGGAGGTCGAGGCCTTCTTCGGGCCGGAGCGCGGCCCGGCGGCGCGGGAGGCCACCGTCCGGCTCGGGTTCGGCAACGGCATCAGCGTCCGCATCGACCAGGGCGGGCAGCCGCGCTACCTGCTCAACGTGATGAGCCCGTGGATGCGGCCGCGCGATCTGGCCGCCTTCCGGCTCTTCGGGGCGCAGGTCTCGGCGGCCCTCGACGCCGGGGTGGCCATCTCCGACCTCTCCGAGCGCAACGCCGAGCTGGCGGCGCTCAACGAGCTGGCGCGGCTCGCCGGGCAGGCCCGCGACCTCGACGCCTTCCTGAAGGCGGCCACGCCGGTGGTGCTGCGGGCCTTCGGCTGCAAGGGGCTCGCGCTCTGGCTGCTCGAGCCCGGCGGCGCCGAGGCGGTGCTGCGCTACACCGAGGGCGTCCCCGAGGGCTCCCAGCAGCGGCCGCGGCTCGCGGGCAACCCCATCGGCGAGACGGTCGAGAGCGGGGCCCCGGTGGTGCACCAGCCCGAGGTCGGCGGGCCGGAGCTCCAGGCGCGCATGCGCGCGCTCGGGCTCGCCACCCGGGTGCTCGTGCCGCTCAAGGTGCGCTCGACCGTGCTGGGCGTCCTCGCCGTGGGCTGGGGGGAGCGGCGCCCCGAGTCCGAGTGCCGCGCCGGCCTGCTCCAGGCCATGGCGGCCCACTTCGCCGCGGCCGTCGAGAACCAGCGGCTCCTCGCCGATCTGCGCGGGCGCGTCTCCGAGCTCACCCTGCTCAACGACCTCGCGCTCGCGACCGCCACGCTCGACCCGGTGCTGCTCTTCGAGAACGCGCTCCGGCGGATGATGTCCACCCTCGGCGCCGAGGTGGGCGCGGCCTACCTGCTCGAGGGGCGCGAGCTGGTGCAGACCGCGGTCCTCGGCGTCGGCGAGGAGACCGCCCAGCGCGTCCGCCGCATCGCGGTGGGCGAGGGGCCGCTCGGCAAGTCGGTGGAGCGGCTCGCCCCCGTGCCGCTCCCGGTGCTCGAGGGCGACGCGCCCGAGGTGCGCTGGTACCGCGACCGCGAGGGGATCCGGGTCGCGGTGGAGGTGCCGCTGCTGGTGAAGGACCGCGCGCTCGGGGCCTTCCTCCTGGCGCGGCGGCGGGAGGATCGGCCCTTCGGGGCGGAGGAGATCCAGCTCCTCTCGGCGGTCGGCGCGCAGCTCGCGGTGGCGGTGGACAACGCCCGCCTCTTCGCCGGCACCCGCAAGCGCGCCGCCGACCTCGAGGCGGTGAGCGCCCTCGCGCTGGAGGTCTTCGGCTCGCCGCTCGGCGACCCTCGCCCGCTCCTCGACGCCACCTGCCGGCGGCTCACGCAGGCGCTCGGCGCGCGCTCGGCGGCGGTGTTCCTGGTGGACGAGGAGCGGCGGGTGCTGAGGGGGATGGCGGCGCACGGCGACCCGCTCCCGCCGGCCGGGGCCGACGTCCGCCTGCACGCGGGCGGCCTCGCCGCCGAGGCGCTCCGGTCGCAGGAGCCGGTCTACTGCGCCGACACCGGGCTCGACCCCCGCAGCCCCCTGAGCGCGCCCGGCCACCCCCGGCTCGCCATGCTGATCCTGCCGCTCACCTCGCGCCGCTCGACCCGCGGCGTGGTGGTGGTGGCGGACGCGCCGGGCCGGGTCTTCTCCGAGGCCGACGTGGCCCTCGCCTACGCCCTGGCGGGCGAGGCGGCCATGGGGCTCGAGAACGCCGAGCTCTACGGGCAGGAGCGCCAGCGCGCCGAGGAGCTCGGCATGGTGCTCGAGGTGGGCCGGTCGCTCGTCTCGACGCTCGACCTCGGCGCGGTGCTCGACGCCGGCGTGCGCAACCTGGTGCGCATCGTCGAGGCCACCGACGCCTACCTGCTCCTGCCCGACGCCGCCGGCGAGCGGCTCGAGATCCGCGCCGTCGCCGGGGGGCACCCGGAGCTGCTCGGTCACGCGCAGTCGCTCGAGCAGCCGGGCGTCGCGCCCTGGGTCTACCTCCACCAGGAGCCGCTCATCGTGGACGACGCCGAGGGCGACGCCCGCGTGGACCACTCGGTGCAGGCGGTCTCGCGCGCCAAGGCCTACCTCGGCGTCCCGCTGGTGGCGCGGGGGCGCTCCATCGGCAGCGTGGTGATCGTGGAGGAGCGCCAGGCGCGCCGCTTCACCCACGCCGAGACCGAGCGCGCCACCGCCATCGCCAACCAGCTCGCGGTGGCGCTCGAGAACGCCCGGCTCTACCAGGACCTGCGCCGCAGCTACGCCGACCTGGCGCGGGCGCAGGCGCAGCTCGTGCACCGCGAGCGGCTGGCGGCGCTCGGCGAGCTCTCGGCGGTGGTGGCGCACGAGGTGCGCAACCCGCTCGGCGTGATCTTCAACTCGCTCGGCTCGCTGAAGCGGCTGCTCAAGCCGACCGGCGACGCCAAGCTCCTGCTCGAGATCGTGGGCGAGGAGTCGGACCGGCTCAACCGCATCGTGGGCGACCTGCTCGACTTCGCGCGGCCGGCGGCGCCGGCGCTGCGGCCCGAGCCGGTGGACCGGCTGGTGGAGGAGGCGCTCACCTCGGCGCTGGCGCAGCGCGCGCCGGGGCTCCGGCTCGAGCTCGAGTCCCAGCCCGGGCTGCCGCCGGTCGCGGTGGACGCGCGGCTGCTCCGGCAGGCCCTCGTGAACCTGGCGGTGAACGCCGCGCAGGCGATGCCGCAGGGGGGCGTGGTGCGGGCGCGCGTGGCGGCGAGCGCGGGCGGGGTGGAGATCGCGGTGAGCGACGCCGGCCCGGGCATCCCGGCCGAGGTGCGCCACCGCATCTTCGAGCCGTTCTTCACCACCAAGGCGACCGGCACCGGCATCGGCCTCGCGGTGGTGAAGCGCATCGTGGACGAGCACCGCGGCGAGATCGCGGTGGAGAGCGAGCCGGGGCGCGGCACCACGTTCCGGATCCGGCTGCCGGCGGCGCCGCCGGGCGGGGCGGAGGGGACGGGATGAGCAACCGCAGCAAGGTCCTGGTCGTGGACGACCAGAAGAACATGCGGACCACCACCGCGCTCATGCTGCGCGCGGCCGGCTACGACGTGGCGGAGGCCGAGGACGGCACCGCCGCCATCCAGCGCGTCGGGGCCGAGACCTTCGACGTGATCCTCACCGACCTGCGCATGGGGCCGCCGGACGGGATGGAGGTGCTGCGGGCCGCGGCCGAGGCGGCGCCCACCACCCAGGTCATCGTCATGACCGCCTACGGCACCATCGACTCGGCGGTCGAGGCGATCCGGCGCGGCGCCTACGACTACCTCTCGAAGCCCTTCCAGGAGGCGGAGTTCCTGGTGCGCATCGCCAAGGCGGCGGAGAAGCGCCGCCTGCTCGGGCAGATGACGCTGCTCACCGGCGAGTTCCGCGAGCGCTACGGCCTCGAGCACATCGTGGGCCGCTCGGCGGCGCTCCGCGACCTGCTCGAGCGGGTGGTACGGGTGGCCCACTCCGACGCGACCGTGCTCATCACCGGCGAGTCGGGCACCGGCAAGGAGCTCATCGCCCGCGCCCTGCACGCCGGGAGCCGCCGCAGCGACAAGCCCTTCGTCCCGGTCAACTGCGCCGCCATCACCGAGACCCTGCTCGAGTCGGAGCTCTTCGGCCACGCCAAGGGCTCCTTCACCGGCGCCACCCGGGCGCGGCGCGGCCTCTTCGAGGAGGCCTCCGGCGGCACCCTGTTCATCGACGAGATCGGCGAGACCGCCCCCGGCTTCCAGGCCAGGCTGCTGCGCGCGCTGCAGGAGGGGGAGATCCGCCGCGTCGGCGAGTCCACCGCCATCCAGGTGGACGTGCGGGTGATCGCGGCGACCAACCAGGACCTGCGGCGCGCCATCGCCGAGAAGCGGTTCCGCGAGGACCTCTTCTACCGGCTCAACGTGGTGCCGCTCCGGCTGCCGCCCCTGCGCGAGCGGAAGGAGGACGTCCCGCTCCTCGCCGGCCACTTCCTCGAGCGCTACAACCGGCGCGCCGGCGACCGGAAGGCGCTCACCCCCGAGGCCCTCGAGCGGCTCATGGCGCACGACTGGCCCGGGAACGTCCGCGAGCTCGAGAACATGATCGAGCAGGCGGCGGCGCTCTCCACCGCGCCCGAGATCCGGGCCGCGGACATCCACCTCGAGGGGCCCCACGGCGCCCGGCAGGGCGGCGGCGCCGAGCCGTCGCTCACGCTGGCCGAGGTGGTGGACGCGGCCGAGCGCCGCGCCATCGAGGTCGCCGTGGCCCGGGCCGACGGCGATCTCGGGCGGGTGGCGCGGGAGCTGGGCGTCTCTCCCACCACCCTCTGGCGCAAGATGAAGCGGCTCGGGATCCCGTCCCGAGGGGGAGAGTCCCCCGGCGGCCACCCTTGAGGTTCCTTTCACCTCTGCAATTTCTTTTGCAGAAGTGAAAGACGCATCGGGCGCTCGAGCCACCCGGGCGAGCGAACCTCGGCAGGTGAGCCGGCCGCGCCGAAGCGTCCCAAGCAGGCGATTTCACTCAGAGGGGGCTCGACCCGGGCGGCGCGCGGGGGCGCTGGCACCGCGCTTGCTCTACTCCCAGCCAGAAGTGCAACGCTGCAGGTCGGAGTAGGACCCCCCCCACCACTCCCGCCGCGCGTTGCACTTCATTTTTTTTGCCCGAGAGCCAGCATGTCTCCGCTGCTCCTCATCGATGGCGATCAGAACTTCCGGCAGGCGCTGGCGATCGCCCTGAGGCTCGACGGGCACGCCGTCTCCGCCGTCCCCAGCGTCGAGGCCGCGGAGCGGGAGCTGGCCTCGGGCGAGTTCGGCTGCTGCGTCATCGACGTGCGCCTCGCCGGCGCGGCCGGACTCCTCGGCCGGATGGCGCGGAGCTCGCGCGCCTGCGTGGTCGCCACCGCCTTCGACCCCGACCTGCTCGCCGAGACCCTGGCGCGCCACCCGGAGGTGGCGGCGCTGGAGAAGCCGTTCCGCGTCGAGGACCTGCGAGCGGTCCTCGGCCCCCGCGCCAGCATCGTCGCCTAGCGCCCGGCGGAGGGCGGCGGCGCGAGCCCCGTCCCCTTCAATGCGGCAGGCTCACGAGGTCGCGCGGCTGCGCGATCGCGGCGAGCGTCACGGCGACCTCGGTCTCCTCCTCGCGCGCCCGGCGGGCGGCCGTGGCGCGGGCGAGGTCGGAGAGGGTGAGGATGCCCACCAGCGCGCCGCCGGCGTCGAGCACCGGGAGCCGGCGCACCTGGCTGTGCCGCATCGTCTCCTCGGCCGAATCGATCGTCTGGTCGGGCGCCGCGGTGAAGACCTTGCGGCACATGGCGGTCTCGATCGGCACCGCGTCGAGCGCCTTGCCGGCGAAGTAGGCCGCCATGCAGAGGTCGCGGTCGGTGACGATGCCCGCCAGCCGCCCGTCGCGGCCGAGCACCGGGACCGCGCCCACGTCGCGGTCCCACATCACCTGCGCCGCCGCGCTGAGCGGCTCGTCCTCGCGACAGGCGAACACCTGCCTCGTCATCGCCTCCTGCACCAGCATCGCGCCACCCTCCGCTTCGGCCCGGTGAGCTCCGGGCTGGCGGCTCGATCCCACTCCCGCGTGGAGGGAAGCGCAATGGGCTGGCGGCCGGGACGATGGGGAGACCGTCCCGCGTGGAGGGACGCGCGACCCGGCTGGCGCCCGGAGGATGGGGGGCTACATCCCGATCGCGGCGGCGGCGCGCGCGAGCTGGCTCACCGTCTCGGGGCTCACCCCGAGCACGATGACCGCGAGCACCGCGACGGCCACCGCCACCTGGATGGCCGGCGACAGCAGGCCGAGCTCCCGATCCTCGGCCGGGCGCATGTACATGTAGACCACCACCCGCAGGTAGTAGTACGCGCCGAGCGCCGAGGTGAGCACGCCCACCACCGCGAGCCCGTAGGCGTGGGCCGAGATGGCGGCCTGGAAGACGAGCAGCTTGCCGATGAAGCCGGCGGTCGGCGGCACGCCCGCGAGCGAGACCATGAAGACCGCCATCGCGAAGGCGAGCCCCGGCCGCTTGCGGCCGAGCCCGGCGAAGCGGTCGAGGTCCCAGGCGTCGGAGGGCTCGTCGTCGAGGCTCTTGCCCCGGCGCTCCAGCACGGCGACCACCGCGAAGGCGCCGACCACGGTGAAGGTGTAGGAGGCGAGGTAGAAGAGGATCGAGGAGAGCGCCCCCTCGCGCGCCCCGGCCGCCGCGGCGGAGACCACGCCGACGAGCAGGTAGCCCGCGTGCGCGATGGAGCTGTAGGCGAGCATGCGCTTCACGCTCTTCTGCGTGAGGGCGAGCCAGTTGCCGAAGACCATCGAGATGAGGGCCAGGGCGGCGAGCACGCCGGCGAAGCCGGCCACGGCCGACTGCGGCGCGCCCGAGAAGGCGGCGAGCGCGAGGCGCGTGAGCACCGCGAAGGCGGCGGTCTTCACGCCGGCGGCCATGAAGGCGGTCACCGGGGTGGGGGCGCCCTCGTAGACGTCGGGGGTCCAGACGTGGAACGGCACGGCGGCCACCTTGAAGGCGAGCCCGACGGCGACGAGGCCGAGGCCCACCACCAGGAGCGCCGCCCCCTGCCCCTGCGCGACGCTCGAGAAGAGCGTGCTGCCGGTGGCGCCGTAGACCAGCGCGGCGCCGTAGAGCAGGAGCGCCGACGAGAAGGCGCCGAGGATGAAGTACTTGAAGGCCGCCTCGGCCGGCTTGCGGCCGCGCCGGATGTAGGCCGCGAGCGCGTAGGTCGAGATGCTCATCACCTCGATGGCGATGAAGGCGAAGAGGAGGTCGGTGGCCGCGCCGAGCAGCGCCATGCCCGAGGCGCCGAAGAGGGCGAGGGCGTAGAACTCGCCGCGCTCGGCCTGCCGCGCCCGCAGCCAGCCCGCGCCCACCAGCGCCGAGAGGGCGAGGCCGCCGCAGACCGTGACGGTCACGAAGGTGGAGAAGGAGTCCACCGTGGCCTGGCCGGAGAAGATCGCGCCCGGCGAGCCGCCGGTCACGGCGGCCACGCCGGCGAGCACGGAGAAGAGCACCGTGAGCGAGGCCTGGTAGCCGCGGCGGGTCGAGGTGAGGAACACCTCGGTCATGAGGAGCACCAGCGCGCCGCCGGACAGGATGCCGACCGGGGCCAGCGCCGCGAAGTCCTGGGTGGGGAAGTTCATCGCGCGTTCCCTTCGGCGCCGGGGGCGGCCACCGCCGCGGCGAGCCCGGGGCTCTCGGTGCCCACCGAGGGCGGGCGGCCCGGCTGTTCGGTCTGGAGCTTCTGGTCGGCGGCCTGGAACCGCGCCAGGAGCCGGTCCACCGCCGGCTTCGCCGGGTCGAGGAACGGCTGGGGCGCGAGCCCCATCACCACGATGAGGAGGATGAGCGGCGCGATCACCACCGCCTCGCGGCCGGTGAGGTCGGCGAGGACGCGGTTCGCCGGCTTGTCGATCCGGCCGAAGAAGACCTTCTCCACCATCCAGAGCATGTAGACCGCGCCCAGGATGACGCCGGTGGCGCCGACGCCGGCGTACCAGGGCGCGTGGCGGAGCTTGCCGAGCCAGGTGCCGGAGAGGATGAGGAACTCGCCGACGAAGCCGTTGGTGCCCGGGAGGCCGATCGAGGAGAGCGTCACCACCACGAAGGCGGTGGCGATCCAGGGCACCTGCTTCGCGATGCCGCCGTACTCGGCGATGAGCCGGGTGTGGCGCCGCTCGTAGAGCATGCCGACGAGGAGGAAGAGCGCGCCGGTGGAGACGCCGTGGTTCAGCATCTGGTAGACGCCGCCGGTGAGCCCCTCGGCGGTGAGCGCCATGAGCCCGAGCATCACGAAGCCGAGGTGCGACACCGAGGAGTAGGCGACGAGCCGCTTCATGTCCTGCTGCACGATGCACATGAGCGCGCCGTAGACGATCCCCACCACCGCCAGCGCGGCGATGACCGGCCGGAAGTGGAGGGCCGCCTCGGGGAAGAGCGGCAGGGCGTACCGGAAGAACCCGAAGGTGCCCATCTTGAGGAGCACGCCGGCCAGGATGACCGAGCCGGCGGTGGGCGCCTCGGTGTGCGCGTCGGGCAGCCAGGTGTGGAGCGGGAACATCGGCACCTTGACCGCGAAGGCCAGCGCGAAGGCGAGGAAGAGCCAGCGCTGCGCCGAGGGCGTCACCCCCTGCAGCCCCTCGCGCGCGGCGAGGTAGTCGAAGCTGCCGGCGTGGGCCCGGACGTAGAGGATGGCCACGAGCATGAGCACGCTCGCGACGAAGGTGTAGATGAAGAACTTCACCGTGGCGTAGAGCCGGTTCTCCGAGCCCCAGATCCCGATGAGCAGGTACATCGGGATGAGCATCGCCTCCCAGAACACGTAGAAGAGGACGAGGTCGAGCGCGGCGAAGGTGCCGAGCATGGCCGTCTCGAGCACCAAGAGCGCGATCATGAACTCCTTCACCCGGTCCTGCACGGCGGTGAAGGTGGAGAGGATCACGAGCGGGGTGAGCGCGGTGGTGAGGAGGATGAGCAGGAGCGCCACGCCGTCGATCCCGACGTGGTAGCCGATGCCGAGCGAGGGCACCCAGGGCGCCGTGATCTCGAACTGGAACTCGGGGGCTGCGGCCGAGGCGTCGAACCCGAGCCAGAGGCCGAGCGAGAGCGCGAAGGCGACGAGCGAGACCAGGAGGGCCACCACCCGGTGCTGCTTCGCCTCGGCGGCCGGGAAGAAGGTGAGCCCGAGCGCGCCGAAGAGGGGGAGGAAGACGACGATCGAGAGCAGGTTGTTCATGGCCTAGCGCGCCCCCGTGCCGAGGACCACCCAGAGGAGCACCGCCGCCGCCACCGCGATCACCGCGGCGTAGCGCTGCAGGTCGCCGTTCTGGCCGAGGCGGAAGAAGCGGCCGAGCCGCGCCACGAGCCACGGGATCCCGTTCACGAAGATCCCCTCGATGACGATCCGGTCCACCACCTTCCAGAGCACCCAGGCCCCGTTCCTCACGAACTTGACGACGAAGAGGTCGTAGAGCTCGTCCACCCGGAACTTGTCCACGCCGAAGCGGTAGAGGGCGGGGAAGGCGCGGGCGAGCCGGCCCGGGACCTCCTTCAGGCCGCCGACGTACATGGCCCAGGCGAGCGCGCCCATGCCGAGGGCGACGCCCCAGGCGACCGCGAAGGGCCAGAGCATCACGTGCTCCACCGCCTCGCCGCCCTCGCCGTGGAGGGTGCCCAGCGCCTGCGCGAAGACCGGGTGCATGAAGTCGCCGAAGACCTCGCCCCAGTGCCCGAAGAGCTCGAACCGGGGCAGCCCGAGCAGGAGCGCCACCACCGAGAGGATGGCGAGGATCCAGAGCGGCACCGTCATCGCCGGCGAGGACTCGTGGGCGTGCGCGGCGGTCTGGGTGCGCGGCTTCCCCGAGAAGGTGAGGAAGTAGCAGCGCATCATGTAGAAGGCGGTCCCGGCCGCGGCCAGGGTCCCGAGCACGTAGGCGATCCTGCCCACCGCCGGGAAGGCGGCGTTCTCGCTCTGGAGCGCCCCCGCCAGGATGGCGTCCTTCGAGAAGAAGCCGGAGAGCGGCACGATCCCGGTGATCGCCAGGGTGGCGATGAGGAACGTCATCCGCGTGTGCGGCATCTTGTCCTTGAGGCCGCCCATGTTCCGGATGTCGGTGTCCTCGTGCATGCCGTGCATCACCGACCCGGCGCCGAGGAACAGGCAGGCCTTGAAGAAGGCGTGCGTCACGAGGTGCATCACGCCGGCGAAGAAGACCCCGGCGCCCACGCCGATGAACATGAAGCCGAGCTGCGAGACGGTGGAGTAGGCGAGCACCTTCTTGATGTCGTTCTGGAAGAAGGCGATGGCCGCCGCGAAGACCGCGGTGAGCGCGCCCACCAGGCAGACGGTGGCCATGGTGGCCGGCGCGAGCGCGAAGAGGAAGCTCGTGCGGGCGACGAGGTAGACGCCGGCCGTCACCATGGTGGCGGCGTGGATGAGGGCCGAGACCGGCGTCGGGCCGGCCATGGCGTCGGGCAGCCAGACGTAGAGCGGCAGCTGCGCGCTCTTGCCGCAGCAGCCGACGAAGAGGCCGAGGGTGGCGAGCGTGAGCGCGGACCCGAGCGTCCAGCCGGAGAAGGCGCCGGCGGCGAGGACCGTGTGCACCCCCTGCCCCTTCACGGCCGCGGCGAGCTGGCCGTAGCTGGCGGTGCCGAAGATGGAGAGGAGGGTGAAGAGCCCGATGAGGAACCCGAAGTCGCCGATGCGGTTGGTGACGAACGCCTTGCGGCCGCAGTACGCCTTCTGCTCGTCGGTGTACCAGAAGCCGATGAGCAGGTAGCTGCAGAGGCCCACGCCCTCCCAGCCGACGAAGGTGAGCACCAGGCTGTCGCCGAGGACGAGGGTGAGCATCGCCGCGACGAAGAGGTTCAGGTAGGTGAAGAAGCGGGCGTACCCGGCGTCGTCCTCGTGCGACATGTAGGAGGTCGAGTAGACGTGGATGAGGAGCCCCACGCCCGTGACGACCAGGAGGAGGGTGCCCGAGAGCCGGTCCACCCAGAGCCCCCACGCGACCGAGACCATGGCGCGCCCGTCCGGGCCGAGCACCCGGAACCAGGTGTCCCCGCCGGCCTGTACGTTCTTGCCGGAGAGCACCTGGGCGTACACCACCAGGGCGGAGAGGAAGGCGGCCACCATCGCGCCGATGGCGATGAGGGCCACGTTGGCCTTGCCGAGCTTCCGCCCGACCAGTCCGTTCACGAGGGCGCCGGCGAGTGGCAGCAGGATGAGGAGCCACAGCCCGGACTGCACCACGGTCGGGTTGTCCATGGGCGGGAAGGATTACCCGTAGTGAGGACGATCTGCAACGATTGACTTTCGCGAGACATATCAGGGGCCAACTGGTATGGCACGGATCAAGATGGACGACCGGCCCGCCCCCGCCGCCGAGGAGCTGAGGAAGATCCCGAAGAGCGACCGGCTGCTCGCGGCGGCCGAGCGCGAGGGGCTCCTCGCGCAGCTCGGACACGAGCCGGTCATGCAGGAAATACGGGCCCTTCTGGACGCGGTAAGGAACTCGGTGCGCGACGGCGGCGCCTGCCCCGCGCCGGCGGCGATCGAGGCCCGGCTGGTCGGCCGGCTGGAGGTGGCCGCCCGCGGGTCGCTGCGCGGCGTGATCAATGCCACCGGCATCCTCATCCATACCAATTTGGGGCGCTCGCCGCTGTCCGAGGAGACGATTGGCGCAATGAGCGCCATCGGGCGCGGATACACCAATCTCGAGTACTCACTTGGGGAGGGTCGGCGCGGCGATCGGTACGGGCACGCCGCCGACGCGCTGCGTCGGCTCACCGGGGCCGAGGACGCCCTGGTCGTGAACAACAACGCCGCGGCGGTCATGCTCGCCCTGGGCGCCCTCTCGGGGGATCGCCCCGCCGACGCCGGCGGCCCGCCCGAGGTGATCATCTCGCGCGGCCAGCTCGTCGAGATCGGCGGCGGCTTCCGCATCCCCGACGTGCTGCGCCGCTCCGGGTGCGCGCTCGTCGAGGTGGGCACCACCAACCGCACCTACGCCCGCGACTACGAGGCGGCCATCGGGCCGCGGACGGCGATCCTGCTCTCGGTGCACCGCTCCAACTTCGCCATGTCCGGCTTCGTCCACGACGCGGCGCTCGAGGAGCTCTGCGCGCTCGGCCGCGCGCGGGGGCTCGCGGTGGTGGACGACCTCGGCTCGGGCACGCTCCTCCCCACCGCGCCCTTCGGGCTGGGCAGCGAGCCGACCGTGCCGGAGCGGGTGGCCGCCGGCGCCGACCTCGTCACCTTCTCCGGCGACAAGCTGCTCGGCGGGCCGCAGGCGGGCATCCTCGTCGGCCGGCGCGAGGCGATCGCGCGCTGCCGCAGCCACCCGCTCACCCGGGCGCTGCGCGTGGACAAGGTGACGCTGGCCGGCCTCTCCGCCACGCTCGCCCACTACGAGCGGGGCGAGGCGCTCGCGAAGATCCCGATCTGGCGCGCCATCGCCCTCTCGCCGGAGGCGCTCGCCGAGCGGGCCGGGCGCTGGCGGGAGGCGCTCGCCGGGCTCGTGCCGGGCGCGAGCGTCCGGGAGGTCGCGTCGGCGGTGGGCGGCGGCTCGCTCCCGGGCGTCACCCTCCCCTCGCGCGCGCTGGCGCTGCCGCTGCCCGACCCGGACGCCGTCGCCGCGCGCCTGCGCGACGGGGCGGCGCCGGTGGTGGCGCGCATCGAGGAAGGGGCGCTGCTGTTCGACCCCCGCACGGTGCAGCCGGGCGAGGACGAGTCGCTGCTCGGGGCGATCCGGGCGGCGGTCGCGTAGCGCGGGAGCGCCCTCAGGGCGTGAACCGGTACCCCAGCCCGCGCACCGTCTCGAGGTGGCGGGGGTGCTCGGCGTCGTCGCCGATGTGCTGGCGCAGCCGGACCACGAAGTTGTCCACGGTGCGGCCGGTGCCGGAGTAGCCGTGCCCCCAGACCGCCTGGATGAGCTGCTCGCGGCTGTGCACGCGCCCCGGGTGCGAGACGAAGAAGGCGAGGAGATCGTACTCGCGGCTCGTGAGCTCCACCTCGCGACCCTCCACCGTGGCGCGCCGGGCGTCGAGGTCGAGGACGATGACGCCGGCCTTCTTCACGTTGCGCCGGGGGCCGGTCTCGCCGCGCGACCGGCGCCGGCGCAGGGCGGCGCCGATGCGCGCGAGCAGCTCCTTGAGGGCGAAGGGCTTCACGACGTAGTCGTCGGCGCCGAGCGAGAGGCCCGTCACCTTGTCGGTCTCCTGCCCCTTGGCGGAGACGACCAGGATCGGCACGTCGGGGTCCTCGGCGCGGAGCGCCCGGATGAAGTCGAGCCCGGAGAGGCGCGGCAGCCCCACGTCGAGCAGGATGAGGTCGGGCCGCTCGGTGCGGGCCAGGGCGAGCCCGGTCTCGCCGTCCATGGCGGAGCGGACCGCGTACCCCTCCATGCCCAGGTTGAGCTGCAGCCCGCGCAGGATGGACGGGTCGTCCTCGACCACCAGGATCTTCTCGCTCACGCCGTCGCCCTCCCCTGGATCATGCCGGGATCGCCACCGGGAGCGCCACCGTGAAGGTGGTCCCGGCCCCCAGCTGCGACGAGACGCTCACCTTGCCGCGGTGCGCCGTGAGGATGTGCTTCACCATGGGCAGCCCGAGCCCGGAGCCCTCGATGGTCCGGTCGAGCGGGTCCTTCGCCCGGTAGAACTTCTCGAAGATCCGCTTCTGGTCGCGCAGGGCGATGCCGGGTCCGTTGTCGCTCACCGTCACGAGGACCGTCGGGCCCTCCACGCGCGCCGCCACGGTGATCTGCTTGTCCGGCCCGGTGTACTTGTAGGCGTTGTGGAGCAGGTTCAGGAGCGCCTCCACGATCGCCTCGCGGTCGCAGCGCACCAGCGGCAGGCCGTCGGGCACGTCCCGGGTGAGCGTGGCGTTCCCGGAGAGCAGCATCGGCTCGAAGGCGCGCAGCGCCGCGTCCACCACGGCGCCGACCGGCTCGGGCCGGAAGTGGTAGGCGCGCTTGCCCGACTCCATGCGCGCCCAGTCGAGCAGCCGGTTGATGAGCGCGGAGAGCCGGGCGGTCTCGTCGGAGAGGATGGCGAGCGCCTCGGCCTGGCGCGCCGGGTCGGGCAGCCGCCCCATCTGCAGCGTCTCCACGAACATGCGGATGCTGGTGAGCGGCGTGCGCAGGTCGTGCGAGACCTTGTTCACGAACTCGGTCTGGAGCTTCGCCACGTTGGCCTCGCGGTAGAGCACGGCGAGGGTGGCGGCGGTGCCGATGATGGTGGTGGTGACGAGCGCCAGGATGAGCCCGCCGAAGACGTAGTCGCGGGCGGCCGAGCCGAACACCAGGATGAGGATCCCGACGGTCAGCATCAGCGTCGCCGGGCCGAGGACGAAGCCGATGATCAGCGGGTAGACGCGGCGGAGCTTCATTCCCGACGACTATAACGCGAAGGGGGCGGACCCGGCGGGCCCGCCCCCTCACGTTCTTCCGGCTCGAGCGCCGGCTACTTCCCGTGGAGCACGGCGGTGTCGGCGATCGCGCCGGGGCCGTGGCAGACCGAGCAGGTCTCGACGCTCTTGGCCGGAACCGCGAGGTTCGGGTCGAGGTCGTAGCTCAGCACGTTGTAGTTGGCGCCCGCCACCGCCGGGCTGGCCGGGGTGCTGTCGTAAGCGCCGTTCAGGACCATGTGCGCGAAGGCGGTGCCGTTGGCGTGGCACGACGAGCAGACCGCCGCGGTCTTGCTGACCCGGTAGTAGACCGTCTGGTCGGTGCCGTTCGCGTTGCCCACCGTGACGTCCTCGGCGAGCCCGACGGGCGGGTGCGGGATGGGGGCCGCGTCGGTGTGGCAGATGCCGCACTTGCCGATCGAGTTGCCCTCGGGCAGGGACACGTCGCGGAAGTCGTTGGTGGACCCGCCGAACCCGTAGACCACGATGCCCGGCGTGTACGGCAGGTGCGCGCCGGAGTGGATGGCGTGCACCATCACCGCGAGCTGGATCGACTGCTCCGCCTTGTTGTCCAGCGTGGACTTCCCGCCGACCATCGTCGCGCCGGAGCGGCGGCTCACGTCGGTACCGGCCACGTTGTGGCAGATCACGCACGAGTTGATGTCGTCGGTCCGGTTGTTGCCGTGGAGCGAGAGGAGGCCGTGACACTTGTCGCACTTGGCCACATCGACCACGTCGCGGCGGGGAACCGCCGTGGCGTCGGTGACCGGGAAGAACTGGGTCGCGTTGGTCACCGCGAAGCGGGGGTTGTTGAAGTTGGCGGTGCTCGCCGCGGCGCTGCCGGGGTGCCCCTCGATGAGGGCCGCGCCGCTGCCCACCGCGTTCGCCGGGATGGCGGTCGTGGAGGTGACGGTGTAGGTGCCGTCGGCGTTCTTCACCGTCGTGCCGGGGTTGGGCTGGCCGTTGACGGTGGCGGGGGCGAAGGCGCCGTTGTTCACGACGCCGATGGTGAGCGGCTGACCGGCCTTGCCGGCCCCGGCGTTGTTCCAGTCACCCGCCTTGGTGGTCCAGGCGATGGTCACGAAGAGGCGGCTGTTCGCGCCCGCCTTCCAGCGGGCGTCGGTGGCGAGGTCCTCGTTGGCCCCGCCGTTGGTGGGGTCGGTCACCGAGAACTGCACCACCGGGAACTGGCCGGGGGCGGTCTGGGTGACGCCGAGGATGGTGAACTTCGCCTGCTGCTGCGCCGGCCCGGGGGCGGCGAGCGCGTGCACCTTGGCGACGTCGAGCGCCGAGTTCGGGCCGTGGCAGAAGGCGCAGCTCCCGTCCGCAACCGGCGCGTGCGCGAGGTAGCCGGCCGGCGGCGTCGCGTCGAAGCTCGTCCGGTCGTGACAGCTCGTGCAGTTGGCGATCGAGATCTCGCTCTTCCAGTAGCCCGCGGCGGTGCCGCTCGTGACGGCGTGGCACACGGTGCAGTTCCCGGTGTCCTGCGGGAAGCCGACGGCGCTGTAGTCGGTGCCGTTCACGACGAGCGTCTGCGCGGTCGCGCCCCCCGCGAGCGCGTTGGTGGTGAAGCTCTTGCCCGAGACGCTCGGCAGGTTCTTGCCCTGGTGGATCTTGTGGATCATCGCCGCGAGGTCGAGCGAGGTCGAGTTCACCGAGGTGGGATCCGGGTCGGGCGTGCTCGCGTTGTGGCAGGTGACGCAGTAGCCGACCGAGAGCCGCTTCGCGCCGTGGTGGGCGATCTGCTGGTGGCAGGCGTTGCAGGCCGCGTCGCTGACGATCTGGCGCGGATCGGCGGCCTGGATCGCCCCGGTCGCCGGGACGACGTCCACGAAGCCGTCGAAGGCCGGCTGGGTGGCGCTCGGCTCCGAGGGGTTGTTCTGCATGCCGAAGCGGGTGACGGCGGTCGGCTCGTACGCCTCGGTCACGCCGACGGTCGCGCTCGGGCTCACCTTCTTCGAGAGGTCGGCGGCGTAGGTGTAGCTACAGGTGCCGTCGCCATTGTCCTTGAGCGTGCCGGCGACGGTGTCGTGGCTGCCCTCGATGGTGGCGACGGTCACGGGCGGCGTGTTGATCTGCTTGTTGAGGTAGCTCTTCCAGACCGTGGCCTTCGCGTCGACCGGATCGGCGACCAGCTTGGCGATGGTGAAGTTGGGGGTGAAGGCCGCGTAGCCGCCCGTCCCGCCGGCGCAGGGCGCGGCCTGGGTCATCGCGGCGTCGGTGAAGAGCTGATAGGTCACCGTCGGGCTGCCGCCCGTGGTGGTGGCGTTCGGGACGCTGACCGCCTTGATCCTGGCGTACAGGCGGGAGACCGTGGCGGTCGTCCCGGACCCCGACGAGCCCGGAGCGCCGGCGGGCCCTTGCGACCCCTGGGCCCCCGTGTCTCCCTTGCTCCCGCTGCAGCCGGCGAGCGCTGCCGATGCCGCCAGCGCGACGACCATGGCCGACAGCCGCTTCGACGTAAGTTCACGCATAGTCTTTTTCATCTCCTCGAGTAAAACCATCCGGCGCGCCTCGGGCCGGTTCCGGCCGGGCGCGCCGGATGATACACCGCGGCGACCCGCAACCCCATTTCTCGCGAGCGCCCCTCCGGGGCGGGGAAATGGACCCGGAGCGCCCACGGAGCGCGGGCTCGACCCCCGAAAAGCAGACGAGGCGGGCCTCGCGGCCCGCCTCGTCGTTCAGCTCTGGATCAGGTGCTCAGGACGGACGAGGCGGGACGGCGCCCACCTCGCCCGCCCTCGGGACTACTTGAACGTCGCCCGGACCGTGTCGATGACGGTCTGGAGCACGCCCGTGCCCGCCGGGACCTGGGTCCCGAAGGAAGCGGTGTGCGCGTTGAACGACGCCAGGTCGCCGGCGTTGTCCTCGATGATCATCTTCGCGCGGTGGCAGGAGCCGCAGGCGCGCGAGGCCGGACCGGTGACGACGCTCGGGACCGAGCCGATGGTGCGGTTCCAGGAGGCGTTCGTCGCCGAGGCGGACAGCACGCCAGGGAGCGACTTCGACTGGTCCGGCACCTCGTAGGTCCCCGGGTTGTGGCACGACTCGCAGGAGTCGAGCGTGAACTTCGGGTACACGCCCTCGGTGTGCAGGCCGTAACGGAGCTTCTGGACCGGGTCGGCGAAGTTGACGCTGCCCACGTCGAGCGCCTGGCTGGAGTGGATGGCGTGGATGTACGAGTCGATCGACCGCGACTGCATCTCGATGTGGTACGCGCCGTCGTTGATGGTGTGGCACATGCGGCAGGCGACGACGCCGGCCGAGCCGTACGACGGGCTGTGGAACGTCGTGCCGAGGGCGTCGTGGCAGCCGTTGCACTTGTCCACGTTGACGATCGCCTTGCCGTACGAGCTCGCGTCGGCCACGATCACGTTGTTCACGAGGTCGAGGGTCTTGGTCACGCCCTTGACCGCGATGTACGGGTTGGTCGTCGCGCTCGGCGCGACGGTCTGGTTGACGCCGATCGAGGGGAGGACGGCGATCTCCACGCGCTTCACCTCACCGCTGGCGATCATGCTGGCCCAGGTGGAGAGGTCGGCGGTGGCGGTCCAGGAGGTGTTGCCGGCCGTCGCCGTGGCGGGGGAGACCACCAGGCGGGCGCTGTTCGACGACTTGGTCGGGGCGCTCCGCTGCATGGCGCCTTCCGACCACTCGAGGTTCGAGGTGCCGTCGGCCTGGGTGCTGTGGCCGCTCACCACGAAGTCCTTGGTGTCGTAGCCGTAGAGGCTCACCACCACGGTGGGCTTCACGATCGCGTTGGCCGCGACGCCGGAGATGCCGAAGTTCACGGTCACGGCGTTCGTGGTGGCGTTGAAGGTGGCGGAGCTGACGCTCGCCGCGATCGACGCCGAGTACTTCGTGCCGTCCGCCTTGTAGATGGCGGCGTTGTAGCCGCTGTGGATCTCGGAGAAGCTCGGGCCCAGGTGCGCGGCGCCCGAGTCGGCGTGGCAGGTGGTGCAGCCGGTCGCCGCGGCCGGGTTGCCGTACATGGCGGAGGCGCCGTTGGCGAGGTAGGTGGCGTGGACCGCAGAGAGGGCGGAGTTCGCGCCCATGAGGCTCACGAGCGCCGGGGCGCGGGTCGCGTCGCCGTTCTTGCCGGTCACCGGGTGGCAGCTCTTGCAGGTGGCCACGTTGAAGTTGGCCTGGGTGAGGACGCCGCTCGCGCCGGTGAGGTGGTTGGCGTGGCAGGTCACGCAGTTCGACATCGACTGCGGGTAGTTGAACTCCATGGCGTGCGACATGTGCACGTCGTTCATGAGGTTCGCGGTGTAGCCGTAGGACGTCGTCTGCGTGCTGGTGAAGGTGGGATTGCCCGAGGCGTCGAGCTCCCCGGCGTAGGTCGCCGGGTCGTCGGCGATGACCTGCCAGCCGAAGTCCGTGCCG
Organism: Anaeromyxobacter paludicola; assembly: GCF_023169965.1. Lineage (NCBI taxonomy): Bacteria > Pseudomonadati > Myxococcota > Myxococcia > Myxococcales > Anaeromyxobacteraceae > Anaeromyxobacter > Anaeromyxobacter paludicola. The sequence continues at coordinate 3,727,020 of NZ_AP025592.1, read as the reverse complement.
CCGCGGCTGTCGTAGTGGCAGGCCTTGCAGGCGGTGAAGTCGGTCAGCCCCGCGACCTGCGCGGCGCGGTAACCGTGCTTCATGTACGGGCTCGGGTGGCAGCTCACGCAGCCGCTCGCCGTGACGACGCCGTTGGCGTCGAGCGAGCCCACGTTGGCGACGGAGGCGTAGTTCACGGTGCCGTACGCCTTGGCCGCGCTCGCGACGTTGTCGTAGAGGGCGTAGTGGCCGGCGGTCGGGGTCTGCGGGAGCTTGTCCGCGGCGTCAGCGAAGTACGCGTAGACGAAGGCGTTCGAGCTCTCGGGGGCGAACGTCAGGGTCGTGGCCTTGGCGGTGTACGTGCCGCTCCCGACCTCGGCGAGGGTCTTGAGCTGGAAGGTCGTGCCGAAGGTCTGCGCGACGGGGTCGAAGGGCGCAGCGTAGACCGTCTTCTGGCCGAGGTTGGCGAGGGCGCCGACGTACGGCTGCCCGCTCTTGGTCAGCGTGAAGGTCACCACCGTGGTGTAGGTGGTGTTGTCGGCGTTGAGCGTGCTCGCGACGCCCGTGATCGAGGCGACGAGGGTGGAGGCATCGGTGAACTTCTTGTAGACGGCCTGGTGATCCGCGCCGGCCGTGGGGTGACAGACCTGGCAGGACTCGGCCTTGGGCAGCGCCGTGGCGTCCGCCCCGTTGGTGCCGTTCGTGCCGTTGGTGCCGTTCGTGCCGGCAGCTCCGGGCGCGCCGTCGGCGCCCTTGAGACCGTCCGCGCCCGAGCAGGCGGTGGTCGCGAGCGCGGCCACGGCGAGCAGCGGGAAGACGTACCGCTTGAAGGTATGCATTGTTGTTTTGATCTCCGACAATCAGTTGACCAACCGAGAACACCCCCGAGGACCGCCCCGAGAAGGTTCGTCCCCGCCCGGTGCTAGATCCAGGCCAGCCGGGTCACCGGAGGGTTGACCATTGGAGATTCACCCTTGGAGAATCGTCACCTGGGGTAACGTTCACCCACCGTCTTTAGGGGGACCTGTCGAGACGCCCGAAAGAAGGAAGCTTTTACGTCCGTTCGACGTCGCACCCCGCGTCAAAATTTTGGCACAGGTGCGCGGATGTACACGCGATTCCGCCACGAGCCCCTCTCGAAGGGGACTGCAGGAATCGCGGTCTCGGCTGGGTCCTTACACACTCAAGGTGGGGGCGAATGGGGGTTTTACCCCATTCACACACCCAACCACCCGGGGCGGCCGCGCCAGGAGTCCTCGCCACCCGGCACGGCCCAGCCCGTCACCTCACTGGCGGCGGCCGATTCAGCGGCCCTCATAGAAGCTGCGCCCGAGCCGGGCGTACTCCGCGAGAAGCGGCGCCGGCTCGAAGCGCTCGCCGTACCGATCCCGCAGCCGCTTCAGGCTCTCGAGCAGCGCCGGCGCGCCGAGGGTGTCGGCGTGGCGGAACGGGCCGCCCAGGAACGGCGGGAACCCGAGCCCGAACACCGCCCCCACGTCGCCGTCGCGCGGCGAGCGCAGGATCCCCTCGCCGAGACACCGGACGGCCTCGTTCACGAGCTGCAGCACCACCCGCTCGGCGATCTGGTTCCGGTCGAAGGACCGGCGCGAGCGGCCGCCGGGGAGGACGTCGTAGGCGGCGGGATCGACCTCCTTCACCTTGCCGCCGTAGGTGTAGAAGCCCTTCCCCGCCTTCCGCCCCAGCCGCCCCTGGTCGAGGAGCGCCGAGAGCGCCTCGGGCGAGCCCATGCGCTCGCCGAAGGCGGCGTGCAGCACCTTCGCCACCTTGTGGCCGACGTCCACGCCCACCTCGTCGAGGAGCATGATCGGCCCCACCGGGAAGCCGAAGTCGGTGAGCGCGCCGTCCACGTCCTCCACCCGCGCCCCCTCGACGAGCAGCTGCGCCGCCTCGTTCACGTACGGCGCCAGGATGCGGCTCGTGTAGAAGCCCGGCCCGTCGTTCACCACGATGACGGTCTTGCCCTGCTTCTTGCCGACCGCGACCGCGGTGGCGGTCACCTGCGGCGCGGTGTGCGGCGTGACGATCACCTCGAGCAGCGGCATCTTGTGGACCGGCGAGAAGTAGTGCATCCCGAGCACGCTCTCCGGGTGCTCGGACGCCTTCGCGATCTCGCCGATGGGGATCGACGAGGTGTTGCTCGCGAAGATGCCGGTGGGGTTCACCGCCTCGAAGGCCCTGAGCATCTGCTGCTTGAGCGCGAGGTCCTCGAAGACCGCCTCCACGAGCAGGTCCACCTTCGCGAACCCCTCCCAGCCGGTGGTGGCGGTGAGCAGCCGGAGCTGCGCGTCGCGCTCCAGCCGGTCCATGGCGCGCCGCCTCACCCGCTCCTCGAGCACGCCGCGGACGCCGGCGAGCGCCCGCCCGACGCCGGCGTCGTCCTTCTCGCGCAGCCGGACCGTGAGCCCGGCGCCGGTGGTGACGTAGGCGATGCCGGCGCCCATGAGGCCGCCGCCGAGCACGCCCACGCGCCGCACCGGCCGCGGCTTCACGGTGGGGTCGTCCACGCCCGAGTCCTTCTTGAGCGCGCTCTGGGCGAAGAAGAGCTCCATGAGCCGCTTCGCCACCGGCGAGACCGCGAGCTCGCCGAAGAGCTGCGCCTCGCGCTCCAGGCCGCGCTCGAACCCCTTCTCGTAGCCCTGCCGCACCGCCTCGATCGCCTTCTCCGGCGCCGGGTAGTGGCCGCGGCTCTTCGCCCGCACCTGCTTCAGCGCCTGGCGGAAGAGCAGCTCGCGGCCGAAGGGGTTCTCCTCCAGCGCCGCCTGCTGCAGCGCCTGGAGCCCGTCCTTGCGCAGCTTCTTCAGGCCCGCCGGGTGCTCGCGCCGGAGCACGCCGGTGGCGAGCTCGTGCGCGCGCGCCACCGCGTGGGCGCGCAGGAGCGGCGGCGGGACCACCTCGTCCACGAGGCCGAGCCGGAGCGCCTTCCTCGCCTTCACCGGCCGGCCGGTGAGGATGAGGTCGAGCGCGGCGGCGATGCCGACGAGCCGCGGCAGCCGCTGCGTGCCGCCGGCGCCGGGGATGAGGCCGAGCTGCACCTCGGGCACGCCGAGCCGCGTCCTGGGATCGTCGCTGGCGATGCGCCAGTGACAGGCGAGCGCCCACTCCAGGCCGCCGCCGAGGCAGGCGCCGTGGATGGCCGCCACCACCGGCTTGCGGAAGCGCTCCAGCCGGTCGAAGCCGGCCTGCGCAGTGCGCGCGAGGGCCTCGCCCTCCACGGCGCTGCGCGCCCCCTGCACGAGGTCGATCTTCGCCCCGGCGATGAAGCCGTCGGGCTTGCCGGAGAGGAGCACCACCGCGCGCACGGTCTCGTCGCGCTCGAGCCGCCGGAGCACGGCGTCGAACTCGGCGCCCACCTCCGGCGAGAGGGTGTTGACGGGCTCGCCGGGCAGGTCGAAGCGGACCACCGCCACCACCCCCTCGGCCTCCACCTGGAACGCGCCCTGGACCGACTCGGGCCGCTGCGGGACGGGCATCATGGCTCAGGCCTCCGCGGAATCGAGGACCACCGCGGCGCCCAGCGCGCCCGCGGCGCAGACGGTGAGCAGCGCGTGCCCGCCCTTGCGGCGCCGGAGCTCCCGCAGGGTCTGGGTGATCATGCGCGCGCCGGTGGCGGCGAAGGGGTGGCCGAGCGCGATGGAGCCGCCGTTCACGTTGAGCTTCGCCGGATCGACCTCGCCGAGCGGCTGCGAGCGCCCGAGCCGCTCCTCGGCGAACCTCCGCGAGGCGAAGGCCTTGAGGTTCGAGAGCACCTGGGCGGCGAAGGCCTCGTGCATGTCCACGAGGTCCATCTCCTGGAGCGTGAGCCCCGCCCGCTCGAGCGCCACCGGGGCGGCGAAGGCCGGCCCCTGGAGCAGCTGGTCCTTCGGGTCGAGCGCGGCGTAGGCGTAGGCGCGCAGGTAGCCGAGGGGCCTGAGCCCGAGGGCCCTCGCCCGCTCCTCCGACATCATCAGGAGCGCGGCGGCGCCGTCGGTGAGCGGCGAGGCGTTCCCCGCGGTGATGGTGCCGTAGCGCCGGTCGAAGACCGGCTTCAGGGTGGCGAGCGCGGCCGGGGTGGCGTCGTCGCGGACGATGTTGTCGCGCGCCGGCACCCGGTCGTAGCGCGGCGGCACCGGCACGTGCATCACCTCGTCGTCGAACTTGCCGCTCGCCCAGGCGTCGGCGGCCCGGCGGTGGCTCTGGTAGGCGAAGGCGTCCTGCTCCTCGCGCCGGATGCCGTTCACCTGCGCCATCTTCTCGGCGCTCTCGCCCATGGTGAGGCCGGTGGTCGGTTCCTTGAGCGCCGGCGGCACCGGCTGCAGGTCCTTGGGACCGAGGCCGGCGAAGGCCTTCACCTTGTCGGCGAGCGTCTTGCCGCGCGAGGCGTTCACGAGCGCCTGCGCCAGGTGGCGCGAGGCGAAGATGGGGGCGTCGGAGAGCGACTCGGCCCCGCCGGCGATGGCGCAGTCGGAGTGGCCGAGCGCGATCTGGTCGGCGGCGTCGGTGGCGGCCTGGATCGAGGTGGCGCAGGCGCGCGACACGGTGTGCGCCTGCACGCTGCGCGGCAGCTCGGTCCGGAGCACCACCTCGCGCGCGATGAGCGACACGAGGGGCGAGGGGATCACCTGCCCGAAGACCACGGCGTCGAGCTCGGAGGGATCGATCCCGCTGCGCGCCACGAGCTCGTTCACCACGATGGCGCCGAGCTCGACGGCGGAGAGGTCCTTGAAGTCGCCGCCCGCCTTGAGGAAGGGGGTGCGCAGCCCGGCCACGATGGCCGCCCTCCGCCCGGGCCTCGTCTCTTTCCCGTTCATCATCTGGATGCCTCGTTGACCGGTGAATCGGCGTACGCGCCGACTGATGTAAGGACTTACGACGCAGAGCGTCAACGCCCTTTGCGGCTCGCCCGGGGGCCGCCGGCCGGGCAAGCGTGCCGTCGCCGATCGAGCCTCCGCTCAGACCTCCGCCTCGGCCGGAGCGCCGCCCGACCGGGCCACGTCCTCGGGGCGGATCTTGCCGGGGTCGAGCTTCTCCACCTTCCTGGTCATCGACTCGAAGAGCGCGTCGAAGCCCGGCGGCTCGCCCTTCATGAACCGGAGCGGGTTGACCCGCGCCACCACGAACGCCTTCAAGTAGGGCGAGCTCATGCCGCGCTCCTTGAGCCGCTCCACCGCGCCCGTCACCGCGTCGTCGAAGGCGAGCACCACCGCCGCCCGGCGCCGCCGCTCCTCGATCGCCTCCGGCAGCCTCGAGGGGAGGAAGCCGTCCACCCTCTTCAAGATGGGCTGGTAGGCGCCGCCCGAGAGCCGGCCCCGCTCCTCGTAGGCGAAGCCGAGCGTCACCAGCGCCGGCTCCTCGAGCTCGAGCGCGAGCTCCTCCTCCTTCCGCTCCGGCTCGCGCCCGGCGAGGTCGCGCACCATCCGCACCACCTCGAGCGCCTTCTCCCGCAGGTTGTGGGCCTTCTCGATGTTGAGCGCCAGGATCTGGTAGGCGACCCGCCGCTCCGGCACGAGGAGCGCCAGCACCGCCCGCGCCCCGAGCTCCTTGAGCGCCGTGAGCCGGTGGCCGCCGTTGGGCGTCCAGTAGCGGCCCCCCTCGCGCACGGCGATGATGGGGTCGAGGTAGCGGCGCGTCCGGTCCATCGCGAGGGTGAGCTTCCGCACGTGGGCGTCGGAGACGTCGCGCTGGAAGGGCGTGCGCTCCACCTTCTCCACCGGCAGCGCGCAGAAGAGGAGCGGGTGGCCGCCGAGCGGCTCGCGGTAGGCGGCGAGCACCGCGCCCCCGTCCCCCTCCACCTCCCGCGAGAGGGCCTCGAGCTCCGGCGGCGGATCGGCGAGCCGCAGGTCGGGCGCGGCGAGCTCGGTGGGAGAGAGCTTCACGCCCTTGCGGGCGCGGGGCCTTCCGCTCTTCGTGACGGGGCGCCTCTTCGCGGCCATGCCGTCATCTTAGGGCGGGCCCGCGAAACCTTTGCCCACCCGGCGGGGTGGCCCTAATGTCTCCGGCCGTGATCGAGGTCCGCGGACTGCAGAAGCACTACCGGGTGCACCGGCGCCAGGCCGGCGCGGCGGCGATGGTGAAGTCGCTCTTCCGCCGCAGCTACGAGACGGTCAAGGCGGTCAACGGCATCGACTTCGCCGTCGCGCCGGGCGAGCGGGTCGGCTTCCTGGGACCCAACGGGGCGGGGAAGACCACCACCCTCAAGATGCTCTCGGGGCTCCTCCACCCGACCGCCGGCGAGGTGAAGGTGGCCGGCTTCACGCCGCGTCACCGAGAGGTCGCCTTCCTCAAGCAGGTCACGCTCGTGATGGGGCAGAAGCAGCAGCTCCTCTGGGACCTGCCGCCCGCCGAGACCTTCGCCCTCAACCGGGCGGTCTACGACATCCCCAAGCGCGAGTTCGAGGAGACGGTCTCCGAGCTCACGCAGCTCCTCGAGCTGCAGGACCTCGTCGGCAAGCCGGCCCGGCAGCTCTCGCTCGGCGAGCGGATGAAGTGCGAGCTCGCCGCCGCGCTCCTGCACCGCCCGCGGGTGCTCTTCCTCGACGAGCCGACCATCGGCCTCGACGTCTCGATGCAGTCCACGGTCCGCTCCTTCGTGCGGGCCTACAACGAGCGCTACGGCGCCACCGTGCTCCTCACCAGCCACTACATGGAGGACGTGGCGGCGCTCTGCCCGCGCGTGATCGTCATCGACCGCGGCCGGCTCATCTACGACGGCGACCTGCGCCAGCTCGCGCTGCGGGTCCGGCCCGACAAGCGGATCCTGGTGCGGCTCGAGCGGCCGGTGCCGGCGACCGAGCTGTCGCGCTTCGGCGTGGTGGTCTCCTCCGACGCGGCGCAGGCGGTGGTGCAGGTGCGCGCGGCGGAGGTGTCGGGCGCGGTGTCGCGGATCCTGGCCGGCCTGCCGGTCTCGGACCTCACCGTGGAGGACCCGCCGCTCGAGGAGGTCATGAGCGAGCTCTTCCGCAGCTCGCGCGAGGCCGCGGGGAGCTGACCGCGGGCCGGCGTCACGGCTGCACGCAGCGCCCCTGCGCGTTCGACCAGAGCGTGGGGAGCGTGAAGGCCGGGCCGGGCCCCACCTGCTGGCAGGCGAGGGGGCAGGCGTCGGCCACCTCCCGCCCGTTCGCGGCGATCCAGGCGTCGGGGACGAAGGGGTTGGTCATGGTCTCGACGAGCTCGTGCGCGGCGACCTGCACCGCGCCGTGCGCCCGCGGCGAGGCGGCGCTGCAGGCGGCCGCGTAGGAGACGCCGGCGATCCAGGCCACGCCGAGGCGCGTGCCGCGGCAGTCGCCGTAGCCGTGCCAGCCCCACCGGTCCGCGGGCGGCGTGTCGGTGAAGAGCAGGTAGACGGCGCCCGGGTCCGGCGCCCCGCCCGCGGCCGTCACCGCCTGGCAGATGGCGCCCACCACCTCGGAGATGCCGGGCTGCGGCGCCGACGGGCCGCCCGCGAGGAAGAGGCTCCCGCCGAAGGTGACGCGCGCCTTCGCGCCGCGGAGGTACGGGTCGAGGGTGGCGAGCCAGGGCGAGCCGTCGAGCGCGCCGAGGAGCCGCTCCACCTCGCTCACCGCGTCGCCGAAGGCGGCCGGGTCGCCCCACCAGATCGGCACCGCCCGCGCCGAGGCGATGACCGGGCCGCCGTGATCGAGCTGCGTGCCGGCCGGACCGGCGACGTCACTCGCGCTCGCCTGCACGCTCCCGCTCCCCGCGCCGCCGCACGCCCCCAGCGCTCCCAGCGCTCCCAGCGCGCCCAGCGCGAGGAGCGTCCACCCGGCCGATCGGTCCATGGTCCCCCACCCCGCCGCAAGGGTGGGGAGAGGGCGAGCGGGCGGCGACCTCCGGCCGGGAAGCGCGCGCGGCGCCGGAGAGGGCCGAAGCGTGCGGGCGGGCGGTCAGCGCCCGAGCGCCGGGCTGCGCTGGCCTACGCCCCGGGGCCCTCGGGCAGCGGCGCGCCCGCGGGAGCGACCACGCGGACCTCCGACTCCGGCCCGAGCTTGAGCCCGTCGCCGGAGGGCTCGGTCGCGGTCACCTCGACCACGTCGCCGCGCAGGAGCCCCTCGAAGGCGCGGTTCCGCTCGTCGACGTGCTTCTCCTGCAGCGCGAGGCCGAGCCGGCCCTCCGGGCCGCAGCCCATGTAGCGCAGCCGCCCCTTCGACGGCAGCGGCTCGGAGACGATGCGGAAGAGCCTGGCGCCGGCCGGCGTCGGGGGCGGCGCGCGCCACGGCTCGCCCTTGGGCGCGAGCGCGAGGTAGCTCATCTTCACCGCCTCCTTGCGCAGGCCGGCGGCGCGGGCGAGCTCGGCGACGAGCGGCGGCGGCTCGATGGCGCGCTCGGCGTGGCACCAGTCGCTCTCCTTCAGCCGCGCCGGGCACGGGCCGCGGAAGAGGCAGGGGGCGCGCACCGCGTACCCGCGCTCCACCGCGAGGTCGCGCACCTCGAGCAGGTGGCGCGAGGTCTCGCGCAGCGCCGGCTCGACGACCAGCACCGAGCCGCCCGGCCGGAGGAGCCCGCAGGCCTCCTCGAGCAGCGCGGTCCGGCGCAGCGCGGCCCCCTCGCCCTGGAACAGCTCGTTCAGCACGTGGCCGAAGGTGACGGTGTCGAAGCCGCGCCCCGTGCCGAGCTCCGCGAGCGGGCGGCCGCGCGTCGGGTTCCACTCCTTCGTGGTGAGCGGGACGTGGGCCGCCGCCGCGAGCGCGCGGGCGGTGGCGAGGGCCGGCGCGCTCCGGTCGCAGGCGGTGACCGACGAGGCGCCGGCGTCCCAGGCGGCGAAGGCGAGCGGCGCCGGGCCGCTGCCGAGGTCGAGCACCGCGCCGGGCCGGTGCGGCAGCTCGGAGAGGGTCCCGCGCGCCTGGAGGTACGAGGTCGGCCAGTAGAAGAGCAGGTACGCGCCGAGCAGGTGCTGCTCGTCCATGTACCGCGCGCCGGCCAGCTCGCGCTCGCGGGTGAGCCCCTTCGAGAGCCGCTCGACGGCGCGGGCGACGTCCTTGAGCTCGTCGGGCGCGAGCCGGTCCGGGGGCGGCTTCGGGCCGGGGCGCCCGCCCCTCCGCCCGGCGCGCCAGACGGCGAGCAGGCGGGGGATCCAGCGGGCGAGGTCCTGGGCGGGCGTGGCCACGCGGGCGTTGTAGCACGGGCGCCGCGGGGCGCCAGGGCTCACCCCGGCAGCGACGCCAGCGCCGCGTCGAGGTCGGCGAGGAGGTCCTCGGGATCCTCGATGCCGATGGAGAGCCGGATCACCGAGTCGGTGATGCCGGCGCGCCGGCGGGCCTCGGGGGTCATCGACGCGTGCGTCATCGAGGCCGGGTGGGCGATGAGGCTCTCCACGCCGCCGAGGCTCTCGGCGAGGGTGAACCAGCGCACCGCCGTGAGGAGGTGATCCACCCGCGCCCGGGTGCCGTTCACGAGCTCGAAGCTCACCATGCCGCCGAAGCCGGACTGCTGGGCGCGGGCGAGCGCGTGCTGCGGGTGGGAGGGGAGCCCCGGGTAGTGGACCTTGGCCACCGCCGGGTGGGCGGCGAGGTGCTCGGCCACGCGCAGCGCGCCGGCCTCGTGGGCCCGCATGCGCAGCTGCAGCGTCTTGAGGCCGCGCAGCACGAGGAAGCAGTCGTGCGGGCTCTGCGAGGTGCCGAGCAGGTTGTTCATGCTCTGGATCCGCTGCACGAGCGCGGTGCGGCCCGGCCCGGCCACCACCGCGCCGCCGACCACGTCGCTGTGGCCGTTCAGGTACTTGGTGGTCGAGTGGACGACGAGGTCGGCGCCGTGCTCGAACGGGCGCTGCTGCACCGGCGAGAGGAAGGTGTTGTCCACGGCGGTGAGCGCGCCGCGCGCCCGCGCCAGCTCCGAGACCGCCCGGATGTCGGTGAGCCGGAGGAGCGGGTTCGAGGGGGTCTCGATCCAGACGAGGCGGGTGTTCTCCCGGAACGCGGCGCGCACCGCGTCGAGGTCGGCGAGGTCGAGGTAGGTCACCTCGAGGCCGTAGGCCGCCTTGGCGTGCTCGAGGGTGCGGAAGGTGCCGCCGTAGCAGTCCACCGTGCAGAGGACGTGGCTGCCGTGGGGCAGGAGGTTGAGCGCCACCAGGATGGCGCTCATGCCGGTGCTGGTGCAGGTGGCGCCGGCGCCGCCCTCGAGCGCGGCGATGGCCTCCTCCAGCGCGGCGCGGGTCGGGTTGCCGCTGCGCGTGTAGTCGTAGCCCGCGTTGGTGCAGACCTCGCGGAAGGCGAAGGTGGAGGTCTGGTAGATGGGCGGCATCACCGCGCCGTAGGCGGAGTCGGGCTGGACGCCGGCGTGCACGCACTTCGTGGCGAGGCGGGCGGCGGGCACGAGCGCGGCGCGCGCCGCCCAGCCGGCCCGCGCCGGCGTGCCGGGCGGGACGATGGTGAAGTGGTAGGCGGGGTTCCCCGGGACGTTGGGGTCGAGGTGGCTGCTCTCGTCGGACATGGTGGCTCTTGCTCCGCTGCGGTGGAAACGCCCGCGTCAGGCGAGCGGGACTTCGAGGGTGAGGCCGTCGTGCGCCACCGACACGTTCCGGAACTCCTCGCCGGCCTGGGCGGCGAGCGGCGACGGGTCCTGGTCGTAGCGGGTGGAGAGGTGCGTGAGGACGAGCCGCTTCACGCCCGCCTCCCGCGCGACGCGCCCGGCCTCGCGGGCGGTGGAGTGGAGGGTCTCGAGGGCGCGGTCCTGCTCGCCGTCGCCGAAGGTGGCCTCGTGCACGAGGAGGTCGGCGCCGCGGGCGGCCTCGACCGTGGCCGGCGTGGGGCGCGTGTCCCCGGTGACCGCGAGCGTCCGGCCGGGGCGCGGCGGGTCGAGCACCTCGGACGGCTGGACCACCCGCCCGCCCGCCTCCACCGGCTCGCCGCGCTGCAGCCGCCCGAAGAGCGGCCCCTCCGGCACGCCGAGCGCAAGGGCGCGATCGGGGTGGAAGCGGCCGGGCCGGGCCGGCTCGACCAGCGCCCAGCCGACGGACGGCGTCCGGTGGTCGGTCGCGAAGGGGACGAAGCGGGCGTCGAGCCGCTCCACCGCGTCGCCCGGCCCCACCTCGTGGATGCGGACGTCGAAGTGGAACCGGTCGGTCCCGGTGAAGAGCATGGTCTCGAGGAGCTTGCGCGCCGGGCGCGGGCCGTAGAGGTCGAGCGGCTCCTGGCGGCCGAGCATCGAGAGCGTGCGCAGGAAGCCGATGGCGCCGAGGTAGTGGTCGGCGTGGAAGTGGGTGAAGAAGATGGCGGCGACGTCGAACCCGGTCCCGCAGCGGATCATCTGCCGCTGCGTCCCCTCCCCGCAGTCCACGAGGTAGTGCTCGCGCTCGTGGCGCACCGAGACCGCCGAGAGGTTCCGGTGGGCGGTGGGCGCGGCGGCAGAGGTGCCTAGGAAGGTGACGCGGAGCATGGCGGGCGAGCCGGCGAGTTTCGCACGAGGTGGGCCCCGGCTCCTAGCCGGTCAGGAGGAGGCGCTGGTGTAGCGCCGGATGGAGCGGGTCCAGACCACCCGGGCGAACCACCCGAAGGCGGCGGCGCCGGCCAGCGCCGAGAGGCCCCGCCCCGGCGCCAGCCGGCCGAGCAGCGCCTCCGCCGGGTAGGTGGTCATGAGCGCGAGCGGCACCACGAAGGTGAAGACGAGGCGCCAGGCGCCCCGGAACACCGAGGCCGGCCAGCGCGCGGCGTCGAAGATCGAGGAGAAGAGGAAGGAGAGGTTGTCCACCTTCACCACGAAGAAGGCGGCCGAGACCACCAGGATCCAGAGCGAGTAGAGGATCCAGGCGGCGCAGGCGAGCAGGAGCAGCGACGCGGCGACGTGGCCGGGGGTGGGCCAGCGGCCCAGGAGGTGGAAGGCCCAGCCGAAGATGGCGAGCGCGCCGGCGAGGTCGATGACGCGCCAGGGCTCGAACTTCGCGGTCGAGACCAGGAACTGGGCGTCGGCCGGCTTGAGCAGCACGAAGTCGAGCGTGCCCTTGCGGATGTGCTCCACCACGCTCTGCAAGGACGGGTTCACGGCCCCCTCGAGCACGCCCTTCATCAGGGCGAACCAGCCGATGACCACCAGGGCCTCGGGGAAGCTCCAGCCGGCCACGCTGGGCCGGTGCTGGAAGAGCACCAGGAGCGGCACGAGGGACCAGAAGGCCCAGAACAGCCCGAGGAGCCCCTCGACCACGAACTCGACGCGGTACTGCATCGCCACCGCGAGCGAGGCCCGGAACTGGACGCCGAGGAGCCGGAGGTAGCGCAGCATCGCGGCTAGCCCCCGTAGGCCGCGAAGCGGCGGGCGCCGGCGCGCCAGGCGCCGAGGGCGAGGAAGAGGAGCGCCGCCACCCAGGTCCACTGGACGGCGAGCTCGAGGAGCGCGCGGCGCCGGTCCACGAGCCCCACCAGGAGCTCCACCGGGAAGCCGAGCATGTACCGGAACGGCAGGATCCGCGCCGTCGCCCCCACCCAGCGCGGGAAGAGCTCGAGCGGCACGAGGTAGCCGGAGAAGACGCCGAAGAGGCCGAGCCAGAGGTCGAAGAGCGAGGTGGCCGACTCCACCCAGAAGGCGAGCGCCCCGATGACCGCCATGGCGAGGAAGGTGATGAGCCAGCCGCCGATCACGGTGAGCGGGAAGAGCGCGAGCAGGAGCGGGTCCCGGGTGAGGTGGCTCCCCGCGGTGACGACGAGCAGCGCCACCACCGGGGTGGAGATGGCGAGCCGCAGCGGCATGGCCGCGACGTTCTCGCAGGCGTAGGCGAGGAGCGGGTGGACCGGGCGGAGCAGCCGGAAGGCGAGCGTGCCCTGCCGGATCTCCATGTTGAGCTCCCAGATCACCCAGGCGCCGGTCATGAGCCGCACGAAGAGGGTGGCGAGGTAGTAGGCGACGAAGTCGCGCTGGCCGAAGCGGCCCACCGGGGCCTCGCGCGCCACCGCCGTCCAGAGCGCCAGCATCACGAGCGGCATGTTGGTGCTGAGGAGCCAGACCAGGAACTCGGCCCGGTAGGCGACCGCCTCGGCGAGGCCGACGCGGAGCAGCGTGGGGAGGGCGCGGAGGCTGCGGAGCACGGCGGGAAGTTACTCTAACCGTAGGACTCCCGCTTGATCCTGTCGCGCGGGACGCCGAGCTCGGCGAGCGCCTCGGCGGCCGCCTCCAGGAAGCGGGGGCGCGGCGCCTCCCCGCGCTCGCGGGCGGCGAGCCGCTCCCAGGGGCCGATCCCGGGGCCGCAGGCGTAGACCAGGCAGGCGGAGGGGTCGGGGACGAGCTCGCGGAGGAGGTCGGCGGTGACGCGGCCGTGGCGGACCTCGGGGACGCCGCGGGCCCCCTCCCCGGGAGGTGCTCCGGGCGCCGCCGCGCGGGCGGGATCCCGGGCCTCGCGCGTGAGCGTGTGCACCACCCGCAGCCGGTCCGGGTGCTCGCGGGCGAGCGCGGCGAGGGGCTCGCGGAAGATGACGTCGCGCCAGGTCTTGTTCGAGTAGACGAAGGTGTGGCGCAGGCGCGGGTGGCACCGGAGCGCGTGCTTCAGGATGGAGAAGTTGGGCACCGCGCCCGACCCGGCGACGAGGTGGACCACGTGGTCGGTCACCTCCTCCACCCGCCGCGGCAGGACGTACGGGCCGGTGAAGCCGGTGACGAGGAGCCGCATCCCGCGCGTGGTCCGCTTCACGAGGAGCGGCGACAGGAGCGGCGGGTACCTGGTGACGCCGCGCTGGTAGCGCTCCTCCTTCACCGTGATGGCGAGGTACCGCTCGTGCGGCGCCGAGGTGAGCGAGTAGGCCCGCGCCGGCTCCCGCCGCCCCTTGTGCTCCTCGAAGAAGTCGATGAACCGCTCCAGCGCCTCGAACTGGTGCGGGTCGATGGTGAGGAAGTGCCCGGGCTCGTACCAGAGCCGGTCGTTGCCGGTGAAGAGGACGAGGGTGGCGGCGTCGGGCGTCTCCACCACCACCTCGGCCACCATCACCTCGAGCTCCTTGATCCGCTTGCGGGGCTCGGCGGCCTCGGGCTCGCCGGCGGGGCCGCCGGGGTGCGGGAGCTGGGAGAGGCCGCCGGTCGAGGACTCCATCCCGATCGACTAACGGGGCGGAGCCCGGCCGGCAGCGCCGCCGCGGGGCTACCCGGCCTCGAGCCAGGCCGCGTAGGCGTCGAAGCGGGTGTCGCGGCCGAGGAAGTCCTGCACCAGCGCCGCCGCCTTCTTGGTGCCGCCGGGCGCGAGCACCGCGTCGCGGTAGCGGCGGGCCGGCGCGGGGTCGAGCAGGTTCGCGGGGTCGAAGGCGGTGAAGAGGTCCTTCGCGATGACCATCGACCACATGTACGTGTAGTAGATGGCCGAGTAGCCGTCGAGGTGGCCGAAGGAGGCGTGGAAGAAGGTGCCGTCCACGTGCCGGAAGGGCGTGTAGCGCTCCTGCAGCTCGGCCACCACGCGCGTGGGGTCGAGGGCGGCGGGGTCGCGCCGGTGCAGCTCGAGCGAGAGCGCGGCGTAGAACATCTGCTGCCGCACCCAGAGCCCCTTGCCGTACTCGTCGGCCGCCCGCGCCCGCGCGAGCAGCTCGGCCGGGACTGGGCGGCCGGTCTCCACGTGGCGCGCGAAGGTGGCGAGGGTGGCGGGGTCCCAGATCCACTCCTCTAGGAGCTGCGACGGCGCCTCCACGAAGTCCCACTCGGTGGCGACGCCGCTCTGCGCGGCCCAGCGCACGTGGCCGCCGAGGACGTGGTGGAGCAGGTGGCCGAACTCGTGGAAGAAGGTGCGCACGTCGCCGTGCTCGAGGAGCGCCGGCTCCTTCCCCGGGCGCGGGAAGTTGCAGACCAGCACCCCCTCCGGCAGCCGCTGCCCGGCGACGCCGGAGCGGGCGGTGAACTGGGCGTAGTGCTTGTACTTGCCTTCGCGGGGGTGCATGTCGAGGTAGATGCGGCCCATCGGGCGGCCGCCCTCGAGCACGTCGAAGACCTCGACCTCCTCGTGCCAGCGCGGGGCGCCAGGGACGGGACGGTAGGTGAGCCCGAAGAGCCGGGCGGTGACGTCGAGCACCCCCTGCTTCACCCGGCCGTACTCGAAGTAGGGCCGGATCTCCTGGGCGTCGAAGCCGTAGCGCTCGGCCTTGACCCGCTCCTGCAGGAAGGTCGAGTCCCAGCCGTTCACCTCGGCGGCGGCCGGGTCGTCGGCCCGCTTGCGCTCGAGGAGCTGGGCGAAGTCGCGCCGCATCCGGCCCTCGGCCGCGGCGGCGATGCGCTCGATGAACGCGGCCGCGGCCTCCTCGCTGCCGATCATCTTGTCGGCGGTGGCGTAGTCGGCCCAGGTGGCGTGGCCGAGGAGCCGCGCCAGCTCGGCCCGGCGCGAGAGCAGGCGCGAGAGGACCTCGAGGTTGGCCGGGTGGCCGCGCAGCCGGTAGAGCCGCCAGAGCGCCTCGCGCACCCGGGGGCTCCGGCAGTAGGTGACCACCGGGACGTAGTCGGTGTTGTCGGTGGTGAGCGTCACCTCGCCGGTGGGGCCCGGCGGGTGGGCGCGGCGGAAGTCCTCGGGGAGCCCGTCGAGCTCCTCGGGTCGCACCGGCAGCCGGCGCACGTCGTCCTTGATGTTGCGCCCGAACTCCTGGCCGATGCGGGTGAGCTCGTCGCGCAGCTCCCGGACCCGGGCGCGGGTGGCCTCGTCCCGGTCCACGCCGGCGCGGCGGAAGTCGCGCAGGCCGCGCTCGACGAGGTAGCGGGTGGCCGGGTCGAGCCCCTCGGTCGGGACGGCGAGCAGCGCGTCGTAGAGGCCGCGGTCGAGGGCGAGCTCGGTCGCGGCGGCGTCCACCTCGACCTCGCATCGCTCGGCCGCCTCGCGCAGCGCCGGGTCGGGGTGGACGTTGCGGCAGAGGCTGGCGCGGGCGGCCGCCTCGCCGAGCTGGCCGAAGGCGGCGTCGTAGCGGCGCAGGGCCTCCTCGGGGGAGAGGCGGCCCGGCGAGGCGCGGAACTCCTCGGCGGCGCGGCGGGCGAGGTCGAGGTCGGCGCGGCAGGAGGCGGTGAAGGCCTCGGGGGTCGATTCGAGCATCGGGCCCTTATAGCGGCGGGTGGGCGGGGTGGAGGGTGATTCGTGAGGGCGGCGGCGCGGCGACCGGCCGGTTACCATCGCCTCCCGGCCTGGACCATCGCCGCGGAGGACCGCATGCGCTACGAGGGCGGGTGTCACTGCGGGAACCTGAAGGTGCGCTTCGAGACGGCGCTCGACGCCGGGCGCGTCCCGCTGCGCGCCTGCGGCTGCACGTTCTGCCGCCGCCACGGCGCGACCTGGACCTCGGATCCGGCGGGATCGCTCGAGGTGCGGGTGGGCGACCCGCAGCTCCTCTCGCGCTATCGGTTCGGCCTCGGCACCTCGGAGTTCCTCCTCTGCCGGCGCTGCGGCGTGCCGGTCGCCGCGGTCTGCGAGCTCGACGGCGCCACCTACGCCGCCCTGAACGCGAACGCGCTCGACGACCGGGGCCGCCTCACGCAGGCGCCGCTGCCGGTGGACTACGACGGCGAGACCGCCGAGGACCGGCTCGCGCGCAGGCGGAGGGCGTGGACGCCGGCGCGGGTGGGGTGAGCGGCGGGCCGCGGTCTCGACTCGGCCGGGCGCCGATGGGCGGGCGGCGGCGCTCCCGGGGCGGGGGGTGGACCGGACGCCGATGGGCGGGCGGCTACGCTCTCGCGCCGGGGCGTGCTCCGGGCGCTGGGCTCCGCGCCGGCAAGCCCGCCCTGGAGCTGGTGGTCCCCGAGGCGGATCAGGTGAAGCCTGCCGCGGGCTGAGCTCGGAGCTCACCTCGCGCCCGGGTGCGCGCCCCCCGCGGCGAGGTGCTCCAGCGCCCGCTCGAGCTGGGGATCGGCGCCGGCGGCGTAGGGGAGCGACCGCGGGACCACGAGGTCCGGCTCGACGCCCTTCCCCTCGAGCGACTCGCCGTCCACCCGGAGGCGCGCCACGGCCAGGAACAGGAGCGCGCCGTCGGGCAGGCAGTAGGGGCTCCCCGGCAGCACGGCCCCGGCGGTGCGCTCCCCGACGAGCACGGCGAGCCCGTGCTTCTTGACGGCGTGGGCGATCACCTCCTTGCCGCTCCGGGTCCCGCCGTTCACGAGCAGCGCGGCGGGGACCCGCACCTGGGGATCCCAGCGGCGCCGGACGCCGGCGCGGTCCACCGACTCCAGCACGGGGACCCTGCGGTCGAGGATGCCGAGGTACCCGGGAGCCGCCCCGCCCCACCCGTCGCGCAGGTCGAGGACGAACGCGTCGGGCGCGCGGTCGTTGAGGCGCGCGATCGCGGCGCGGAGCTCCTCCTGCATCTCGTCCCCGGCCCAGGACCAGACGTGGACGTAGGCGATGCGCCGGCCGCCCCGCTCCAGGATCCGGGCGCTGTCCCGGAGCGCCTCCCGGAAGGCCGCCTGCGGATCCCGCCGGCCCGGCACCACCCGCGCCACCGCGAGCGGCCCGCCCCTCCGGCGGCGGTACTCGAGCGCCACGCTCCGGCCGCTCTTCCCGGCGAAGGCCGAGATGGGGTCGAAGGGCGCGCCGTCGGCGGAGACGAGCTCGTCTCCTTCCAGGAGCCCCGCCCGGCGCGCCGGGCCGCCCTCGAAGACGCCGCCGAGGTGCCAGCGCCCCTCGACGCGCAGCCAGACGGCGCCGATCTCGTCCCGGAGCAGCGGGAACGGCGGCAGGGCGGCGGGATCCGGGCAGTGATCCGGCACCTCCGGGAAGACCGGCGCCAGCACCGAGGCGAGCTCCCAGTACCTGACGTCGGAGCGCGGGACGTACTCGGTGTGCGACGCGCCGAGCCCCTCGAGCAGCTCGCGGAGGATCCGCTCTCGCTCCGCCGGCGTCGCCGCCAGCCGGCGCCGCGCCGCGTCCACGAGCCGATCCCAGCCGCGCGCCACGAGCAGCTCCGGCGCGTAGAAGTCCCGGCGGACGATCCGGTCCACCGCCGAGAGCGTCGGATCCACCGGCGCCGCGCCTCCCGGCGCCGGGCCGGGCGCCGCGGCGAGCGCGAGCACGAGGCAGACCGCGAGCATCTCCCCTCCCCCGGCGCAGCCGCGCGTGCGCCGCCGGTCCCGCCGGCGGCCCCGCCCTACGCCATCCCGATGAGCTGGATGAGCCGCGCCTGCATCGCCTTCTTCTTCTTGTCGTCGCGGCAGGACTCGATGGCGCGCTGCCACTCCTGGCGGGCCGACTTCTGGAAGCCGAGCCGCTCGTAGATCTGCGCCAGGTGCTGGTGGGCGGCGTCCACGTCGGGGCGGAGCTCCGCGGCCCGCTCGTAGGCGGCGGCGGCCTCGAACCAGCTCTCGCGGCGCGCGAGCGCGTGGCCGAGGTAGAAGTGGGCCTCGGCCGAGAGCGGGTCCTTCTCGGTGGCGAGCCGGCAGAGGGCGACGCCCTCGTCGAGCCGGCCCTGGGCGCACGCCGCGGCGCCGGCGCGCCAGAGCCGGGCCGACTCCTCGCGCGCGGCCCGCTCCTCGGCGCTCTCGGCGCGGGCGGTGCCGACGAGCGCCACCTTCAGCGCGCGGAGCATCACCTCCAGCCGGAACGGCTTCTCGACGTAGTCGTCGGCGCCGAAGGCGACCTTGGCGTCGGCGCCGACGGTGCCGCGGTAGACGGCGGAGCAGAGGACGACGCGGGTGGCGCGCAGGGCGGGGTCGCCCTTGATGGCGCGGCAGACCTCGAACCCGTGCAGCTGCGGCATCATGGCGTCGAGCAGGACCACGTCGGGGCGCTCGGCGCGGGTGAGCTCGAGGGCGGCCTTGCCGTCGCCCGCCTCGATCACCTGACAGCCGAGGCTCTGGGCGATGCGCGACATGAGCTTGCGGACGTCGGGATCGTCGTCGGCGACCAGCACGAGCTTGCCCAGGCCGACCTGCTCCTCGGGCCGCGCCGGCGCGGCCGGGGGGAGGCCGGCGGAGGCCGCCGCAGGGCGCGGAGCGGCCGCGGCGACGGGCGGGGCCGGGCGGGCGGACGGGGCCGCCACGGCGCCGGCGGCGCGACGGGCCGGGACCGCGGCGGCGCCGGTGCCGCGCTCGAAGGGGGAGGCGAAGCTCGAGTCGGTGAGCGGGACGAGCTCCACCCGGCCGGCGGCGGCGTCCTCGGGCGTGCGGTCGCTCGGGTGCACCACCTCGACCCAGGCGGCGGCCGGGTCGGGCAGCTCGGGGGCGTGGTCGCCGCGGACGGCCGGGAGCCCGGTGTCGCGGGCGGTGCCGAGCGCGGCGAGCCGATCGAGCGCAGTCGACGCGAGCGCGAGGTAGCAGAGCACCTTCTTGCCGGTGACGTACCGGACCTCGTCGGCGGCCTGCACGTCGTCCGGGTCGGCCATCGCGAGCACCAGCTCGCCCTTCCCCACCGCGATGGGGAGGAGGCGCCGCTCGCGGCACCAGGGGAGCGAGAGCCCGTCGAGGCTCCGCGCCGGCACGGCGCTGCGGGAGAGGTCGATCCCGGGGACCCCGCGCAGCTTGCAGACGGCGTGCAGCAGCCGCGCCTCGCTCGCGAGCCCGAGCGACAGGGCCGCCGCGCAGACGTCGCCGTCGCGGGCGGCCGCCTCGGCGCGCGTGAGCGCGTCCTTCGTGAGCACCCCTTCGCGCAGGAGGGCGGCGGAGACGTCCAGCATAGGCTTCCGATGCTAGCCGAGCGGCGCGAGAGGGCAAAATCCGGTCCAGGCGAGCCCGGCGCCGCCCGGCCGGGCGAGCCTCGCGCCGGTCGGGCCGGCGGGGGGGCTGGGTCGAGCGGACCTCGGAGGCCCCTCAGATCTCGCTCTTGATCTCCCGCATCATGAGGTCGGTCACCGCCTGCTGCGGCGGGTAGCTCTCGTGCACGAGCCGGAACACCATCTGCGTGATGGGCATGTCCACCCGGGCCTTGAGCGCGAGCTCGTGGACGCTGCGGGCGTTGAGGACGCCCTCCGCCACCTGGCCCAGCTCGCGCTGGATCTCCTCGAGCTTGCGCCCCTGCCCGAGCCCGAAGCCGACCCGCCGGTTGCGGGAGAGGTCGGAGGAGCAGGTGAGCACGAGGTCGCCCATGCCGGCGAGGCCGGAGAGCGTGAGCGGGTTCGCCCCCTTGCGCACGGCGAGCCGGGTGATCTCGGTGAGGCCGCGGGTGATGAGGGCGGCGCGGGCGTTGCCGCCGTACCCCATGCCGTCGGAGAGGCCGGCGGCGATGGCGATGACGTTCTTCACGCAGCCGCCGATCTCGCAGCCGGTGATGTCGGTGGAGGTGTAGGGGCGGAAGGTCTGGGTGTGGAAGACCGCCTGCACGCCGCGGGTGATCCGCTCCCAGCGGCCGGCGATGGTGACGGCGGTGGGCAGGTTGCGCGCCACCTCCTTCGCGAAGGACGGCCCGCCCAGGAAGCAGAGGTACGGGTGCATGGGGACGGGCAGCACGTCCTCGAGCACCTCGTTCATCGTCATGTGGGTCTCGACCTCGATCCCCTTCGCCGCCGAGACGATGGGGACGCCGGCGTGGAGGTGGCGCTTCGCCTCGATGACCACCTGCCGGATGGCGTGCGACGGCACGGCCAGGACCACCAGCTCCGCCCCCTCGAGCGCCCGCGCCAGATCGGTGGTGGCGCCGATGGCGGCGGGGAGCTTGATGCCGGGGAGGTAGCGCGCGTTCTCGTGGTCGCGGGTGATGGCCTGGACCACCTCCGCGTCGCGGCCCCAGAGCGTCACCGGGACGCCCTTTCCGCCCAGGACGCTCGCCAGCGCCGTGCCCCACGAACCCGCTCCCAGTACCGTCGCGCGCATGTCGTTCTCCTGCCGGTTGTCCGCGCCATCTTAGGCGCAGGCGCCCCTTCTACCCGATGGCCGAATGGACCAGGGCACCGAAAAGTTGGGGGCTCGCGCCGAGCAGGGCGATGGCGCGCCGGCGCAGCGGCGGGCGGCGCGAGACGGCGAGCACCAGGCGGGTGATCGCCTGGTACCGGCGCCAGCGCGACCGCACCTCGCGCTCCCACGGGCGCAGGGCCGCCCGGGCGCCGTCCCGGGCGAGCGCCTCCGGCAGGCAGCGGCCGAGCGCGAGGGCGGCGTCGAAGGCGAGCGACAGCCCCTCGCCGGTGAGGGCGTCCACGTAGCCGGCGGCGTCGCCGAGGAGCACCAGCCGGTCGGCGCAGACCCGTGACGCCCGCCGCTCGAGCGGCCCGGCGCCCGCGGCGGGCGTCTCGAAGGGCGCGCCGGCGAGCCGGTCGCCGAGGGCGGGGAAGCGCGTCAGGAGCCGCTCGAAGGCGTGGGGCGCGTCCTCCTCGAAGAGGAGCGCCACCCCGACCCGCCCCGGCCCCGCGGGGGTCACGTAGGCCTCGGCCCCGTCGGCGAAGTGCACCTCCACCGCGTCGCTCCAGGGGGCGCGCGCCAGGTGCCGGCGCACCCCGAAGCGGCGCCGCTCGGGTCCGGGGAGGTCCCAGCCCTCGCGGGCGCGGACCGGCGAGGCGAGCCCGTCCGCGGCGACCAGCAGGCGGCCCCGGCGCTCGCCGTCGCTCGTCTCCAGGGTGACGCCGTCCGGCTCCCGCCGGTGGGCGCGCACCTCGCACCCCTCGCGGACGGCCACCCCGAGGTGGCGCGCCCGGTCGAGGAGGGCCGCCGAGAGCGCGGTGCGCCGGACGCCCAGGCCGCCCGCGCCGCGGAGCCGCGCCTCGGCCCGGGCGCCGCTCTCGTCGAGCCAGCGGATGGCGCGGACCGGGGAGACCGACGCGCGATCGAGCCGCGGCAGCGCGCCGAGCGCCCCGAGGGCGGCGACGCCGGCCGGCAGGATCCCCTCCCCGCACGGCTTGTCGGCCGGGAGGGCACGCCGCTCGAGCACCTCGACCGAGAGCCCCCGCGCCGCGGCGGCGATGGCGGCCGCGAGGCCGGCCGGGCCGCCGCCGATGACGAGCACGTCCCTCACGCGGGCGGCTCACCGGGGTGGCTCGGGGCGGCCGCGCGGACCGGGGCGAGCCGGGCGCGCGCGTAGGCGAGCGCGGAGCGGGAGAAGGCCCTGGCGAGGGCGAGCGGCGTCACCGGGGCGGGCGGGGAGAGCTCGCCGGCGAGGTGGCGGCGCAGCGCCTCGCCGCGCCGGAGCTTTCCCGAGGAGGTGCGGGGGAGCGCGCCGGGCGGGAGCAGGATCACCGCGTGCGGGGAGACGCCGGTGCGCTCGAGGAGGGCGCGGCGGATGGTGGCCTCCAGATCCGCGCGGGCGCCGGGCCCCTCCCCGGCCCTCCCCGCGCGGCGGGGAGGGGGAACCTCGTGAGACGGCGCGGGACCAGGCGGCGAGGGCGACGCGCGAGGCGGGGCGTCGGCCCGCTCCAGCTCGGCCAGGATGAGGAGCTCCTCGCCGTCGCCGCCGTCGGGCGCGTGGCCCACCGCCACCGCGCAGCCGGCGCGGAGCCCGGGCAGGCCGGCGAGGCAGGCCTCGAACTCCTCCGGCGCGTGGTTGGCGCCGCGGACGATGACCACGTCCTTGGCGCGGCCGTGCACGTAGAGCTCGCCCTCGCAGGCGAAGCCGAGGTCGCCGGTGTCGAGCCAGCCGCCGGCGAGGGCGCGCGCCGTGGCCGCCTCGTCCCCGAGGTAGCCCCGCATCAGCGAGGGGCCCCGCGCGAAGATCCGGCCGAGCCGCCGCTCCGGGAGCGGCGCGCCGTCGGGCCCGCGCACCTCCACCTCCGCCCCGGGGATGGGCCGCCCCACGCTCGCCACCTCGCGATCGCCGGGCGCCACCACCCCCTCGCGCGCGAGCCGCAGCGGGTCGAGCCGGAGCGTGCGCGGGGGCCAGCCGCCGTCGGAGAAGGTGACCGCCAGCGCCGCCTCGGAGAGGCCGTACACCGGGCGGAGCGCGCGCGGGTCGAGGCCGTGGCGCGCGAAGCGGGCGGCGAAGCGCCGGAGCGCCTCCGCCGAGACCGGCTCGGCGCCGTCGAGCGCCACGCGCCAGGAGGAGAGGTCCACGCCCTCGAGCTCCCGGTCGCGCACGCGGGCCTCGGCGTAGGCGAAGGCGAAGCTGGGCGCGGCGCAGATCGTCCCGCGGTGGCGCGAGATGGCGCGCGGCCAGAGCGCGGGGCGGGCGAGGAAGTGCTCGGGGGGGATGAGCACCGCCGGGCCGGGGTAGGAGACGGCCGAGAGGAGGCCGCCGATGAGCCCCATGTCGTGGTACAGCGGCAGCCACGAGACGAGCACGTCGGCCGGCGTGGGGCGGACGAGCGCGAGCAGCGCCGCCGACTGGGCCGCGAGCGCGGCGTGGGTGAGCGCCACCGGCTTGGGGGCCACCGTCGAGCCGGAGCTGAACTGCACCAGCGCGAGCTCGTCCGGCGCGGCCGGGAGCTCCAGCGGATCGGCCGCGGGCAGGCCGTCGAGGCCGCGGCAGCCGAGCAGAGGCCGCGCCCGCGCCACCACCTCGCCGAGCAGCCGGCGGAGCGGCGCCGAGGCGAGGAGCAGGCGCGCCCCGGAGACCTGAAGCATCCGCGCCGTGGCGTCGAGGTACTCCTCGAGCCGGCCCAGCCGCACCGGCGGGTAGAGCGGCACCGGCACCGCCGCGGCGAGGAGCGCGCCGAAGAACGCGGCGAGGAAGTCGGGCTCGGTGCGGAACACGAGCGCCACCCGGTCGCCGCGCCGGACCCCGAGCCGGACGAGCCCCCCGGCGACGGCGCGCGCCCGGTCGCGCACCTCGCGCCAGGAGCGCCGCTCCTCGCGCTCCCGCAGGTCCACGAAGGTGGCGCCCGAGGGGTGGCGCGCCGCCGCGGCCAGCGCCTCGTTCACGGTCGCGTGACGGGGAGGCGGCGCGGGCGGGCCCCTCACCTCGCCCCCTCGGCGGCCACCTGCTTCGCGACCACGAGCCGCGCCAGGTCGGTGAGCGTCCGGGCGCCGGCCGCGTCGTCGTCGGTGAGGACGACGAGGAAGCGGTCCTCCACCGCGACCACCAGCGCGAGGAGCGCCATCGAGTCGAGCTGCCCGGCGAGCTCCTCGTCGGCGCCGACCTCGCCCTCGAGCTTCAGCTCCTCGCGGGCGAGCCGGCGGATCTCCGCGGCGACCGCGGCCTCGCGCCCGCTCATCCGCCGCCGCCCCCTCCCTGTCCGTCCCCCGCTCCGCGGGAGAGGGGAAGAGGGGCGCGCGGGGAGCCGCCGTCCTCGAGGCCGCCCGGGGCGCCCCCTCCCCGCTCGGGCGGGGAGGGCTGGGGCGGGGCGGCCCGCGGCGCCGCGACGGGCTCCGCGCCCGCAAAGGCCTCCGCCCAGGCCGGCCCGAGCGCGCGCTCCTCCTCGGGGATCCGCACTGCCATGAGCGCCGCGTTGAGGAGCGTCGCGGCGAGCGCGACGATCCACGCGCCCACCGAGAGCGGCAGCGCGGCCACCTCGACGGCGACGGCCAGGTAGTTGGGGTGGTGGAAGAAGCGGTAGGGCCCGCCGGTCACCGGGGGCGCTCCCGGGAGCACCAGCACGCGCGTCGTCCACCGCCCGCCCAGCGTGGCGACCGCCCACCAGCGCAGCGCCTGCGCGAGCAGCACCGCGACCACCGCGGGGATCGCCACCGCGAGCCTCGGCCGCTCGCCCCCGAGGAGCGGCCAGGCGAGGCAGGCCGCGAGGAGCGCGGCGTGGAACGCCACCATCGCCGGGTAGTGCGCCCGCCCCGCCTCCACCGCCCCCGCCCGCCGGAGCCGCCGGGCGTTGCGGGCCGAGAGCCAGAGCTCGACCCCGCGCTCGGCGGCCACGGCCGAGGCGAGGACCATCCCGGGCAGCGCGTTGTTCACCATTGCAGGAGCACCAGCTCGGCGCAGAAGCCCGGCCCCATGGCGAGGAGCAGGCCGAGGTCCCCCGGCCGCGCCTCCCCCGCGTCGAGCAGCTCCCCGAGCACGAAGAGCACCGAGGCCGAGGAGAGGTTCCCGACCTCGGACAGGGATCGCCAGCTCCGCGCCAGGGCGCCCTCCGGCAGCTCGAGCGAGGTCTCGAAGGCCTCGAGCACCTTCGGCCCGCCGGTGTGCGCCACCCAGTGCCGGATCTGCCGCCGCGTCAGGCCGGCGTCGGCGAGGAACCGGTCCACGTCGCCGCCGACGTGCTCGCGGACGATCTGCGGCACCGACGCGGCCAGCACCACCTTGAAGCCGCCCTCCACCACGTCCCAGCCCATGACCCGCTCGCTGTCCGGGTAGAAGATCGACCGCGTCGCGAGCACGCGCGGCCCCGGCCCGACCGCCCGCTCCCCGCCCGCGAGCACCACCGCCGCCGCGCCGTCGCCGAAGAGGCCGGAGGCGACCAGGTTCGCCACCGAGAGGTCGTCGCGCTGGAGCGTGAGCGAGCAGAGCTCGACCGAGAGCATCACCGCCACCTCCCCCGGCCAGGCGCGCAGCGCGTCGGCGGCGCGGGCGGTCACGGCGGCGCCGGCCACGCACCCGAGCCCGAAGACCGGCGTGCGCCTCACCCCGGGCCGGAGCCCGAGCCGGTTCATGAGCCGGGCGTCCACCGAGGGGGTCGCGATCCCGGTGACGGTGACGAAGAAGAGCTGGTCCACGTCGGCCGGCGCGAGGCCGGCGCGGGCGAGGCCGTCGCGCACCGCGCGCTCCCCCAGGTCCACGGCGACGCGGAGCCAGGCGTCGTTGCACTTCGCGAAGGTGTCGAGCGGCGGGTACTCCGAGAGCGGCAGGGCGAGGTGGCGGCCGCCCACCCCCACGGCCCGGTGCAGATCCTCGAGCCGGGCGGCGTTGTGGTGCTTGCGGGACCAGAGCTCGCGGAAGACCGCGATGAGCGTCTCCTGATCGACGTGGTGCTCCGGCAGGGCCCTGCCGACCGAGAGGACGACCGGGTGCGGCGGGCGGGAGGCGATCAAGGGGGAGGGGCTCCGGAGCGCGAGGGACGGGCTCCGTCGGGTCTGGGGCCGCGCGGCAGCGGGCGCAAGGACCAGGCGTGACCGGGCGAGCCGCGCGGCCCGTCAACGCCCCCGCGCGGCGCCCGCCCCGTCCTCGGGGTGCTCCTCCTCCCCGCGCGCCTCCCGGACCCGCTGCCGGATCAGCGCGTCGAGCTGCCGCACCGCGACGGCGATCACGTCGGCGGCCCGCCGCTCGCGCGACTCGGGCTCGGGCAGGAGCCGCTGGAGCCGCTCCGCCTGGAGCAGGATGACCTGGAGCGGGTTGCGGACGTCGTGGGCCATG
Source organism: Anaeromyxobacter paludicola (assembly GCF_023169965.1). Taxonomy (NCBI): domain Bacteria; kingdom Pseudomonadati; phylum Myxococcota; class Myxococcia; order Myxococcales; family Anaeromyxobacteraceae; genus Anaeromyxobacter; species Anaeromyxobacter paludicola. The sequence continues at coordinate 3,701,027 of NZ_AP025592.1, read as the reverse complement.
ATGCGCACGAAGTGCTCGTGGCGCGCCCGGAGCTCCTCGCAGTCGGGCGCGAGCGCCTCCGTGCCGTCCTGCTCGTCGGGGTCCGTGCGGTCCGCCATCGCGTTCCTCCGAGCCCCCGCCCGTACCCCCCTAGTGGTAGCACATCCTACCCGCCCCGTCCCTGCCCTGTCGGGACCGGCCGTGATGCACCGCGCTTGCCAGGGCCCCTGCCGGTCTTACGTTGCGCGGCATGAGACCGGACAAGCTGACGGTGAAGGCCCAGGAGGTGCTCCAGTCGGCGCAGGCCCTGGCGCGCCGGCGCGATCACCAGGCGGTGGACGCCGAGCACCTGCTCCTCGCGCTCCTCGAGCAGCCCGAGGGCGTGGCGCGGCCCATCCTGGACAAGATCGGCGCCGACCCGAGCCTGGTCGCCTCCCGCCTCGAGGACGAGCTGCGGAGCGTCCCCCGGGTGCAGGGCGCCGAGCCGTACCTGGCGAACCGGCTCCTCAAGATCTTCGACCGGGCCGAGGACGAGGCCAAGAAGCTGAAGGACGAGTACGTCGCGAGCGAGCACCTCCTGCTCGCGCTCGCCGAGGAGAAGGGCGGCGCGGGCGAGGCGCTGCGGCACGCCGGCGTCACGCCGGAGCGGGTGCGCGGCGCCCTGAAGGACGTCCGCGGCGGCGCCCGGGTGACGAGCCCCGAGGCCGAGAGCCAGTACCAGGCGCTCCAGAAGTACGCGAAGGACCTGACCGAGCTCGCCCGCCAGGGCAAGCTCGACCCGGTCATCGGCCGCGACGACGAGATCCGGCGGACCATCCAGATCCTCTCGCGCCGCACCAAGAACAACCCGGTGCTGGTGGGCGACCCGGGCGTGGGCAAGACCGCCATCGTCGAGGGGCTGGCGCGCCGCATCGTGGACGGCGACGTGCCGGAGGGGCTCAAGGGCAAGAAGCTCCTCGCGCTCGACCTCGGCGCGATGGTGGCCGGCGCCAAGTTCCGCGGCGAGTTCGAGGAGCGGCTCAAGGCGGTGCTGAAGGAGGTCACCCAGAGCGAGGGCGAGATCGTCCTCTTCATCGACGAGATGCACACCATCGTCGGCGCCGGCGCCGCCGAGGGGGCCATGGACGCGGGCAACATGCTCAAGCCCGCCCTCGCCCGCGGCGAGCTGCACGCCATCGGCGCCACCACGGTGAACGAGTACCGCAAGCACGTGGAGAAGGACCCGGCCCTGGAGCGGCGCTTCCAGCCGGTCTTCGTGGGCGAGCCCTCGGTGCAGGACACCATCTCCATCCTGCGCGGGCTCAAGGACCGCTACGAGATGCACCACAAGGTGCGGATCCAGGACGCGGCGCTGGTGGACGCGGCGCGCCTCAGCCACCGCTACATCGCCGACCGCTTCCTGCCCGACAAGGCGATCGACCTCGTGGACGAGGCGGCGAGCCGGCTGCGCATCGAGATCGACTCGATGCCCACCGAGGTGGACGAGGTGCGCCGGCGCATCGGCCAGCTCGAGATCGAGAAGCAGGGGCTGCTCAAGGAGCGGGACGAGGCCTCGCGGGCGCGCCTCGCGCAGCTCGAGAAGGACCTCGCCGCGCAGAAGGAGGAGTTCGCGCGGCTCAAGAGCCGGTGGGACTCGGAGAAGCAGGTGATCCAGGAGATCGCCAGGGCGCGCCAGGAGATCGACCAGCTCAAGAGCGCCGAGGCCGACGCCGAGCGGCGCGCCGACTTCAGCGCCGCCGCCGAGCTCAAGTTCGGCCGGCTCCCCGCGGCGCAGCGGCAGGTGGAGGCGGCCCAGACGCGGCTCGCCGAGCTCCAGTCGGGCGGCGCCATGCTCAAGGAGGAGGTGACGCCGGAGGAGATCGCCGAGGTGGTCTCCAACTGGACGCACATCCCGGTCTCGAAGCTGCTCGAGGGCGAGGTGGAGAAGCTGCTCTCGATGGAGGACCGGCTCGCCGAGCGGGTGGTGGGGCAGCAGGACGCCGTCCGCGCCGTCTCGGCCGCGGTGCGCCGCGCCCGCTCCGGCCTGCAGGACCCGAACCGGCCCATCGGCAGCTTCATCTTCCTCGGCCCCACCGGCGTCGGGAAGACCGAGACCGCCCGCGCCCTGGCCGAGTTCCTCTTCGACGACGAGCAGGCCATGGTCCGGCTCGACATGTCCGAGTACATGGAGAAGCACGCCGTGGCGCGGCTCATCGGCGCCCCCCCGGGCTACGTCGGCTACGAGGAGGGCGGCCAGCTCACCGAGGCGGTCCGCCGCCGGCCCTACTGCGTGATCCTCTTCGATGAGATCGAGAAGGCCCACCGGGACGTCTTCAACGTGCTGCTCCAGATCCTCGACGACGGCCGGCTCACCGACGGCCAGGGGCGCACCGTGGACTTCCGGAACGCCGTCGTCATCATGACGAGCAACCTCGGCTCGGAGGAGATCCAGCGGCTCGCCTCCCGCCCCAACGCCGACCCGGCCGCCGTCCGCGAGGCCGCGCTCGAGCACCTGCGCGGCGAGTTCCGGCCCGAGTTCCTGAACCGGGTGGACGAGGTGGTGGTCTTCCGGCCGCTGGGGAGGGAGGACATCTCCCGGATCGTCGAGATCCAGCTCCAGAAGCTGCGCAGGCTCCTCGCCGACCGGCGGATCACGGTGGAGCTCACCGAGGCGGCCCGCGAGACGGTGGGGGACGCCGGGTACGACCCGGTCTACGGCGCCCGCCCCCTCAAGCGGGCCATCCAGCGGCTGGTCCAGGATCCGCTCGCGACCCGGATCCTCCGGGGCGACGTCAAGGCCGGCGACCACGTGGTGGTGGACGAGGGCCACGGGGAGACCCTCGACTTCCGGGCCGAGCGGGCAGGCGAGCGGGCTGAGCAGGCAGGCGAGCAGGCGAAGACCGTCCACTGAGGCGGTGGGTCCGGCGCCCATGTGGAACGGGCTGCCTCATCCGGGTTATCGTGCGCACCCCGCCCGATGCCCGACCACCTGCGCGCCAAAGCCTGGGCCACCCCGCTCGCGGTCTTCGCGGTGCTCGCGGCCACCCTCTGCGGCGGCGCCTTCGTCCACCTCCGCGCCTTCCAGCGGGAGACGCGGGAGCGGGTGGATCGCGAGCTCTCGGCCCTCGCCGACGTGAAGGTGGCGCAGGTGGTGGCCTGGCGCGAGCACCAGGTCCGCGAGTGGAGCGACCTGCTCGCGAACTCGTTCGCCATGGAGGCGATCGAGCGGGTGCTCGCCGGCGACCCGGAGCCGCGACTGCGGATGCAGCTGCTCGACCTGCTCGAGCGCGAGGGCGCCTCGGCGGAGGCGGACTGCGTGGAGCTGCGCGACGGCGCGGGGGAGCTGGTGCTCGCCACCCGCTCGCGCCCGGGCGACCCGGACGACCTCCGGCTGCTGCGGCTCTCGCGCGAGCGCGGCGCGCCGGTGCTCTCGGACCTCGAGCGGGACGCCGACGGCTTCGTCCTCGCCATCGCCCGCCCGGCGCAGGTGCCCGGCGGCGAGGCGGGGCTCATCGTCCGCTTCGACCTGCAGCGGAGCCTCACGCCCATCGCGCTCTGGCGCCCCCGCCACGACTCCTCGACCGAGGCCCTCATCGCGCGGGTGTCGCAGCGCGAGGTGGTCCCCCTGTCGCTCCTGCCCGGGGCGAGCGCCGGCCTCAGCTTCCCCATCGAGGGCACGTCGGCCATCGCCCGCGCCGCGCGCGGCGAGACGGGGGTGCGGGCGTCCCGCGACCGGTACGGCCGGGAGGTGCTCGCGGCGGTGCGGCGGGTCCCCGGCTCGACCTGGGTGCTCGCCGTGAAGGCCGACGCCGCCGAGCTGCTGGCGCCGGCGCACGATCGCACCTTCCAGCTCGGGGTGGCGGTGGTGCTCCTCCTCCTCCTCGGCTCCGGGCTGCTCATCTCCTGGTGGCGGGGGCAGGTGGCGGCGCTCCGGGCCCGTCACGGCGAGCTCTCCGCCCGGGCCGCGCGCCAGCGCTTCGACGCGCTCTGGACCCAGGCGCACGACATCGTCCTCGTGCTCGACAGCCGGGGCGCCCTGGTGGAGGTGAACGACCGGGCGGTGGCCGTCTACGGCCGCCGCCGCGAGGAGCTCATCGGGACCCACGTGGTGGGCCTGCGCACGCCGGCCGCCGCCGCGATCTGGTCCTCGCAGTGGGCCCAGGCCTGGCGCGACGGCCACCTCGTGGCGGAGGCGGAGCACCGGCGCGCCGACGGCTCCACCTTCCCCATCGAGCTCAGCCTGCAGGTGGTCCCCGTGGGCGAGGAGCGCTTCGCCTTCGCGGTCTGCCGCGACGTGACCGAGCGGAACCGGGCGGCGCGCGTGGCCCGCGAGCACGCCGCCCTGCTCGCCAACATGACCGACGCGGTGATGGCGCTCGATCGCGCCGGCGTGATCACCGCCTGGGCCGGCAGCGCCGAGCGGATGTACGGCTGGACCGCCGAGGAGGCGGTCGGCCGCCTGGCCCACGAGCTGATCCGGGCGCGCTTCACCGGCACCACGCGCGAGGCCTACTGGGCCGAGATCGAGCGCTGCGGCACCGCCCGCGCCGAGACCGTCCAGCTCCGCAAGGGCGGGACCGAGATCCCGGTCGAGATCACGGCCACCGCCCTGCGCGACGCCGCGGGCCGGGTCGTCGGCGCGGTGGGCGTGAACCGCGACCTCACCGAGCAGCGCCGCCAGGAGGCGGACCGGCAGCGGCTCCAGTCGGAGCTGGTCTTCGCCGACCGGCTCGCCTCCATCGGCACGCTCTCGGCCGGCGTGGCCCACGAGATCAACAACCCCCTCTCCTACCTGCTCGCCAACCTCGACTTCGTGGAGCAGCAGCTCTCGGGCGAGGGGCCGGCCCTGGACCGCGTCTCGCCGTCCGAGCTGGTGGAGGCGCTGCGGGAGTCGCGCGACGGCGCCCGCCGGATCGGCGAGATCGTCCGCGGGCTGCGCACCTTCAGCCGCAAGGACACCGCCGGCGCCCGGCGCGGCGCCGACGTCCGGACCGCGGCCGACGCCGCCGTGCGGATGGCGCAGGCGCAGGCGCGCCCCCGCGCCCGGCTGGTGACCGACCTCCGCGAGACGGCCCCGGTGTCGGCCACCGAGCACGAGCTCGCCCAGGTCGTGCTCAACCTGGTGATGAACGCCATCCAGGCCATCCCGGAGGGCGCGCCGGAGCGGAACGAGGTCCGGGTGACGAGCCGGGTCCACCCCGGCGGCCGCGTGGAGCTGACGATCGGCGACACCGGCAGCGGCATCGCGCCCGAGCACCTGTCGCGCATCTTCGACCCGTTCTTCACCACCAAGCCGGTGGGCGAGGGCTCCGGGCTCGGGCTCGCCATCTGCCACGGCCTGGTGGACGGGATGGGCGGCGTCATCTCGGTCGAGAGCGAGCTCGGCCGGGGGACCACCTTCACCCTCGACCTGCCGCCCGCGACCGCCGAGCAGACGGAGCTCCCGCTGGCGAGCCCGCCCGGCCGCCGGCGCGGCCGGATCCTGATCGTGGACGACGAGCCGCTGGTCCTGAGCTCGATCCGGCGCACGCTCGAGCCGGAGCACGAGGTGGAGACGCTCTCCGACCCGCGCGCCGCGGTGGAGCGGCTCGCGGCCGGCGAGCACTTCGACCTCGTGGTCTGCGACCTGGTCATGCCCGAGCTCTCGGGGATGGACTGCTACGAGGAGCTCTCGCGGCGACGCCCGGACGCGGCCAGGCGGATGGTGTTCCTCACCGGCGGGGCCTTCACCCCGCGCTCCCGCGCCTTCCTCGACCAGAACCCCGGGCGCTGGATGGAGAAACCGTTCGATCCCGAGGCCCTCCGGACCCGGGTCGCCGCCGCCCTGGCCGCCGCCTGACCGTTGGCCCGCGCCTCGCGTCGCCGGCTGGGCTATCCTGGGCCGGTCGAGACCTTCGTCCGAACCGCCGGGAGGACGCGCATGCGCGACACGTCGCACCGCCGGGCCTGGGCGATGCCGCTCGCCATCTTCGCGTTCCTGGCGCTCTCGCTGTCGGGCGGCGGCGCGCTCCACCTGCGCGCCTTCCGCCGCGACCTCCGCGCCCAGGTCGAGCGCGAGCTCTCGACCATCGCCGACATCAAGGTCGAGCAGCTCGTCGCCTGGCGCGAGCAGCGGCTCCGCGAGTGGGACGACCTCGACGAGGACCCCTTCCTCGGGCGGGCCATCGCGGCGGTGGCGCGCGGGACCTCGACGGCGACGGCCGACGAGCTCCGGGCGACCCTCTGGGCCATCGCGCGGCGGCAGGGCGCCACCGCGGTCGAGCTGGTCGGGGCCGACGGGCGGACGCTGCTCTCGGCGCCCGGCGCGAGCGCGCCCGGCGCCGAGGACCTGGAGCTCCTCGCCCGCGCCCGGCCCCGCGGCCTCACGGTCTTCTCCGGCTCCGAGCGGGCCAGCCCCAGGCTCACGCTGGTGTCGCCCTTCAGGCGGGCCGCCGGCGCCGGGCTGGTGGTCCACTTCGACGCCGAGCGGAGCCTCACCCCCATCGTGATGGTGTGGCCGCGCCCGGGCTCCAGCGCCGAGCCGGCGCTGGTGCGCCGCGAGGGCGACCGGATCGTCACCATCACCCGCCTGCGCTACTCGCCCGGGCGGGTCGAGATGGATCCGGCCAGCGAGCCGCCCGGCCCGCGCGCCGTCCGCGGCGAGACCGGCGTGGTGGAGACGCACGACTACCGCGGGGCGGAGGTCATCGCGGCGCTCCGGCACGTCCCCGGCTCGGACTGGTACCTCTCGAACAAGGTGGACCGGGCGGAGATGTTCGCGCCGGCCCGGCTCCGCGCCGAGCAGCTCGCGGGCGGCGTCGCCGTGATCCTCCTGCTCTCGGGCGCGCTGCTGCTCGCCTGGTGGCAGGCGCTGCGCGCGGAGGAGCGGCGCCGGGCGCAGACCGCCGCCCAGGAGTCGGAGAAGCTGCGGCTCCGGGCGCTGCTCGACCAGGTGAACGACATCGTGGTGGTCGTCGCCGAGGACGGCGCCATCCTGGAGGCCAACGACCGCGCCCTCCAGGCCTACGGCTACGCCCGCGAGGAGCTCGTCGGCCGTCCCGCCGCGGCGCTCCAGGCCCGCCCCGACGACTGGGAGCCGGACTTCGCCCGCGCCTGCCGGGAGGGCGCCATCCGGTTCGAGACCCGCCACCGGCGCAAGGACGGCAGCACCTTCCCGGTGGAGTTCAGCAGCCGGGTCTTCGCGGCCGGCGGCGCGCGCATCCTGCTCGGCGTGGGGCGCGACATGAGCGAGCGCCAGGCCGCGGAGGTGGAGCGGCTCCGGCTCCAGGCGCAGCTCACCTTCGCCGACCGGCTCGCCTCGATCGGCACCCTCGCGGCCGGCGTGGCCCACGAGATCAACAACCCGCTCTCCTACCTGCTCACCAACCTCGAGTACCTCGAGCGGCAGCTCCCGCCGCGGGGGCCGGGGCTGGAGGCCGACCTCGCGACCACCCGCGACGTCCTGGACGAGGCGCGCGACGGAGCCCGTCGCATCGGCGAGATCGTCCGCAGCCTCCGCACCTTCAGCCGGCGGGAGCGGGAGGAGCACGGCCGCGCCGACCTGCGCGAGGCGGCCCAGGCGGCGGTCCGGATGGCGCAGGCGCAGGCGCGGCCCCGGGCGCGGCTCGTGAGCGAGCTCGGCGAGACGCCGCCGGTGACGGGGAGCGAGCACGAGCTCGCGCAGGTGGTGCTGAACCTCGTGATCAACGCCATCCAGGCGGTGCCGGAGGGGCGCCCGTCGGAGAACGAGATCCGCGTGGCCACCCGGACCCTCCCGGACGGCCGGGTGGAGCTCACGGTCAGCGACACCGGGATCGGGATCCCCTCGCACCACCTGGAGCACGTGTTCGACCCGTTCTTCACCACCAAGCCGGTCGGCGAGGGCTCGGGGCTCGGGCTCGCCATCTGCCACGGGCTCGTGGAGGCGATGGGCGGCACCATCGGCGTGCAGAGCGCGGTCGGGCGCGGCACCACCTTCACCGTGACCCTGGCGGCCCGCGCCGAGGAGCGCCCGGCCGTCCCCGCCGCCGCGGCGCCGGGCGCCACGGGCCGCCGCGGCCGCCTGCTGGTGGTGGACGACGAGCCGTTCGTCTGCCGCTCGGTGCAGCGGACCCTCGAGGAGGACCACGAGGTGGTGGCGCTCTCGGACCCCCGCGAGGCCCTCGCGAGGATCCAGGGCGGGGAGCGCTTCGACCTCGTCCTCCTCGACCTGGTGATGCCCGGCATCTCGGGCATGGAGTGCTACGAGGCGCTGCGGCAGGCCGACCCGGCCCTGGCCGGGCGGGTCCTGTTCCTGACCGGCGGCGCCTTCACCCCGAACGCGCGGCGCTTCCTCGAGGAGAACCCCGGCCGCTGGATGGAGAAGCCGTTCGACACGGGGGCGCTGCGCCGCAAGGTGGCGGAGCTGCTCGAGGCCGCGCCGGCCGCCTAGGGCCAATGCCGTTCACTCAGTGACTTCCGCTGTCCCTCGCTGTCAGGGGATGCGGCCTCGGCTCGCGCGCCAGCCAGTCCGCCGGCGTGCGTCTGCTTCGATCGACGGCCCCCCAGCGAGCGGGTCTTGGGCAAAGACTACGAGGGAAGGGACCCGCGCGACCGTTGGCGCCGAGCTCGGCGGCGGCGCCGCCGCCTCGCCGGACGGAGTCTGTGCGCCCGAGCGCGGGGGCCCGTGCAACGAGGCCGCGCCCGCGAGATGAGGAACACTCACGGAAGCTCGTCCCGCCGCGCGCGGTGGGAGGAACCGGCGGATGGAGCACGGAGCTGCACGCGCCCCGCGCATCGGTCAGGTCGGGCCGAACGCGAAAGATGAGGTGGTGAACGCCGTCCCCGGGGACGGCGCCTTGGCAACGCGGCGGCGCTCGCGCGCTTGCCGGGCCTCGGCGACGCGTCGGGCGACGTGCTCGCGGCCGAACTCGTGCTCGGTCGCGAGCCCATGGTGGGCGGCACAGCGCAGGCAGATGTTGTCGGCCGTCGCCTCCCCGCCCTTCGCGAAGGCGACCCGTTGGTGGTGGAACTCGAGCCTGCGGCGAGCCGGGCAGCTCTCGGCCCAAAGGCCGCTCGCTGGGCGGGGCCGTTGGTCGGAGCAGACTGACGCCGGCGGACTGGCCGAAGCCCGTGCTGCGGGCCGGCGCGCGAGCCGACCCGCGCCACCTGAGGGGAGCTACGGCGGAAATCCTCAAGTGACCGGCTTGCGCCTAGGGCGGGTCCTCGTAGAAGACCTCCTCGAGGCAGAGTCCCTGCGGCGGCGCGGTCGCGCCGGCGCGGGTCCGGTCGCGCGAGGCGAGCAGCGCCGCCATGCCGGCCGGGTCGCGCCGCCCGAGGCCGCACTCCACCAGCGTGCCCACCAGGTTCCGCACCATGTGCTTCAGGAACGCGGTGGCCTCGGCGACCACCTCGATCGTCCCGCCGCGCTCCCCGAGCACGTCGAGCCGGCGCAGCTCGCGGACGGCGTGGGCCGCCTCGCAGTCCGAGGCCCGGAAGGCCCCGAAGTCGTGGCGCCCGAGGAGCTGCGCGGCGGCGGCGCGCATCGCGTCCGCGTCGAGCGGGCGGAAGACCTGCCAGGACTGGAGCCGGGAGAGCGGGGCGCGCCCGGGCCGGTTCTCGATCCGGTAGCGGTAGCGCTTGCCCCGCGCGCTGCGCCGGGCGTCGAACCCGTCGGGCAGCAGCGCCGCCTCGCGGACGGCGATGTCCTCGGGCAGGAGCGCGTTCATCCCGAGCACGTAGGCCTTCACCGGCAGCGGCCGCTCCTCCTGGAAGCTCGCCACCTGCCCGCGCGCGTGGACGCCGGCGTCGGTGCGCCCGGAGGCGGTGACGCGCCGCGGGCCCTTGTGGAGGGTGGAGAGCGCCCGCTCCACCTCGGCCTGGATCGAGGGGCCGTTCGGCTGCACCTGCCAGCCGGCGTAGCGCGTGCCGTCGTACTCGAGGATGAGCTTCACCGCCGCCATGGGGGCGGACCCTAGCACGGGCGGGGCCGGCGCCGTGTAGGCCGAGGTGCGCGAGGCGGCGCCGCTCGTCCGGAGGCGGCGCGGCCGTCCCATCTGCTAGAAAGGCAGGGACGCTGCGTTCGAGATCGGGGGATCGATTGCGCAACGACCCGGGGGAGAGCTCGACGACGCTCGACGGCGATCCGCTCGCCGGCGCGCCCGCCACGCTGCTGTTCGAGAACAACCCGAACCCGATGTGGGTCTTCGAGCGGGCGACGCTCGCCTTCGTGGCGGTGAACGACGCGGCCGTCGCGCGCTACGGCTACAGCCGGGCCGAGTTCCTCTCCATGACCCTGCGGGACATCCGCCCGCGCGAGGACGTCGGGCCGCTCGAGACGTGGCTGCACCAGGCCCAGCCGTGCGGCTCCACCTCCGCCGGCGTCTGGCGCCACCGGCGGAAGGACGGGACGGTGTTCCCGGTGGAGATCCTGAACCACGGGCTCGAGCTGGGCGACCGCCGGTGCGAGCTCGTCCTCGCGCTCGACGTGAGCGAGCGGCAGCGGGCGCGCGAGGAGCGGGAGCGGATGCTGCGCGAGCTCGCCGCCTCGGACCGGCTCGCCACCCTGGGCGCGCTCGCCGGGGGGCTGGCGCACGAGCTCAACAACCCGCTCTCGTACGTCCTCTCGAACCTCTCCTACGTCGAGCGCGAGCTCGCGGCGCTCGCCACCGGCGGCCCGCCGGGGTTCGAGCAGGTGCGCGCGCTCGCGGAGGCGGTGGCCGACGCGCTCGAGGGGGCCCGGCGCGTCCACCGCGTGGTGCGCGAGCTGCGCCAGCTCTCGCAGCCGGCCGACGAGCGGCTCGCGGCGGTGGAGCTGCACGGGGTGGTCGAGGGGGCGCTCGCGCTGGCCGGGAACGAGATCCGCCACCGCGCCCGGCTCGAGCTCGACCTGGACGAGGCGCCGGTGGTGCGCGGGGACCCGGCGCGGCTCGGGCAGGTGGCGCTCCACCTCCTGCTCAACGCCGCCCTCGCCATCCGCCCCGGGGAGCGTGAGCGGCACCTCATCCAGGTCGCCGCGCGCGCGGAGGGCGACCAGGCGGTGCTCGAGGTGACCGACACCGGCCCGGCCGTCCCGGAGCGGGCGCTCCCGCGCGTCTTCGAGCCGTTCACCGTCACCCGCGCCGACGGCGCCGGGGCGGGGCTCGGGCTCTCGATCTGCCGCACCCTGGTCTGCGGGATGGGCGGAGAGCTCACGGCCGATAGCGGGCGCGGCCGGAACGTCTTCCAGGCCCGCCTGCCCCTGGCCCGCCCCGCCGCGCCGCGCGACGCGCCGCCGGGCGCCGCCCCGGCCCGCCTCCCGCGCGTGCTGCTGCTCGACGACGAGGAGGGCATCGGCCGCGCGGTGCGCCGGGCGCTGCACGGCTTCGCCGAGGTGGTCTGCGAGACCGCCGGGCGGCAGGCGCTGCAGCGGTTCGCGGCGGGAGAGCGGTTCGACCTCGTGCTCTGCGACGTGATGATGCCGCAGATGACCGGGACGCAGTTCCACGCGGCGCTGGCGCAGCTCGACCCGGCCGCCGCGCGCGACCTGGTGTTCGTGAGCGGCGGCGCGTTCGCCGGGGCCGAGCGCGAGGCCCTGGCGCTGCTCCCGAACGAGCGGCTCGAGAAGCCGCTCGACCTCGCGCGCCTGCGAAGCCTGCTCGCGGCGCGGGCGCCTCACTTCCCCCCGGCCGGGCAGTAGGCGCCCGGGACGGCGACGGCGTTGTTGTCGCGCCGGCACTCGCCCACCACGCCCTGCCCCGTGCCGTCGTCGTTCAGCACCACCGTCACCGTGGCCGGCGCCGAGGCCGGGCCGGCGAGCGGGATCGAGACGCTCTCGAACGCCCCCGGCTTGATGGCGCCGGCGGTCCTGGCGGTGGCGAGCAGCGCCCCCCCGGCGGCGCCCTGGTAGACCGCGATGGGCACGCCGGCGGTCACGAGCACCGCGCCCCGGTTCCAGACGCGCACCGCGACCGTGAGGGAGGCGGGGCAGGCGGAGCGGTCGAGCGAGACGTCGGCGAGCGGGTCGGCGGCGAGGTCGGGCGCCGAGTAGTCGGGGTTGCCGATCACGTTCATCCGGTAGTCGTCGAGGCCGGGGGTGGTCCAGTTGTCCTGCTCCGGCCAGGGCAGGCTGCCGTCCTCGTTCACGTTGGTGACGTGGTAGCTGTGCTGGTTCCAGACCGCCCGCGTCGAGACCCAGTGGTCGCGGAGATCCTTGAAGACGGTGACGCCGTGCCGCCCCGAGCCCTGGTGCGCGCCCCACGGGCAGGTGATGTTGCAGACGCTGTTGGTGGCCACCACGATCTCGGCCCGGCCGTCGCGGTCCACGTCGGCGATCACCGGGTTCTCGTAGACCGTGCAGCTCGGGTTGGGCGACTCGAACTCGATGGAGCCGGTGGTCCCGTCGTAGACGCGCGTGTAGCACTCGTCCCCGTAGACCACCTCGGCCTTCCCGTCGTGGGTGAAGTCGAAGACCGAGCTGCCGGTGACGTCGCTCGTGTCCTGGGTCGGCTTCTCCCAGAGGATGGGGTTCGCGGCGAAGGGCTTGAACACCCGGTAGGCGGCGCGGGCGGCGACGCCGATCTCCGGCTTGCCGTCGCCGTCGAAGTCGGCCACGGTGGGCGCGCCCCCGGCGCCGCCGTTGGCCACCGTCACCGGCCCCCAGATCACCTTGCCGGTCCGGTCCTGGAGCCGGACCGAGAGCGTGGGCGGGTTGGGCGCGGCGTTGGGGATCCCCGAGACCACCGCGATCTGCGGCTTGCCCTCGCCGGTGAAGTCGGCCACCGCCACCGCGCCGTCGGGCTGGCCGTTGGGCCAGCCGGGCTTGGGCTGGCAGGCGAGGTCGTAGACCGCGTTGCCCGCCACGATGTCCGGGACGCCGTCGCCGTCGATGTCGGCCACCACCGAGAGCGGGCCGTAGCCGAGGTTGTTGCCGCTGCCGGACTGGCCCTGGCAGACGAGCTTGCCGTGCGCGTCCACCACCGTCGCGCCGATCACCACCCGCGCCTCGCCCGGCCCGAAGCGCGCCACCGCCGGCGCGCCCCACTCCACCGGGATGCCCGCCAGCTCCCAGAGGAACCGGCCGGTGTCGTCGAAGGCGACGAGCCCCTCGGTCTTCGGATCGTAGGAGGGCGTGCCGGGGATCTGGGCCGGCATGCGCGCGGTGACGAACTCGGTGTTCCCGTCGCCGAAGAGGTCGCCGGCGGCGATGGCGGCCATCCCGTTGACCGGGTGGGCGGGGTCGCTCGACCAGAGGTCGGTCCCGTCCCGGCCGTCCACGGCGCGCATCACGCCCGGCACCGCGTCGCCGGCGCCGAGCCCGTCGAGGATGGCGTTGAAGACCACCGCCGGGGCGGTGAAGGCGTCGGCCTGCCGGTGCAGCGGGATCACCACCGGCGTCATCAGCACCTGCGCGTAGGCCGGCTGGTCCTTGGAGCCGGTCCACTGCCAGGCGACGCGCGGCTGGAACGGGCCGGGGGGCGGCTTGAAGCTGCACTTCGGATCGGCGGCGACGCAGGTCCCGGCGAGGCAGAAGGTGCCGTCGGCGCAGGTCCCCCCGGCGCCGCAGGCCTGGCCGGAGCCGCCGGGCGCGCCGCAGACGTTGCCCGCCTGGCAGGTCTGGCCCGACGGGCAGCAGGTGGCGCCGCAGGTCTGCGCCGGGTCGCAGCTCGCGAGGCAGCGCCCGCTCGCGTCCTGCAGCTGCCCCGGCGGGCAGCCGCCGCTCTGCGTGACCTTCCCGCCTCCCCCGCAGCCCGCGAGGAGCGAGCCCAGGAGCACCCCCGCCCAGACGTGGCGCATTCGCACCCTCCGCGGCCGTCCAGCCGCGCGCCCTGCCCGTGCACGCCTCGCGCCACGCCTCCGCGCCGCGCCCGCGGCGCCGCCGGTGGGAACCGCGCGACACAGCGGAGGAAGCGCGCTTCCGTCCCGCGCCGTGCCGGGCGCCGGGAGGGGCCCCGAACGGCACGGCGCGTCGTTGACCCGCGACACCGGGCCGCGCTATATGGCTCGTTCAACTTTTCTTGAACTTTCCCCGGGAGGGGTCGCTTCATGCGCAGCTCCGAGCAGGCCATCCTGTCCCAGCTGGACGCCAGCGCCGAGCGCGGGGCGCGCCCCGAGCGCGCGCAGGCGGCCCTGCAGGAGGTGCCGCGCCTCGGCGAGGAGCTGATGGCCCTCGAGCAGCAGCTCTCGCGCGCCACCGCCGACGCCGAGGAGACGCTCAAGGCCGCCGCCCGCCACCTGGTGCTCGCCGGCGGCAAGCGCATCCGGCCCACCGTCACCCTGCTCGCCTGCGGCGCCTGCGGCGGGGAGCTCGCGACCGCGGTGCCGTTCGCGGTGGCCGCGGAGCTCACCCACTCGGCGACGCTCCTGCACGACGACGTGATCGACGACGGCCCGATGCGCCGGGGCCAGCCGACCTCGCGCGTCATCTGGGGCAACGCGGTCTCGGTGCTCACCGGCGACTGGCTCCTCACCCGCGCGCTCGAGCTGGTGGCCGAGCAGCACGCCCGGCCGGCCGCGCTCCCGGCGCTGCTCGCCACCATGCGCCGGCTCGTCGAGGGCGAGGTGCTGCAGCTCTCGCTCCGCGGGAGCTTCGAGGCCACCGAGCGCGACTACTTCGACGTGGTCGAGGGCAAGACCGCCTCGCTCTTCGGCTGGAGCGCCGCCGCCGGCGCCTGGGCGGCCGGGATCCGCGGCGAGGTGCCGCGCGCCCTCGGCGTCTTCGGCGAGGGGATCGGCATCGCCTTCCAGCTCGTGGACGACGCGCTCGACTACGCCGCCGCGCCCGAGCTGCTCGGCAAGCGGCTCGGCACGGACCTGCTCGAGGGCAAGGCCACCCTGCCCCTCATCCGCGCCTGCGAGGCCGAGCCGCTCCTGCGGCAGCGCCTCTCGGCGCTGGTCGAGGGCAAGGCCGAGGCCCACGACGTCGCCGGCGACGTCATCGAGGCCGTGAAGCGCTCCGGCGGCGTGGAGGCCGCCCGCGCCATCGCCCGCGAGCACACCGGCCGCGCCATGGCCGCCCTCGAGCGCGTGCCCGACGGCGTCCACCGCCGCGCCATCGCCGAGGCGGCGCAGCAGCTCACCGAGCGGGCGTTCTGATCGGGAGGGGGCTGCGCCCCCTCCCCGTCGAGCAAAGCTCGCCGGGGGCCCTCCCCTGCTGCGCCGGAGCCGAGCGCGCTGCGCGCCTCGCTCCGCTCGTCGCTTGCACGCTGTCCGGCGGGGAGGGGCGCTGCCCCTCCCCACCTACGGTGGGGCCCCTCCCCCTCTCGTCTCAGCCGAGAAGGTCCACCCCGCTAGAAGTCCGCCGTGAACGTCCCGTCCTCCTCAAGCGGGAAGACCTCCTCCGGCTTCAGCGCGATCCGCTCCGGCGCGCGCGCGGCGGCGGGGAGGGCGCGGTCGGCGGCGCCCGCGGCCGGGCGGCTCCTGACGCGGGCCGCCTCGAGCCGGAACGCCCCGACCATCGCGGCGAGCTCCTCCGACTGCCCCGAGAGCTCGCTCGCCGCGGAGGACGACTCCTCGGAGCTGGCGGCGTTCTGCTGCGTCACCTTGTCCATCTCGGAGACCGCCTTGTGGAGCTGCTCGATCCCGGCCGACTGCTCCTTCGCCGCGGCGGCGATCTCGGCCACGATGTCGGTCACCTTCCCGATCGAGCCCACGATCTCCCCGAACTTGCCCGAGACCTGGCGGGAGGTCTGGGCGCCCTCCGTGGCCTGGGCCACGCTCTGCCGGATCAGCTCCTCGGTCTTCTGGGCCGCCTCCTTGCTGCGCATGGCGAGCGACCGCACCTCCTCGGCCACCACCGCGAAGCCGCGCCCCGCCTCGCCGGCCCGCGCCGCCTCCACCGCCGCGTTGAGGGCGAGCAGGTTGGTCTGGAAGGCGATCTCGTTGATGTCGCGGATGATGGCCCCGGTGCCCTCGGCGGAGGCCCGGATCTTGTCCATGGCGGACTGCATCTGCGACATCGCCGCCGCGCCCTCCACCGCCGCCCCCTTGGCGGCCGCGGCGAGGGCGCTGGCCTGCCCGGCGTGATCGGCGCTCGAGCGGGCCATGCCCGCCACCGAGTCGAGGCTGGCGGTGGTCTCCTCGAGCGAGGCCGCCTGCTCCGAGGCGCCGCTCGCCACCGCCTGCGAGGACGACGCGATCTGGCTCGCCGCGCTCGACACCTGCGCGACCGACTGCGACACCTGCGAGAGCGCCTCCTCCAGCGCCTGGGCGGTGGCGTCGAGCGCCGTCTGGACCCGGGCGTGATCGCCGCGGTAGTCGCCCTTCATCCGGGCGGTGAGGTCGCGCTCGGCGAGCCGCTCCAGCACCGCCGTGGCCTCGCCGATGGGCGCCAGCACCGCGTCGAGCGTGGCGTTCACGCCCTGGAGGGCCTCGCGGAAGGCTCCCTCGTGACGGGAGGCGTCGGCCCGCTCCGCGAGCCGCCCCTCGACCGCCGCCTGCGAGAGCGCCTTCGTGTCGGCGACGAGCCCGCTCACGGCGGTGATGCAGCGGTTGAGGCTCTGCTGCATCGCGACGATGTCGCCCTTCACCTTCCCGGTCCGGAGCGGCGGGATGTCGCCGCGCGAGATCCGCTCGCAGTACTCGGCGATGGTCCGGAAGGGCGTCACGATGCCGTCGAGGGTGTCGTTCACGCCCTGCGCCACGGCGCGGAACTCGCCCTGGTGGCGGCCGGCCTCGGCCCGCACGCCGAGTTGGCCCTCCTGCGCGGCCCGGGCGAGCGCCTTCACGTCGTTGACCAGCGCCCCCACCGCCGCGGCGCTCTGCTTCAACGAGGCCGCGATGCCGGCGAACACCTCCTGCGCGTGCGCCGTGTCGGCGTCGCCGGGCGTCACCTCCAGCGCGAGGTCCAGGTTGCCCTGCGCCAGCCGCTCCAGCGCCGTGGTGAGCCGCGCCGCCTCGGCGGCCTGGTACCCGGCCACCTTCTGGGCCACGGCCATGGAGCGCTTCACCGCGGTCTGGTCCGCGACCACCTCGAAGGCGCCGATCACCGCGCCCGCGCCGTCGCGGACCGGCACGCCGCTGTAGCCGATCTGGAGCACCTGGCCGTTGGGCCGGGCCTCGGTCTCGCTCGAGGCCGTCTGACCGGTCGACATGGCCCGGGCGCAGGCGCAGCGCTCGGTGTGGCAGTCGCTGGTCCTGAACCCGTCGTAGCACTTCGTGCCCACGAGCTGGTCCGCCGGGCGGCCGATCACCTTGGCGCCGGTGGCGTTCATGAACTGGATGGTGAGCTCGCGGTCCACGATCATGGCCGGGGCCGGCATGGCGTCGATGTGGCCCACCAGCGTCGCCAGGGTCCGGTTCATGCCCTCCACCACGCGGGCGAAGTCGCCCCGGTGCCGCTTCGGGTCGGCGCGGGCGGACAGCCGCCCCTGCACCGCCGCCTCGGCCAGCGCGTCGGCGTCCCGGACCAGCGCGTTCACCGCGTCGATGCAGGTGTTGAGGTTCTCGGTGATGGCGTTGAAGTCGCCCCGGGACGCCTCGGCGATCCGGTCGGGGATGTCGCCGTGGGCGATCCGGTCCAGGGTGCCCGACGCGAGCGCGAGGGGGCGCGCGTAGGCGTCCATGATGGCGTTGGCCCCCTCGACGATGGGCCGGAACTCCGGCTCCACCGCCGAGGGCTCGGCGCGCACCGAGAGCCGGCCGTCCGTCACCGCGTCGCGCAGCTTGCCCGACTCCGCCGACAGCGCGGCGAGGGTGCGCCGGATCGAGCGGGCGATCCAGAGGCCGAGCCCCAGCATCAGCGCGGCGCCCGCCGCGATCGCCACGGCCATGAGCAGGCTCCCGGTGGCGGCCGCGCGGCGCCCCTCCTCGCGCACCTTCTCCGCGTCGGTCCGGGTCTTCGCGACGAGCCTGCCCAGCTCCAGCTGCAGCGGGGCCGCGGCCGCCCGCTGGGCGCTCCAGGCCTCGAGCTCCCGGCGGTCCGCCTCGACCACCACGGGATCGGAGGGACCGTGGCCGGCGGCGATCAGCTTGTCGCGCTCGCGCGCGGCCTCCACGGTGCGGTCCACCAGCGGCGCCCAGGCGCGGTAGCGCTCCTGGATCCCGGCCCACATCTTCAGGCCCGCCTCGGTGTGCTGCACCTCCTCGAAGGTCTTCTGGGCGTCGGCGATGTCCTGGAGCCCGTCCTCCACGAAGCCGTAGCCCGCCCGGTGGAGCTCGCCGTGGCCGAGCTGCCGCATCTGCAGGACGTTCAGCCCGCGGATCACCTCGTGGATCGACCCGTCGAACACCCCGAGCGCGCCCACCGAGGGGAGCTTGGCGGCGGCGACGTTCTCGAGCTGGGCGGAGATGCGCCCGGCGCTCCAGTAGCTCACCCCGCCGACGATCAGGCTGATCGCGATCGCGACGCCGAACCCGGCCACCACCTTGCCGCCCAGCTTGAGCTTCCCGAACATGAGTCCCTCCCCGGTGAGAAATGCGGCCGGCCAGGGCGCACCGGTTCGGGGTGGGTCGAGAGCAGCGCCCGTGCCAGTCAGGCGGGCGGAGAGGCGTCTCGCTGAGCGCTCGGGATCAGGGTCGAAACCGGCCCGCACCGGCCGCGCGGTCGGGGCGGAGCCCCGGGTCACCACGGCCCCGGGTCACGAAAGCCGCGAGTGTCCGGGTCGGGCTGCCTGCAGGGCGGCCGACCTGGCGCCGCCGAGGTGACCCCGCGCCGCCCCTCCCCGTCGGGCGGGGAGGGGCCGGGGAGGAGCGGCCAGGGGCTCCCGGCCGCCGCCAGCCTCCCGCTAGAAGTCCGCGGTGAAGGCCCCGCCCTCCTCGAGCGGGAAGACCTCCTCCGGCTTCAGCGCGATCCGCTCCGGCGCGCGCGCGGCGGCGGGGACGGGGCGGAGCGCCGGCGCGGGGCCCGCGGCAGCGCGCGGCTTGCCGCCGGCCGCCCCGAGCCTGAAGGCGCCGACCATGGCGGCGAGCTCCTCCGACTGCCCGGAGAGCTCGCTCGCCGCCGAGGACGACTCCTCGGAGCTGGCGGCGTTCTGCTGCGTCACCTTGTCCATCTCCGAGACCGCCTTGTGGAGCTGCTCGATGCCGGCCGACTGCTCCTTCGCCGCGGCGGCGATCTCGGCCACGATGTCGGTCACCTTCCCGATGCCGCCCACGATCTCGCCCAGCTTCGCCGAGACGTGGCGCGAGGTCTCGGCGCCCTGCGCCGCCTGCTTCACCGACTGCTGGATGAGCGCCTCGGTCTTCTGCGCCGCCTCCTTGCTCCGGAGCGCGAGCGACCGCACCTCCTCGGCCACCACCGCGAAGCCGCGCCCCGCCTCGCCGGCCCGCGCCGCCTCCACCGCCGCGTTGAGGGCGAGCAGGTTGGTCTGGAAGGCGATCTCGTTGATGTCGCGGATGATGGCGCTCGTGCCCTCGGCCGAGGCCCGGATCTGATCCATCGCCACCTGCATCTGCGACATCGCCGCCGCGCCCTCGGTGGCCTGACCCCTCGCGCTCGTCGCGAGCGCGCTCGCCTGGCCGGCGTGCTCGGCGCTGCTGCGCGCCATCGCCGCCACCGAGTCGAGGCTGGCGGTGGTCTCCTCGAGCGAGGCCGCCTGCTCCGAGGCGCCGCTCGCGACCGCCTGCGAGGACGACGCGATCTGGCTCGCCGCGGAGGACACCTGGCCCACCGACTGCGACACCTGCGAGAGCGCCTCGTCGAGCGCCTGGGCGGTGGCGTTGAGGGCCGTCTGCACGCGGGCGTGGTCGCCCTGGTAGTCGCCCTTC